>CALLSD010000001.1 GCA_938014245.1 uncultured Actinomyces sp.
TGCACCCAACACGCTTTCCAAGCGTGCGCCATAGGCCACTAGGCGAATCCTCCGGAGCGTGAAACACGCACCCCGTAATGCTAGCGGAATTCGCCGAAATCGCGAAATTTTGATGCCACTATCCAGCGTGGAATCCCTCACCATAGGTGAATAGCACGCGCGTGAATTTCCTACTTCAGCCCGCTAAAGGCAAGCATCCAAGCTAAAACCCAGAAGACAATGCCGACGCTGCCAGCACCAATTGCCCCCATCGCAGCCTTGCGCCCTACGCCGTTCATCGACGTTGACTGCACAAGCCCGATCGTCCCCAAAATGACTGCAATGAATGCGGGAATGAAGAGTAAAGAGAAGCACCCGCACCATGCGGCAGCAGTGGCAACGGAATTCACTTGAGGCTTAGGTGAGGTATAACCGGGCGAGGAAAATACGTAGAGCAGCGCCGGATCATCGCTACCCGGAAAGACCATTTGTGTCTGCTGGGGCTTTGGAGTCTCAAGGTGCGGGGTTGGACCATAGGGATCGTCAATTCCAACGGTTGCCGTCTGAATTGCGGCACCGTTTACGCCAGCTTGCCCAGGGGCACTGTTTGCAGCTGCCGCGCCCTGCCCGCTGATCCCACTCCCGCCGGGAGCATAGGGGTTTAATGCACTCATCAGGCTCCCTTCATGTTCTTCCTTCCTCAAGGATGCCACATCGAGGGCTTCTGATGTGAGGCGCCACATAGCGAGCGGTTTTATGTTCAAGCGCAAAAGAAGGCTATGATGGTGTTCCGACCGGTTTCGGCCCAGACCTTTTAACTGATCGGAGATTTAACAGCATGTCTGTTGCACAATCTGGATTCTTCCGCTGGAAACTTCATGGCGATGGCACCAGTATTGCTCCCGGGGACGTAGTTCTTCCCGGCGAACGTCTTTCTTGGCCTCGAACAATTGGAATTGGCGCACAACACGTCGTTGCAATGTTCGGGGCAACTTTTTTGGTTCCCTTGCTCACCGGATTCCCGCCGTCAACGACGCTGTTCTTCTCGGCAATCGGAACGCTCCTCTTCTTCCTTATCACTGCAGGACGACTCCCAAGTTATTTGGGGTCGTCCTTCGCTTTAATTTCGCCGATCATGGCCGTCTCCGGAATGCAGGATCTCGGTCCGAGCTTCGCTCTGGGCGGCATCATTGCCACCGGCGCAACCCTGGCTCTTGTCGGCATCATCGTTCACTTCGCAGGTGTGCGCTGGATTGACGCCATCATGCCCCCGACCGTCACCGGCGCAATCGTCGCCCTCATCGGTCTGAACCTTGCGCCCGCCGCATGGAACTGGGTCAAGACCGGCCCCATCACCGCCGTCATCACGATCGTCTCGATCTGCTTGATCACGGTCCTCTTCAAGGGCATCATCGGCCGCCTCTCCATCCTCTTCGGCGTCCTCATTGGCTACATTGCTGCAGTGTTCCAGCACGAGGTCAAGTTCGATGCAGTTCGCGAGGCCGCATGGTTCGGTCTGCCGCAATTCCACACCCCCTCCTTCTCGGTCTCCACTCTGGGCCTCTTCGTCCCCGTGGTCTTCGTCCTTATCGCCGAAAACGTCGGCCACGTGAAGTCCGTGTCCGCAATGACCGGCGAGAACCTTGACGATCTGACCGGACGCGCACTCTTCGCAGACGGTGTTTCCACCATGCTCGCAGGTGCGGGCGGCGGTTCCGGTACGACGACCTACGCCGAAAACATCGGTGTTATGGCCGCAACCCGCGTCTACTCAACGGCTGCCTACATCGTCGCAGCATGCTGCGCCTTCCTGCTCTCCCTCATGCCCAAGTTCGGTGCGCTCATCGCAACGATTCCCTCCGGTGTCCTCGGCGGCGCCGGTACCGTTCTCTACGGCATGATCGGCATGCTCGGCGTGCGTATCTGGGTCCAGAACCGCGTGGACTTCGCCAACCCGGTCAACCTCAATACCGCTGCTATCGCACTGATCGTCGCAATCGCAGACTTCACCTGGGACATCAGCGGCATGACCTTCGGCGGTATCGCCCTGGGCACCGGCGCTGCGATCATCGTCTACCACGGCATGCGCGGCATCTCGAAGCTGCGTGGAACCAACCTTGAGCAGGCCTCGCCCGCTTCGGCTCCCGCAGGATCCGAACTCGAGAGCGAACCCTACGCTTCACGGCATCGCTCCACTCAAGCCTGATCGACTCTGATCATTCGGGGCCGGGGGTGTTCGAAAGGACACTCCCGGCCCCGGCTTTTACCCACAACGGCCTACACTCACATCCAGTAACTAAACCGGACGTCCGTTACAGTTATGTGCTAGCATCTTCGCATGCGCTCCGAATCGGCCCGAGCTCGTTGGGCCTTCTTGCTGATCATTTCCCTCGGGTTATTCATCGTTGCTGCAGATAACTCGATCCTCTACGTTGCGCTCCCCACCCTTCGAGCCGACCTCCACACGAGCCACCAACAGGGCCTGTGGATCATCAACGCCTACCCCCTTGTCCTTGCTGGCCTGCTCCTAGGAACCGGAACACTCGGAGACAAAATCGGTCACCGTCGCATGTTCGAAATCGGACTCACGATTTTCGGCATCGCATCGGCGGTCGCAGCATTCGCACCCAACGTTGGTGTTCTCATCGGCGCCCGCGCATTCCTCGGAGCCGGAGCAGCAGTCCTTATGCCCTCCACACTCGCCCTCATCCGCCAGACCTTCTTCGAACCCCGCGAGCGCAACACCGCGATTGGAATCTGGGGCTCGGTCGCGACAGTCGGCTCCGCCGTCGGGCCCCTTCTGGGCGGCTTCCTCCTGACCCACACCTGGTGGGGCGCAGTCTTCCTCATTAACATTCCGATCGTCATCATCGCCCTTGTGGGCACCTACCTCATTGCACCGGACAATTTCCCCAACCCGAAACGCAATTGGGATTTCATGTCCTCCCTCTACGCAACCGTCACCATGGTCGGCCTGGTCCTCACCATCGAAAATCTGGCACACACCCCCATCGACACCACTTTGGTAACAACGGGAATCGTCCTCTTTGCGATCGGTCTCGCCCTATTCGTCCACCGCCAGCGCTTCCTTGACACTCCGCTCCTCACCCTGGACGTCTTCAAGAGCCGCCTCTTCACCGCTGGTTTCCTCGGCGCATTTCTCGGAATGTTCGTCGTCTCGGGAATTGAAATCCTCACAACCCAGCGCTTCCAGCTCTCCGCCGGGTTCACCCCGCTCCAAGCCGGCCTCGTGACCGGCGCAGTCGCAATCGCTGCTTTCCCCGGCGCAATCTTCGGCGGCCGCTACGTTGATCGCATTGGTTTTCGGACGGTCATCTCGGGAGGCTACGTCATCGCGACCATCGCTGGAATCCTTGCGGTCTTTGCCATCCGCGAAGGTTTCTTCCCGCTCTTCATGATTGCCCTGGTCCTCGTTGGTACGGGTACTGGCCTGGCCATGAGCGTCACCTCGACCGCGATCATCGGCTCCGCTCCCGCGCACCGCACTGGTATGGCCTCGGCAATTGAATCGGTTTCTTACGAATTTGGAACCATGCTTTCGGTCGCCATCCTCGGCTCGCTGATGTCACTTTTCTACACAATCAACGCCGCGCCCGAAGTTGCGCATAGTATGGATGCCTCGGCTCATAATCCGGCTCTTGCCCCCATGGCCGCCTCCGCTATCGATACCGCCTACACGTGGACGCTGTGCATCGCGATTGCAGTCTCTTTCACCGCTGCCGTCGTCACCGCCGCGCTTCTGACAGACAATCCGAAGGAGACCAAGTATGCGCACGAGTAAAAAATCCCTGCTCATTCAGGCCGCCCTCGAGATTATCGATAAGAAGAGCCTGGATGCCCTGACCTACGATTCGCTGGCGAAGGCTTCAGGAATGTCGAAGTCCGGCCTGCTCTACCACTTCCCCTCGCGCGCGGCGCTGCTGTTGGCGCTCAACGAGCACTTGGCCTCGTCGTGGCGAGCAAGCCTGCTCGAGGCCGCGGGCGCCCCGCCCGAAGAACTTTCCCCCCGCGAACGCTTGCGCGCCGTCGTCGAGGTACTCTCGCAAAGCGCAACCCGCGCAGACCTCTTACTTGCTCTCGATACGCACACCAGCGAAGAAGGCGCCGAGGTGTGGGACAACATTTTGGGCCCCTGGCTGCTCCCGCGTGAGGAAATCCTTGCGGATCCAGACATTTACCTGCTGTACATCATCGCCGATGGTTTGTGGGTCCACGACCACATCAATTCCTACGATCTGACCACCCAGGAACGCCGCGCACTGATTTCTGCGGCTCTGGCCTATCTGGACTCGCTTCCAGACCTTTCGCACGCTCGCTTTTAGCAGCGCGCCGGCAACTTTTACTTCGTCGACTTCACCAGCAGACAGGTGCTGGGGCCTTTGAGGTTGTCATGGTTTTCCTGCACGCGCTGCAGATCTTCGGCGGTCAGTGCGCCGTTGTAGAGCGAACCCAGAAGAACCGTGACGCCGGGTTCGGTATTGTCGGTCAGGGTTACTCGCGATGAGGGGAAGAAACGCGCCACCGTGTAGGCCTGGTCCACTGACTGCGGTCCTGCCTGAATTTGTGCCGATCCCGCGTACTCCGGTGAGGAGTTGGAGGGGTCAGCGACCTGGAAACCGACGGTCTTCAGCATGTCCGAGGCGTCGCGCGCAACCCCCGAACGCGAGGTTGTGTTCAGTACTTGAACCTTGATTCCCGAGGCCGCGAGGGGCTGGGTTTCTTCGCTGGGGCAGGGGATATCGCCCGCCGAGGCGTACTCGACCTTCGCGGAAAAACCGTTGAGGAAGGGGATGGGAAGGATTCCCGTCAGCACCAAAAGGCTCAACACACTGACGCCAGCCATGACTGAGAACACGATCGAGAAGATCGAGTTCTGCTTAAGCTGGCGTTCGCGGCGGTAGAGCTCGCGTCGGGACAGTTGAGGTTGTGGTGCACTCACAGAACTAACCTACTTCACCGACGCTACTTTGTGCACGAATTAGACCAGGAAAATCAGTGTCATCGTGGCAACCAAGGCGATGACGGCGAAGAGGGGAAGGGCTCCCTGCTTGATGGCTGCGCTTCGCTTATCCGGCGAGGTGATGAAGAGGAGCAGTGCTGCGGCGAGCATCGATCCGGTCCCAAAGAGCATGAGGGCGAGGCCAACGGCCGGGGACGCGAACACGTAGACGAGGACCCCTACGAATACCTCAAGCGCGAGGAAGAGGTTGTAAAAGCCTTGGTTGAAGGCCATTTCTTTCGTGTTTTCAGCCGCTTCTTCACTCATGTTGAAGGTTGCGCAGGTGCGCTCGGAGGTCCAGGAGATTGACTCCATATAGAAGATGAAAACGTGAAGCAGCGCGGAAAGAACGGCAAAAGCCATTGCAACGATCATCATGGGGAAAACTCCTCACGCATGTTGATGTTTGAGACTCAATGAGTCTACGCCGGATAGCAGTTGTCGGGAGCGCGATATCACGCGCTCCCGACAACCCATAGCCGCTGCACTCAACCCCACTTCAGTGCACATCGCGGCCATTGACACGCTCGGCTCCTCCCCATGACACACGGAGCAACCGAGCTCGTCGTTTTCTAGGCAGGTCTGAACTGAAAAGATTCAAACCCAAGTTTTTCAATGTCGTCGGCCAAGGATTGGACCTCGAGGTCCCACGCAGCATCCCCCGCGTTAAAACCCTGGGCTGTCCCCAATGCACGTGCCTGCTGCAAAGCGAAGTGAGTTGCCCCCAGATCCTTCACACAAGAGGCAACCTCGTAACCATCACGAGGCCCATCGGGGTACACCGTGAGGCGCACCTCGTAGGAAACCCCAGAATCGAGGACTTCACCCAAGCTCTCCCACGCTTTCGGCCCCGAATTTGGGCGCCCAGCCACGGCCTCGTAATTGGGACCAGACATCGCCTTGATGTCGATACCGACCCAATCCACAAGGCCGGTGCGTAGGATCTCGCGCAGACGCGCGGGATAGGGACCCGCCGTATGCAATCCAACCTTGAAACCAAGCTCACGCACGCGTTGCATGGCCGGGAGGACGGCCAACTGGCGCGTGGCCTCGCCACCGGAAAAGACCACGCCGTCGAGCAGACCCCGACGCCGACCCAGCAGTTCCTCGACACTCTCCCAAGAAACCACTCCCGGGATCTTCGGGTCGATAATCGCCTGATTGTGGCAGTACGGGCACGCCCAAGGACACCCTTGGGCGAACACTGTCGCCACAAACTTCCCCGGCCAGTCCACGCTGGACATCGGGGTCAGACCCGCGATCTGCAGGTCCGAGGCGGTCAGGGTTGCAAGGTTCATCGCTGGTCCACGGGCGGGAAAGCGCTCACCAATTCACCGTGCTCAGATGCCGCAGCCTCGGAGAACATCGTGCGCTCGGCGTACTCGCCCTTCTTGCCGATATTGAAGGACTTCACGGGGCGGAAGTAGCCCATGACGCGGGTCCAGACCTCGCACTCTTGAGGCTCGCGCTCGGGGTGAGCGTGAGCGCACTTCTCGCAGGTGAAGTGCTCGCCAGCGAGGTAACCGTGCACGGGGCAAATCGAGAAGGTCGGGGTAATGGTGATGTAGGGGACCTTGAAGGCGGTGAGTGAACGACGCACCATTTCCTTGCAGGCCGCACCCGAGCTCATGCGCTCGCCCATGTACAGGTGCAAAACCGTGCCGCCCGTGTACTTGCCCTGCAGGACTTCCTGATCCTCCAACGCCTGGAAGGGATCGTCGGTGTAACCCACGGGAAGCTGCGAGGAGTTCGTGTAGTAGGGCTGTTCCTCGGTTCCAGCCTGGAGGATTCCCGGGTAGTGCAAGCGGTCGGCCTTCGCGAAACGGTAGGTCGTTCCTTCGGCGGGGGTTGCCTCGAGGTTGTACATATGGCCGGTGGCTTCTTGGAGCTCGACCATGCGCTCACGGATGTGGTCGAGGATTGCGCAGCACATGTCGAATCCCGCGGGATCAGTGATGTCGTAGGCGTCGCCCGAGAAGTTACGGACCATCTCGTTCATGCCGTTGACGCCGATGGTGGAGAAGTGATTGTTCAGGTGGCCGAGGTAGCGCTTCGAGTAAGGGAAGAGCCCGTGATCCATGTGGTACTGAATCGTTTCACGCTTTGCTTCCAAGCTTTCCGAGCCGACGTTGATCAGTCGGTCCAGTTCCTTGACGAGGCCGTCCATGTCTCCCGCGAAACGGTAGCCCAGGCGCGCCATGTTAATGGTGACAACACCGATGGAACCGGTCAGTTCTGCTGAACCGAAAAGTCCGTTTCCGCGCTTGAGCAGCTCGCGAAGATCCAGCTGGAGACGGCAGCACATCGAGCGAATCATGTGCGGGTCCAGGTCAGAATTGATGAAGTTCTGGAAGTAGGGCAGACCGTATTTCGCGGTCATTTCGAAAAGCGCCTCAACGTTTTCGCCCTCCCAATCGAAGTCGGGAGTGATGTTGTAGGTCGGGATGGGGAAGGTGAAGACGCGACCATCGGCGTCTCCCCCGGTCATGACCTCGATGAAGGCGCGGTTAACAAGGTTCATTTCCTTCTGGAGCTCACCGTAGGTGAAATCAACGATCTCATCGCCAATCAGCGGGTGCTCATCAACCAAGTCATCGGGGCAGGTCCAGTCGAAAGTGAGGTTTGTAAAGGGGCACTGGCTTCCCCAACGCGAAGGCACGTTGAGGTTGTAGATCAGTTCCTGCATGCACTGAAGGATCTCGTCGTAGGTCATATTGTCCAGACGAACGAAAGGCGCCATGTAGGTATCGAAGGAGGAGAAGGCTTGGGCGCCGGCCCATTCGTTCTGAAGCGTGCCGAGGAAGTTCACGATCTGGCCGCAGGCGGAAGAGAAGTGCTTGGGGGGTGCCGAGGCGATCGCGCCACTGACCCCGTTGAAACCCTCCTGAATGAGGCGCTTGAGCGACCATCCTGCGCAGTAGCCAGCGAACATATCGAGGTCGTGGATGTGAATGTCACCGTTGCGGTGTGCGACGCCCGCTTCGGGAGAGTAGACGCGCTCCAGCCAGTAGTTCGCAATCATCTTTCCGGCGGAGTTGAGGATCAGACCACCCAGTGAGTATCCCTGGTTGGCGTTTGCGTTGACGCGCCAGTCAGAGCGGTCGAGGTATTCCTCGATCGTTGAGATCGCGTCGATTTCGTAGCGTGTTGTGGGAGACGTAGTCACGATTGACCTTTCCGACTTACTTGGCATCATCGCTGTGGGGGCACAATATCTAGTGCTTGAGACGAACGCATCCCACAATATCTAGTGGCAATACCGGAGAGGCAGGGGCGACATGCGGAGTGTCGCGACTCGCGCAAAATGCACAATTTACGCGCGACGGTGCGCGCCTGGATCAAAGTCCTGAACAGGCTGTGAATAAGTTTTTCGTATTTACTCGCCTGAGAGGCGATCAACCTCGTGGATCACGAGGCCACCAACTGCAATCACCGCAAAAGAGGAAATCCCCGCAAGCACATGCGCTCTGCGCGGCAAAGCATCCAAGAACTCCGCGTAGGTAATGCCCCCGGACCCCATCTGCGCCAAATCATTGGGAGTCAATGCCCACAACGAGTACACCAAGCCCAAGGCAGCGGCAATCGCACTCGCAAGCGCAATAACGACCATCGCTTTTTGCACGGGAACCCCGTGGCGGGGCCGGTCTTCCAGAGGACACAGAATCAAGGCCCAAAAACCGCACACGGCCATCGCGACCAGCACATCCGAGGGACGATGCCAGCCAAACACCATGACAGAAATTCCCACGAGCGACGTCCACAGGTACCCGATCCACGCCGCTGGGCCTCGGAACCATTCGGGAGCAATCATCACCAAGGCCAAGGCAAGGGACATCGCAACAGTCGTATGACCGGAGGGAAGAGAATTCACTGTCGCAGCTGACATATGGTAGTCCGGGCGCTCAATCAGAAGCTTGGCAACCTGGGTCGTCGTATTGGCTGCGATCACCATTCCAAGCGCGCGGCCCGCAAGAGTTGGGCGACGACGCAGCCAGGCAATGACAACGACCACTACCCCGATAATGATCATTGCCGGAACAGAGATGATGTGCGTAACCGTGCGGCCAAGGGAGCCGAGCGGGTCAGCCCAGCGCATTGCCGCTTCCATTGACAAGGTGTCAATTGCTTGACCCTTGACGGTAAAGATTGCGAGGAAAGCGATAACGGTGCTGAGGAGCGCGCACCCTGCCGCGGCGCTAATGCGCCGGAAAAGGCGAGGGCGGTAGCGCCTGGAGGCGGTCTTTGCCGGCGCGGGCGAGGCCGGACGGTTGATGCGCGCAAATGCGGGACGCGCACCTCGGGGTCCTTCGGGGTGGGCCGAGGCCTCGGGAAGGGTACGCGTTGCGCCCTCCCCCATGGATGACGCACCCGTGGAAGGTGCAGAAAAGACTTCGGTTTCACCACTGGTGGAGGGAGTTTCGGAAAGGTGGGACTGACGCCCTGTCATCGGCTACTCCTTCCCTCTAGGCACCGCCTTCGAAGGCTTTATTTTAGTCATCAATACAGAGGTTTATCTATCTGAATGCTTGGTTTTTGCTCGGTTGACCGGGATGCCTTTGCCGAATTTTTCCCATCCCTTATCTCGAGCCTCGACCCCGCGCGTCGGTTAAAGTGGGAAAGTCAACAAGCGTGAGTCACGGTGACGAAACGCTACCTTACGACTCCGATCAGGGGTGCTACGTGTCGCTTTCACCGGTCAACACCGACCGTATTCGCACGGTTCTCCACGGCCACGATCTGAATTTCGGAGAGTCTTCGGAAGAAGAACTCGCCGTACCGACGCGTAATGCTGTCTATTTTTGGAACACCTCGAATCCCCACATCCTTCAGTTGCGCGCACATTGGCGTGGGATCGCAACCGATGACGCTCAGTTCGCTTCCCTTGTTGAAGAGGTGCGGCGCTGTAATTCAACGCGAACCGGCCCGAAGGCGTATCTCGCTCCTTTCGAGGACGGTCGCCGATACGGATTGATCGCCGAATGCGACATTGTGGCGACGAACGGGCTGTCCGAAGCTCAGCTCGATGCGTTTTTCGAAACCTCGATGTCGATGATGATGGGGTTCTTCTCCGACCTTGAGGAGACTCTCTCCGACTTTGTGACGTGGAACGAGGAGGGAGATCACGCATGAGCACTCTTCCAGGCCCCTTCGCTATCCCGAACGATTCAACGACTCCGTACAAGGTGACTTTTGATCGTCTGATGCGCGCTTTGGCCGATCTCCAGTTCCAGGCCGATGTTTTGGCTGAAAACCGGGCTGCCGGTGCAGTCTTCGACGGCATCCCCTTCTTGCTGAGCATGGATTCTGCCGAGCGTTTCCTATCGATCCGCGCGGTATGGGACACCGATTTTGATGCCGAAACCGCGGGGCACCCGCTTTTCGCCGCCGCAGATTCATGGAATCGTGAGAAGTACTTCCCGACCGTGTATTGGATGCTCGACCCCGAGGGCTCCCTTCAGGTGTGCGCAGATTTTGCCGTTGATACCTCGGCAGGATTGTCAGATCAGCAATTGACCGACCACCTGGGAGCCGGAATTTCCACGGGTATCGACGCAATCCGTTACATGCAAGAGGCAGCGACTCAGACTCTTGGGTGGAGCGCTCCCGAAAGTGCTCCCTATACACAGTCTGATACTGATGCGCCTTTCCCCTCTCAAACTGACGAGGCCGGCGCTCCACCCGCCCGCTCCGGTGCGGCTTTCGGCTTGGGATGAGCACTCACTCACAGGCCCTTCTTGACATCATTCGCGCTCGTGGAAATAGTGGTCAATTCGTTGATTACCGTTTTCTTCCCGCGCGCGCGGCTGAATGTGGGCCCTGGCCTGATTGGCTCCCTTCGTCCCTTGTTTCTGCATGGAAGAAGCAAGGCGTAGATTCCCCCTGGCTCCACCAGCTCCGAGCGCTCCAATCAATTCACTGCGGTCACGATGTTGTCATTGCGACGGGCACAGGTTCAGGCAAATCCCTGGTCGCATGGACGCCCATCCTCTCTGACCTCCTCAATGCCGAGGTCTCGAGCCGCATTTCCGATATCCACCATCGGCCCACGTGCCTATATCTCTCGCCGACGAAGGCCCTGGCTGCGGATCAGCTCCACTCGCTCAATGAGCTCATTGGGGCGCTCCCCGAGCAGTTGTCCGTCGCGCTTGCTGATGGAGATACCCCTCGCGAGGCCAAGAATTGGGCGCGCGCTCACGCCGACATTGTCCTAACAAATCCGGACTATCTGCACTACGTCATGCTTCCAAACCACGAACGGTGGATGCGTGTGTTGGCATCCTTGCGTTACGTGATTGTTGATGAGATGCACCAGTGGCGCGGCGTGAGCGGAAGCCATATTTCCTTGGTTTTGCGCAGACTCTTGCGTATTGCACGACACCTTGGCGCACGCGTTCAGGTGATCATGATGTCGGCGACCCTGTCAGATCCAGAGTCTGTTGCGCAGACGATGATCGGACGTGAGAAGGTCAATGCCATCACCGAAGACACATCGGGGCGCGGCACCCACCACGTTTTCATGTGGGAGGGGCGCGAGGTTCCTCGCGAAGATGAAGTTTCAATTGAGTCTTTCCTTTCTGCCCTGCAAGCCACCGAGGCGGGCGAAGAAGCAGTTCTTGAGGCACCGACTCAGCGCCTTTCTGCACAAACCGAAGCCGCTTTGTTGTCGGCAGAGCTGGTCCGCAACAATGCGCGCCTGTTGACCTTTGTCCGCTCTCGAGGCGGCGCGGAAACTGTCGCTGCTCAAACGCGCGAGAATCTCCACGACAGTCCCGAGCTTGCCTCTACCGTTGCCGCATACCGGGGAGGTTTTCTCCCCGAAGAGCGACGCGCCTTGGAAGCCGCGCTCCGCTCCGGTCAGCTTCGAGCCTTGGCAACCACTTCCGCTTTGGAGATGGGGATCGATATTTCCGGTTTGGACGTCACGATCACTGCCGGTTGGCCGGGTACGCGAGCATCTTTCTGGCAGCAGGTTGGTCGATCGGGACGAGCCGGTGCGGAGGGTATTTCCGTTCTGATTGCTGGTGATAACCCCCTTGATTCTTTCCTTGTGCACCACAGTGATGAGATCTTTTCCCCTGTCGAGGCCGCAGTTCTTGACCCCGATAACCCCTGGGTTTTGCGCGATCACCTGTGCGCCGCAGCTGGAGAAATTCCTCTTTCTGACAGGGAAGCCGCCGAAGTATTTGGCGCGCAAGCGCCCGCACTTTTAGCGCAGCTTGGCGCCGAAGGTCAGCTTGTAAACCGCAGTGGTGGCTGGCGCTGGAATATCACCTCCGATCAGCAACCCTGGGATCGAATTCAGATCCGTGGCAGTGGTCGGGATGTTCAAATCGTTGATGCTCGAAGTGGAAGCATCATCGGGTCGGTCCCTCAAGATTCTGCGGATTCTCAAGTATTTCCCGATGCGATTTATGTACATCAGGGACGTACTTTCCATGTCCTTTCTCTTGAGGAGGGACCCGCAAGGCTGGCATACGTTGAAGAAGTTCGCACCCCCTTACGAACCAGAGCACAAGACGCTGTCTCCATTCGCATTGTTGACGTGGATGAAGAATGGGTCAGTCCAGATTCCTTGGTTCATTGGTATCGAGGTAGTGTCGATGTCACGCGCCAGGTGACTGATTTTGACCTGCTTCGCTTGCCCGGTTTGGAGTTTATTTCCAATACTCAACTTGCTATGCCCGAACGTACTTTGCGTACCCAAGCGTGTTGGTACACCCTCTCGCCATCAACGATGGCTTCTCTAGGAATTGATCGAGGTAGTGTTTTGGGCTCTCTTCACGCTGCCGAGCACGCATCTATCGCCCTACTGCCACTGTGTGCGAATTGCGATCGTTGGGATTTGGGTGGATTGTCGACGAATCTGCACACGGATACGGACTTGCCGACGGTTTTCGTCCACGATTCGTATCCGGGTGGCGCGGGTTATGCGCATTTTGGATTTAAGCATGCCAGAGAGTGGATTCAGCGCACTTACCAGGCTGTCGCAGAGTGCCAGTGTCACGATGGCTGCCCGCGATGCATCCAATCTCCCAAATGCGGCAACGGAAATGAACCCCTGTCGAAGGAGGGGGCGCGTCGCCTCTTGGAGTTCCTCTGTGAGCATTCCCCCTTCGAAGAGATTCCCAGAAAACTTCCAGATACAAAATAGTATCCACACAGCATGGTTTCTTATATTTAAGTCATCGAGAGTTGGACCCCGCTTAAGCGGGGATGCCACACCGAAAGACTTTTCGGGAAACTCGCACTGTGTTGATGGGATACTTGAGGGGCCAGCCGGGGGGCAGGCCCCTCAAGTGCATCTACGGGGTCAACACCCGCTCGAGCAGAGCGCCCAATCATCCATCCCCATGCACCTTTAAGACGAATCCTCACGATGGTATCGACGCCCTCGCACCGGCATGAGCTCAGTTGCGCGCCATTGCTTTCTGCAACTTCTTGCGCTACTTGGCACGCTTTGTCCTCAACGTCCTCCCACTGAGCAGTCGCAGAAATGTCCGCGCCTGCCAAGGCACTCAGATCCGCGATATCTTGAGCCCGATTCAAGGACACAAGGAAAACTGCGCACACAATTCCCGCACAGGCGAGCACCATGGCAAGTGCGACAACTCCGATCACCATCACGGTTCCCGAGCCCTGGTCAGCGCTCCGTCCTTTCGTTCTATCGGCCCCAGATTGATCCACCACAGACATCAGTCTTCACCGCCGACAAGAGTGCTCTCACGTAAACCTTGGTAGCGACAGTGCGCGTGAAAGCCCAGGACTCCAGCAGGACCCCGATAAGAACTTTCAGCTGAGCCATAGATCCAGCGCTCATCGCTGCTGAATTCAAAGTGAAGGTTACTCAATCCTGCGCCTACTGCTTGGGCAGCTTGTATGCCATCACCTCCGCGAGCGCTTTCACGCACGCCAATTCCCAGTGCAGAACACAATGTCTGAGTGGTCATTGATGCCGCAAACACCGAAATGACTATTGCGATCATGACGACGATTGAGAAGGTTCCCAGTGCAATTTCAACGCTCACCATGCCTTCATCTCCCTTTCGATCAGGCGAAGGCACGGTGAGCTGAGTGCGCCTGCTCATGAAAAACTCAGTGCCGTTGAAATGAGGTGCTCCAGAGCCGACTGAACGACACCGGATTTGAGCACGACGAGAAGCAAACCGGCAAATCCAGCGGTCGCAAGGGCACCGATCGCGTATTCAACGGTCGTCGAGCCCTCTTCCGCGTCGCAGTTTTCTTCCCGCATATCAGCACTCTGCGTTGTCATGTTCTTATTCATGGGAGTCTCCTTCCTGTGTTGTCCCATGTCTTCGAGAGTGCCCTTTTTTAGCCTGCTTATCTCTTCTGCCTCACGAATCTGTGGATGAATCGTTAGCACGCGAATACTGTGGAAAACTTCCTTGAAAACTGTCAGATTGCACTGTGAGCGAGCGTGATCAACACGGGAACGACACCTAGGCAGATAAATGCCGGCAACATGAGAAGCCCAAGGGGTACAACAAGCCTCACCCCTAGTTCTTCGGCACCCGCCCGCGCATCTGCAAGACGCTTCTTTCGAGCCATTGCGCCAAAACGACGCAATTGTTCATCTACTGCAGCACCCCGCATCCATGCCTCGCGAAGGATCTCAGCGACCTCAAGGTATTGCTCTGAGCATTCCTGCCAGGCCAGTTCCCATTCGAGCCCCACACTCAAACGCTTTGAGACAAGACACAACTCGTTACGGTCCGAACAGCGTCCAAGACATTCCAGAGCCCTTGGAATTGAGGCTCCGGCATCCAAAGCTACTGCCATAAGGTCACACGCAAGCGCCGTATCCTCGCTTCCGTCTTCATCCCATTTGCGCTGGGATGTCCGGATCATCGACACCGATACCCACCGTCCGGCAAGCAAAAACGCCAATCCGACGCCGCCGCACACTGTCCCTGCACCTCCATCGGCAAGGACAGGAAAAGGATTAACTCCCATCACGCTCACCGCAAGCAGAGCCACAATCGGAAGCAGGTTGAGGATTTTTGCCGAGAGCGCGGGCCCGGCTCCCGCAATTCTTCGAGCTTCTTGCGCCTCGTGAAGGTCATCGAAACTATCGGCAAGACAATCCAAAACCTGAGCAAGAGGAGCTCCAAGAACTGCTGAGATCCCGCAGGCCGCACGAATACTCCGAGCGTGTTCGCCCGCTTGAGTAATGATCTCCCCGGGAATTCCCCACTCGTCGAACTCCCCTTCCCCGCAACTTTTCACTCGGCTCACTTCCTGCCACGCTTGTTGCGCGGGAATGCCGACCTGCAGCAAAGCACTGACTTTGCGAAGTTTCTGCGCAAGCTTTTCAGCGTCAGTGGATGTCTTTTGGCCGCCCTCTTTCTTTCTTCCCGAACGAGGCCAGCGCGCGACTTTCTCCGCAGGGTGCGGATCCCAGGCTTGAACGCGAGTGAACTGCCGCGCTCGCATTACGAATCCCGACTGAGCACACGACGCAATTCTTCCCAGGCAGGACCGGTCGAACCACGGCCTCGGCGATCAATGCGATAGGCGCACGCACAGGTGAGCTCCCCGCGCTCAACTCCAAAAACACCAATCTGGGCAACGCGCCGGCCAGTATTTCCAGAACTTCCCACGCTCCTTTCCATGTGTACGACAAGGTCAAAAGCGGCACGGGCCTGCACGTGAGTGGCCTCAGCGCTCATCTCCGCGAGCGCACCTAGAGCGCTGAGCCTGGCTGGAACTTCCGCGGGAGTATTGGCGTGAATCGTTGCAAAACTACCGCGGTGTCCGGTATTGAGGGCGCTCATAATGTCGCGTACCTCCCTACCCCGACACTCTCCCAAAACAATGCGATCGGGTCTCATTCGCATTGCAGCGCGCACAAGTTCGGAAAGAGTAATTTCGCCTCGGCCTTGAGTGTTGGCCTGGCGCGCTTGAAGGTGCACGACATGGGGGTGAGCGGGGTGCAGCTCGCTTATTTCCTCGATACAGATCAAGCGCTCATTTGCTGCGATACTGCTCAAAAGCGCAGACAGTAGTGTTGTTTTCCCGCTCCCCGTCGCCCCGGAAATGAGGACATTGCAACGCACATCAAGCATTCGACTCAGAATTTGATGCGTGGTGTCATCAATACTCGCTCCCGCGCGCATCTGTTCAAGAGTGAGGCCACCACGGGCTGGGATACGCAAAGAAATGACCGTTCCTTCGCCGGAAAGCGGCGGAATCACCGCATGAACGCGAACCCCCATGGGCAAGATTCCATCGACTATTGGCACTGCATCATCGAGGCGCTTACCGCAGATCGCCGCCATTGTGATGGCCAGGGCGCGCACTTCTTCCTCACTAGAAAACCCATTGTCGATGGGCTCCACGCCCTGCCCGCGATCGACCCAGACCCGCGTGGAATTCACCAAAATATCGGTAATTCCTGGAAGATGAAGCAAGGGCGCGAGCACTTCCCCAAGTCCATTAAGGCGCGCATCGAGCTCTTCGAGCGCGGATCCCACATCCTCAATGCCCTTCCCCGGGGCTTTAAGACGGACAATTGCTTCATCGAGGGATTCTCCCGCAGTGCTCGCCATCAAGAGCGCATCAGTCACACTCATTGTGGTGCCTCCATGCGTTCCCACAGTTGTGCGCGCGCTTTCCTTCCCCGTCTCCCCTGCCGAGGCCGCATCCCTGCCGCATAGACCGGACGGGCCCTGGTGTGCACGATGCGTGTGATTTGTGAAGGCGAAATCAGGCCAACACTGGCTGCGCGACTCAACCCCGCAGCCCCTACCCGTGGAGCAATGAGTGCATACGTTGGGAAAGGTGGAGGATTGGCAGCACTGAGCGCACATAAGCGCGCAGCTCCAAGCGCGTCACCGTGACCAAGGAGGATGAGGACATCGATGACCTCACTAATTTGGGCGCATCTTGGCCCCCACAGTCCCAAATCGCAGACGATACTTCTTTCGCCCTTCAGCGCTGAAATCACCGCGGGAACCCGTGAATCATCTGCGTATGCGCCACCGTGTGCATCCGCTCCCAGATAGGGGACTCCTCGACTGACCGGAAGCTCTCGGATCAGTGAGGGAAGGAAGAAGTGCTCGTGGACACTGATCGAGGACCAAGTTGCGGCCTCGGCAGGGGGAGTAAGAAGCGACCCTCGTGAAGCGCACAAAGGACCGGGACCAGAAAGATTGACGCAAATACTGCCAGTATCGCGACACAGATCCCATGCGAGAGTGGAAACGCCCGCTCCCCCACTCCATCCCGCGATCCCCACGCATATGCGGCCAGCCACGGAACCTTGAGTAGCTATCCATCGAGCCATATCGGCCGCAAGTAATTGGCCAAGGAGCTTTTCCCCACCGGGAAGTCGAAGCCCCTCGCCCACACAGATGACATGAAGTCCCAAGTGTTCCCATCCTGAACGCTGAGAAGAATCCGCAATAACCACACTGACGAGGTCCTTGATCCTGTTGACCTCCTCGCGCGAACTACTGCGCGAGGATCCCCTTCGAGCGCCATTGAGATCATGGGGACTCCCCTGCCACACGCTCATCCCAAGAACAGCACACACCGCACGCAGCGATTCCACTGCCCTTCCTTCAAGCCCACTCCACGCAACGATTCCCATTCGTGTCATTCTTCAAGCGTGAATATTCCTTGTAGAGAATGCACGTGCCCCATCTGAATCTGTGGAAAACTAGGAGTAATCCCAATTCTGTGGATAGCAATGTTGCATCCACACCAACTGAAGGTGCCGATGATGTCCACTCTCAACGAAAACATCGATTCCCCGAAACCTCCGTTTCCAGGGAAAAACCACCAAGCCCTCGCAGAAGATAACCACATCGCCGCATTTTTCGATCTCGACAAGACCATCTTGGCCACGGCCTCCGCAATGGCGCTGAGCACCCCGCTGGTCCACGCGGGTGTCATGAGTCGTTGGGACTCCCTGCGAGCAACCATCGTCCAGCTCCCCTACCTCTTTACCGGTGCGGACGATGACCGGATGCGATCAATGATGCATGCCCTCGGTGAGCTCACTCGAGGCTGGGACCCTCAATATGTAGAGAAAATCGTCAACAGTGTCACGAGTTCAAGCATCGCGCCCCTGTGCTACCGCCAAGCCCTTGCGCTCATCGACCACCACCGGCTCCTGGGTCACCACGTTGTCATCGCCTCCGCCTCACCCATGGAGATAGTCCGGCCAATCGCCCACCTGCTCTCAATTCCCGATGCGCTATCCACCATTGTTGGACGCGGACAAGATGGGCTGGTCGACGGGACGATCACTCACTTCAACCACGGAGCAGGAAAAGCCGAAGCCTGTCGAAAACTCGCCGACGAACGCGGGTGGGATCTCAGCGAGTCCTACGCTTACACCGATTCCGTTTCGGATCTGCCCATGCTTGAGCTTGTCGGCCATCCCCAGGCCGTCAACCCTGATCGGTCCCTTGCCGCAATCGCCCGCGAGCGCGAATGGCCCATCCATACCTTCACCCAGACCGTTCGGATTCGCAGTCGAAAGCGCACGCGCATGACGCTTGCCATGATTCCAGTGGCCCTCGTGGGTGGGATCGGAATCGGTTATTGGGCACGCCGCTCAATTCCCAGCCAATAGCGGCATACTTGACATATGTCCAAACTGTCCTTGCCGCCCGGCTCCGCTCTGCGCTCAGCGTTCTTCGCTGCCATCTTTGCGCCCGTTGCTTTGATCCTCATGGGAATGTCCCTTGCGGATCTTCAAGCACGTGCGGCTATCGGCGTACCCCTGGCCTCCGTCGAGGGCATGATTGGTATGGCGTTCTCAGCCATCATTTTGGGCATGATTTCAATTAACTGCGAGCGTCATTCCATCGGAATGTTCGTCGCTGCCGCTTGGGCGCTTATCATCGGTTTCCTGCAGACTTTTGGTTATTTCCGCATTCATTTCCTTGTTGCGGCAAACCTTTCAGCCGATGACATGTCCGCCGCTCAGCGTTGGAATCTCTACCCGGTGTGCGTGGCCGCAATCCTTCTAGGTTCGGGCGTTGCGTTGGCCCTGACCCACCGCGCCCGCGCGAAAAACCCAGAGGCTGAGGAGCTCATGCCTTTTGAGCGCCACCAAAGTGAACGTATCGCTGTTGCTGTTGCTTCCCTCCCCTTGGGTATTGGCGCCCTGGCGCTGCTCATTCGTTGCGCTCCTACCGATTCTCTTCCTATGGCCGCACGAGGCCTGAGCGGGGTTGTCGCACAAACTCCGCTCCAGCCAATCCTCAGCGCCGCAGTCGCTGAAATTCTTGGCCTCGTAGCTTTGGCTTCCCGCTGGTCGATGATCGGTCCCCAAATCATCGCATGGACCTACACCATTCCCGGGTTCTTGTTGATCCCTCTGGGAACGACCCTCACTGGCGTCGTTGTCACTCCGGGCCCCTCTTTGGGGACACAGATTCTCATGTCTGCTTCGACGATCGCCGCCTACGGAATGATCCTCGCGGCATCGACTCTGGGAATCTATTGGGCGCGCCGCTACGCTACGAGCGACTCATCTTCAAACGATTAATTCGCTAAATGTGGCGCTTCTCGGCGGGTAATCCCCCATCCCGATCGTTTTCTCGTTATCGTCAGCACGAGAAGAGGAGGCCTCATGTCTGATCAGGAACACAACGAAGCATCGCCCGAAGAGACCAAGGACGAAGCGATTCACCGCAACGAAAACGAAGAATTGCCGCTGACCGGTGAAGAAGTCACTCTCCCGGGCGAAGCATCTGCTACCGAAGACATTATCGGCGGCGCCTCGGTAACTGAGACCAGCCAGGTTGAGCCGGTTCACATGGGCGTCACCCCCACTTCCCTCGACGATGTTCTTGCCTCGCGCGCGCAAGACGAACAGCCTGAAAACAGCGCTTCCGAAGACCAGCCCACAGAGGAGTCCACCGATTCTTCCTCCGACGAGGCCCAGGGTGAGGCCAGTGCCGAAGAACCCGTGCACGAAGCCTCTCCCGCCGAAGAGCCCGCAGAAGCCGAAGCGAGCACCGAGGCCGCAAGCGACACCCCCGAAGAGCCGGAGAGCAACGGCGAGCCCGTAAGTGTTGAGCACGAGGATGCTCCGCTCGAGGAACCCCCCACCCAGGCACCCGAAACCCACGATGTCGAAGACGCCTCGGCCTCACACGAGGAAGCACTGGCCTCGGAAGAAGCAGTGGTAGTTGACGAAACTGCCCAGGATTCCCCCGAAGAAGCCCCCGTTGAAGAAGCAGCCGAGGATCTTCACACGACCACGACGATCCCCGCCGCAAGCGACACGGTCGAAGAAGCAGCCGAAGCGGAAGAAGCCTCGGCCCCTGTCGGTGAAGTTCCCGATGCGCTTTCGCGTCGTTTTGACGACCAACCTGAGGTTGCCGACGACGTCCACGAAGACGAACTCGAAAGTACAACCGTTCGTCGCCGCGCTTTCGTTGCCCCGCAAGAGGAATCTCCCGTCACCGAGGCCGCGTGGAAGCCCCGCGAGGATGCCGCGGAGCGCAGTGTTCCTCAGGACACCCCTGAGAGCCTCGATGATGTTCTCTTCGAGGGCGCCTCCATCGTTCCCGAAATGCCCTCACGCACCGGTGCACACCTGTTCTCCTTCATTTTGGGGATCCTTGCGCTGCCGATCACCTGGTACCTCGTCGCCGACGCGGGTGCCCGAATGACCCTGCCAGAAGGTAATCCGGCTGCGACCGGCGTCATCAACTGGCTGGCAATCACGGAACTTGCCATCGCTTTTGTTGCGATCATCGCGCTTTTTGAAGCATTCAAGCGTTCTTCCCTGGGCGCATGGATTGCGGGACTGTGCTTCCTTGCCGCTGGTATTCCTTGGGTTTTTGCTCCGGCTTTCACCGGCGCACACACCGTCTCGCTTCTGCATTTCCTGCAAAACGCCGGCTCCTTCGGCTCGAACCTTGCCCACCATTTGCAGGCATCGGGCTACTCAGGCCGCCTGCTGATCCTGGGCATGGTTTTGATGGGCGTTGCCTCGCTGTCTCACTCGGCACGTCGACGTGGGCGCGCGGAAGAAGCCATGCGCGAGCAGGTTGAGCGCGTGAATCCGACGGGCGCACACTACACCGCCCGCGAGCGTCGCCGCGCTGCAAAGGCAGCTGGTCTGCGGTGAAGCCCGAGGTTTCTCGCACCCTTCTCGAGGCGCCTGGCCCGTGGGTTCACCGCCGTGTTTCGGCCTCGGGGGCCTCATTCCACGTCGCTGACGCGGGTCCTGAGGACTCCTCTTTTGCCGTCATCTTGCTCCACTCCTTCCCCATGACGTGGTGGACGTGGCGCGAGGTGATCCCCGCATTCACCGAGGCTGGAATCCGCACGATTTCCATGGATATCCGCGGCTTTGGCACCTCGGATCTTACTCCCGGGGAAGTCGAGCTCACTCAGCTTGCATCGGATGTGGCAGCCGTGGCCTCGGCGCTGGGAATTTCTTCCTACACGGTCGTCGGTAACGGAATGGGCGGGGTAATCGCGTGGATGCTCGGCTCCCTCGAACCCGCCGGTTTGCGCTCGATTGTTCCCGTGTGTGCTCCCCACCCCCTGGGTGTGCACTTCCTTCGTGGGCTTTCTTCACGAGGCCGAGGCCGCTGGTTCTCAACCCTGCTCTCGCGCCGACCGCGCCTGACTTTCTTCGCGTCAAAGTCAGCGTGGGTGGATCGTTCGATTTCGCAGTGGGCAGCGCCTTTCACGCAGGAGCACATGCTTTCGCAGGCGGGTGTGTATCGTGAGGCGCTTTCGCGTCACGTTGCTATTCGCTCTGCGTGGCAGTCTCTTCAGGCCACTTTTAGGCCCTCGTTCGCGTCAAAGGATGTTTTAACGCGCAAGGTCGAGGTTCCAGTTTTGTCGATTCAAACGCGTAATGACGGGCTGTGGTCACACGTCGACTTCGCCGATGATGTTCAGGCAACCTCGGGCGAATTCACCATGCGCGCGCTTTCTGAAAGTGGTCACTTCCCGCAGGAAGAAAATCCGCGCGCACTCGTCGCTGCAATCCTTCCTTTTATTCGCGAGTCTGCCTCGCTGGAGTAGAGAATTGGCACGCATCGCTACGAATTTACGCAAAGTGTGTGCAAATCTGTGTTTTAGCTCGTTCACCATGCATAATAGTTACGACTATCACACGGTGGCTCTTTCGTGCTGGGCTGCCGTCTTAGAGGAATAGGACAGCTCAGGAGTCGGCGGCGCTGGCTAGCGGCGCTTGCAAACAGAACGGAGTTCCGGCTTTATGTATGGAGACGCAAACTTCATCAACCAAGTGCCGCTTTTCAGCGGACTTGATGAGGCCCAACAGATATCGCTGCAGCAGAAGATGGGTCAAACGACGCTGCGCCGCGGTGAGACCCTCTTTGATGAAGGCGATCTTGGCGACCGCCTGTACATCGTCACCGAAGGAAAGGTGAAGCTGGGGCACACCTCAAATGATGGCCGCGAGTCCCTGCTTGCAGTCCTCGGCCCCGGCGAGATTCTTGGTGAACTCACCCTCTTTGATCCAGGCCCGCGTTCAACCACCGCAACTGCTGTTTCTCCCGCGACGCTGCTCCACCTGCAGCACACCGACCTCATGGAAATCGTCGAGGCAAACCCGACCCTGGCAAAGCACATGCTTCGTGCACTGGCTCAGCGTCTGCGCCGCACGAATGAATCGCTCTCGGACCTGGTTTTCTCCGATGTCCCCGGTCGCGTCGCCAAGGCTCTCCTCGATCTTGCTGACCGCTTCGGCACTGCAACCGATAAGGGCATCCACGTTCCTCACGACCTCACCCAGGAAGAGCTCGCACAGCTCGTTGGCGCTTCTCGTGAAACCGTGAACAAGTCGCTGGCCGACTTTGTCTCCCGCGGATGGATCCGTCTGGAAGGCCGCGCCGTCACTCTGCTGGACGTTGATCGCCTAGCACGCCGCGCGCGCTGATTCGGCCGCTACGTATAACGGTGGGCTGAGCAGGTATATCACCTGCTCAGCCCACCGTTATATCGTCCGCTTAAATGAGCGGGATCAGTCGTTCTTCGGTCGCTTCAAGTAGGCCACCAAGCTATCCGAACCGGTCGGTCCGGGAACAACCTGGACGAGCTCCCAACCATCGGCGCCCCACTGGTCGAGGATTGCCTTTGTCGCGTGAGTCAGAAGCGGAATTGTTGCATATTCCCAAGTAGTCATAGCCTTATCCTACGACACGTTCGCCAAGGCCTCATGCTCCAACAGGCACGGCGATGGGCCTTTCTCGGAGGACCTTGGCTGAGGCTCGAATAGACTTCATCGACAAACTCTGCGGGACCCGAGGCTTACGCAGCTCAGCGGCAAGGGGATCCGGAGAATAGTTGAGCCACTTCGACCAATCATCAACGTTCGGGTACACCCGCAAGATCATGCGTCGTTCGCGTTCCGTGAGTCCTCCCCACACTCCGAAAGTCATTCGCGATTGAAGTGCATCGGCAAGGCATTCGAGGCGAACTGGACATTCCATGCAGCGCATCCGAACTTGCCTCTGCGCTGCCCCTTGTACGAATAGTGCATCGGGCTCTTTTTCGGCACACAATGCAAACTCCACCCAGCTGTGGTCATCAATCATTGATTCCACCCTCTCCACATCTGCGGTCAACATTGACCTCCCTTTAAGAGACTACACATGAAATTCACATAAGTGAAATTGGGACTATCTCGATCCAATTGCCCCCTTGTCCTTGGTATTCAAGGCATTGCCCGTCTTCCTCTGCCCTTCACCGCGCTGGACACGTATCCTGTACCTATGGCTCAGTCGCATACACGCTTCGTTCGACCCGCTCAGCTGGTAGCGCTTTTGCTGTCATTTTTGGCCGCATCCGCGCTTGTCGGCGTGGTCAGTGCTGGCGTCTTAGTGCCAGCCGTCGGAACCGGCGCAATCACAGCGAAGGCAGGGATGGAGATCTTCGACGAGATCCCCACTGACATCCAAGTCGTTTCTCCCGCAACCGAGTCCACGATGCTCGATACGAACGGCCAAGTAATTGCCCGTTTCTACGACAAGCAGCGCATTGTGATCCCCTCGGACAAAATCGCACCCGTCATGAAGAAGGCAATCGTCGCCATTGAGGACCGACGCTTCTTCGAACACCACGGTGTTGACCCCACGGGTATTGCCCGCGCAATGGTCAATAACCTCGGTGATGATGGCGGTAAGCAGGGCGCATCGACCATTACCCAGCAGTATGTGCGTAACGCCTTGGCTGAAAAGGGTTATATGGAAGGCGATGCCGACCAAGTCGAGGCCGCCACCGAGCAAACCACCGAACGTAAGCTTCGTGAAATCAAGTACGCCCTTGCCGTCGAAAAGCAGATGGATAAGGATCAGATCCTGACGGGTTACTTGAACATCGCACCCTTCGGCCCCATCACCTACGGTGTCGAAGCCGCCTCGAAGCTTTACTTTTCCAAGTCTGCCAGCGAACTTTCCACTGGCGAGGCGGCCCTCCTCGCCGGCCTCGTGCAGTCCCCGGTGCAGTACAACCCGCTTCAGCATCCCGAGGCCGCACAGGAGCGCCGCGATATCGTCCTTTCCGTGATGGCTGATCAGGGCGTGATCACCGAGCAAGAAGAAGCAGAAGCTAAGTCCGTCAGTGTCAGCGACATGCTTCACCCCACGCAGATCCGTGAAGGCTGCTCGGGTGCGGGGGATGAAAACGCCTACTTCTGTTCCTATGCCGTGCGCCAATTCCTCGCCGATGAGGCCTTTGGGAAGACCTCCATTGAACGTGAGCGCCTGCTCAAGACCGGTGGTCTGACCATCCGTACGACCCTGGATCCCAAGAAGCAGCACGCGGCCTATGAATCCTTGACGAAGACCATTCCGTCCAACGATGCTTCCGGTTTGGACGATGCCTTGGTCTCTCTGGTCCCCCAGACTGGCGAAGTTGTCGCCATGGCCCAAAACACCGTGTATGGCGTGGGTGAAGACGAAACTATGTCGAACTATTCGGCTGATGGTTCATTCCAGGTCGGTTCAACCTTCAAGGTCTTTGTCTTGGCCGAATGGTATAAGGAGGGTCGATCGGGCTACGAAACCATCGACGGGCGAACCAACTTCCCCAATGGGTCTTTCAAGTGTGATGGCGAACCCGTCCACACTGAAAGCTGGAACGTTGTCGACTTGGCGGGCAAGGACGGTGCTTTCAATGTCATTGGCGCAACCGGCCTTTCGGTGAACCACTCCTTCGTCAACATGGCCTCCAAGCTCAACTTCTGCAATATCTTCCAGGTAGCAGCCGATATGGGCATTGATGACGGAAACGGCGAACCGATCTTGGCCGTTCCCGGTAACATCTTGGGTTCTGGTTCTGCTTCGCCGCTGACCATGGCCCGCGCTTTTGCGACCTTCGTCAACGATGGCAAGATGTGCCAGCCCTATTCGATCGCGAAGGTCACTGACCGCCAAGAGAACGTCCTCAAGGAAGGTTCTGCAAACTGCAAGCAGGTCATCGATTCGCAGGTCGCCCAAAAGGTCGCAACAACGCTGACGAAGTCGGCAAGCCAGTACTACACCGCTACGCGATTGTCGGGCGGACGCCAATTCGCCGCTAAGTCTGGTACGACCGACTACTCGGCAAACACCTGGCTGACCGGATCGACCGCCGAACTCACCACCGCAGCGTGGGTTGGCCACGGCAACGCCTCGACAACCCCAGTCCAAAACGTTCGCATTAACGGTCGCTACTACTCGCAGATCTTCGGTGAAACCTTCGTTGGCCAGAATATTTGGGCACCGTACATGAGCACGGCGCTGGAGGGAACACCCAATCAGCCCATGCCCAATGCAAACATCGGCGCGCCTCAGACGGTCACGCGGGCAACCCAAGCACCCACCCCCAGCGCCACGCCTGCTGCTCCCCAAAACCAAGGAGAAGGCAATGGGCCTGGAGACGATGACGATGAAGGGGATGACTGAGCGATGAGTAAGCGTCGCCTCGCCACTAGCGCCTTCCGAGGCGTAGCTGCCCTTGCTTTGGGCGGCACTGCTGCTCTCGCGTGGGGGAGCGTCGAGCGACGCCGCCCCATAGTCCGTCACTTCGACGTTCCTTTGTCTGCACTATCGACCCCAATGCTGCGTTCTCAGACCCGCATGGCAAAAGTGCTTCACTTTTCGGACCTTCACCTCTTCCCCGGTCAGGAATTCCTCATTGATTTCCTTCAGCAAGTCCGCGATACCGAAGAATTCGATTACGTCATTTCAACCGGGGATAATTTTGGAAGCCCCGATGCTCTCGGCGCAGTTATCCAAGCACACGAGATTTTTGCCGACTTCCCCGGAGCCTTCGTTTTCGGGTCGAATGACTACTACTCCCCCAAGCGCAAGAGCTGGACGCGCTACCTGACGCCTCGTGAATCGGCGAAGGTGGACCGCGCAGTGGACTTGCCGTGGACGGAACTTGCCGCGCACCTGCGCTCGATGGGGTGGGCGGACCTCTCCAACGCCTCGGCGTATCTTCAGGCGGAAAACGAAAGGATCACCGAGGCCGATCTCCCCGCCACCCTTCCCGCTCCTCTTGCCCTCCTCGGCGTCGACGATCCGCATATCAATCGCGACTCAATCAATGGACTCTCACAGCGCTGGCTGAGCCCCGATGCCATTCGTATTGGCGTCACGCATGCTCCTTATACGCGTGTCCTCGATTCAATGACCCACTTGGGGACCGAACTGATCCTTGCCGGTCACACACACGGTGGGCAGATTGGTCTTCCGGGCGTGACCTCGCTGGTGACGAATTGCGATCTTCCCCGCGAGTTTGGCAAGGGATTGCACGTGTGGGAAACCGGAGTCAATGAGTGTTCGTGGCTGCATGTTTCCGCAGGCCTTGGGACCTCTCCCTACGCCAAGGTTCGGATTGCAACGCGTCCAGAAGTATCGATTCTGACGATTCACGACTGACGGGTGGCGCCTCCACTCCACGCAACGACGGTGAAAGCGCTCTTTTGGCGCGGGCGTCGCATGTAAATTTGGCGCAATAGCTTCAGACGGCTATACTCATACGGTCACGGGGTGTGGCGCAGCTTGGTAGCGCGCTTCGTTCGGGACGAAGAGGCCGTGGG
>CALLSD010000002.1 GCA_938014245.1 uncultured Actinomyces sp.
TCAAGGATAAGTGGCTGATTGCCTCTCCCGAAGAGAGAGTCAGGCAGCGGTACCTCTGCACCCTCGTAAACGACTTCGGTTATCAGCTTGAGCAGATGGCGCAGGAGCTTCAAGTTACCAACTCTAAGCGCGGCCAAGGCAAGGCACGTGCGGACATTGTCATCTGGAAAAGCGCTGACGAGAAAGATCACGGGAAGGCTGCCTTCATTGTGGTCGAGTGCAAGGCAGAAAAGGTCAAGATTCACGTCGAGGACTACTATCAGGGCTTCAACTATGCCTCGTGGGCGCATGCGCAGTTCTTCGTTACGACGAACGAAAAGGAAACGAAGTACTTCAACGTCGATCCGTCCTATCTTCCCCAGAAGCTGGAGGAGGTTGTCGGTATCCCGACTGTGAAAGATATTAACGATGCGAGACAGATTGAGCAGATCAAGCATCGCACGAAGACGTTTACACGAGAGGAGTTCACCCGGACGCTTCAGGCGTGTCACAACATCATCCGCAATAACGACAAGCTATCACCCGAAGCTGCGTTCGATGAGATCAGCAAATTGCTGTTTATGAAGATACGCTACGAGCGCCAGCAACGGGGCATGAAGGTGTTCACACGTAAACAGTACGAGGTAGAGGAAAAGAACTACGAGGAGAACATACGTCCCGGTTTGAACGGCACACCGTTATACTCGCAGTCGTACATGCAGCGTCTATTTAGTACCACGAAGGAGGAATTCAAAGATGACCACCTCTTCGAGGAAAGCGACGAAATTAAGATCCGAAACAACAGCTTCGTCCAGATTCTCGAGAAGCTTGAGAACTTCAACCTTTCCGACACGCAGGATGATGTGAAGGGTATCGCCTTCGAGCAGTTCCTCGGAACGACGTTCAGGGGCGAGCTTGGCCAGTTCTTCACGCCGCGCACTATCGTCGATTTCATGACGGAGATCATCGATCCGCGGGAGGGTGAGATCATCTGCGATCCGACCTGCGGTTCCGGTGGCTTCCTAATTAAGGCTTTCGAGTATGTCCGTGAGAAGATCGAAGTCGATGTGCGTGAACAGAAGGAACGCCTGCGTGCGGAACTTGAAGGCGACGATTTTGAGGATAGAACCGAAGATGAACAGCTCAAGATTGCTTCGCAAATTGATAAGATGCAGGCGTTTCTCAATGCAGAGCTTGATACGAGTGCTCCCAATAGCCGTATGCAACAGCTTTCGAGGAATTGTATCTATGGCACGGACGCCAATCCGCGCATGGCGCGAACATCGAAGATGAATATGATTATGCATGGGGACGGTCATGGTGGCGTGCATCACCATGACGGTCTCCTCAATGTGAATGGTATCTTCGAGGAACGGTTCGATGTGATCCTCACCAATCCGCCGTTCGGTCAGAACGTCGACCGACATCAGATCATCACGGAAGCCGACCGCTTCACGGACGAGAGAATGCGGAAGAAGTACCGTGATAAGTATGGCGAGGCATACGAAGAAGCACTCAAGCAGGTGGACGATCATATCGGAAAGCCCCTACTCTCGCTTTACGACCTTGGGGCAACGAGTACGCTCACCGAGGTGCTCTTCATGGAACGCTGCCTGCGCCTGCTCAAGAAAGGTGGACGCATGGGCATAGTTTTGCCCGAGGGCGTCCTAAATAACAAGAGCCTCGCGGCGGTGCGCGAGTACTTTGAGGGGAGAGCAAAGCTGATACTCATCTGTTCTATCCCGCAGGATGTGTTCATCGCGGCGGGTGCAACTGTGAAACCGAGCCTCGTCTTCATGCGAAAGTTCACAGCTGAAGAGGAAGTTGATTACGCCAAATGCAAGCAGGCTGCTGCAAATCAGATAGCAGTTCTTCATAAGGGTGAGATTGACGAACTAGAAAAGGCTTTAGGTGACTGCGTCACCGCTGCCGACGCCCTTAAGCATAATCTCAGGAATGCCCGTAAGAGGCTGAAGGTAGCCAAGAAGGACATAGGGGAAATGCTAAGCATTGAGGCTGAAATTAAGGGAATTCAACAAGATCAGGCCGCCAACAACGATATGAAGAAAGAGGCGGAAAAGGCTCTCAAGGATCTTCAAAAGCAGATGCATGAAGAGATGAAGCTGCTCGTCAAGAAGAACTTCGACTATGACATCCCAATTGCAAAGATTGACGATGCGGGAATTACGACCACGGGCGCTGTATCTGAAGGGAATCAGTTGCCTGCTCTTGTTGAGGAGTACAAAGCGTACCGCAAGGCATATGCACTGTGGGAAACGGATGATCGGGTGTGTCAGTATGTTCGCTTTGGTGAGGCTGATTTCAGGAGGGTCTTTCTTGAAAAAAGTGAGCAGGTGTCTTGAGTGAGTGATTCTGTATCTCTTCTTTCCACGGTTCATTTTTCGCAAATGGGGCAGTGGGATGTCAAGCAGTTCTTTCTAGATATAATCCGATCCTCGTATGCTGTAGAGGAGCTTGGTAAACATATTGTCCACGAAACTAAAAAGATTCAGCTTTCGGACTGGCCGGAAGATGAATTCGTCATCTTGGGTGTTTCAAACAAGATTGGAATGTTTGATGCTAGCATTGAAAAGGGTAAGAGGCTTCGGCAAAAGTATCATGTTGTTGAAGATGGTTGGCTAGCTTATAATCCTTATCGCATCAACGTTGGCTCTATTGGTGTGAAAACTGCAGAACTGGAAGGCGGTTATATTAGCCCCGCCTATGTGGTTTTCAGTTGTAAAGAAACTTTACTTCCGGAGTTTCTGTGGCTTTTGATGAAGAGTGGCCAATTTAGTGCTGTCATCAATGCTTCGACTACGGGTTCGGTACGCCAAACGTTGCGCTTCGACAAGCTGGCGAAAATTAAGGTTCCGATACCGACAGTAGAGGAGCAAAAGATAATTCTCGCCGAATATAATTCCGTGCTTGCCAATGCGGAAAAATGCATGTCTGATGCTGATCGCTTCAGTGATGGCTTGCTATTAGAGATCCAGTCAATGGTATCTGATCTGGAGATGGAGAATTTGGCGCCTGAAGTTGGTTCATCTATTATGCAGGTGGTTCCATTTACTGCCACTCGCAGGTGGGAAGTTGGGTACATACGTAAACAGGGGCGCCTGGACGAGGTGTGCGCTAGCTTCACTTGCCCGAGTTATAGTATCGACGAGCTTCAAACCGAATCTCTTTTCGGGCTATCTGTTAAAGCGTCTTCAACTAAGCAGGTGGACATGATCCCTGTCTTGCGAATGACTAATATTGTCAATGGAGAAATTGATACCACTGAGCTGAAATACCTGCCGAGAATGTGTGCGACTACTGCGAAAGAGCCGGATAAATGGCTACTTAAGGATGGAGATTTTCTTGTAACTCGCACAAATGGCAGTAAAGACCTTGTTGGTAAGTCGGCAGTCTTTCATGAGGATGGAGCGTATACTTATGCTTCTTATTTGATCAGATATCGCTTTAATGCTTTGATGGTTTTGCCGGACTATGTGAACATCTTATTTTTGACCCCGCTTGTTCGTGAGCAAATTGCGGTTATGCGGCGGCAAGGTGGTGGGCAGTATAATCTGAATAGCGAAGAAATTGGATCTATCAAAATTCCTGTCCCATCGATTCAGGAACAACGTGAAATTATTGAAAGGTACCACTTGGCGAAGG
>CALLSD010000003.1 GCA_938014245.1 uncultured Actinomyces sp.
ACCCGCGCCCTGACGCGCGCCCAGCTGGTTCGCGTAGGAGAAGGAGTCCTCGAGAAGCTTCATAACGGGAACCACGCCACTGGACTGGTTCTGAATCTTCTTGATCGGGGCGCCGGCCTCGCGAAGGTTGGTGAGCTGCAGGGCCACGCCACCACCGCGCTTGGACAGCTGCAGTGCGGAGTTGATACCGCGGGCGATGGACTCCATGTTGTCTTCGATGCGCAGGAGGAAGCAGGAGACCAGCTCGCCTCGCGCTGCCTTACCGGCGTTGAGGAAGGTCGGGGTTGCGGGCTGGAAGCGCCCGGTCATCATCTCGTCGACCAGGTGGCGCGCCATCTCGATGTTGCCCTGCGCTAGGTAGAGCGCGACCATGACGACGCGGTCTTCGAAGCGCTCTAGGTAGCGGGTTCCATCGAAAGTCTTGAGCGTGTACGAGGTGTAGTACTTGAAGGCGCCGAGGAAGGTGGGGAAGCGGAACTTGTGTGCGTAGGCCTGTTTGTGGAGGTCCTTGATGTCCTGGAAGTCGTATTGGTCCAGGACGTGCTTCTCGTAGTAGCCCTGCTCGACCAGGTATTCCATTTTTTCTTCCAGGTCGTGGAAGAACACGGTGTTCTGGTTGACGTGCTGGAGGAAGTACTGACGTGCTGCCTGTCGGTCGGCCTCGAATTGGATCTTGCCGTCGGCGTCGTAGAGGTTCAGTTGCGCGTTGAGCGCGTGGTAATCCAGCTCGGGGGAGGGGGCTGGTTCTACTCCTGTGTCAGTGAGGTTTTCTGCCAAAACTCGCTCAATCCTTCGCGAACTCGTGAGACGTCTTCGGCGGTGCCGAGGAGCTCAAATTTGTACATGTGGGGGATGTGTAATTTTGCGGAGATGATGTCTCCGGCCAGGCAGTAGGCCGTGCCGAAGTTGGTGTTCCCCGAGGAGATCACGCCGACGCAGAGCGAGCGGTTGTGTTCGTCGTTGAGGAACTTGATGACTTGTTTGGGTACCGCGCCCTTGATGTTGCCGCCGCCGTAGGTGGGGACGATGAGGACGTAGGGTTGCTCAACGTGGAGGAAGCCGTCGCGGGGGAGGAGCGGAATTCGCTGTGCCGGGAAGCCGAGTTTTTCCACGAAACGGCGGGTATTGCCCGTCGCCGACGAGAAGTAGACGACGTTGACCATGTGGTCTTTTCCTTTCACGAGGCCTGCTCTGCTTGGGAGCAAAAAGTTGCCCGGTCCCCTGAAGAGTGGTGTGGGGACCGGGCGGGTTGCTTTTAGGCGTTGACGACGCGTCCCGATTCCATGGACGAGGCCTGCGCTGCGGCCTTGATGAGGTCGGGGCGGTAGCCGCTCCAGTGGTCATCGCCGGCGATGACGACGGGTGCTTGCTGGTAGCCGAGGCCCTTGATGAATTCGAGGGCTGAGGGGTCTTCGGTGAGGTCGACCTTCGTGTAGTCCAGTCCCTGCTTATCGAGTGCGCGGTAGGTCGCATCGCACTGGACACACATGGGCTTGGAGTAGACGGTGATGGACATGGTCTGACCTTTCAGTGTTGTGGGTAAGTGTTCGTTGTTCCGCTTATTGACCCGGGGGAGCGGAACATGGGTCAACACTACACCTTGTGTGTCTATTCGCAAGCAGGCCCAATATGTTGTGTCTGGGGTCTGGGTGGGCACTAATTGTGGATGGGAGTGAGTGCTCCTGTGGAAGGGGTGTGGATGAATCTTGCTTACATCGGTGTAATTCGTGGAGTTTTGGGTTTTCGGGGCTGTGGATACGGGTGTGTGTGGTGTCCACAGAAGGGGAGCATGCTGTGGGTAAGGACACGAAAATTTCGATGAATTTCTGTGTGAGTTCGGCGTGTCGGGTGTCGGCAATTAAAAAGGGTAAAGCCGGCTTAAAAAGAAAATGCATAGATGCTGAATAAGTAATGCGCAAAGCCTTATTAATGTGAGTGAGATCACGTATAGGTACTGAAAGTTCGCATGAAGTCCAAAGGAAGTGTGCGTGTGTGCAGGTCAGGACGCATATGAGAAGGGTGATGCGCGCACAGATTTCATTCAGAAATGAATCAGGGTTAATCTGAAGCTGAGAAAAGTCTGAACGATTCAGTTGTAAATCGAAGGGCTTTCTTCTAGGGTTTAGACGTTCTGATGTCCGTAGATGGCGGATGACACCAAAACTGTTGCTAACGCTACATTTGTTGGTCGATTGTCAGTAAGCTGTCAGTAAATCCCACCACAACATGAGGAGCACGCTCAGCATGACGAATGCGAAAAGCCAAGCTACTTCGAAGCGTAGAACTGCGGCGACGCGCTTTGTGGCGGCATTAGCCGTTGCGGCGACCGCTGGTAGTGCACTGGTTGGAAGCCAGATCATTGCTCCTCAGGCTGCGTATGCGGCGCAGGAACCCGCAGCCACCGGTATCGACGTCGGCGCTGTTCGTGCCAACATGGGCACGGGCATCGTCAACGCCTCTGAGGCCGACACAACCACCAGCCTCCCCGACAACTTCATCCGCTACGGCATCGTGCCGGGCATGTCGCCAACACCCTTTTCCAGCGCCGGTGTTAATAGCGGCAAACCGATTACGGACAGCAAGCCTGTCGGCACCTTCCTGGGTGGGACTGTTGCCAAGCAGAAGGACCTGTGGACCTACATCGCCCGCGGCGCGCCGTGGAAGTGGGATGACCAATCGAAGAATACTGGTCCCGGCGACTCTGAGGCCAGTAAGAAGTGGATGGATGCCCACTACAAGCAGTGGCACGATGGCGGAACCGGGAAGATCTGGGTGAACGGCCAGAGCGCCATCGGTTTCAAGCCAAATGATCCGGGTACCGTTCAGCCGGGTCAGACCTTCCTGCTCGGCGCGATCCGCCACAACAACCTGCCGATCCAGGGCGGAGTAAATGTTAAGCAATATCTGCACTCGACCCTGCAGCTGACGATCCCGAACCTCACCGGTTCTCAGCCCGAGGCGTATCCCTTCGTCAATTACGAGTCTTTCAACACCCTCTCCTCGACGATCATGTACCGCAAGGGTGGTGCCTACGTCAAGGACCCCGGTATTGCTGGGACGGGCACCTGCCGCACCGACATCGGCATCAACGGTAAGTCTGCGACAGAACCTGCGCTCCCCGCCTCTGGTGTTCAGTTCCTGCGCGACGCAGTCATGGACCAGGGTATCTACTACGGCACGCCGAAGTGGGTAACCGATCCGGCAACCGGGCAACACGTGTTTATCGGTACAGCCTACGAGCCTGAACTGGCCAATTCTGCCGATCCCTCGCAGGGTTACGTCAACAAGCCTGAGTCTCAGTCGGGACGCTACTACTGCGTCAAGTACGTGGGCGAGGGTAATGGCGACTACGACCTGTACAGTCAGTACTACAACAAGGGTGCTGAGCAGCCCTTCAATCAAATTCCGGCATCGAACAAGCGCGCTACGCCCATCAATTGGCCTGGAGCCAAGGGTAACGTCAATGAGAACCCCTACGTCTACGACACCGTCAAGCTGCAGAAGACTACCTCTGATCAGACCTTCACGAAGAACGGCCGTACCTACCGTCTGCACCTCTGGGGCTTTGTTCCTGCAACAAACGCAACGAACTTCCTGACCCCGGATAACTTCAACTCCATCCCGACGGCCGACTGTCCGGCAAACCCGTCGGAGGACGCAGCGCGTACCGACACCTTCGTCACGCAGGAACTTTCGGTCAACTACGGCTGCCTCTACGGCGTCATCACCGAGGAGCGCTCCGTGCGCATCGTGAAGTCTCTCGAGGATCCGTCGCATGCCAACCCGACGATCCCGGCCGCCACCTTCGCGGTGACCACCGGCTCCACCTGGGCGGACAACACGGCCCGCACCCCGAAGACCACCGGCACCGTGTCCGTCACGAAGCCCACGGTGTCCTCCGCCCCGGCCAAGACCTCGTACATCTCCGCAGCCGACCCGGCCGCGACGCTGACCCCCACCGGTTTTGGTGAGGCAAACGCGAAGTACGACTCAAACTTCATTCCCTTCGAGGTTGGCAACTCTGACTTCACCATTTCGGAAAATCAGATTGCTGATCCGCAGTGGAAGCTCAAAGACATCAAGTGTGTCAACGGTATCGGCGAAGACGTCGCCGTCACCAAGACGGAACGCGGTGTCAGCTTCAAGAACGTTGGTGGTGCGAAGACTGATGCGGCAGCTCCCATCACCTGTACCTTCGTCAACGAATACGAAGCTCCGAAGGTTCCGAACCTGCGCGTTCAAAAGAGCATCGAAAACAACGGTGGCGTGACCGGCGCGACCGAGTTCGATGTCGATTACAAGATCGTTGCCACCAACGATGGGAACGGCGCCGGTAACACCGGCAAGCTGACGGATAAGCCCGACTTTGCCAAGGGCCTCGAAATCCAGTCCGCTAAGGTCGCCACGACCCAGGCCGGCCTCGCTGGTGCTGCAAACGCAACCGCAAGCGGCGGTGTCTACACCCTGACCAACGGAGTCAACCTCGATCCGGGTAAGACCGCCGAGTTCTGGATCCGCTTCCACGTGAAGCGCAACGAAACTGCCGCTGGCTACGACGTCAAGAACCTCGAATGTAAGGTCACCGGAAACAACGTTCCGACCCCCGGCTTCGGTCTCTTCAACCAGGTCGTCGCTGAAAACGGCAAGGACTCTGACGGCGAAGACAACAACAAGGCCTGTGGCCCGGTTCCTGTCACCAAGATGCGCGTCGAAAAGAGCATCCAGGTAAACGGCGCAACCACGGGTGCCACCGACTTCATCGTCGACTACAAGATCATTGCAACCAACGACGGCAATACCAAGGCCTCAACCGGCAAGCTGACGGATAAGCCCGACTTTGCCAAGGGCCTTGAGATCCAGTCCGCTAAGGTCGCCAGCACTCAGGCAGGACTCACCGGCGCAGCCACTGTGACTCCCGCTAACGGTGTCTACACTCTGACCAACGGAGTGGAACTCGATCCGGGTAAGACCGCTGAGTTCTGGATCCGCTTCCAGGTCAAGCGCAACGAGTCGGCCACTGGCTACGACGTCAAGAACCTCGAATGTAAGCTCGACGCCAACGGTATTCCCACCGCCGGCTATGGCCTCTTCAACCAGGTCGTCGCCGAAAGCGGTAAGGACCACGACGGTGAAGACAACAACAAGGCCTGTGGCCCGGTTCCCGTTACCAAGATTCGTGTTCAGAAGAGCATCGAAGCAAATGGCGGCGCAAACACCGGCGCGACCGAGTTTGATGTCGATTACAAGATCGTTGCAACCAACGACGGAAACCTGAAGACCTCGACCGGAATCCTCACGGATAAGCCCGAGTTCGCTAAGGGTCTTGAGATCCAGTCCGCTAAGGTCGCCACGACCCAGGCCGGCCTCGCTGGTGCTGCAAACGCAACCGCTGCAAACGGCACCTACACTCTGACAAACGGTGTGGAGGTTGAGCCCGGCAAGACCGCCGAGTTCTGGATCCGCTTCCACGTCAAGTTCAACTCCGCAGCAGCTGGCTACGACGAGACCGCTCTCGAATGTAAGCTCGACGCCAAGGGAATCCCCACCGCCGGCTATGGCCTCTTCAACCAGGTCAACGCTCAGACGGGTAAGGACCATGACGGCATCGACAACAACAAGGCCTGCGGCCCCTACGTGCCCGCAAAGGTCCGCGTTGAAAAGAGCATCGAAGCAAACGGTGGCGCCACCGGTGCAGCCGAATTCGATGTCGACTACAAGATCGTCGCAACCAACGACGGACAGATCGCAACCACCACCGGCAAGCTCACGGATAAGCCGGAGTTCGCTAAGGGGCTTGAGATCCAGTCCGCAAAGATCGCGACCACGCAGGCCGGCCTCGCTGGTGCTGCAAACGCGACCGCAGCTAACGGTGTCTACACGCTGACCAATGGAGTCACCCTCCAGCCCGGCACTACCGCCGAGTTCTGGATCCGCTTCCACGTCAAGCGCAACACCGCTGCCTCCGGCTACAGCGAAACCAACCTCGCATGCCACCTCGATCAGAAGAACCTCCCGGTTCCCGGTTTCGGCCTCTTCAACCAGGTCTACGCCGAGAACGGTAAGGATCACGACGGCATTGATAACAACAAGGCCTGTGGTCCCAACGTTCCTCACGAGATCGTCGTCGTGAAGGCCGGTACCCAGAACACTGGTAAGACCTTCACAGACCCGACCAACCAGTACACCTCCGGAGATGGATCGGCGCTCTACCCGCTCAGTGGTGCAGAGTTCGCGATCTACAGCGGCGGCAACCCGCAGAGCTCGACCTCCGCGACCCTCGTCAAGACCCTGTCCGCAGGAACTACGACGGACGTCTACTACTGGTCAGTCACCGGCCTTGAACTCAACACCGACTACTGGTTGGTTGAGACCAAGGCACCGGCTGGACACAGCCTCCTGCCTCGTCCGATCCCCTTCCGCCTGACCACGGATGGCAACGGCACCGTTGTCACCCTGGGCGCGGAGGTGCGCGATCAGACCAAGTGGGCCAACTCGGCCGTCCAGGCCTACGCCTCCGTCACAAACGCAACACTGCCCCAGAGCGATCAGGGCTTCGTTGTGGGCGGCGCACGCAAGGCCACCATCTTGGTCAAGGACACGGAGGTAGGACACCTGCCCGTCTCGGGCAGCCTCGGAATCTACCCGTACATCGGTGTCGCAATGGCGCTTATGGGCGGGGCGATGGTGATCTCTCTGGTCACCATGAAACAGCGTCGCAAGGCGGAAAGCTTCGCCTGAGACACTGACCCTAGTTGATGACTAGTTCACATCACCATCACTCGATCTGTTCAAAGATCCCGTACAACAGGAGAACACAAATGACAACTCTTAAGACCCGTCGAGGCATCAGCCTCCTCGCCGTCATCGCAGTTGCTGCTGGCGCTGCTGCGGTTCCGGGTATTGCTACGGCAGCCCCGACCGCATCCGCATTCGGCGTCGTTGCAACCGCTCCCCAGCTCCCCTCGCTGGTCGACCTGGACCCCGCCAAGACCGGCTCCATCACCATCCACAAGCTGGTGAAGGATGACACCAACGGCACCACCGAAGGCACCGGCCTTGAGGACACCACCGTCACCGGCACCGGCCTCGACGGCGCAAAGTTCACCGTCCAGCGCCTGACCGGCGTCGACCTGACCACTCAGGCCGGCTGGGAAAAGCTCGTGGGCTACAACGGCAACGTTGACGCCGCAAAGGCTGACGGCGTTGACGCCCCGGTCGAGAAGACGACCGCTGGCGGCGGCCTCGCCAAGTTCGAGAACCTGCCCCTCGGCGCCTACATCGTCACCGAAACCGTGACCCCCGCAGGCTACATCGGCTCCAAGCCCTTCATCATCACCGTCCCGATGACGCACCCCACCGAGAAGAACGAGTGGAACTACAACCTGCACGTCTACCCCAAGAACTCCAAGGCTGGCGTTGACAAGCAGGTCAAGGACGACACCACTCCCGCGGTTGGCTCCGAGATCAACTACACCATTAACTCCGACATCCCCAGCCTCCCCGCTGGCGACAAGCTGAAGACCTACATGGTCGCCGACCAGTACGACAAGCGCGTCACCATTGCGACCAGCGATGTCACCCTGGCGCTGTCTGACGGCACCGCTCTTGCGGCCGGCACCGACTACGATCTCAAGACCGCTACCGGAACCGTTGCTGCTGGTACAGACAACTACAAGTTCATCACCGCTGTCTTCACCGAAGCCGGCCGTAACAAGATTGCTGCCGCCCGTGCAGCAGGAACCGACGCCACCAAGGTCGTCATGAAGCTCAAGGGCACCGTCACCGGTCCGCTCTCCGGAAACGGCCTGGTCCCCAACAAGGTCACCCTGATCCCGAACACCCCGGCAACCCCGTGGGATCCCGAGTCGGGCACCACTCCTCCCCCGGAGTACCCGAACTCTGAGGTCGTCTCCAAGTTCGGCAAGGTCAAGATCACCAAGGTCTCCGCAGCCGATCCGACCGCCAAGCTCAAGGACGCCGAGTTCTCGGTCTACAAGTGCACCCCCACCGGACTGACCTCCGGCACCGACAACTTCGTTTCCACCAACGCAACCCTCGGTGCGAAGATCACCGTTAATGGCAAGGACACCTTCACCACCGACGCCGACGGCGTCGTGGAAATCGACTCCCTGCGCAACAACGACTGGGAGAACAACAAGCAGGTCGACAACCCCGGTTGGTACTGCCTCGTTGAAACCAAGGCTCCTGCAGGCTTCGAGCTCCAGACCCGCCCGATCGCCTTCCAGATCCTCCAGTCCAACTCCAAGGCCGACAACCAGTACACCCTGGAGACCACGGTCAAGGATGCTCCTCACAACGGTGGATTCCGCCTGCCCGTCACCGGTGCTGCCGGTGTGGGCGTGCTGATCGCAGCTGGCTCCGCACTCGTTGCTGGCGCTGGCGCCATCACCATTGCGAACAAGCGTCGCAAGGAAAACGCCTGATCTCTAACTGAGATTTAGCCGGGTGCGGGAAGGCCCACAGGTCTTCCCGCACCCGTTTCTGTACAATCAACACCAACCCCCATCACCCCATCCAAAAGGCGACTCATGAGCGAGAACGACATCCACGCAGACGACAGCCTCACAAGCACCCCGGTTCAGGACGACACGCCCGAAACTGCGGAAGCACGCGAGCATAGACTCCGCAAGGCAAAACGTCGCCGTCGCCTCTTCACCATCCTCCCCCCGATCCTGCTGATCCTCGGAATCTTGGTCCTGCTCTACCCAGTCGTTTCGACCTACCAAAACAACGTCGAACAACAGCGCATCGCCAAAGCATTCAGCGCCGAACAAACCAACGTCGGTCGAGATGTCGTTAAAGACGAACTCGCACGCGCTGACGAATACAACCGCCAAGCCGCCGAAGCACCCATTCTTGACCCCTGGTTGGAATCCCAGCGGCCCAATACCCCCCAATACTCCGATTACCTGTCACAACTGAACGTGAACACCGTCATGGCGACCGTTAAGGTCCCCAAGGCCGATATCAGCCTCCCCGTCTACCACGGCACAGAAACCTCCACTCTTGAAAAGGGCGTCGGACACCTCTTTGGAACCGCACTCCCCGTCGGCGGCGAAGGAACCCACACGGTTCTCACCGGCCACTCGGGCCTGGGAAGCGCAACCATGTTCGACCACCTCAACCGCGTCGAACTCGGTGACGTCTTCTACATCGAAGTCTTAGGGCGCCACCTCAAGTACAAGGTCACCGACATCCGGACCGTTCTCCCGAACGAAACGGAAACCCTGAACAAGGTCGCAGGAAAAGACCTCGCAACCCTGATCACCTGTACTCCATACGGAATCAACACTCACCGCCTCCTGGTCACCGGCGAGCGCATCCCCATGGACGATGCGCAAGTCGCAGAAGAATCGGCCGATGTTGAACCCGCTGTCGTTCAGACCTGGATGATCGCCGTTGTCGTCGGCATTATCATCGTCCTCATCACGACCGCAGTCCTATGGTTCCTCGCCCACAAGAACCGCAAGAAGCGCGAAACCGCGCAGCTCGCAGCGGCAGAAAGCGGCGCACTCGCAGCTGAAGGCGCGCAAGCCGCCGACGAATCAGAAGCTCAGAACACAGTCAGCGAAGGTGAAACCGCGCACGGCCTCGAAAGCGGTAACGACCGGACCACCGACGTTTCTGAAGCTCGCGAGTAGAGCTCGCGCAATACGTCGTTCACACGCAGTGCCCCACCTTGGGAAACCAAGGTGGGGCACTGAGCTTCACGCACAACGGCGCTTAACACTCGACAACGTTCACGGCCAAACCGCCAGCCGAGGTCTCCTTATATTTCGAGAGCATGTCATTTCCCGTTTGACGCATCGTCTCAATCGCGACATCCAAAGACACAGTGTGCCGGCCATCGCCCCACAGGGCCATTCGAGCCGCATTAATCGCCTTCACAGCCGCAATCGCATTGCGCTCAATACACGGGATCTGAACCAAGCCGCCAACCGGATCACAGGTCAGCCCCAAGGAATGCTCCATCGCGATCTCAGCAGCATTCTCCACCTGCTCGGGAGTACCACCCAAAGCCTGCGCAAGCCCCGCAGCGGCCATCGCCGAGGCCGAACCGACCTCACCCTGGCAGCCGACCTCCGCGCCAGCAATCGACGCATTGGTCTTAATGAGAGCGCCAATCGCAGTCGCCGCGAGCAAGAACTCGTGAATGCACTCTTGTCGAGCGCGCGCGCACTCCGAATCCCCGCCCAGAGGAAGCTCCGAAATCCGGGCCATCTGCGCAGGAGAGCAATTCGGGAACTCGGCACCGGCCTCGGGGCAGAAAGAAACAAGGTAACCAAGAACAGCAGGGATCACGCCAGCAGCGCCATTCGTCGGCGCAGTGACAATGCGGTGACCCGCCGCGTTCTCCTCGTTCACCGCAAGAGCGTAGAGGTTAACCCAGTCCATGGCACGCAAAGGATCTTGCATAGCGCCGGCCCAGCCGTGGCGCTTTTCCAAGCAAAATGCCTTCTCTGCGCGGGCACGCAACTGCGCTGCCAGGGCATTTGCGCGCCTAGGCACATCCAAACCGCCCGGCAAAATACCCGTTGAGGCGATACCCGCGTCGATCGCGCCGAACATCGTATGCGCAATGTGATCGAGGTATTCGGTGAGTGCAGCAGCGGGACGCGCGGAAAGCTCATTGGCGCGCACGAGCTCGGCGACCGAGAGCCCAGAGCGCGTGCACTGTTCCAAAAGCTCGGCGCCCGTCGAGAAGGGGAGGGGAGCCGGAGTACACATTCCCGTCGTTTCCTGCGCTGAAGCAAGCGAAGCGATCTCGGGATGCTCGCTATCATCATTCGTTTGCGCCATGACGAAGCCGCCGCCCACCGAATAGTAGGTGCGCTGCAACAGTAACTCACCCGGATGCTCGACTAGTTCGCAAGACGTCGCCCAACCCTGGCCATCAGGGGCGATGCTGTCTTGGCCTCGGGAAGTGCCCGCCGTCGACGAAGCCTCACCGTAGGCACTGATCGTCAAAGCATTGACGTGGTAGGGCAGGACTCTCCGCGGAAGAAAACGAATATCCGCCTCGATATCAAAGGGAATCTCACGCCCACCCGCAAAAGGAAGCATCCCGCTCGAGGCGATCGAAGGGATGACGCTCTCGACCGTATCGATAGAAACAGTCTCCGGGTCATAGCCCGCCAAACCCAGCAGAACCGCGCGATCCGTGTTGTGGCCTCGGCCGGTGGCACCAAGAGAACCAAAAAGCTCGACGCGCACGTGGGAGAGCCGCGAATACTCTGGAAGCGCACACAGCTCCGTCGAAAAAGCCAAGCCCGCGCGCATGGGACCCACCGTGTGCGAAGAAGAAGGACCAATACCGACCGAGAACATGTCGAAAACTGAAAGCGGACGAGCGGCCGAGCTTGCGGGGACTTCGCCGGCGACAATCGCGGCGGGAGTAGGCATATCTGCGCTGTATTCGTCCTGTGTGGTGACGTCAATCGGCGGCTGAAGATCCATGGGTTCTATTGTGCCTGAAAAAGCCCCGTGAAGTGGAAAAGAGGGGAACCAGGTACACGGGAGAAAACTCTCTTGCGCCATGCGAGACTGCCCCGCGCACTTTGGGCGAATCTCTATAAACTTGATGTCATGACTGAACGCATGAATGTCGAATCCTTTAACCTCGACCACCGCAGTGTCCTTGCCCCCTACGTTCGCGTTGCCGATCGCAAGACTCTCCCCGGTGGTGACGTCCTCATCAAGTACGATGTCCGCTTCACGCAGCCGAACAAGGCTCACCTGGAAATGCCTGCCGTTCACTCCATCGAACACCTGAGCGCAGAGCTCATGCGTAACCACACCACCAAGCTCATCGACTTTGGCCCCATGGGCTGCCAGACTGGCTTCTACGCGCTGCTCCTGGGCGTAGAGACCGAAGAATTCCTTCCCATCTTGCAGGCAACCTTCGAAGACATCCTCAATGCAACCGAAGTTCCCGCCGCAAACGAGGTCCAGTGCGGCTGGGGCGCGAACCACTCCCTGTCCGCCGCGCAGGACGCCGTCCGCGAATTCCTCGCGCACCGCGACGAATGGCTTGTCGTCACTCAGGACGATGCGGCCTCGTGCTGAGGCGTGTGCCGCTTTCTTCAACCGACAACTGACGATCTTTCCTAGAGAGGCCACTCATGTCCTTGACCCTGACCCCTTCGCGCGTTCTTCCCACGGTTGACGCCTTCATTCAGTGTGCGATGGTCATGGAAGCACAGCCCTTCCTTGACGCCCTTGCGCCCCTCCCCGGTGCCGATGCGGTCGAGACCCTCAACGTCGGCGCGGAAGGTCACCACCAGCAGAGCTATGCCCTTGGCCAGTTTGCGGGCCACACCGTCCTCGTCATCACCTCCGGCGTGGGCATCGCCAACGCCGCGGCAGCCGTCGCACGAGGCCTGACCATGGCCACCCCGAAGATCGTCATCGCGGGCGGCACCGCGGGTGGCCTTGAAGGTGGAATCAAGGTTGGTGACGTCGCAGGCGCCATCTCCACGATCTACAACGACGCCGATGCCACCGTTTTTGGCTACGAACTTGGCCAGATCCCGCGCATGCCCGTGGACTACCACTCCTCGCAGCATGCGATCGACGCTCTTGCCAAGCTCGGCGAGGCGCAGCCCCACACCGTGCGCACGGGCCGCATCGTCACCGGCGATTCCTTTGCCTCCGAAAAGGTTGTTGCCCGAATTCGCGCAGGCTTCCCCGACGCGCTCGCGGTCGACATGGAAACCTGCGGAATGGCACAGGTGTGCTGGTCCAATGGCATCGACTGGATCTGCCTACGCGCGATCTCGGACCTGACCGGGGAAGGCGCCGATGAGGACTTCCACATGAACGGTGAGACCGCCGCATACCACTCTTTCGAGGCCGTGCGCGCATACCTCCCGCTCTTTTGCGCCTGAGAGATGATGCCATGTCTTTCTCAGTCCTGATGGTCTGCACCGGCAACATTTGCCGCTCCGTGATGGCCGAGCAAATCCTTCGCGAGGCGGCCGCCGATAGCGGAGTCGATATTTGTGTTGATTCCGCGGGCATCAGCGATGAAGAACACGGGCATGGCATTGATTCTCGGGCTGCGCGTGCACTGCGCGAGGGCGGGTATCGCGTGCCCTCGCATCGTGCTCGCCAGGTTCAGGCGGGGGAACTCCAGCGCTGGGATCTGATCCTTGCGATGACCTCCTCCCACCTTCGCGCCCTTGAACGGCTTGCGGGTGGTCCCGATCCGAAGATCCGCATGTTTCGTGATTTCGAGGAGTCCGTGGGAGAGTCCGCCCGCGGGGGCAGTCGTGATGTGCCCGACCCCTGGTACGGTGATTATTCCGATTTCGAGGCCACGCGCGCGACCATCGAAAAGTGCACTCCCGCGATCCTTGAGTATGCAGCAGGGAGCTTGAATCGGTGACGAAACGATTCACGCGCACGCGCGCGCTTCTCACGCTGTGCGTGGCGGCGGCCTCGGCAATGGGGATAGGGGGCTGCGGGCAAGCAGAACCCGAGATCACCCAGACGCCTACTCAGGATTCCCCCCGCGGAATCGCGCTCGACTACACGGGGTTTGACCCGGAAAACTTTATTTCAGACCAAGTGCTGGACGATTCGACGACGATGACGGACGCGCAGATCGCTGCCTTCATCGACGAAAAAGGCGAAGGGTGCCAAGCGGGGCGTGCGAATGATCAAGATATCCCCTGCTTGAAGGATTTCTCGGTCGTCACTGAAAGCTATGCGGGCGATGACTACTGTCCATGGGGATACCAGGGCGGTGAGGAAGAAAGCGCCGCGCAGATCATCGGGCAAGCCGCGCGTTCATGTGGAGTGAACCCGCAGGTTCTTCTGGTGACCCTCCAAAAAGAACAGGGTTTGATTTACGCCTCGGGTGGGGATTTTCAGTGGTTTAGCTACCCCAGCGCGATGGGATACGCCTGTCCGGATAACAGTACCTGCGATCCCGATTACGCGGGTTTTCAACGGCAGGTCTACTATGCTGCGCGGCAATTTGCGATCTATCGGATAAAGCCTGAGCGTTATCGATTCCAGGCAGGGCAGCGGGTCGAGGCTCGCTATGCGCCCGCACAAGAGTGCACCACGACGCAGATCACTCCTGCTAACCGAGCAACTGCGAGCATGTATAACTACACGCCTTATGTGCCCAATAGGGGTGCGTTGAAAGGGCGTGGGGATGAGTGCTCTGTCTATGGGAATGCAAACGTTTACGCATACATGCGAGCATGGTTTCCACAATAATGTTGCAACTCAAGCAATGATGGGTGGCGCGGGTATACACTGACTCTGCTGAGCACGCCCATGTTCGTGCGACAACGTTGTTGCAGAGGGGCTCGTCATGGAACCGTATGATATACACAAAAGAACAGCGGATCCGCCGCAGGTCAAAACAAAGCCTCCGGGCTATGAACTTTTTGATGAATGCGCGGTTGGAATCGCACTCTTACCGGGACGAATCCATGCTGTTGTCATGGATCGCTCGGGGCGCGTGCGCGAAGAACGTTCCCGCGCGATCACCAGTGACTCCGACAAAGTCGTCACCACCATCAATAAACTAGGCGAAGAACTTGTCCAAAGCGCTGAACCATATGGGGCGATCAGGGGAATTGGCCTGAGTATCGACGGGAGAGTGACCCGTCAGCGCACCTGTGTTCTGGAAGCTTTGGACTGGGATCATTTCCCACTCCTCCAATACATCACCGTTGATGCGCGGCTTCCTCTATCGATCATTACAAACCTTGAAGGCTTGGCAACCTACGAAATCGCCTATGGGGTTGGGCGGAGGATGGATGATTTCCTTGTTGCTCAAATTGCAGAAAAGGTTGCGTTCGTTGAGGTCGAGGGCGGAAAACTCATTACAGATCCCACCGGGAAATACGAACGAGTCCTCCACCTTCCTATCGCGGGGAGTAATGGTGTGTGCTCGCTGGGACACATGGGGTGCGCCAGCGGTGCGCTGATCCCCTCGGCTGTTCTTGCCCGTGCTCGAGGCGCACGCCTCGACGAAGGGAAAGACGACAGGCCGCGCGACATAGAAGAACTCATCACCATGGCCCGCACCGGAGACTTCGTCTGCCGGCGAGTTGTCATGGAATTCGCTCGCAACCTTGCGGTTTTCTTGCAAGGACTCAGCTACATTACGCAAAAGGAGCGCATTGTCCTTGACGGAAGCGGGGTGCGAATCCTCGCCTCGGACTGGGCGGTGCTCTTCGAAGATGAACTCTTCTCATTTGCCTCAACGGGGGTTGTTGCTCCGGCCGTTGTTCAACGCTCAAACGCAGACAGTCGTTGGGCGTGCGGCGCGGCAGCGCATCTATTTGCAACCGTTGGAGGTCCTAGGAACCTGCGGGTTATCAACCGGAATGGGAATATTCAAGGCACTGAGGTCGTAAACCACAGGGAACACTTCGCCTCTCTAGTCGCCCTGTAAGTGCGGCGTTGAGCGTCGCCAAATAAATCACGGGACTGCGAGCAGCGCGCAGTCCCGTCATTGTGTGTCCTAAGCCTAAGCGTGGAGCCTAAGCTCAAACGACTACTGTGCCTGAACGACAGGCAGAACAGACCAGGGGAAGTTAATCCACAAATCGGTGTAGTGCCACACGTAGTCAGGATCGATGATTGATACCGGCTTCTTGTAGATCACCACGGAGCGCGCCTCGACCTTTGCGTGCGCCTGACCATCCAAGCTCAAACCGCGCTTTTCGATGAGCTCCATAACCTTCTTGAGGGTCTTACCCGAATCAGCAACGTCATCGACAACAAGAACCTTCTTACCATCCATCGCGGAAACATCCATCAGAGGGGGAAGAACCTGCGGCTCATCCAAGGTTTCGCCCAGACCCGTGTAGAACTCCAGGTTCATGGTGCCGATTGCCTTCACGCCCAAGGCATAGGAAAGCGCGCCAGCCGGAATCAGGCCGCCGCGCGCGATTGCAACGATAAGATCGGGCATCCACCCGGAATTGACGATCTGCTGGGCAAGCTCACGAGAAGCATCGCCAAACTGTTGCCAGCTAAGGTTTTCGCGATTTTCACCGGTATTGGTAGTTGCGCCGTCGTCGAAAGGGGTGGAAGCAGTCATGCGATGAGTCCTTTGAATGGGATCAAAACGATCGGGTGAATGGACATATGTTAACGCGTGCGCTTCTTGAGTGCACGTAGCTGGCGAGCGTACTGCCCGCCCGGTTCGCGAGCCTGCCCATTGAAGGACCACTGGAAAATCCGCGAGGGATCGAAAGCGGGCGAACACGCGCCACACGAAGTGACCCTCCGAGGCATGGAATACAGCTCCCGAGCAGCACCACACACGGGACACACTCCTCTCCACGCGGGCCGAGGCGCAGGCAAGCCTCCTGAAAGACGCGCGCGATCGGGGGAACCTAACTCGCGGGCTTTCGCCTGCCACACCTCGTCGTGATTGTGACTGGATCCCACAAGGGCGTGGGCGATCTCGTGGAGGATCACTCCGCGAACTGTTGGCGCATCATATAGGGCGGTCAGCGGCCCAGAAAGGGTGATTTCCTTGCGGGAATGGACGCACGAACCTGCTCGCCTGCGCGCACGATCGAAACGGAAAGACCACTCACTCAAGCCGTGCTGATTCATCAGTTCGTGCGCCATCTGCTGCGCGTCTTCACGCTTCACGCCGCCCCCTAGATGGCCTCGTGAAGGCGATCGATCGCGGCGAGCATGCGCTGCGGGGAAATCTTGCGCGCCGTTCCAAGTTCCTGAGCGAAGAGGGACACACGCAATTCTTCGCGCATCCACAGGAGTTCCTCGAATGCGGCCTCGTGGCGCCCATCGAAGGGACGCGTATCCATGAGCTCGCGCAACTCCTCAACTTCCTCGTCAATCTGGGACAAGGCCATGCGCGATTTCTCGTCGCGAGAAACATCTGCGGGCGAGCGCAGAGCCTTGCGCAGTCGCACGGATTGCGCCTGAATATAGCGAGGAAGATTGAGCAGTCGCTCTAGAGGCGTTGCAGCAATGAAACCGTCAAAAACCAGCGAGCACGCGACCTCCTGAACGTCACTGCGCAGGCTCGAATACGCGGGACCACTGGCCTCGGTGAGGCGATCTTGCAGCTGTGCCCAAGATTCCATCGCGCGGACAACTACTTCGATGATCGAGTAGACCTGGTCCTCGTGACGGTCGCGAATGCGCGTGGAAAGATCCTCAAATGCCGAGGCATCGCGGATCGCCCACAGCCCGCGCTCGCCCGCAAGGGAATCACTCAAAGCGCGCACGCTTGCCAATTGCGCATCGACGATGAGCGCCTCGGTGCTCGGGTACGGCGTGGAAGTGAGCATGAGGGCTTCGCGTCCCGTCCAGCGCGTCGATACGCGCTTTGTTGACAGACGACTCGCGCGCAGGACAAGGTTCGCAATACCGAGGCGGTGTTCGCTTCGCGCCTGAGAGGCATTCGCCATCACCCGTACTCCGGCGAGCGGATTATCGCGATCCCCCTGGGGGACAAGCGCTGGGAATGCGCGGATGAGCAAGCCCTGCGCGCGCGATTCAATTGATTGCGGAAGCGGAGCGCTGGGGAAGACCTCAAGATTGTCCGCGAAGAGTTCATGTTCGCCGCTTTCCATTGCCGAGGCCGCGCCCGCGGGCGCTTTCGATCCTGCGTTGGGTGCAGGCAAATGAGCGGTGGTGACGGTGTCTGCTTCGGTGGACACCTCGCCCGCCTGCGGCTCCCCCTGAGTCTGAGCTGTTTTCGCAGAGCGTTTCTGGGCCTCGCTCAGGGCTTGGCGAACAGCGGTGCGCAAGGCACGATCGGTTGCTCCAGCAAGGGTGCGCTTGAGGTAGCCAAGGTCCTTACCACTTCCCAACTCGTGGCCGTCGTGATCGTGAACGACGAAAGTCATCCGCAAGTGATCGGGAAGAGAATCCTCCATCGCGCGCAGATCCGAGTCGCTGAGGTCAACTCCGCGCAATTCTCGCAGCGCACGCGTGAATAGTTCGTTGAACGAGGCCGATTCGGCAGTACGTGCGCTGCCTTGCTCGGAAGAAGTGACTTCGGCTTTGGCAGTGCTGTCTGCAGCTGCCGGCTCAGGAGTTTTCGCAGGAGCTGTTGCAGTCCCCGCACTCTTGCGCGTGCTTCGCGCCTGACCGGTTCGCTCGCCCCACGCAGCCAAACGCCCCAAAGCTGCGCTCAAAGACGCGGGGTCTTCCTCTTGAGCCTGCTGCTGCGCAGGCTGCGCTTTCTTTGGCGCGGGGACACTGAGGTCGACGCGGCCACGACGCACGTCCTCGATCCACGCTGCCACAGTCTTTGCGACCTCGGGAGCCGGGGCAAGCAGGCGGCGCTTTGCCTTGGGGAGCGCACGGATCGCCTCGGTGATGAGTTCTTCACGCATCCCGGGCACCAACCAATCGGTCCCCTCATCGCTCACGCGCCCCAAGGCCTCGATCGGGATCGACATGGAGACACCATCACGCGGGGAACCCGGGTGGAACTCGTAGGACAGGGGAAGACGCAGCTCGCCCTGCACCCAATGATCGGGGAAACCCTCGCCGGTTTGGCCGAGGCCTCGGGGAAGAAGAAGCTCGGGCGGGTAGTCCAAAAGCTTGGGATCCGTGCGTTTCTTGTCCTTCCACCAACGGTTGAAGTGCCCGGTGGAAATGATCGACGCCGGAAGAATGTCGTCAAAGAACCTTTCAAGCGCCATTTCATCGGCGACGAGGCCGTGGGTGCGGCTCCTGCGCTCCGTTTCGCGTGCACGCTCGATCGCCTCGTCGTTGCACCGCTGGAAGGCGTGGCGCTCACGCCACTGACCGTGAACAAGAGCGTGGCGGATGAACATCTCGCGGGCAAGCTCAGCCGCAGTGATAGGAACACTGACAGCCGCTGCGAAGGGCGAGTCACTGGGCATTGCACCACGAATTGAACCCAGGGGAGTGGACCCCAGGCGTCCAAGAAGAACCGGACGGTCTGCGATTAAGGTCAAGCCGTAGAGCATGACTTTTTCTTGGACGTAGGCTGCGCCTCGCGAGGAATTCCAGGTCGGCTCGGAATAGACGCGAGTGAGGAGATCCTTGGCAAGGGGCTCGACCCATTCAGGGCGAATCCGCGCCACCGTTCGCGCGAAAAGCCGCGAGGTTTCAACGAGTTCGGCCGTCATCACCCAATTGGGGTGACCGGTGATTCCAGAACCCGGCCAGATCGTGAAGTGGGTTCCGCGGCTCCCCGTGTAATCGCGAGTCACCGGGTCCCAGGCTCCTAGGCTGGATAAGAGCCCGACAAGAATTGAGCGGTGAATGTCATCCGTATCAACCGCGCTTGTCGATCGTGTATAGGCCACAGCGGCACGTGCGGCTGCGTCGGCGATTCCCGCGCGCGAGGCCTCGTCAACAACATCCCCGGCCGAAGGAATGCCGAGGGGCTCGGTGTGGATGCCGATAGTGCGGGCCATATCGCGCAGCTGGTGGGCAATGTCGCGCCACTCGCGGAAGCGTAGGTAGTGAATGAATTCGGCGCGGCACATGCGCCTAAAGGCCGTGCCTGACAAGTCGCGCTGTTGGATGTGGAGGTAGCGCCAGAGGTTGAGGTAGGTGAGGAAGTCTGAGTGTGGATCGGTGAAACGCGCGTGTGCGGTGTCTGCGGACTCCTGGTGGTCCAGAGGCCGTTCGCGAACGTCTTGAATCGATAGAGCCGCGACGATGATGAGAATTTCCGAGGCACAGCCCGCATCCTTGCCCGCAAGCAACATGCGCCCCAGACGCGGGTCAATGGGAAGACGAGCAAGATCACGGCCAATAGGCGTGAGCTCAAAACCACTTTGCGAACTCGAAGAACTCTCCAAAGCACGAAGTGCCCCAATTTCGACGAGCAGATTGATGCCGTCGCGAATAGCTCGCGAATCAGGAGCATCGACGAAAGGGAAGGAAGCCACATCACCCAAGCCCAAGGCACTCATCTGCAAAATAACGGACGCAAGCGAGGTGCGCAGGATTTCCGGCTCGGTAAAAGGCGGCCTCGACGCGTAGTTTTCCGCAGAATACAGGCGAATTGCAATGCCGTCTGCCACGCGCCCACAGCGTCCCGAACGCTGGTTTGCGCTTGCTTGCGAGACTTCTTCAATGGGGAGGCGCTGCACCTTCGTCTTGTTGGAATAGCGCGAAATGCGCGCCAGACCCGGATCAATGACGTAGCGGATTCCTGGAACCGTCAGAGAGGTTTCGGCAACGTTCGTTGCCAGGACGACGCGGCGGTGAGAGTGTGCCTCGAAAATTCGATGCTGCTCTGCTGAACTCAGACGTGCAAACAGGGGAAGGATCTCGATATCCGCCGGATTCTTCGACCGCGATATATCACGCGGCGCACGGTTGCCGAGGTGATCGTGAAGAGCCTGCTCAACATCGCGGATATCGCGCTCGCCGGGCAGGAAAACCAAGATATCCCCGGGGCCCTCGCTACACAGTTCATCAACCGCGCGGCAAATCGCCGTCTCAAGGTCGATCTCGACCCCTGCACCGTAGCCCTCCACAGCGAGAGGATCATCCGCGTCCTCTAAAACCAGTTGTTCGACGCCGCTGCCGGTGTGGTTCTCTTCTCCGGTTGCCGAGGCCGTGGGGGAGAGGAGCGCGTTCGTGTCCTTCCCGGAAGTCGAGGAGTACGACGATGGCGTATCAGCGGCAAGCGGGCGATAGCGAATCTCAACAGGGAAGGTGCGTCCCGAAACCTCGATGACCGGGGCTGCCTGGAGCAGCGTACCCTCTCCGATCGGGCCATCCCAGGAGCCAAAGTGCTGGGCAAAACGATCCGAATCGATTGTTGCCGAGGTGATGATGACCTTGAGATCAGGGCGCATAGGCAGCAGCCGCGCAAGGTAACCCAAGATAAAGTCAATGTTGAGGCTGCGTTCGTGGGCCTCGTCAATGATCAAGGTATCGTAGCGGCGCAGCATCGGATCTGACTGGATTTCCGCCAAAAGAATGCCGTCCGTCATCAGCTTGACGAGGGTCGTGGGGCCGACCTCGTCGGTGAAACGCACCTGATAGCCAACGACCTCGCCGGCTTGTTTACCGACCTTTTGCCCCAGTTCCGAGGCGATTCTTTCCGCGACAGAGCGCGCGGCGATACGCCGAGGCTGGGTGTGGCCGATCATCCCGGCGATTCCTCGGCCCAATTCCAGGCAAATCTTGGGGATCTGCGTCGTCTTCCCCGAACCGGTCTCACCCGAAATGATGACGACCTGATGCTCGCGGATTGCCTGGGCGATTTCCTCGCGCCTCGCACTGACGGGAAGATCCGGGAAAGAAATGACCGGAAGCGCAGCGGCCCGAGCGGCAAGCTGTTCGGGCGTGAAAGGACGAAAAGGCGCGGGCGCATGGGCCGGGCGGCCCCTGCGTGAGTGAGTGCGCCGACGTCTGGGCTGCTGGGAAGAGGACACCCCTTCAGAGTATCGAAGAACGCCTAGGCCAGCTGGGTGTGTGCGTTACTGGCGAAATTCTCCGCTGGGCTCAGCCCACAGCTGTGCCCACTCCAGCGCGGCTTCGCGAAGGATTTCGGGATGCTCGCCCGCGCCAAAGGAGGTTTCGTGGATCAACTCCACGCGCGAGCCGTCGGGAAGGCGAGGGAAGGCGTCACGAGTGAGTTCCACGAGGTCTAGCTCGATATCGTCAGCATCGTGGAGGATCAGGACGGGAGCTCCCGAAGGATCGATGATGCCCGGGTCAACCATCGACAGGTCCGCAAGTGTCTGCTTGGAAATGACGAAGGACTCACGGGGGCCCTCAGAGTCATCCGGGATCCACGTGCGACCCGTGTGCTCCAATTCGTCCAGCTGATTGCTGGAGAAAATCGCGCTCCAATCGTAGGAAAGCGGGCCCAGGACAGGTGCCGATAAGAAGAGCGCGGTCGCGTGGCTCAGACGCGCCGCAAGTGCGGTCACCGATCCGAAAGAGTGGCCGTGAATGAGCTGGTTAGTGAAGCCCTGATCCGCAAGCCAGCCCGATGCTGCTTGGAGGTCTTCGATCTGGGACTCGCGAGAAATCACCTCATCATCAGAAAGGCCGTGCCCCGAATAATCGAATTGCAAAGTCGCGTAGCCCGCCTTGCGGTAGGCGCGCGCAAGATCGTCAAAATGGCCGCCAGAATGACGGTCTGCAAGGAAAGAGTGAGAAAACAGGACAACGGCATCCCGAGAATCTACAGGCTGAACGAAAGTTCCCGACAGCGTGATCCCGCGGGGAGTGTTCATACGTACTTCGCTCATGACTCCACCGTATCGGTTTCTTCTCGGATGCGAAATACCTCATCTCACAACGTGCGAAAAGGTAAACAAGTAGCGAATAGCTTTCGCCACCCACTAGGCTGGTTTCTATTCCAGACTCACATCGCACGACGGCGCGTTTAAGCGCCTGCGTTGAAAGAAAGGCGTCTCGTGGGAACGAAAATGGGAATCGCCGTCGGTTTCGGTATCGGCTACGTCCTAGGAACTCGAGCAGGCCGCGAACAATACGAAAGAATCTGCCATTTCGCCGCGAAAGTGCGCCGTTTCCCCGTGGTCGCACGTCCACTAGATGCAGCCGGTGAAAAGGTCTCCTCCCTCGTGCGCACCCAGGGAGAGAAGGTCACCGATAAGGTCGCCGATGCCGTCAAGGAACGTCTCTTCCGGATGCCGGCCCAGGCCTCGGAAGACGACGAAGACCTACCGACCTACGCGGACTGAGTGAAAACACGCCCTCGAACAATGACTGAATCCCTCAACACAGCAGCCGCACCCACGCGCGCACAAATTCGCCGCTGGAGGTGCTATCTCGCCGAAGAACGCATGGAAGCACGCACCTATCGCGCGCTCGCGGAGCAGCGAACCGGCGAGGAACGCCAAGTGCTTTTGGGCCTCGCAGAGGCAGAAGGTCGCCACGAAGAATACTGGCTCTCTTTGCTGGGCGAACACGCACTTCCGGCGCCTCACCCGCCGCTGCGTACCCGCATCTCGGCAATGCTCGCCTACATGTTTGGAACGATTTTTGTCCTGGCCATGGCCCAGCGCACCGAACAGCGTTCCTCGTATGACGATGATGATGATGCTCCCGCCCAAATGGCAGCTGATGAACGCATTCACGGTGAAGTTGTGCGCTCGCTGGCTGAACGTTCGCGCCAAACTCTGGCGGGGACCTTCCGCGCGGCAGTCTTTGGTATCAATGACGGTCTGGTCTCCAACCTTGCGTTGATTTTGGGCGTTGTTGGCGCGGGTATGAGTACCTCGAACATTTTGACGACCGGTATTGCGGGCCTCCTTGCAGGCGCGCTGTCGATGGGTGCCGGCGAGTGGGTGAGCGTGCGCTCGCAGCGTGAACTCCTTGATGCCTCCATTCCCGATCCCGAGGCTGACCGTTCCCTTCCCTCCCTTGACGTTGACGCGAACGAGCTTGCCCTGCTTTTCCGCGCGCGCGGTGAGGATGCGGAGCATGCTGATGCACATGCCGCTGAGGTTTTCCGTCAGCTTGCCGAGGCCGAGGGGCGCGTGGGTGAAGACGCCGGGGATGCGCGCGCTATCCGTCGGCCGATCTTCGCCTCGCAAAGTGAGCAAAGCGTGGGAGCAAGCGAAGAAGTCGGAACCCCGATTCGGGCGGCGGCCTCGTCGTTTATTTGTTTCGCGACCGGCGCCTTCTTGCCGCTCATTCCTTACATTCTTGGCCTAAACGGAATGCTCGCAGCGGGGGTTGCGGTTGGACTTGTCGGGATGGCGCTACTGTTTACCGGCGGCATCGTTGGTGTGCTTTCGGGCCGTTCTCCTACGCCGCGTGCGCTGCGCCAACTTCTCATTGGCTTTGGTGCTGCTGGTGCAACCTTCGCCCTCGGTCTGCTCTTCGAGACGAGCGTGGCCTGAGGGGCTTGACTTGGGGTGAGCTGAACTGAGCATGTCCGGGACACTGCCCCCGGCCTCGGCGCTCAATCTTGGGTTCTGAGATGGCGGCGGCACTTCCTTGGAATCTCTTGAGAAGTGGATGACAATAGGGACCGTGCTCGATACCCTCAATCAGACCTTGCCGGATCTCTTCCGCGCCATCGATCTTCTTGGCGTGCTGCTTAACGGGATTCTCGGCGGACGCATTGCGCGTATCAAGCGCTTTGATGCCGTGGGCTTCATGGTTCTTGCAATCATGTGCGCGCTCGCGGGAGGCATGCTCCGTGACATCATGCTCGATCAAGGCCCGCCCGTTGCTCTGACCGATCCCTTCTACTTGGGAACCGCGCTTGTCGGTGCGCTTGTCGCCATGCTTTGGCGCCTGGACTCGCGTTTTTGGCGAATTGCCCTAGTCCTAGCTGATGGCACGGTTTTGGGGTGCTGGGCAGCTACGGGTGCGTTGAAGACGATTAATGCTGGGCTCGGTGTCGGGCCGGCAATTTTGCTGGGAATCATGACTGCTGTGGGCGGCGGAATGATCCGCGATATCTCGGCTGGAATGGTTCCGCAGGTCTTCGGCGGGAACAATCTCTATGCAACACCGGCCTTCGTTTCTGCCGCGATCATGGCCGCTTTCGGGCAGTCGGGTCTGGAGCAGATCGGCATGTTGATTGCGACAATCGTGGGATCAAGTTTCACGGTTCTTGCACATTGGAGAAAATGGCAGCTTCCGTCGCATAATGACTGGACACTGACAATGACGGCGACGCAGCTTCGTGCATTGTTGCGCCTGCGTTCCGTCGATCATGAAGATGCAAAGAAAATTATTGAGGAACATTCGGATCAATGAGCAATGAGGCACGTACACCGATAACAAACACACAGGCAGCAGCCACACCTGCACAGGGCCAGGCGCCGGTTCTTGGCGGAAACAAGTCCGGCTCGAAGAAGTTTAAGTCCTTCCACCTGCAGATGATGGCGCTGGGTAGCGCAATTGGCGCCGGGTTCTTTGTTGGCACCGGTGTTGCCGTTGCCGAGGCCGGTCCCGCGGTGCTGATCTCCTATATCCTTGCTGCGCTGATCGTTGTTGCCGTGATGTATTCCCTTGCCGAGCTCGCTGCAGCAATCCCTTCCTCTGGTTCTTTTTCGACCTACGCGGAAGCTGGAATCGGACGTTGGGCGGGTTTCACTTCCGGCTGGCTCTACTGGGTCATGCTCATCATGGTGCTGGGATTGGAAATGACCGGCGCCGCGCAGATTTTCACCCACTGGTTCCCGGGTGTTGCTCAGTGGGTCGTGACCTTGGTGATTGTCATTGTTCTGGGCGGGATTAACCTGCTGGCTGCCGGGCACTTCGGTGCTGTCGAGGCGGGTCTTGCGGCCTTGAAGGTCCTGGCGATTATTGCCTTCTTGGCTATCGGTCTGTTCATGCTCATCGGTTTCATCCCGGGGCGTACGCAGGGCTTGCACGAGGCCTTTGTCGGAAACGGTGGCTTTGCGCCTGCGGGCATTTCCGGAATCGCCGTCGGACTTCTTGCGATCATCACCTCCTTTGGTGGCCTCGAAATCGTCACCATTGCCGCTGCCGAGGCCGACGACGCACGACGCGCAATGTCCAAGGCAATTCGCTCAGTCATTTGGCGCATTCTGGTCTTCTACGTTGGTTCAGTGACCCTCCTGATTTGCCTGCTTCCGTGGAACTCCGTGGAAATGAGCAAGCGTCCCTTCGCGGCCGTCCTCGAAATGGCGCACTTCCCGGGGGTCGGCGTCACCATGGATATCATCGTCTTCACTGCGCTGATCAGTGCCTTCTCGGCAAATATCTACGCTTCTTCCCGTATCGCCTACTCCCTTGCTTCTCGTGGTATGGGTCCGCGTTGGCTTCTGGGTTCGAAAGTGGAAGAAGTTGCGCACACTGACGAAGGGACCATTGAGGTTGCTGCTCTACACGGCGATATTGAGCATGGTCGCACTCCTCGGAATGCAGTTGCAGTCTCGGTTGTGTTGTCCCTGATCTCGGTCGCCCTCAACTGGCTCTTACCGGCCGTGATTTTGCAGATCCTGCTCAATGCGGTTGGAATGGTCTTGCTCATCGTGTGGATCATGATCGTTATTGCGCAGATCCGCCTGCACCCGTCTTTGGAAGCACAGGGAACTTTGTCGCTGCGCGTTCCGGGATGGCCGTGGGTTCCGAGGCTGTCGCTGCTCGGCCTCTTCGCGCTCATTGCACTCATGCTCTTTAACGCTTCGGGACGTGCACAGCTGCTTGCTATGGGGTCGCTGACGCTGCTTTTGGTCTGTATTTACTTCGTGGGCGAGAAGCTGCGTGAGCGGAAAGCTGTGTAGAACTGTACTGGGAAACCCGTCTCCTGCTAGGAGGCGGGTTTCTTTTTATCCACAGGGTGTAGGTCCTTTCGGCGTTTTCCACAGATCTGGGTGCTGTAGCGGGAAATGATGACTCCCTGCTGCATAGTGTGAGGGAGGCATGGATATTGTTTCCCTTAGGGTGTTGGTAGTTCTCAGGAAAGCCGGGAGGTGAGGAAGATGAAAAGAACCCACAGTGGACGTCTGGTCATTGTGTTCAGTGTCTTCCTCGCGGCTCTCGCGCTGTTGGTGGGATTCTGGTGGCGCGCCTCGGGGCCCACCCATGCAACAGGACCGACGGATGTGACCTTGGGAAGTGCTGATGATAGCCGCCGCGCGCTTGAAGAACTGCGCGTTATTGAGAAAGGCTCAGAATCCGTCCCGCAGTATTCTCGAGATCAATTCGGTCAGCGCTGGGCGGATGTGGACCGCAATGGTTGCGACACCAGAAACGACGTATTGAAGCGGGACCTGCGTGATCTTCAGATGAAGCGAAGCTCACCGCAGTGCGTTGTTGTGTCGGGGGTTTTAGATGATCCCTATACCGGGCGCCAGATCGACTTCCAACGAGGCGAAGATTCTTCCGAGGCCGTCCAGATCGACCACGTTGTTGCCCTTGCGAACGCCTGGAAGAGCGGGGCATGGCAGTGGGATGCAGCGCGGCGTCAAGACTTCGCGAACGATCCTTTCAACCTGCTGGCTGTTGATGGGGCGGCGAATCAAGACAAAGGCGCGAGCAGTGCCGATCAGTGGTTGCCGTCCAATAGCGCACACCAATGCGCCTACGTCCAGAGGCAGATTGCAGTGAAAGCTACATGGGGATTGGGGGTGACCCGGGCAGAAAAGAAAGCAATGACATCGGTTTTGGAGCAGTGTCAGTAATCTTCATCGAGCAACTAAAACACTAACTTTCCCGCACCACAAAGCCGAAAGGTCGGGCTCAGACCAACTCTTTTCGTCCTTTAACCCGCGTCGGCGCATTCGAAAGTGGGTAAAGCAAAGCCCCGACCGGTGGGACGCACCGAGCGGGGCCGCTTGCGCGCTCGAAGGGACTCGAACCCCCAACCTTCTGATCCGTAGTCAGATGCTCTATCCATTGAGCTACGAGCGCAAAGCCGATTGATTGGCCGAGAAATAGTTTAAGCACAAGCTGCTCTGACAAGCAAACTCACAAATGCGTTATCAATCACATCCCCTGGTTTTCTGCTTCCCTGTGCCACGGAATTACCGCGCGATATCACGGAAGGAGGTGTGGCCTCGTCAACCAAGGAAATAGCAACGCAAATGGAGGGAACTTTCATTTGTTGGTCAAAATGAGTAAAAATGAAGAGGTCCATTTTTGAGTGACGTGCAGGAGCACAGCCATGGCAAATAGCCAGCCAAAAATGTCCACCATCCACATCGACCCCGTCAATGCAGTCCCTTCTTTCCCCAAGCTCACAATCCTTGGTTTTCAACATGTCCTCGCGTTTTACGCCGGGGCAGTCGTTGTTCCGCTGGTTATTGCCACCGGATTGGGACTCGATTCGGCAACCACTGTTCACCTGATCAACGCGGACCTCTTCACCTGTGGTATCGCCTCGATCATTCAATCTGCAGGACTCGGGCCCAAGATCGGTGTCCGCCTGCCGCTCCTTCAAGGAGTCACTTTCACTGCGGTTTCGCCCCTGATTGCTGTCGGTCTGGCGGCAGGCGGCGGAACTCAAGGCCTCGCAACAATGTATGGCTCCATCATTGTTGCCGGTATTGCAACCTTCCTTGCTGCGCCTTTCTTCGCGAAACTGCTGCGTTTCTTCCCGCCGGTTGTCACCGGTACTTTGCTGACCGTCATGGGCACGACCCTTCTCTCGGTCGCGGCAAATGACATTGTTGCCTGGGGAAGTGCAGCGGCAAAGGTTGGCGCGGACCCCATTCCCGGAACTTTGCGTGGCCTCGCATACGCACTGGGAACCCTTGCGGTCATCGTCATCATTCAGCGCATTTTCTCTGGCTTCATGGCGACTATCGCGGTTCTTCTGGGCTTGGTCGGAGGAACCCTTGTTGCGTGGCTCCTTGGAGACGCGAACTTCTCTGCTGTGGGGGAGGCGGCACCTGTGGGTGTCACCACCCCCTTCTTCTTTGGAATTCCGAAGTTTTCTGTCGCTGCGATCATCTCAATGTTGATCGTCATGGCGATTACGGCGGTCGAGACCACGGGCGATGTTTTCGCCACGGGTGAGGTTGTTGGAAAGCGCATTACCCCCGCGCATATCGCTAACGCCCTGCGTGCCGATGGCCTTTCCACCGCTCTGGGCGGTGTCTTGAACTCCTTCCCCTACACCTGCTTCGCTCAAAACGTTGGTCTGGTACGTCTGACTCGAGTGAAGTCCCGTTGGGTTGTCACCGCGGCCGGTGTCATCATGATCATCTTGGGTGTACTCCCCAAGGCTGGTGCCGTCGTAGCGTCGATTCCCAAGCCGGTGATCGGTGGCGCTTCCTTGGCGATGTTCGCTGCCGTTGCGGCTGTTGGTATTCAGACTCTGTCCACGGTTGATATGCGCGATAACCGTAATTCGGTGATCGTGTCGACCTCAATCGGTCTGGGCCTGCTGGTGACCTTGAAGCCGGACCTTGCAGGATATGTGCCTTCGTGGGCGCAGATTCTGTTCGGATCCGGTGTGACTATCGGTTCGATCTGCGCGATCATCCTCAACATCATCTTCTTCCACATCGGCCGCAAGCCCGCTCCCGCGGTGTCGATGCTCGACGGTCGTCCGCTGGACTTGGACGCAGTCAATAGCCTGGGCGAAGAGAAGTTTGTTCGCGTGTTTGAGCCAATGTTCTCAGGCGTCACGTGGCCACTAGAGCGAGCATGGGCCCGCGCGCCTTTCGCTAACGTGTCAGAGTTGCGTTACGCCTTCCAAGATGCTGTTGCTCAGGCAAGCCCCGAGGAACAGGAATCACTGATTGCCGGCTACACCGATATCGTTGACCTCCTGTTGTCCGACGAGGCCGATGAGCAGGCTTTGGTGGACACCGGTTCCACCTTGCTGGGTGACTTTGACCCTGTGAAGCAAGAAGAGCTTCGCGTCTTGGGTAAGGCCTACCGCGACCGCTTCAATCGTCCGATGATCGTCTGTGTTTCACGCATTGATTCAGCGGATCAATTGTTGGCTGATGGTTGGCGTCGTGTTGAGAGCTCGGACTTGCGCGAAATGCGCGTGACCCTCAACGAGGTCATTGAGATCGCGGATAATCGTTTTGAAGCCATGGTCGCGGATGCGAATCCGATCCACTCCGCGTGGATGCGCTCTTTCGACCAGCTCGACTGAGAAGCTTTTCAGGCAGCGGCTCATGCCGCCGCTTCTTGGCTAAGGCCGTGTGCCCCTGGGTGCTGTCCGCACCCAGGGGCACAGTCGTACCTGTACGGTCCCCAGGGCACGGGGTTGTCGGCGCGCGTTGCCCGGTGCGGCCTCGTTCCCTCCCTCGCTTGCTTCTTCTTCCTCCTCCCTCCCTCCCTCCCTCCTGGTTTAGCTCATTCATTCCTGGCCTATTGCTGTTCTAAGGCGGTAGGTGAGCGAGCTAAACCAGGAATGGGAGAGCTAAGGGGGGAAGGGTAGAGCTAAAGCATGACTGCGCGATCTAAGCCGCGGTGCGCGCACCGTTAAGACCGCAGGTTGGGCAGCACAAAGCGAACTCGCGAAAGCGCACCCCTGGGGACGCAACGATAAGACCAGACACAAAAAGGGCCGGGCCCCGACTTTCGTCGAGGCCCGGCCCGAGCTTTGCGGTTAGGCCCGCACTCGCGTCATGCGATTAGTTGCGACGCTTGCGAGCGGTGCCAAGGGCACCCACGCCAGCGGTCAGCAGCATGGCCGTGAGGATTGCGATCCACTGCGCATCCGAACCGGTCTTCGCCAGGATCGACTTCGCGGGCTGCGAAGGCGTCGGGATCAAGGTGAGCGGGAAGTCAATATCCAAGTTGACCTCGCCCTCCGTCACGCTAACGGACTGAGCGGTCGACGCGGCCTCGTAACCGGAAGGAACCTCGATCGACACGGTGTAGGTGCCGGGGAGGACTCCCTCGAAGCGGTAGCGACCATCGGAGTCGGTCGTCGTGCGCGCAACCTCGGTGCCGGAAGCATCCTTGAGGATCACGGTCACGCCGGGAACTCCGGGCTCGCCATTGTCAACGCCGTTGTGGTCCTGATCGTTCCACACGCGGTCGCCGATCGTTGCCGGCTTGACGAAGCCAAAGTCAACGCCCTGGACCGAGGAATCGGTGATGGTCACCGGTGCCTGGGTTGCGCCGCGTCCGGTGTAGGCCTGGGTGTTGGTCAGACCGGCCAAGACGCCCGTGTTCGGATCAACGATCGAGACACGGTAGGTGCCCACTCCGAGGCCAACAAACTGGTAGTTGCCATCGGCATCGGTCACGGTTGTCATGGGGTTGCCATTGTGATCGAGGACGGGGTTGCCATCGCCATCGAGCAGGGCGACAGTCACGCCGGCGAAACGCTCTTCGGTCGAGCTCTTGGAGAAGCTTGCATCGGAGTCACGGTAGATCGTGCCACCGAGGTTGTAGCCGCCCTTGAAGGACGCCGAGGACTCGTTGTTCGTCGGGTTGTCGCCCGCCTGATCCTGGTGGGAGATACGCGCGACGTTCGTGACGAGCGCGCCCGCACCTTCACCGGTGATCTCGACGGTGATTTCGATGGATTGATCATCACCCTTGGCGATGGTCTCTCCGGACAGGTTCCACACGCCGGTGGTCGCATCGTAGGTGCCGTCGCCTTCAGCCTTGACGAACTTCACGCCCGCCGGGAGCTTGTCGGAGACGGTGACACCAGTTGCCACACCCGGACCATTGTTGGACAGGGTCAGGGTGTAGGTGACCTTCTTACCGGGGGTGAACTCGAAGGTTTCCTGATCGACCTCGTCCGGATCGGTGATCGCCTTCTTGATGGCGGTGTCAGCCGAGATTCCGAAGCCCCAGTCCTGATCAAGGTTCTGGTTCTTCTCGCCCGTCAGAGTCAGGTTAGCCGTGAGCTTCATGGCCGTTGCGAAGGCGGTGGAATCAGCCTTGGTTGCATCACTGACCACGGTCTTGTTCTCAACATCTCCAGCAGGGGAGTGGGTGAGAACGTCGAGCAGCGGTTCGGCGGTCTGGAGAGTCTCGGGATCGACACTCACCTTGTAGTCGCCGGGCAGCAGGTTCTCGAACTTGTACTTGCCATCCGCATCGGTCGTGGTCTCGTAGGTGCGGGTGATTCCACCCGGGCCGGTCCAGGTCAAAGTGACCTTCACACCGGGCAGCACCTTGTCGCCAGCGTCGGGAGCATTGCCACCGTTCTGGTTGACGTCGAGGAACAGCTGATCGCCGATGACACCGGTACCAACAGCACCGAAGTCAATCGTCTCATCCGTCTGATCCTGAGCCAGGGTGACCGAGGCCGTGGCGCCGTTGGAGTCGAGAGCGCGGTCAGTTCCGGCATCCGAGGTTGTTGCCTCGTAGCCTGCAGGTGCCTGGAAGGACACCTTGTAGTCACCGGGCAGCAGGTTCTCGAACTTGTACTTGCCATTCGCGTCGCTCGTCTTCGCTGTCACCGCATTGCCAGAGGCATCGGTCACGGCGGAGCCGTCCGCGTAGGTCAGGGTGACCGTCACGCCGGGCAGAGCCGGTTCGTCGGCATCCTGAATGCCATCGCGGTTGACGTCCATCCAGGTGTAGTCACCCAGGGATGCGGGCTTGACGAAGCCGAAGTTCACGTCGATAACAGAACCGGTTTCAGCCTTGATCGTCACCTCAGCGCTGGTCTTGTAGCGACCCGTGTAGGCCTCAAGAGGCTTGGTGCCTGCGAGAGGACCAGAGGTCGGGTTAACAACATCCACCTTGTACTCACCCAGGGGAAGACCCGCGAAGGAGTACTTGCCGTCAGCATCGGTCACAGCGGTTACAGGGTTGCCATCCTTGTCGAGGACGGGGGTGCCGTCCTTCTTGAGGAGCGCAACGGTAACACCCGAGTAGGGGTTTTCACCGTTATCAGAGCTGAAGGATGCGTTGGCATCGTTGTAGAGCTTGCCAGCGATCGTGTAACCGGCGGTCAAGGGCACCGAGGAGGTGTTGTCCGCGGTCTTATCACCGAACTGATCCTGGTGTTCGATGGTCGCCGTGTTGGTGACGATCGAACCAGCGGCCTCGGGAGTCACTCGCACGACGATGGTGCGCGTGCGGGTTGCATCCTTCTCGATGACCTCATCGCTCAGGTCCCACTTGCCGGTGGCTGCATCGTAGGTGCCGTCGCCGGTAGAGCTCACGAAAGTCACACCCGTGGGGAGCTTATCCTGCGCGATGACACCGGTTGCAGGGTTGGGGCCCTCGTTCGTCAAGGTGATCGTGTAGGTGACAGTCGTGCCGGGGGTGAAGCCGCCCGCGGGCTCGGCTGCCGGATCCGTGATGGTCTTGACGATCGCGGTGTTCGCAGGACCGGTGAAAGCCCAGTCCTGAGAATCGTTGCTCATCTTGCCCGGGCTCAGAGTGACCTTCGAGCTCAGGGAGAGCGTCTGGTTCTCTGAGGCGGTCAGATTCCCTGAAGGAGCGTGGGTCTGTGCGGTGCACACGGGGCACGCAGTCGTCAGCGAGGCCTGATCAACGGTGACCTTATAGTCGCCGGGGGCCAGGTTCTTGAACTTGTACTTGCCATTCGCGTCGGTCGTGGTCGTGAGCGTCTTCTCAACACCCGCTGGAGTCTTGAAGGTCAGCGTCACGGTCACGCCCGCCAGGGGCTTGTCCGGGCCCGAGGGCGCGGAGCCACCGTTGTTGTCGACGTCCCAGAATAGGGTGTCACCGATCGTGCCGTCGGCGACGAGGCCGAAGTCGACGGTCTCATCGTTCTGACCCTCGGTGAGCGTCACGGAGCTGTCGGCGCCGTTGGAGTCCTTCTCGCCGTCCGCAGCCGCGTAGCTCTTGGTCGCGGAGTAGCCGGCGGGAGGAGTGAAGGTGACCTTGTAGTTCTCCTCGCCCGCGTTCGCGACGATCCGATCGACGT
>CALLSD010000004.1 GCA_938014245.1 uncultured Actinomyces sp.
CTTGACCTTCTCCTTACCATGGAGACGCTCTGCCGACTGAGCTATCGGGGCAACGCCGAGAAGCCTAACTCAAAACGGAACCACAATGCAATTCCTGTGATTGAGAATGACATCACAACGAGTCTCGAAGAGACCGTGGCAGGTGAGGGATTCGAACCCCCGAAGCACGAAGCGTCTGATTTACAGTCAGATCCATTTGGCCGCTCTGGAAACCTGCCATGCGCCGAAAAAATCGGTGCTGTGGAAGAATAGCAGAATGACCCGGCACTGCGCCAATCAAAGTGACCGAAGTGCGCCATAGTGCACAAAGAAAGGATGATCATGGCAGATTCATCGTTTGACATCGTTTCCAAATTGGACCGCCAGGAAGTCGATAATGCGGTCAATCAAGCCGCAAAAGAGGTCTCAACTCGCTACGATTTCCGCAATGTTGACGCCTCGATTCGACTGGTTGGTGATGCCATCGAAATGGAGGCAAACACCCCTGAGCGCGTCATGGCTATTGTCGACGTCTTGCAGACGAAGCTTATTCGCCGCGGAGTTTCACTTAAAGCGCTTGATCTCAAGGATCGCGAGCCCAAGGCACAGGGCAAGATCTACCGCCTCGTTGCCCCTCTGCGCGAAGGAATCGAGCAAGATGTTGCGAAGAAGATCACAAAACTGATTCGCGACGAGGGCCCCAAGGGAGTAAAGACACAGATCCAAGGAGATGAAATCCGTGTTTCTTCCAAGTCTCGCGATGATCTTCAGGCAGTGATCGCTCTTCTCAAGGGCCCTTCCGGAGAAAAGCTTGACGTAGCTCTTCAGTTCGTGAACTATCGCTGAGATTCCTCGAATATCGCAAAGCTGTGGGGGCATCTAGCACTGCGCTAGATGCCCCCACATACGTCTATTCAGTTGCCGCGCAAGCTTACGCGGCTCAGTTTTACTGACACTGAACAAAGCTTGGCATTAGTAACCCGCAATCTGCTCGAGGCGTGCGATTCTCTGATCCATCGGCGGGTGCGTCGAGAAGAGATTACGAATTCCCCCTCCCCTGAAAGGATTGGCAATCATCATCGCCGAAACATTCTGCGTCTGCGGGGTGGCCGCTAGGGGATACTGTGAGTTTCCACTCTCAAGCTTCTTCAATGCAGAAGCGAGCGCCAACGGGTCTTGCGTCAGAAGAGCACCATCTTCATCGGCGTCAAATTCGCGCGTACGCGAGAGAGAAAACTGGATGAGTGTCGCAGCAAAAGGCGCAACCAAGGCAAGGACAAGTGAACCAATCACTGCCAGTCCCCCGCCCTCACGATCACGACGATTACCACCACCGAAAAACATCAGGAATTGAGCAATCGACGTCACCACACCCGCCATCGCTGCCGCAACGGAGGAGGTCAAAATGTCACGGTTGTAGACGTGCATGAGTTCGTGTCCCAGTACTCCACGCAACTCGCGCTCGTTCAGTAGCTGCAGGATTCCCTCCGTGCAGCACACTGCAGCATTAGCAGGGTTACGTCCTGTCGCAAAAGCATTGGGAGTCATGGTCGGTGCGACCCACAGCGTCGGCATTGGCTGCCCAGCCGTTTGAGAAAGCTCGCGGACAATGCGGTACATAGCTGGTTGCTGAGCTTCGGTGACCGGGTAGGCGTTCATCGAGCGCAGGGCCATGGTCGCCGAATTCCAATAGGACCACGCCGTCTGAACCAAGCCGATTCCTGCGAAGATGAAAATCCACACCGCGCGGCCGGTTCCATAGGCGATGCCCGAGCCGATGAGCAAGAGCAGAGCCCACATTCCCCCAAGGAGCAGGGCGGTCTTGAAACCGTTGTGATAGTGACGCGTGCGCATAATCCTCCTTTGCGCGGCTTAAGCGCTAGATACGGCTGGGACCCGAGTAATCCTCGAAACGCTCGGGGGCAGAAGGAACTCCCATCTCCCCCATCTGACCAATGAGGTCCTCGTGGACCTGGTCCTTACCCAAAGACACATCGGTCATCGCGCGACGCGAGACAACCTTGATGCGTTCACGCACGCCGCGGCCACCGGGAAGCTCACCGTACTTCTCACCCAGCGCGGCCTCGTACGCATCAAGAAGCTCCCACCCTTCCCAGGTGGTGAACTCCACGCCACGCTCACGAAGCAGAGCAACCATGGCCTCGTGACCGACCTCGGAAGAAGTTGCGTGAAGGCGACCAGCCTCCGCGTCCTCGACGAGGTGAGAAATGGTCTGCTGAGCATCCGACTTCGTCGAACCGATCAGGCCAACGGGGCCACGCCTAATCCAACCGGTTGCGTAAACGCCTTGAACCACCGGAGCATTGGGATCCTGCGTTGTATCCGAATCGATAACGCGTCCCTCAACGTTGGGGACAACGCCTGCACGCTTGTCGAAAGGAAGCCCCGGAACCGGCGAAGAATAGTAGCCAATTGCGCGATAAACCGCCTGAACGGGCCAGGTGGTGATGACACCGGTTCCGCGTACGGAACCATCTCCCGTGAGCTCAGTGCGCTCAGTGCGAATTGCGCTGACGTTTCCGTCCTCATCGGCAAGGATCTCGACCGGCGACTGGAAAAGGTGAATGTGGATGCGGCGCGAAGCAGTGTGCGATTCGGGATCTTCCATCGCGTAGTTTGTCAAGGTCTTCACGACCTGACGCTGCTGGTTCGAGGCGCGCAGAGCTTCCTCAGAGCCTTCATCGAAGTCAAAATCATCCTCGGAGACAATGATGTCAACATCGGGGACGTGTCCCAATTCGCGCAGTTCCAGCGGGGTGAACTTCACCTGCGCGGGGCCGCGACGACCAAAGACATGCACATCCGTGATCGGGTTTTCAGCCAAGCCCTTGGCGACGTTTTCAGGGATCTCAGTGACCAGCATGTCCTCAACGTGCTTGGCTAAGACGCGCGAAACATCCAGCGCAACATTTCCGACGCCCAGCACGGCAACGGACTTTGCTTCGAGAGGCCAAGTGCGGGGGTAATCCGGATGCCCGTCGTACCAGGAGACGAAATCGGCAGCGCCGTAGGACTGCGGAAGGTCAACGCCCGGAATATTCAGCGGAGCATCACGATCAGCGCCCGTGGCAATGATGATCGCATCGTAGTGGGCGTGGAGGTCCTCGATGGTGATATCGCGGCCAACCTCAACGTTACCCAGCAGACGGATATCGCCGCGCTGAAGAATCTTGTAGAGGGCGACGATAATCTGCTTGATTCGGGGGTGGTCCGGGGCAACGCCGTAGCGCACCAAGCCGTAGGGGGCGGGGAGGCGTTCGAACAGATCGATATTCACGTCCAAACCGGACTTGGACAGAATGTCAGATGCATAAATGCCCGCAGGGCCTGCGCCGATAACGGCAACGTTGTAGGTGCTCACGCGTGATCCTCTTCTCCGGCTGCGCCCACGCGCAGCCCCTTATCCTGCTCCAATCCTACAATCACACGACCTCAGGAGCAGCCGAGGGGACTTAGGCGACGCGATCGACCATCAAGTGCGCGAAGGCAATAAGCGCCTGCTTTGCTTCACCCTCGGGAAGATCGGCGATGCATTCCAATGCGCTTTCGCACCACTCATGAGCAAGCTCACGCGTCTGGGTGACGACCTGATGCTCACGCAGCCGCGCAACCACAGCAGCCAAGGCCTCGTCCGAGGACAAATCCCCACCCAGCATCGACAAGATCTTCTGACCTTCAGGATCCAGATTGCCGTTGGACTGCGAGCGGCGAAGCAGCAGCACGGGAAGGGTATCCACACCTTCACGAAGATCCGTTCCCGGGGTCTTTCCCGACTGCCCTTCGGCGGGCCCAAGATCGATGACATCATCTGCGATCTGGAAGGCAACGCCCAGGCGTTCTCCGAACTGCGTGAGCGCTTCGATGGTCGCTTCATCTGCGCCCGCATGCATCGCACCGAAGGCAGCAGCCGATGCCACCAAGGAACCAGTCTTATCGGCAAGAACCTGGATATAGAAAGTCAGGGGTTCATCGCCCTCTTCGGGACCGAAAGTCTCATTGAGCTGGCCCATGCACAGGCGCTCGAAAGTGATGGCGTGGTGGCGAACCGTTTCATCACCCAAAGTCGCGATCATCGCAGAGGCGCGAGCGAAAAGAATATCGCCGGCCAAGATCGCGCGATTATTCCCCCACAGGTGTTGAGCGGAAGGAACTCCGCGACGGGTGGGAGCAGAATCCATGACATCGTCGTGGTAGAGCGAGGCCAAGTGCGTGAGTTCAATGCCCGTTGCTGCGGTGAGGACCTCATCGCTCAGAGCGCGCTGGGGGTCGCCGAATTGAGCTGCAACCAGCGTGAGCAAGGGACGCATACGCTTGCCACCGGCCTCGGCCAAGTGAGACGTCAATTCTGTAACCAGGTCCCGAGAGTGGGACACGGCCTGGTGCAAACGGTCCTCAACGGCCTCGAGGCCCGGAAGAATTCGGGCCTCGAGATCAGGAACGTGTAAATCGATTACGGCGCTCACGGGAGAAGCACAACCACCTGATTGAGTAGAGACAGAACCGGACTCGGGAAGAGCCCAAGGGCAATCGTACCCACAGCACACACGGTGATCGCAACACCAGCGAAACCTTCAGAGCGAACGACCTCGACGTCCTCACGCGGCTGCATGAAGAACATCACGCGAACCAGACGGAAGTAGAAGAATGCCGTGACAGCCGAGCAGGCAAGCGCAAGCGCGACCAGCCAGACGTATCCACCCGCGAAAGCATCCGAGAAGACGACGAACTTCGCAATGAAGCCGCCTGTGAAAGGAATACCCGCAAAGGAGAGCAGGAAGATCAGCATTGCCGAGGCCAAGCCGGGGTTGGTCTTCCCCAATCCTGCCCAGCGGCGCAGATCCGTCACTTCACCGCCGATATTTCCCTCGCTGTCACTGGAGCGAACAAGGGTGATCACACCGAAGGCTCCAACGGTCGCCACCGCGTAGGCCAGAACATAGAAGAGCACGTGACCTGCCGAGTAGCGAACCAGCGAGAGAACACCCAAGAGGATGAAGCCCGCGTGAGCAATCGACGAGTAGGCAAGCATGCGCTTGACATCCATCTGCACGAGGCCAGCGAAAGTTCCAACCAACATCGTCAAGACGATGACAACGATCATGATCGGAATCAGGCTCCACTGCAGGGGAGCTGCGACGACCTGGAAGAAACGAAGCATCGCACCGAAAGCTGCGAGCTTAACCGCAGCGGCCATGAAGCCCGTCACGGGAGTCGGAGCACCGGTGTAAACATCGGGAGTCCACGCATGGAAGGGAGCGGCGCCGACCTTGAAGAGCAAGCCGACCATCACCATGACAGTGCCCATGAGCAAGAGCACGTGCATTCCAGCCGTCTGCGGAGTCGCGGTAGCTGCATCAGAGATGAGGAGCGAACCCGAGTAACCGTAGAGGAAAGCAGAACCCATGAGCATGAAGCCCGAGGAGAACGCACCAAGAATGAAGTACTTCAGCGCAGCTTCCTGCGAGAGCTGACGGCGCCGACGCGCGGTCGCAGCCAGGATGTACAAAGGAAGAGACATCACTTCCAGAGCAACGAAGAGCGCAATATAGGAATTCGCTGCCGGGAAGATCATCATGCCGCCGGTCGAGAAAAGAACCAGAGCGAACATCTCGGAACGCTGGTAGCCCTTCGCGTCCGAACGTTCCTCATCGGAAGAACCCGGGCGGTCCGAAGGCTGTCCAGCAAAGGCACCGTCACCAGCCTCGGAACGGTCCGCAATGACAAGGACCGCAAAGAAGGCAATCAGGACAAGGATGCCCTGCGCGGCGATCGTCAGAGGATCGTCAATGTACTCCCCCAGTGACGAGGGGGTCACTGTCACCACTGCCCAGCGCATGACCAGGGCAACTGCTGAAGCAATGAGCGCAACAAGAGCGATTCCAATGACGCTCGAGCGGCGCGCACGCACCGGCACGAAAGACTCAGCGAGAACCGCGAGGATACCGCCACCAAGGACGCACAGGATGGGCGCAAGTGCAGCCCAGGAAATCTCGGGGACCGTGAACGTCACGGCTGTTGCCACAGAATTCACTGTGCGCTCCCTTCACTCAAAACTGCACTTGCAGCGGTCATCAACTGTTCGCCCTGCGTCGCAATCGGCGTCAGAGCAGAAACCAGCGGCGCCGCCCAGATACCCAAGACGAGCATCGCAATGACCAGCGGGGTCATAACGGTCTTCTCACGTCCATTCAGATCAGCAATCTGATCCTTTCCAGTTCGCGGCGGACCGGTGAAGACCCGCTGGTAAGGCATCAGCATGTACAGCGCGGCCAGAATTACGCCGAGTACTGCGAAGAGCGCGAGCATCGTCGAGACCTTCCACGTTCCCATGAGAACCAGGTACTCGGGGACGAATCCGGACAGGCCGGGAAGCGCGACCGAAGCCAGACCCGAGAAGAGCCACAAGCCTGCTAGGACCGGGCTCACGCGCTGCATACCGCCGTACTCGCGCATGTCTTGGGTGCCGCCTCGTGCGGAAAGCCAACCGGAAAGGAGGAACATCGCTGCGATCGACACACCGTGAGCGACCATGTAAACCATGGCGCCGGTCAGTGCGATCTGCGAGCCGATGAAGATACCGAGGACCATGAAGCCGAAGTGCGAAACCGAGGTGTAGGAGACCAGACGCATGATGTCGTTTTGTCCGATGGCAGCCAGGCCACCCCACAAAATCGAGGCCACCGCGAAGGCGCAGATCCACCACTGTAGGCTGGCCGCTCCGAGCGGGAACAAGCGCAAGCACAGGGTGATCATGCCGAAGGTTCCGACCTTATCGAGAACGCCAACGAGAAGCACCGAGGTGCCCGGACGAGCATTCTGAGCAGTATCAGGAAGCCAGGTGTGAACCGGGACCATGGGGGCCTTAATCGCGAAGGCAATGAAGAAGGTCAGGAAGAGACCGACCTGAATTCCCACGGGAAGGTTCACCGTCCCCGAAGCGAGCGAATCGAGGCGGAAGAGGGTATCTCCACGGCGAGCAGCCAGCGCCCAGATGGCAACGAGGCCGCCGAGCATCACCAGTCCACCGGCCAGAGAGAAGAGAAGGAACTTCATCGCAGCACGCTGACGAGCCTTCTTTTCACCGACTCCGTAACGACCGATCATGACGAAGAGTGGAACGAGCATTCCTTCGAAGGCCAGGTAGAAGAGCAGGACATCGGAAGCCGCAAAGATCAGCACCATGAAGGCTTCAAGAAGCAGCACCCATCCGAAATAAGCCCCTGCCTTTGCCTCGTCTTCATCGTCGTTCCAGCCGGCCAGTACGACCAGGGGAACCAAGGCGACAGCAAGAAGAATCATCACTGCGCCCAGTGCATTCACGGCCACCGCCCAACTCAGGCCGATCTGGGGAATCCAGGAGTAGGCCTCGGAAAGCTGATAGCTGGAAGACGACGACCAATCGAAGGCGCTGACAAACGCCACGATGGCCGCCGCAAGTTCACACACCGACAAGATCAGGGCGAAGGTACGCCCGGCGCGACGCAGGGCGGGGACCATCGCAAGCATCAAGGCACCCAGCGCGGGAAGCGCGACAAGAATCGACAGCCACGGAAGTGGCGCGCTGGTCATTTGAGAAATCTGCATAACTCTTACTTCCTCACAGCGTGAATGCCAAGACGGCGGCCAGGGCAAGGACTACCCCGCCAAGAATGTAGGAGGCATAGGTACGAACGCGTCCGGACTGGGTAGCACCCACCGCGCGTCCAGCACCCGCTGATGCCTTTTCCACCACGTGAACGATGCCGTCAATCGCCTTGTCATCGCCAAGAGTTGCGGCCTTTACCAGGGCAATACCCGGAGTCATGAAGAGTGCCTCATTCACCGAATCCTGGTAGAGATCCTGGCGAGCAGCACGCGTGAGCGCATTACCCGCAGGAATTGCGGTGGGAACCTCACGACGTCCGTACATCATCCACGCAAGGCCAGCGCCCGCAAGCACCAGAAGCAAGGTGACGACCTGAATTGCGATTTCTGGGGCAACGGGATGAGCGTGCTCAACCTCGCCCAGCGAAGGCTGGAGCCACGTCGTAAAAGCGTTTCCGATTGAGAGAACTCCACCGATAGCGGCGGCCGCGATCGCCAGAATGATCATCGGGACGGTCATCAAAGGAGAGGATTCGTGCGGATGCACGCCCGAGCCTTCAGCTTCGGTCGTCCAACGAGCGGTGCCGTGGAAGGTCATGAAGAACAGTCGCGACATGTAGAAGGCGGTGATTCCAGCGCCAACCATGGTGACGATGCCGAAGACCCAACCGGCCCAGACGGCCTCGTGGCCCGCAAAGGTGGTAGCGCCGAAAGCCGCTTCGATGATCTTGTCCTTGGAGAAGAATCCCGAGAAGGGCGGAACGCCCAAGATCGCAAGCCAGCCGAATGCGAAGGTGATCCACGTGACCTTCATGGCGGTGCGCAGGGCTCCGAAGCGACGCATATTGACTTGGTCGTTCATGCCGTGCATGACCGAACCCGCGCCAAGGAACATGAGGGCCTTGAAGAAGCCGTGGGTGAAGAGGTGGAAGATCGCGAAGGCCCAACCGATGGGGCCAAGACCTGCACCGAGCATCATGTAGCCGATCTGGCTCATAGTGGATGCTGCGAGCACCTTCTTCATATCGTCCTTCGCGCAGCCGACGATCGCACCGAAGAGCAGTGTGATCGCACCGACGATAACAACCGCGGTCGCAGCAACGGGCGAAGCCTGGAAGATCGCACCCGAGCGAACAATCAGGTAGACACCGGCGGTGACCATCGTTGCCGCGTGGATAAGTGCGGAGACGGGAGTCGGGCCAGCCATCGCATCGCCGAGCCACGCCTGCAACGGGAACTGAGCGGACTTACCGCAAGCACCCACCAGGAGGAAGAAACCAATGATGGTTGCTTGCACCGGTGAGATCGAGACGACCATCGAGTTGACCTTCTCCATGTTGACGGTCGAGAAATTCGCGACCATTGCCATCATGGCGATAAGCAGGCCCATATCGCCCACTCGGTTCATAACGAAGGCCTTCTTTGCAGCAACCGCATTGGCGGGAACGTGGTTCCAGAATCCAATGAGGAGGTACGAGGCCAAGCCCACGCCTTCCCAGCCGACGAAGAGACCCGCGTAGGAGTCCGCCAGAACCAGGATGAGCATCGCGGCGATGAAGAGGTTGAGGTAGGCGAAGAAGCGACGACGATCCGTGTCGTGCTCCATGTACGCGATCGCGTAGACGTGGATGAGGGAGCCAACGAAGGTGACCAGCATGACGAAGGTCATCGACAGCGGGTCGAGCATCAATCCGAAGTCAACGGAGAAGTCTCCCGCGGGAATCCACGAGAACAGGGGAAGCGCGATTCGCTGTCCTTGAGCGGGGAGGGAGAGCATTGTGGCGATAACCGCCACGCCCACCGCGAAGGACGCCCACGATGCCACGGTTGCCAGCAGGTGACCCCAGCGGTCGCTGCGGCGTCCCAGCACAAGAAGAATCGCACTGGAGGCAGCTGGAATTGCGATCATCAGCCAAGCCCAGGAGAAGACTCCCGTAGCCTCGACTGGAGCTGCAGCTTGGGCCACAGCATTCAGCAGTGTAAAGGTCATTCCGGCTTACTCCTCAGTTCTTCAGAAGATCGAGGTCGTCAACGTTGGTGGTAACGCGTGACTTAAAGATGGACACAACGATTGCCAGTCCGACCACGACTTCAGCCGCAGCAACAACCATGACGAAGAAGGCCATGATTTCTCCACTGACGTTTCCGTGGATTCGCGCGAAGGTCACGAAGGCAAGATTGGCGGAGTTGAGCATGAGCTCGACTCCCATCAAGGAGATCACTGCGCTGCGACGGACCAGAACAATCGCTGCACCGATCGCAAAGAGGATCCCCGAGAGCACGAGGTAGGCTGCAAGGCTCATTCTTCTTCCTTCCCTTCTTCACTGCTATCGCTGGCAAGGGGCTGGTTCAAGCCGCTCGGGGCGGGCGCACCGGGCATACCCCAAGCCTGCGAACGCTGACGAGTCTGCGGGTGTGTGGGATCGAAGATCGTGTCCTCAAGAGCGCCGCTCTTGGCAAGCGCCAGAGACTGCGCGACCTCGGGTTCGACCTGCCCAACGACACGCTCCAAGCCGCGCACGCGCAGCACCCTGGGGACCGAGGCCTCGACTGGGCCGTGCGTTTCGCCAGAGATTGCAGGAACATCGACCGCGTTGGAGTGTGCGTACACACCAGGGGCGGGAAGCTGACCGATCCTGCGTCCCGAGGCCTTAAAGGCACGCATCTTCGCTTCTGCAGTTGTGCGCTGGGTGAGAACCGGGCCGAGCTGATCGGAGTGAGTGAGCAGCATCGCGCCGATGGCCGCGGTGATGAGCAAGATTCCCGCAAGTTCCATTGAGAACCAGTAGCGCGAGAACAGCGTCGCTGCCAAGTCGGTGATCGGAGCGTTCGAGTAGGGCTCAGAGCTCAAGGAATCAGAGGAACCCGTTGCACGCGAGCGGGCAACAGCTCCGATAACGACAGCTGCCAAGCCCAGAGCGATGAGCACCGAAGTGATGATGCGTCCGCGCGATTGCTGCGCGTAATTGTCGGATGCTCCCAGACCAATCATCATGATGACGAAGAGGAAGAGAACCATAATGGCGCCGGTGTAAACGACAACCTGGACAGTTCCCAAGAAAGCTGCTCCGTGCATCAGGTAGAGGACGGCCAAGCCGAGCATGACTCCGACCATGCAAATCGCACAGTGGACGGCTTTCTTAAAGAAGAGCACGCCCAGGGCGCAGGCAATCATGAACACTGCCACGCAGCCAAAGAGGATCGCCTCCCCTGTTGATGCCATTTCAGGCCAATTCATGAGGGTCATGACTGACGTGCCTCCTCGTAGACGGGACGTGCAGTAGCAAGGGAAGGATCATCGGGGCGGCGCTCGCGTACCCAGTCGATCTGTGCCTGCGTGGGGCCGTGGACTTCGCCTCGGTAATAGTCACCGTCGGAGAAGCCTTCGACCTGCGGGTGAGGAGGCTGGAGCATTCCCTCGGAGAGGGGAACTAGGAGCTGGTCCTTCTCGTAGATATCGTCTGCGCGAGTATATTCAGCCAGCTCGAAGTCGTGGCCCATTGTGAGCGCACGAGTCGGGCAGGCCTCGATGCAGTAACCGCAGAAAATGCAACGCAGATAGTTGATCTGGTAGACGCGGCCGTAGCGTTCCCCGGGACTGTACTGTTCCTCGGGAGTGTTGGATGCGGCCTCGACGTAGATCGCATCCGCGGGGCACGCCCACGCACACAATTCGCAACCGACACACTTTTCGAGACCGTCGGCGTAGCGATTGAGCTGGTGGCGTCCGTGGAAACGCGGTTCAACGAAGGGCCCCTCGAAGGGGTACTGCTCGGTAACGGTCGGGCGGAAGAAGGAGGACAGGGTCACTCCGTACCCGGCGAAGGGCGCGAAGAACTGACCGATCGGCCCCTTGGGATCCTGCTCGTAGCGCAGGTTCTCGTTTTGGTTCTGCTCAGTCATTCGTCTCCTCCATTACTGCGTTGACCACGCGGGAAGCGCGCGGCGAGGGCGGGAGCTTTTGTCCGGGAAGCGGAGGTACCGGGAAGCCGTCGGCCATCGGATCGAAGTTCTCGAGGCGTGCGCGCGCTTCTTCTTCCTTCGCGGCTTCCTTACGGGCATCGGCAGAATCTGCGAACCACATGATGATCAGCGCAACAACGAAGATGCCGGCGACCGCGCCGATGAGCTGAGGCAGAGTGAGGGAGACCCACTGAGTCACGGCGCGAATGATGGCGACCATGACGAGCCACGCCAAGGAAATCGGGATGAGGCGCTTCCAGCCCAGCTGCATGAACTGGTCGTAGCGGAAACGCAGGAGGGTGCTTCGTGTCCAGATCATGAGGATCATGAAGAACCACATCTTGAGGAAGAACCACAGCATGCCGAACCAGCCGCTATTGAGGAACTCGATGTGCGACAGCGGCCACGGAGCGTGCCATCCGCCGAAGAACATGGTCGTTGCCACCGCTGAAACGTTGAACATGTTGACGTATTCAGACAGGTAGAACCAACCGAACTTCATCGAGGAGTATTCGGTCATGTGACCTGCGACCAATTCACCTTCAGCTTCGGGAAGGTCGAAGGGAAGACGGTTCACTTCGCCGACCATCGAGATCAGGTAGATGACGAAGGCCGGGGCCAAGGGCAGGAACCACCAGGTTTGCGCCTGGGATGCAACGATCTGCGAGGTCGACATCGAGCCGGCCATAAGGAAGACCGCAACTAAGGACATTCCCATTGACAGTTCGTATGAGATCACCTGCGCCGAGGAACGCACCGCACCGTAGAGCGGAAGCGTTGAGGACGCGGACCAACCACCCAGAACGATGCCGTACAAGCCCAGCGAAGAAATCGCAAGGATGTACAGGGCAGCGACCGGCATATCTGCCAGCTGCAGGGGCGTTGAGTGGCCGAAAATCGAAACATTCGGACCCATCGGAATGACGGCGAAGATACTGAAGGCTGCGAATGCGGAGACCGAAGGCGCAAGCAGGTAGATGAACTTCTCGGACTTGCGCGTCCACATGTCTTCCTTGAAGAGCAGCTTCACGGCGTCGGCAATTGCTTGGAACAAGCCGAAGGGACCGGCGACATTCGGGCCGGGACGAGTCTGCATGCGTCCGATCGTTCGACGTTCAACCCACAGTGCGAGTAAAACGTTGAGGATCAGGAAAACAATGATGAAAACGGCCTTGAGGACTGTCAACCACCAGGTTTCCTGCGAGAAGTCCGCGGGAGAATAGTTGGGAACTTCCATGGGGATCATGTTCATCGGGCCACCTCCCCCTTTGCGCTCAGGGTGACAGAAGAACCGAAGTTCCCCAGTGATTCATGGACGAGGGAGCCTTGGGAGCACTCGGGCACCCAGACAACTCCTTCCGGAAGATCAGCAAATTGCAGGGGAAGTGTCACGCTTCCGCGCGGGCTGCTCAGCGTGAGCAGTTCCCCTTCGTCGAGGCCGAGGCCCGCTACCGTCGCGCGCGCCGCGAAGACGACTGGGCGGCGTGCGCTTCCAGCCAGCATGTGTGCGCCATCTTGCAGGCGACCAGCATCGAGCATCGGCTTATGGGTGGCGAGGAGTGCCTGTCCCTGTGCGAGTTCAACCAGCGGCGAGGCTTGAGCCGGAGTGAATTCTTCGCGCTCACCCCTCCAGTTCATCAGCGGGTTGACTTGGTCGTAAAGGCTCACCAGATCGGAAAGACCAAGATCAGCGCCGAATTCGCGAGCAAGAGCATCGAAAACAAGGCGGTCGGTCTGTGCACGAGAAGCAATTGCCTGACCGAAGGGACGCAGGCGTCCTTCCCAGTTGACGAAAGTACCGTTCTTTTCAAGCGGCGGAGCGACCGGCAAGATCACATCTGCACGATCAGTTACCTCGCTGCGGCGAACTTCAAGGCTCACCAAGAAATCAACCTGATCAAGCGCCTTTCGCGCAGCGGCCGGATCGTCGAAATCGCGCAGGTCAACGCCACCGACGACGAGGGCCTTCACGCGGCCGTCAGTTGCAGCTTCCAGCATCTGCGAAGCGTCGAGTCCGCGAGTTGCGGGGATTTCGCCCCACGCAAGGCTCTCACGCGCATCTGCGCTGGACACCGGACGACCAAAGGGCAGGAGTCCGGGAAGAAGACCGGCCTCGAGGCCACCGCGTTCACCCGCACGACGAGGCACCCACTGGATGCGTACCTTGCAGCGCTGGGCGAGACGGACAACTTCGCTGAGAAGTCCGGGGGTGCGGCTGGCTCGTTCACCAACGAGGATGACTCCACCCTCGAGGCGCCCAGCAAGCTCGGCGTATTCGCCTTCGGGAGCGATCGCTGCAGCAACCTCAACCTCGGTACCCGGAGCGCAACGCAGCAGCTCTCCAGAAAGCTTGGCGAGGCCTCGGGAAGTCATGGGGGCCAAAGAAGCAACGCGAAGCTTGCCCTTGCGAGTGGCCTTACGCATCCGCAGGAAGAGCGCGCCGCACTCGTCCTCGGGCTCAAGCCCAACCAGGAGGACCTGACCGGCACTCTCAAGCTGCGAGTAGGTGACGCCCAAACCGCTGCCTGCCACGTGGGAAGCAAGGAATGAACGTTCTTCTTCACTGTGGCTACGCGAACGCATATCGATGGAATCAGATCCCACGACGGTGCGCGCGAACTTCGACCATGCCCAAGCATCTTCAAAGCTCAGGCGGCCACCGGGAAGGAAACCAACCTGATCACCGGAAAGGCCGGCAAGTGCGCGGTGGACACGATCCAAGGCATCCGACCACGAGGTCGGGACAAGCTGGCCATTTTCGCGAACGAAAGGAGTGTTAAGGCGCTCAACGCCCGACCACCTGAAGGCAAAACGATCCTTGTCGGTGATCCACTCTTCGTTGACCTCGGGATCATTTCCGGCGAGGCGTCGCAGAACTTCACCACGGCGAATATCCACGCGGATCGCACTACCGGAAGCATCGTGCTCGGTCACCGAAGCGGTCGAAACCAAGTCGAAGGGGCGCGCACGGAAGCGGTAGTCATTCGAGGTCAGAGCGCCAACCGGGCAGATCTGAATGATGTTGCCCGAGAAGTACGAGGCGAATGCGCGGCCCGAAACATCACGATCATTGGGGGCAAGATCGCCCTCATTGAGGGAGCCGATAATGCCTTCTTGACCGTAAGGGCCCGAAATTCCCGCCTGGACGTTGTCCTTTTCCTGCGGGTTGAAGTAATCCAAGACCGCGGTATCGAAGGAGCCGACCTGCTCACCCATGAAGTGGTGGTGTTCGGTCGGCGCTGTGCCGCCGCCTCGTCCCTGAAGGTCCAGGAACACGTCGCCCGCGATTTCCTTACCGAAGCGCACGCAGCGCTGGCACAGGATGCAGCGCTCGCGATCGAGCAGGATCTGCGAGGTCAGCTTCAAAGGCTTGCGGTAGGTGCGCTTTGCGTCGATAAAACGCGAGCTCTCACGGCCTTCACTCATCGCCTGGTTCTGCAGGGGGCATTCGCCGCCCTTATCGCAGATCGGGCAATCAAGCGGGTGGTTGATCAGCAGGAATTCCATCACGCCTTCCTGGGCGCGACGGGCAACCTCGGAGGTGTGCTGGGTCTTGACGACCATGCCGGGGGTGACAGTCTGAGCACACGAAGGCTGAGGCTTGGGCATGAAACGCAGCTCGCCCGTATTGCGATCGGGCATTCCGACCTCAACCAAGCACTGACGGCATGCTGCGACGGGCTCAAGCAGCGGGTGATCACAGAACCGCGGGATACGGATTCCGGCCTTCTCGGCCGCGCGGATCACCAGGGTGCCTGCAGGAACGTCCAATTCGACGTCGTCGATTGTGACCTTTACTAGGTTCTCGCTCATCGAACTCCTCCCTTGGCAAAGTTGCTCGAGGCCTCGTAGGGGAACAATTCGCGCGCGGGCGTCGTCAGCCCGGCCTCGAATTCTTCGCGGAACTTCTTAATTCCCGACATGATCGGGGTTGCTGCCGCATCGCCCAGGGCGCAGAAGCTTCGGCCAAAAATGTTGTGTGCGATCTCGTCCAACAGATCGATATCGCCTTCCTGGCCCTTTCCAGCCTCAAGGCGGAGCATGATCTGCTTAAGCCAGTAGGTTCCTTCACGACAGGGCGTGCACTTACCACAGGATTCGTGCTGGTAGAACTCAATCCAGCGGGTGATCACGCGAACCACAGAGGTTGTTTCATCGAAGACCTGAAGGGCTCGGGTACCGAGCATTGAACCGGCAGCACCGACGGACTCGTAATCCAAAGGAGTGTCCAGTTCTGCTTCGGTAAAGATCGGGGTCGAGGAACCACCGGGAGTCCAGAACTTCAGCTGGTGTCCTTCGCGAATACCGCCGGCAAGCTCGATGAGCTCGCGCATGGTGATTCCGAAGGGAGCCTCGAATTGGCCCGGGTTCTTCACGTGACCTGAGATCGAGAACAGACCGTGTCCCTTGGACTTTTCCGTTCCCATCGAGGCGTACCACTGCGCGGAGTTTTGGAAAATTCCCGCCACCTGGCTGATCGACTCAACGTTATTAATAACGGTCGGGCGAGCGTACAGACCCGCAACAGCCGGGAAGGGGGGCTTGAGACGCGGGTGACCGCGGAAGCCTTCCAAAGAATCCAGAAGAGCGGTTTCCTCGCCACAGATGTATGCGCCGGCGCCGGCGTGAGCGGTGATGCGAAGATCACCCAGAAGCCCGGCTTCAGTGGCTTCCTTCACCGCATTCATCAGGCGGCGGTAGACGTGAACGACTTCGCCGCGCAGGTAGACGAAAGCGTGGTTGCAATTGATGGCGCGCGAGGTGATCGCAATGCCTTCAATCAAGACGTGGGGGTTCGCCATAATTGTCGGGATGTCCTTACAGGTTCCCGGTTCCGATTCATCGGCGTTGACCACCAGGTAACGAGGAAGACCGTCATCGGGCGGGAGGAAAGACCACTTGAGGCCCGTGGGGAATCCAGCGCCACCACGGCCTCGCAAGCCAGAGGCCTTAACAGTCTCAACGATCTCGGCGGGCTCCATGGTCTTGGCCTTATTCAGGCCCTCATAGCCGCCTCGGCTCAGGTAAGACTCCAAAGTCCACGAGCGATCGCTTCCCCATCCGCGGGTCAGAATCGGGGTCAGTGCCACGGTTGCTTCACTCACCGTCCGTCTCCTTTCCTTCTTCCGCGGGAACATCAGCCGGAGCGCTCCAGCCGCGTTCTTCAGCGATCCTCAGTCCCAGTGTTGAGGCCTCGCCTGCGCTGGGTCCTTCGTGTTCGTGTCCGTCAAGGAAGCCGGCAAGAACGTGCTCGGTTTCCTTGAAGGTCGGTAGCACAGCACTTCCGCGCGTGGGGTGCAGGCGCTTACCGGCCTCGATGTCATCGATGAGGGCACACGCCGACTCAGGGGTCTGGTTGTCGAAGAATTCCCAGTTCACCATGACGACGGGCGCGTAATCGCAGGCCGCGTTGCATTCGAGGCGTTCAAGGGTGATGGTTCCGGCCTCGTTAGTTTCATCGGTTCCGACGCCGACCTTTTCGCTGACGGCCTCCCAGATTTCATCACCGCCCATGACAGCGCACAGGGCATTGGTGCACACGCCCACGAGGTATTCGCCGGTGGGGTGACGCTTGTACTGGGTGTAGAAGGTGGCAACTGCCGAAACTTCCGCACGGGTGATGCCCAGAAGCTCGGCGCACAGCGCGATTCCGTTGGCGCTCACGTAGCCGTCTTCAGACTGAACCAAGTGCAACATGGGAAGCAGTGCGGAGCGAGAGTGGCCCTGCGGGTAGCGCGCGATGATTTCGCGTGCCTCGCCTGCTAGGCGCTCATAGGTTTCCACGGGATAGCTCATCGATCAACGCCTCCCAGAACGGGGTCGATAGTGGCCAGTGAAACAACGACATCGGCGAGCTGTCCGCCTTCCGTCATCATGGCCAGAGACTGCAGATTTGCGAATGAAGGGTCGCGGAAGTGTGCGCGGAAGGGGCGGGTTCCACCAGCAGAGACCAGGTGGACACCCAAGATGCCCTTGGCGTGTTCGACGGTCTGGTAGACCTGACCGGCGGGGACCTTGAAGCCTTCGGTGACCAGCTTGAAGTGGTGAATCAGGGATTCCATCGAGCTTCCCATGACCTTCGCGATGTGTTCCGCGGAGTTACCCTGGCCGTCCGTTGCGACCGAGAGCTGTGCGGGCCACTTGATGTGCGGGTCAGAAACCATAACGGGCTGGCCTTCGGTTTCTTCGAGGCGGCGCAGGACCTGCTCGACGATGCGCAGAGACTGGTAGCACTCGTCGAAGCGGACGCGCACGCGGTTATAGGCATCATTCGAGTCATAGGTCGGGACATCGAATTCGAAGTTCTCGTAACCGCAGTAGGGCTGGTCCTTACGCAAGTCTTGAGGCAGACCCGCTGCTCGCAGGGAGGGGCCGGTCAATCCCAAGGCCATCATCGCGGAAAGGGGCATGTAGCCGACGCCAATGAAACGCTGCTTAAAAATGGGGTTAGCCAAAACCAGATCCTGAAGCTCGCCGATGTCGTGGCGGACCTTGGGGAGCTTCTCGCGGATATAAGGAACCATGCCGCTGGGCAGGTCCTGAGCAATTCCACCGGGGCGCACGAATGCGTGATTCATACGAAGACCAGTGATGCGCTCGAAGATTCGCAGGATTTCTTCGCGGCCCCTGAATGCGATGGTCATCATGGTCGTCGCGCCCAGCTCGTTACCACCGGTACCGATAGCAACGATGTGCGAGGCAATACGGTTGAGCTCCATGAGGAGAATACGAACCAAGTTCGCACGCTCGGGAACATCATTCGTAATGCCAAGAAGTTTTTCGACCGCCAAGCAGTAGCCGACTTCCTGGAAGAAGGGAGCGACGTAGTCCATGCGGGTGCACAGTGTCACGCCCTGTGTCCAGGTGCGGTATTCCATGGTCTTTTCAATACCCGTGTGCAGGTATCCGGTATCGACGCGAGTTTCACGAACGGTTTCGCCATCCAGCTCGAGGATCAGGCGAAGAACGCCGTGGGTTGAGGGGTGAACGGGACCCATGTTGAGAACGACGCGCTCGTGGTTGATGCGCTCAATCTCGGCGATGACGTCATCCCAGTCGCCGCCTTGAGCCAGAACCTCGGGGACATCTTCAATGTCCAGGCCCGCACTTGATGCTGCCGCATGCAGTGAAGGAGTAGTCATTAGTTGTACGACCTCCGGGTGTCGGCAGGGGCATTGACTGCGCCCTTGAATTCCACGGGAATACCACCCAGGGGGTAGTCCTTGCGTTGGGGGTGCCCTACCCAGTCATCGGGAAGAGCGGTGCGCGTCAGCGAGGGGTGCCCATCGAAGACGATGCCCATCAGGTCCCAAGTCTCACGTTCTTGCCAGTCGTTCGCCGGGTAGATATCGACGATCGAGGGAATGTGCGGATCCGCGTCCGGGCAGGTGACTTCCAAGCGAATCATGCGATTGTGCGTGATCGACATGAAGGGGTAAATGGCGTGAAGCTCGCGGCCGCGATCTTCGGGGTAGTTCACGCCGTTGGTTCCCAAGCACATTTCGAAACGCAGATCTTGGTCATCGCGCAGGTAGCGCACAACGCGGCGAATGTGCTCGCGCGGAATGAAGATGCTGAGTTCACCGTGTTCGATGACGACCTTTTCGATGACATCGGTGACGACCAATCCATCGGCTTCGATGAGTTCCTCGAGGACGTCAACGATCTGGTCAAAGTAGGAACCGTAGGGACGAGTGGCGGCCGGGGCGCTCACAGCAACGGTTTCGAGTTCAGAAAAGCCCGTGGTATCACCTTGGTCTGCGACCCCAAACATTCCCTGACGGCTCTTAATCACCGAGGGTTCTGCTGCGCCAAAACGGCTAATTTCTTCGCTCATGCCAGCAATCCCTTCATGTCGTGAGTGGGGGTCGCCGCAAGCGCTGCAGCCTCAGCCTTGCGTGCGATTTCGCGACGGTGCGCCCCCAGCGGCTCGCTACCGATCTGCTCACGCAGGGTGAGGATTGCGTGAATCAGCGCCTCGGGACGAGGCGGGCAGCCGGGAAGGTACACATCGACGGGAACGATGTGGTCGCATCCCTGGACGACGGCGTAGTTATTGAACATGCCGCCCGAAGATGCGCAAGCTCCCATGGAGATGACCCACTTGGGGTCAGCCATTGAGTCATAGACACGGCGAATAACCGGGGCCATCTTATGGGAGACTCGTCCGGAGACGATCATGAGGTCGGAGTGACGCGGCGAAGCGCGGAAAACTTCCAGGCCGAAACGCGACATGTCGAAACGCGGAGTTCCGGCTGCCATCATTTCAATTGCGCAGCACGCCAAGCCCATGGTGACCGGCCACTGACTGTGCTTTCGAGCAAGACCGAGGATTTTCTCCATGCTTGCCAGGGCAATGCCTGCAGGCAGGCTCTCTTCAATTCCCATTGTTTTCCTCTTACCTCAGTAATCCAGTCCGCCGCGGCGCCATTCGTAGATATAGGGGACGGTGATCACCGCGATGAAGGTCAGCATGGCGACCAATCCGAAAAGTCCCAGCTGGTTGAAGCTGACGGCCCACGGGTACATGAACACCACTTCGATGTCGAAGACAATGAATGTCATAGCGACCAGGTAGTAGCGAACGGGGAAGCGTCCGCGTTCCAGGTGCTGTTCGGTGGGGTCGATACCGCATTCGTAGTTGTCGGCCTTCGTCCGGTTCTTCCGTGTCGGCCCCAGAATTGCGGATGCGCCCAGCCCGCCAAGCGCAAGGACCATGGCGGCTGCGGCCATGATCAGCAGCGGAACATAGGGATTGGTCATCGTTCCTCCCACATCGGGTGTACCTTCGTGGCCATCATGCTGATGGCACCATCTTGGATAGGGTCGTAATCAGTCGGTCATCGAAATCGCCGCCTTGGCGTTCGAATCCATCCGACAGAAGCTTGTGAACCAAGGTCATCAGGCGCGGGATGGGCAGACCGTAGGTCGTGCACAGACGCATGATCTTGGGGTTTTCAATGAGTCGAACAAAGACGCGCCCAAGCTGGTAGTAGCCGCCGTACTCGTTGCGAACTCGCTGCGGGTAGGCACTCATCGCGCGGTCTACTCCCGCCCGATGAGTACGCGAAAGAGCCTGAGCCATCGCTTCGGCAGCGTAGCGCCCCGCCTTCATCGCAGGTGCGATTCCTTCACCGTTAAAGGGCGAAACCATTCCACCGGCGTCCCCGACAAGAAGGAATCCATTGGTGTAGTGAGGCTTGCGGTTCAAGCTCATGGGAAGTGCTGCACTACGGAGCTGGCCGATCTGGTTTTCGCGGGTGAATCCCCATTCCTCGGGGAGGTTGGCAACCCACTGCTCAAAAACCTGGCGATAGGGCAGGCTTGTTGCGCTGGCCGTTGAAGATACCGATCCCAGTCCAACGTTGACGATTCCGTCCCCCATGGGGAAAATCCACCCGTATCCGGGCAGAAGATCGGAGCGTCCGGGTTCTCCGGCCCACAGTTCCAGGTGGGATTCCATCCATTCTTCGTTTCCACGAGGGCTACGGAAGTAGGTGCGCGCAGCAACTCCCATGGGACGTTTGGGATTCTTTTCAATTCCGAGGCGGGTGGCGACCTTTGCGGACACTCCCCCGGCGTCGACGACCAACTTGGCGCGGATGGTCACATCTTCGGTGTTTGCACCACGGCCTCGGCGCGCGCGGACGCCACACACCCGGTGGGCAGAATCTTGGATCACCTCGGTGACGGTCAGTTCTTCTTCGAGGCGAGCTCCCGCACTTTGCGCGCGCTGGACCAGCGCGTGATCGAGTTCCATACGTGCTCGAGTCATTCCGTATCCGGGAAGCGAGGCCTGATCGGGCCACTCCATGTGGATTGTGTGGCCGCCTCCAATGACCGTCAGACCGCGGTTTCGCGCCCAACCAGAAGTATCAACACCCATGAGGATGAGCTCTTGAACGGCAGAGGGAGTCAGGCCATCACCGCAGATCTTGTCACGCGGGAAACGCGCCTTGTCGACAAGGAGGACATCAATTCCAAGGGTCGCCAGATGGTAAGCGGTCGATGCACCGCCGGGGCCGGCGCCGACTACGACGACGTCGGCACTCATGTCCTGGGCCTGCTGGCTCACCACTCCTCCTGAACGCTCCATAAAGCACCTGAATGTAATCAGGGTCCACTAGACGACGATAGTCACAGCGTCCACAAAGGGCTGAAGAACGCCAAAAAGTCCGTGAGCACAACACTTTGGGGCCGTGAGCGAGCGCACACCCTTATTTAATTTACGCACATGCACGTTGCGTTAATGATCCGAAGAGATAGATCGGGAGAAAACTGCACTTTCTCGCAGCTCTTGAGAGCACGTCCAGTTGCGACTCAGGAGTCTCCAATCACCTGCTCTCCGCCGCAGATTCCCCCAGTTCTTTTCCAGCCAAAAACCGCAGATCACGCGGGTCCTGTCCACCCTGAGCACAGTACGGAGCAAGCTTCGATAGATATTGTTGCTCAGCGCGCATAAAAGGCCAAGGAAACGACATTTTCGTGAGCACCACACTCACCCGAGCGAAAGACCTCTTTTGACGATGAGAAAACTCAGCGCATGTGCACTCGCAAGCGCACTCACAGCCTCGATCTTTGTTGCCTCACTCCCCGCAGAAGCAAACGAGGGACCAGGCGAAGGACAATGGCAGGAGCTTGCCAGTGCAGACGCTCCCATTTCTAATCCTCTTAAAGGTTTTCTCCCATTTGCTCCCGAGGACGGAAGCGAGCCGGATCTCGCTGATCACCCACTCCCCTACACGATGGAGTTCGCACTATTCCCAGTCAACTCTGTTGTCACTAACAAGGGCACATACAACTGGGAAAAAGTCGATAAGATGCTGGACTCCATTGCGAGCCGCGGACACCAGACAGTTCTCCGTTTCTACCTCGACTGTCCCAAGAAGGAGAGCGGCGTCCCCACTTATCTCATCAAAGAAGGCATCGATACATCGCGTCACTACAGCGTTTACGGGAATACCGATTCTTTCTCGCCCAACTACGACGACCCTCGAATCCAAGAGATGCTCGTCGATTTCATCAAAGAATTCGGCCAGAAATACGACGGCGATCCGCGCATTGGCTACATCACTGCCGGCCTGATCGGTTTCTGGGGAGAAGACCACACATACCCCATGAACGGAGAGAAGAGTCCGGAGAATCCAAGGGGGGAAAACTGGATGCCCTCCAGCGAAACCCGCGCGCGCCTCGTCGAAGCATGGGACGAGGCTTTTGACACGACTCCCATTCAGTTCCGTAACCCAACCGCCGCTACGAAAGCCCACCACATGGGCTATCACGACGATTCCTTCGCCTACTCAACCCTTCCCAACGTCAGCTGGCACTTCCTGTCGCATCTCAAGAAGAACGGGGAAGAAAGCGCGTGGCAACAGGTCCCCATCGGGGGCGAGCTCTACCCTTCACTCCAGACCTGCATTTTCTCCGAGCCCCTCAACTGCCCGGATCTTGAAAAAGAAAAAGCGCAGGGACGCAACTACGATGTCGTAACTTCCATCCAGGAAAGCCATGCAACATGGCTCATCAACCACAATGGATTCAGCATCGGTTACACGGGTGAAGACCACGAGCGCGCCGCTGGAGCGAGTGCTCTGATGGGTTACACATTGCAGGCGAAGAAAACTCGCCTGAGTACACAAGGGGCTTCTGTCACCGTCGAAACAGAGATCACCAATATCGGCCTTGCGCCTTTCTACGCCTCGTGGCCCATTGAGTTCGCCTTGGTGAACTCGCAGGGGCGCATTGTTTCATCGACTCGCATCGACTCGCCTCTGCCTTCTCTTGAGCCGCAAACTTCCACCATCGTCGAGGCCACGCTCAACGTCGACGGAAAATCGGCAGTTTCCCCCGCACCACGTTCCGCTTCGGATAATGAACTTACCGCGGTTGTGCGCGTCGTGAACCCCCTACCCAATGGCGTTCCACTTGCTTTCGCAAACGAGGCAATGGGGGAAACTCTTCCCGGATACCTCAGCCTTGGGAAAATCTCCCCTTCCGCGCAGGAGCCTTCCACACATGAGCAAAGCGATACTCATCCTTCTCCCACGGCTCCGGCCTCGGCAAGAGATAGGGAAAGCACCCCGGATAGCTCCGGCAAGCTCGCGCGCACGGGAAGGATTAACGCCGCACTGGAGAGCATTTTCGCTTTCCTGGCGAAGATTGTCTCTTCCTTCAGTGGCTACACATTCGGCTAGCCTCTAGCCGTTCGTCACGCGAATCTTTACCGGTGGCCTCGCTCTTGATTGCCCTCAAAATAGGCAGCAATGTGCGGGGCCACCCGCGGTACATCGAAGGGAATATTGCCCTCGCGTAGCGACTTTGTTGCAAGGACCCCTGCGGCAACGGCCTCGCGCGCACCCAAAGGGGTCGTATCTGTTTGATCTCCGTGAGCAACAAAACGTAAGAATTCGTCCATTGTTGCGACGTCGGCATCATCGTGACCACGAGCATCACCTCGGATCGGAATTTCAATGTCACCTTGAGGCTCCCAGCGACTCCGGTGCTTCCACACCCGCACCACTCCGCCGTCACCGTCACCGAAGTTCTCTGCGCGCCCTAGGGTTCCAATGACGGTGTAGTTTCTCCAGTAATCCGGAGTGAAGTGGCACTGCTCGTAGGAAATCATGGTTCCTGAGACCTGTCTCATCATGAACATCGAGAGGTCTTCAACGTCGATGACGGGGTTGAGTCCCGTGAGGGATTCCGGCGGCCAGTTTTCATAGGAAAACCAGTCACTCATGACGCGATCGCTGCGCTGGCCACTGCGATCTGTGAGTTTTCCGTAGACCATGAGGTCCCCCATTCCGACGACCCGCTCGGGGACAGAATCGGAGAGCCAATTCATCACGTCAATATCGTGTGCGGCCTTTTGCAAGAGCAAGCCTGTCGTACGGCTGCGATCAGCGTGCCAATCCTTGAAGTAGTAGTCGCCGCCGTTTCCCACGAAGTGCCGGCACCAGATCGCACGGACCTCGCCGATCAACCCATCGCGAATAACTTGGCGCAGGATTCGGACAACGGCCATATGGCGCATATTGTGTCCAACGTACAGTGGTGTCTTTGTGCGAAACGCGGTCTCAAGGACGCGATCGGCACCTTCAATAGTGATGGCGATGGGCTTTTCCAAGTAGACTCCAACCCCGGCTTCTAGCAGCTGGCATGTGATGTCTTCGTGAGTGTCATCGGGGCTGGTGACGATTGCTGCATCGATTCCCAGGCGAAGAAGCTCTTCCAGGCTTTCTACCCACGGATGGTCGCCAAGGATTTCACGAGCGCGCTCTCGCATTGCGGGGTTGGGATCACACCCGCCGACTATCTCAGCAGACACTGTGGAATCCTGACAGTTCTTGGCGATGGTGCATCGCGCTCCCAATCCGATGATTCCGACGCGCAGTGGTGTGGACATGAAGGCTCCATTCACACAGTCTTCTTCGACTCCCCCATTATGCGCTCCGCGTGAGGGCCCATAAAAGGATCCGGCCGCTTGCAGTCCACACTCTGCAAACGACCGGAAGTCTTCCGCGCCCCTCTAGGCCTTGGTGGCTCGATGAAGGGCAACGATCCCGCCCGTGAGGTAGCGGTAGTGCACATCGCTCCACCCGGCCTCGGCAATCAAGGTTGCAACTTCGGGAGCATCCGGCCAGTCAAGGATCGACTCAGCCAAGTAGTCGTAGGCAACATCGTCTGAGGACGCAAAGCGCGCAACCAGCGGCATCACATACTGAAGGTGCAGCGAGTAACCGGCGCGCAGAAGCGCCGATGTTGGCGTTGAAAACTCGCAGACAAGCAAACGTCCACCCGGACGCGTCACGCGAGACATTTCTTCCAAGGCGCGCTTCGGATCGGGCACATTTCGCAGCCCGTAGGAAATTGTGACCGCGTCGAAAGTATTGTCGTCGAAGGGAAGGTTCATGGCATCGCCCTGAACGAAATCAACCTCGGGGTGGCGAGCGCGTCCCACTTCAATCATTCCGGCCGAGAGATCGCATGCCACAACGCGAGCACCACTGCGCGCGATCGCCACCGATGACGCGCCTGTCCCTGCGGCAAGGTCCAAAATGTAGTCGGAGGGCTTGGGTTTGAGTGCCGCGGTCAGCGCCTTCATCCACACAAAATTCATCCCGCCGCTGAGCAGAGCGTTCATCACGTCGTAGCGCTGGGAGACGTCGTCGAACATCGCAGCTACTTCGTCTTGAGACTTTCCAAGATCGGCGCGGCGCGGCTGAGAGGAAGTGTGTGCACTCATGTATCTATTTTCCCATTTGTGCGTGTTTTAGGCACACTCAATCGCTCATCGACGCCCAGGGAATTAGCATTGACTCATGCCCTCTCGACATTTCTCGACGATCCCGACGCTGTATTGCTGGGTTGATCTTCTTGACCCTTCCAGCGAGTACGGGCGCGCGTCGATCTTCTCTTTGCTTCCCTCTTCAGGAGTATGCGCGTGGATCCGCGACGAGGCCATGGTCGGTTGGGGGAAAGCCTGGAGCTGGAAGCGGGGGAAGGATCGACCTCCTCTGGTTGAGGCCGGGGAAAATGCTGCGATCACCGAGGCCGCTCGCGTGTGGGATCTCCTGCGGGAAAAAGCCCAAGTTCATTGGGGTGAGGGGGCGCGCATTGCTTGGGGAAAAAGCCTCCCTACTCTTCCCTTTGCCTTTGTATCCTGTGCATTTGAAGACGATGGTGAGCGCACCCTCATCGTTCCGGAATTGACAGTCATCACCTCCGGTTCGCAGCGCTTTGTCATCGCCGCCTCGACTGACTCTCACGTGAAACCCGAATTTGCGCCGCCGACACGCCAGCACACGCTTCCTTCACATGTCGAGCAGTGCCCCGGCGCGATGAGCGAGGACCAGTGGCGCGGGGCTGTTGACGAGGTGATTGACGCACTGCGCAATGAAGAGGCCGCAAAAGTTGTGATGGCGCGCGACCTTACAATCAGCAGCGACGGCGAAATTAACGAGGCTGCCCTCGTTGAGAGTCTTCATGAGCGCTACCCGCAAACCTGGACTTTTTCCGTTGACGGATTGATCGGCGCAACCCCGGAAATGTTGGTTTCCTTGAAAGACGGGCACCTCCACTCGCGGGTCCTAGCAGGAAGCTGCCGTCCCGAAGATGCGGAAAAGCTCCCGCTATCTTTGAAAGATCGCTCCGAACATCTTTTCGCCCTTGAATCGGTTGTCGCAGCTCTTCTGCCCATTGCCCAGGACGTACGCGCACCCGCACGTCCCGAGGTCCTCGTACTCCCCAATATCGCTCACTTGTGTTCCGATGTTGACGCATCTTTTCCCGAAGGCTCTGTTCTCGATGCTGTCGCACAGTTGCATCCAACGGCTGCGGTATGCGGCACCCCCCTTGATGATGCTCTCGATCTCATTCACGCTCACGAGCGCATCGAACGAGGCCGTTACTCGGGGCCTGTGGGCTGGATTGACGGCGCCGGTAATGGCGAGTTTGGGATTGCTCTTCGTTGCGGTCAACTTGAAGATCACGGCCGCACCTTGCGAGTCTTCGCCGGCTGCGGAATCATGCCAGATTCCCTTTCGAGCAGCGAATTTGAAGAGACTCAGACCAAGATGCGGCCGATTCTTGAGGTTTTAGGCGTCTAGCCTAGTTCTCCGACTGGAGTTTTACGTGGACGGTGTTCTCAACGCCGTCACGCACGTAGGTCACCTTGACTTCCTGGCCACCCATGTAGCGCCGCACGTATCCGACCAGGGATTGCGCCGATGAAACAGTGTTGTCGTCGACAGCCGTGATGACGTCCCCGGCCCTCAATCCAGCGGCTTCTGCGCCCGAGCCCTGAGTCACTGCGGAGATCTGCGCTCCCGCGCGAGTATCGTTTCCAACTCGCGCAGCACCCGTCGTAATGGAAACTCCCAGCCGGGCGTGGTCGACCGTGCCATTTTGGATGAGCTGATTGACAACGGAAACGACCAGGTCCGAGGGAATCGCAAAGCCTAGACCAATCGATCCCGCTTGAGAACTCGATGACGAGGACAGCGAGGCAATCGAGGAGTTAATTCCGATCACTTGCCCGTGCTCGTTGAAGAGAGGACCGCCAGAGTTACCGGGGTTGATCGAGGCGTCGACCTGAATTGCGTTCGTCGTCACCGCCTGGTTGTTTTGCTGTTGAAGCTGATTGAAGGGGTCTTTCGAATTGCCCTGGTCATTCGATTCGGAGGCCTGCACCTGGACGGGACGGTTAAGCGCCGAGATAATTCCAGTCGTTACGGTATTTGATAGGCCCAGGGGTGAACCGATCGCCATGACGGGCTGACCGACCTTGAGGTCGGAAGATTGACCGAATTGTGCGGCGACCAGATCCGAAGGCGGGTTGACCAGGCGAATCACTGCGAGGTCTGTGCTTTGGTCAGTTCCAACGATTTTTGCTTCGTAGATTCGCCCGTCGGTCAGGGTGACTTGGATTCTTCCGCTTCCGTCGACGACCGAGGAGATGACGTGGTAGTTGGTGACGATGTTGCCGGAGGAATCAACGATCGCGCCTGATCCGACGCCGGAAGAGTTTTGCCCAGAGACGTTGATTGTCACGACCGCGGGAGACACGGTTGCCGAAACCGCCTCCCAATCGACCGCAGTTCCAGCAGAGTTTGCTTGTGCAGGGGCGGAAGTCTGGCTGACCAAGGGGGTGGTAACAGAGGAACGCAGATTCTGGCCAAGTACCAGGGTTCCACCGGTTGCCATTCCGATACTGCAGACCATGGCGAGGAAGAGGGCTCCCCAGCCCGGGCCGCGCTTGACCGGAGTGGGCGCAACGGCAACCGGTGCTGCCTCTACAGTTTCTGCGCCGGTTTCCTCTGCCGAGGCGACCGGCGTACTCTGCGAAAAGCTTGCGTCACTAGCATCCGGAGCTGCGGGAGTTGGAAGGACAGGGCTAGGAGTTTCCGAGGCGTTTTGCTCGGGTGTTTCATTCATCTGCGGTTGGAAGCGTGCGCCGTCTTCGGGTGTGTTTTCGTCAGTATTCATCGCCAACCCATTTCAATCGTTATCAATTTGTTACATTAGCATGCTACAAGGATCGCAGATGCGCAATATCTTTCGTCGGTCGCGAAATAGGAAGATGCAGAACTTCTAGTCCTTCAACTGGTGACGCAAGGATCTCGCGAAGCTGGGTAAGCGAGGAAATAGTGCGGGTTTTTACGCCGTATGCCGCGCCAAGTGCGGGGATATCCGCGCGCTGTGAGACCCCGAAATAACGCTCATACATTTCCACAGGCGCTGTGCGCCCGTGCTCAAGGCTCTCAAAGATTGAGCCACCGGAATCATCAAGAACGATTACTCGAAGAGGCGGAAACTCTTCACCGCGAGGCAGTCCCAAACCAGAGGCGTCGTGTAAGAAAGTCAGGTCCCCCATCACCGCAGTCACCGCCGAGTAATCTGCGCCTTCGAGGCGCGCGCACGCGCTCGCCCATCCAAGAGCGGTTGAGGTATTGCCATCGATTCCCGCCAGTCCTCGATTCGACCAGACCTGAGTGGGGCCACTGGCATTTTCGTGGCGATGCGCGATGAGGTCAGCGATACGAACCGGGTTGGAAGCCCCGAGGAAAATCCTCGGGCACAGCTGCCACACGATATCCATCACTCCAAGTGCGCTCGGGGTATCCCCATAAGAGGCAATCATCTCCTCGATCCCCGCGCGCACTTCTTTCACGCGTTCACGCAGCGCATCAAGTAGGGGAAGTTGGCGGGCCTCGTCCACGCAATCACCGTCATGAAGAGATGGGATAACACATGATGCACTTCCGTGCAGATCGGGCCACTCACCGTAGGAGGCAACGACCACGACTCGTTTACCGGAAGCACACACGGCCTGAACCGGACGCGACAAAGTCGGCCGTCCCGTCACAATGATCTGCTCAAAAAGCCCCGTGATCTCTTCATCGTCAAGAAGCGTCTGCTGGAAAGGAATACGTACATCTTCAGGAACCCCGGTCACCATTGGCTCGGCGAAAACCGGAACCCGCGAGCGAGCGGCCCACTCAAGCACTGCTTCCTCAGCTCCCTGTCCCGCAATGACGACGGTCGCTCGTGTTGGATCAAGAATGTTCTCACTCAAGGGATCGCGAAGGAAATGCGTGGGATAGACCGATACCCCCGCGCGTCGCTTTCCTTCAACGGCCTCGCACACACTCTCACTCTGGGATTCTTCGGGAATCAACGGATCGCGGAATTCACAATTGATATGAACGGGACCGGGCGTACCACTCGGCAGACCAGCACTTGCCGCAAGAGCCCGGCACATGCGATCAGGAATGCTCCCCAGTTCTTCAATCGCGGTCGAGAAGTTCCACTCCCCCACGATGTGAGGCGAGAAAAGCCCCTGCTGCGTCATGGTTTGGGAGGCTCCGACTCCGTGCAAGTCGACGGGGCGATCGGCGCTGATGGCCAGCAGCGGGACACGAGAGTAGTGGGCCTCGACAATCGCGGGATAGAGTTCGGCAACCGCACTTCCCGAGGTAGTAATGACGCAGGCGCGCGCAGGGCCTCGTCGCTGCGAAGCACTCGCATCAAGGTTCAATCCCAAGGCGAAGAAGGCGGCGGAGCGTTCATCGAGCCTGACGTGAACTCGAATTGGACTCTGGGCTTGGGCTTCCAGGCGCGCAAGAGCATAGGCGAAAGGAGCATTTCGCGATCCGGGACAGTACACGAAGTCGCGGATTCCGCCCGCAATGAGGGAGTCAATGATGCCTTGCGCTAGAGCTTGTGATGGGAACATGTCTTTTCTTCTAGTGATAGTGCGCCATTTCAGTCAGGCGCTCAGCCCAGGACTGAGTAAGAGAGCTGTCAATAGGTGCTTCGCTCACCAAAGCTTCGTTCAAGGAAAGTTCGGATGGAATCATGCACCCGTCTTGGATGAGCGCGGGGGTGAGCGCGGTGTCTGCTGCAAGTAGATTAGCGGTCCCCAGCCCGCACGCACGTGGTGCCTGATCCAGAGTACATGCCACTCGCGCCGCGTAATCCAAGCCGAAGCTGGTCTCGAGTGCCGAAGAGATCACCAGTGGCATGGGGAGTTCCTCAACAAGGCGAGTAACCGCACGCCCACCACCCAGGGGTGCGACCTTGATGACGGCCACATCCGCTGCTCCAAGACGCGCAACTTTGAGGGGGTCCTCCGCGCGACGAATCGATTCATCTGCAGCGATGGGAACGTCTTGTTTCCGACGCACCCATGCGAGGTCTTCAACTGCCATGCAGGGTTGTTCAACGTACTCAAGTCCGCCCACTGCACCGGCTGCACGATTCAAACGCGTAATCCACGTGAGAGCACTCTCCCGGTCCCACGCGCCATTGGCATCGACACGCACCCGCGCGGATGACCCGTGTCGTTCAGCTAACGCCTCGGCGACTGCCTTAACGCGCCTGCAATCACGCTCAAGGTCGGAACGAGCATCGGCAACCTTCACTTTCGCACTCATCCACTGAGGAGCGTCGAGTATCCTCTGGCGTGCAGCATCGGCTGCGATCACGGGAATCGTCACATTGAGGGGGACCTTTGATCGACGAGGCCGCGGCGAGGCAATGCGCGCAGACTCCAATGCGCTGGCAAGCCAAGCAGCAGATTCCTGGGGGTCGTAGTCCCAAAACGGAGCACACTCTCCCCAGCCCTCTTCCCCATGGAGGAGAAGGCCTTCGCGCACATCAATCCCTCGAAAACGCACGCGCATGGGGATTGAATAGACGAGCACTCGATCAATCCCCTCGAGTACGCGTCGCGTATCGGAAGGCAGTTGATCAAGGGAGAGTTCGTGGAGACGGAGAGGCGAAGCATCCGCATGCGTCTTCTCCACTATGTGATCCCTTATCTCTCAACGACTATTGCTGAACGCGGAGCTAGGACCACGTGTCCCGTGCATTCACTTCCGCTGAGAAGATCTTTGCCCACAATCCCGCTCAGTTCAACTGCACGATCGGAATGGTTGAGGAGGAAGAGGAAGCCCTCGCGTTCCTGTGCCTCAACTCCTCGAGGAAGATCGGGGAACACGGGGAGAATTCGCGCGTAGCTCGCCCACATGCGCACAAGGACCAATCGCGAGAGTGCATCGAAGTCGGCTGCGGCATACCACACCGAGCCCTGCCCAACTCGGTTTCTGCTCAGTGCGCACGCTCCCGCGAGGTCGACTCCGCCGCCTCGGCCATCAAAGTAGGCCACGCACTCAACGCTGGCCGTGGAATTTCCTTCGCCGAGGCCTCGCCACTCATGTTCGCCGGCGGGCACGATCTTTTCGGCCCAGCGTCCCGAGCGCAGGTCTTTGGCAGCGTCTCCAACCAGCTCGATGGTTCGCTTGAGAGCCTCGTTGTCGGTATCGATTCCGCACCAGTTCAGGGCAGCGGGAGTTTCTACGGCACCGGAAATCCTGTAAGCAGTGCTCTCGCGAGCATCGTAAGTGCGCCCCTGAGAGGGGCCAGTCAAGGTCGAGTGTTCGACAACCTTCACTCCGGCAAGGTCTGCAAGAGAGGCCAAGTACCCGCCCAGGATCGCGCCGCATTGACTGTCCACAACGGCGCTTGGGGCGGTGATAACTACCTGCGCGCCGCGCTCGGCGGCAATGCGCAAAGAGTGCGCCATGTGGGGGTAGTCGATGAAGACTGACGGCACAACGATGAGATCGTAGGAGGTGAAGTCGTTATCGACACCCACGACATCGGTCGCGATTCCCGCTTCCCACAGGCTTTGGTGCCAGGCTCGAGCGGGACCGAAGAATCCCCATGAGTCAGCACCGTTTTCGCTGCTGATCGGCCCCAAGGCGAAGTCCCTAGCCCATTCGCTTTCCCAGTCGATGACGACAGCGGCGCGGGAGGTCATACGCGATCCAGCCACGGATGACAGACGCTTGAGAGATTGTCCGGTTTCTACGACGTCCCTCCAGATCGGCGAGTCCTCACCCGAATGCGGGACCATTCCAGAGTGGAAGGTCTCCGAGCCTTTTGCGGATTGACGCCACTGGAATTGGAGGATTCCATCCGCACCGTGCGCCATGCGAGCAATGGACCACAGAAGGAATTGTCCGGGCCGCTTTGGGGAGTTCTGGGGACGCCACTGGACGGCACCGGGGGCTTGCTCCATGAGCAGCCAGGGGCTTCCTCCAGACAGGCCTCGCATGACGTCTCCCTGCCAGGCAATCTCGTGCGCGCCCTGGGGGTCCGCAGGGTCCGGGTAGGAATCATCAGAAATCACGTCAAGGAATGGTGCCCACGCGCGATAGTTGACGAAGGGGAAGGTCCCCATGAAGTTCGTGGTGATCGGGCGATCACTGTAGCGACGGATGACGTCGCGCTCGCGAATCATCAGGTTTCGTAGTGCCCAGTCACTGAAACGACGCCAATCAAGCATCTGCGAGGGGTTGTGGAAAGTCGGCATTGCACGCGGGGGCTGAATCTGCGCAATATCGGTGTAGGTCTGGGACCAAAATGCCGTTCCCCAGGCGTGATTGATCGCTTCGATAGTGCCGTAGCGCTCCAGCAGCCACTGACGGAAAGCTTGCGCAGATTCCTCGTCGAAGCTCTCCCAAGTGTGGCAGCCATATTCGTTGGAAATGTGCCACATGACGACGCCCGGGTGATCGCCGAAACGACGCGCCATGGCCTCGGTCAGCGCACAGGCCTTTTGGGAGAAGAGCGCACTGGAAGGGTTGTACTGTTGGCGCGATCCAAAGCCCAAGCGCACGCCTCGAGAATCGACGGGAAGAGTCTCGGGATAGCGCTGCGCCATCCAGGCCGGAGGGGAAGCAGTCCCATTGGCCAGATCCACGCTAATGCCGGCATTGTGGAGCTGGTCAATGAGGTCTGCTAGCCAATCGAGGTCGTAGCGACCTTCTTCGGGTTCAAGGGATGCCCACGAGAAGATTCCCAGCGATATCAGCGTGACTCCGGCCTCGACCATGCGTTCAATGTCGCACAGGTTGGTCTCGCGGTCCCACTGTTCAGGGTTCCAATCGCCCCCGTAGGCAATCCCTTCCATTCTCGCGTCCTTTCTATCCCTTGACGGAGCCGGCAGCCAGGCCCGATTGCCAGTACTTCTGCAAGCCAAGGAATAGCACGATGAGCGGCAAAACGCCCAAGAGCGCGCCCAGCATGACTGCGCCCTTTTGAGGAGCAAAGTAACTCATCATTCCGTACAAGCCCAAAGTGACAGGCTTGAGTTCGGGAGTGGATACCATCATCAAGGGCAAGAGGAAGTTGTTCCAGGTTGCCACGAAGATGAAGAGGAAGATCGTCACCATTGCCGGCGCCAGTAGACGCAAGACAATCGTGAAAAAGACTCGAGCTTCTGAGGCCCCATCGATGCGCGCGGCCTCGATGAGCTCTGTCGGAACCGAAGAATCCGCATAGACCCGGCCAAGGAACACACCGAAGGGAGACACACAGCTGGGAATGAGGATCGCCCAGACCGTATCGGTCAGACCCAGGTTATGGAAGACCACGTACAGAGGAATCGTGAGCAGGGCGACCGGCATCAGCAGTCCGGCCATAATCAAAGCCATCGAGACATTACGTCCCGGGAAAACAAACTTTGCCATCGCGTATCCTGCGGCAACCGAGATCAGGGTTCCAATGACGCCAGCAGTCGTTGAATAGAAGAGGGAGTTGAGCACCCAGCGCCAGAAGAGGCCTTGAGTCCAGCCCATAAGCTTCGTGTAGTTGTCCGCCAGCTCAAAGTGACCAAACCAGAAGCCATTAGTAGAAACGAGATCTGCGTTCGACTTCGTTGCCGAGAACATCACCCAGATGATCGGCAGGATGAAGTAAACCATGGTGATCGTCAGCGCAACGATGGTGGCGATCCGAGCAAGCTTCTTGGGAGCAAGGGTGCGCGGGGGCATTCCTTCAATCGAAACGCGGTATTCGCGTCCGTCAGGCAGTGTGCGAGTGGGAGTTGTCATCGCAGAGTCTTCCTTTGCAAGAGCGCGTAGATCACGGCAAGTCCGCCAGCAACCAGTGCCATCACGATTGAGATTGCCGAGGCCGGGCCATCGCCACCGGGCGAGATAGTTCCGAACATGGTGTTGTAGGCCATCATCATCGGAGTGTAGGCATTGCCCATCCACCCATTTGCAGACTGCATAACTGCGGGTTCATTGAAGAGCTGAATTGTGCCGATGATGGAGAGCAAGACTGCCAGGAGGGCAGCTCCGGAGACCATAGGGATCTTAATTTGGCGCACAATCTGCCAAGAGGAAGCGCCGTCGAGACGTGCGGCCTCGTACAGCTCATGGGGCACTGCTTGCAGCGCTGCCAGGAAGATCAGCATGTTGTAACCGGTGTAGGTCCACGTCGTCATATTTGCCATCGAGGCGAGGATTGGGGCGCCTGCGGCCATGAAGTCAATGGGGATTCCAAGGGAATCAAAGAACTTAACGATCGGGGAAAGCTCAGGGGTGTAGATGTAGAGCCAGACCATTGCGGCAACAATGCCGGGGATTGCAAATGGCAGGAAGTAGCTCAGTCGGAAGACACCAACGCGACGGATCAGGAATGAGTCCAAAACAAGAGCCAGAACAAGAGCCGAGATGATCATGATCGGGATCTGGAAGGCCGCATAAACAACGACTCGCCCCATGCCGGACCAGAATTGTCCGGACGTGATCACCATGGTGAAGTTTTCGAGGCCGACGAATTGATTTTTAAGTTCGCCGCCGCCGTACAGGCCTCCGCCACTTGCGACCTGACGGAAGAAGGACTGGTAGATTGCCACACAAATCGGAACGGCAAAAACCAAGAGGAACATAATGAAGAATGGGGCCATGAAGGCCCATCCGGTACGCGCATCGTGCCGCTCTCTGATACGCCGGTTTTGAATGTCTGACTGCATGTATCAATCACCCTCGATTGCTGGCAGATTGTGGACTTTAAACACGGTAGGGGTGTGGTTCCTCAGCGGAGAAACCACACCCCCTCCGCGATTAGCGCTTACTCAGCGACGGGAAGGTTTCCGTCCTTGAGCGCCTTCACGGACTGCGTCTGAGCAGCCTTGAAGATGTCGATCACCTTTCCGGAGCCATCACCAGCTGCGGTTGCAGCCTTGGCCATGGGATCGCCGAGGGTCGAGAAGAAGGGGATGTAGGGGAAGTCGGGGGCCAGGTTGGCGTTTGCCTTCGACAGTTCAGCGAAGACATCCTGTCCACCGTAGAATTCCTTGACCGAATCCGGGGTCTTCATGGTGCCGGTCGTGGTTGCAACGACCAGGCCCTGGGAGACCAGAGCGTCAACCTGGGTGTTCAGCCAGTTGTTGAACTCCATGGCGCCCTTGGGGTTCGAGCAGCCCTTCATGACTGCAACGCCGGAACCGCCGTCGGGGCCGGTCAGCGCGCCCTTGCCGAAGTCAGGGAGCTGAGCAACTGCCCATTCACCCTTGTTGTCGGTCTTCTCCAGATCACCGGAGATGAGCGGTGCTTCCCATGCGGCACCGATGCTGCCGATCAGGGTCTTGTCGGTCAGGGCCTTGGTGAAGGAATCTCCCCAGCGCTCTGCGACGAGAGTGGTCTTGTCATCGAGCATCGACTGCCAGAAGTCTGCCACGGTCTTGGCGGACGCATCGTCGATCTTGACGGTCCACTTATCGTTTTCAGCCTTGTACCAAACACCGCCTGCTGCAGCTGCCTGAGCGGACAGGCTGTAGCGCGACTCGTCAGCCTCGAAAGCAGAGATGTACTTGCCCTTAGCTGCTGCGATCTTGGCAGCGGCCTTGAACTCTTCGAGGTTGGTGGGAACCTTGATTCCCAGCTTCTCGAACTCAGCCTTGTTGTAGTAGTAAACAAGCGGGCCGGTGTCCTGGGGCAGACCGTAGTACTTTCCACCCACGCCAACCTGCGAGAAGGCGCCAGCGGAGTAGTTGGTCTTGTACTGGTTGGCGTACTGGGTAACGTCTTCCAGCAGGCCCTTGGTGAACATCTCGGGGATTTCTGCATAGCCTAGCTGTGCCAAGCAAGGTCCGGAACCGGCCTTGACGTCGGTCTCGAGCTTCTTGATCATTTCGTTGGCCTTGCCATCGAACTTGACCGCCTCAACCGGGGTGTCAGGGTGCTCCTTGTTCCACTGCTCAGCGAGAGCCGAGATCTTGGTCATTCCCTCACCGTCCGGCAGACGGTGCAGGTAGGTGATGGTCGCTGCCTTATCAGCAGATGCCGAAGAGCTTGCGGTGCTGTCAGTCTTCGCGCCCGAACCCGAGCACGCAGTCAGACCCATCGCAGCAACTGACATGAGCGCAACAACGCTCATGGAGCGGCGTGACATGTGCATGTTATTCCCTCTCCGTTGTGGGACGTTTACAAAGTTGACACCTTTTGTCAGCTTCATCCATTGCTCTCTTATGCTAACTCACAGAGAAGATGTCTGACACATTTTTAACCTGTGACTATGCAATTAGTTGATTACGATTTGATAACTAAAGAAGCTGACCTTTTCCCCAATCAACCCAGCGTCCTTCACCTGCAGCCAATTCAACGAGGATTTGTCCGCCCTGGCCAGAAATCTCACTCGAACGGGGGGCATCTGCATCGTTATAAACGAATGCGAGTGCTGATTCTGGATACCAAGCAACTTCAACATCCGGGTTCGACGAGCACAGAACGCACTCCCACTGATCCTCAGCATGGGCTGCCCACATGATGGCGCGGTGAAGCAAACGACTATTCGCAGTCGACCATGTCAGACCCGCAAGATAGACGCCGCGTCCGCCGCAGAAGTCATGAGCCGAAGCACGAACACTGCCGTGATCCATCACCAAAACGTCAGTTGCAGAGTCGGTAACGACAACATCACCGGGATCTTCACCAAAGATGTAGTCCCCATCCAGATCAGCGGTGATGAAGTGCTCGCTCACCGGCTCCTCGTAGTGATCCTTGGACAGCGACCACGAGATCTCCTGATCGACGCCCAAAACGTCAGAGAGCGCGAAGATGCTTCCGCGGCAGATTCCTCCACGATCAGCATTTCCCTGCGTCCCTACCGAGGCCGTGGGCTGGCCAATACCAATAAAACCGCCACCGCGAGCAACGAAGCGTCGCACAGCATCTTGGAGACGAAGATCCTCCCAGACCTGCCCGCCTGAGAAAGACGTGTTGGCAGCACCCGCATTAATGACGACATCCACGTCTTCGAGCGCCTTCATCCCACCTTCAATCACCTCGTCGAAGGACATAAAACGCACATCAAAGGGCAAGCCAGCAAGGGCTTCAATCACCCCGAGGTAGGTGTGAATCTGCTTGTACCACAGGGCGTGGGCGACCATATGGGTCTGCCAAGTACGCAACTTACCCCACGCATTCAAGACCGCAACGCGCACGGGTGCACATGCAGGCTTCTCCCCTCCCGTGGCCTCGTGAAGGGAACGGAACTCTCCAAGGATTTCCTCCACGCGGTCAATAAATTCCGGGAATTGCAAAGCCAAGGAAAGGTAGCCGCCATAGCCCATACGATCCAAGGGATTGCGGACAATAGCGCGGCGAGCGGTGCGCCACGATTCGTTGGCCTCGCCCAGGGGGTCCCCACCCTCACGGAAGACATCGGGGAAGAAGTAGGGAAGGAAGCGCCCCTCGGTGTAGCGCACACCGGGGATATCCGAGATCATGCGGCAAGTCGCGGCCGAGCCGACGGATCCAACAACCGCATCCATCTTGATCGAGGGGAAGTAAGGACCGTAGGGTTCCATGCCGATCCAGTTATCGCCGAGGAACATCATGGCCTCGCGGCCCTCCTCGTGGACCTGACGAACCAGCTCACCCGCCTTTTGGGCAACTCGCTTGGAAGTGAAATCGATCCAGTCTTTGAAGACCGGAGTGGGAGTGCGGAAAGGACAGTTGTACCAGCCGCCGTCAACGAAATCCTCGGGGGTCAGCGCGTAGCCGTATTCCTCTTCAAATTCTTCCATTGCCGGGATCGAAACCGAGGCGGAGTAGCCGAACCAATCAACGTAGCGTTCACGGCCTCGGGAGTCAAAGGCCAAAGTGAAGTGATAGAAGAAGGTCGTGAAACGAACCACGTCCACCTGGGGGTTGGCTTTAAGCCAGATCGCCAAGGCTTCCTTGACGTGCTCCCAGGTGCGCGGGAAGGCCACGTCGAAGGGGCGTTCTTTGACGCGCCCTTCCTCAAGCGCCCAGTCATTCGTCAAATAGTTGTACATCTGGGTCGAATCCCAAACTTGCACTGCGAAGAAGCTCACGGTGTAGACGTGGAAGGGCTTGGGGGAATGAATCGTAACAACGGCGCTTCCGGCGTTCTTGGGCAGATCCCCGACGATCGGGACGGGATCAACGATCGGCTGGGCCGGAACATCTTCAACGCTCCACTGTGAAGGATCGACAACCTCACCGCTGGTTCGGTCAATCACCTGCCACCAACGTGAGGTATCACACTGAGTATCCGGACGAAACTGAGCCTGGAACCAGCCCTCCATCACGTCGATACGCAAAGGGCCGTTTTCGGGCGCAGTATGGGCATTTGAGGACAAATATTGGTGAATGCGTTCGCCTTCACTTTGGTCTGCCCATTCTTCGTCGCCGCGAGCAGGGAAGTACGTGCTGTATACCTTGGCAAAGGCGCGATCAACCCATTCGGGCAATTCGGTTCCATCTGAATTACGGACAGCGTCGGCGCCGAGCCTCTCAACGAGGGAGCGAACCTCTTCGTCAATTCCTCGTTCGATCGGAAGAGTCAGACGGCCCGGTCGCGTCGTTTTGTCAGTCATTGTCACTCCGTTGTGTTGATATCTAGGCTCTTTGCGCGCAGGGAACAACTTTGCGGACTTTTTCAGGCAGTCCCAAGTTATCTCCTTCTTGGTACGATATTACAAGCACACCGACGTGGTGATGCACATCCTCTACACACTGGAGACACCGATGTCCCTTACCTCAGAAGAAATTAACAGCCAGCCCGAGCTGTGGCGTCGAGTTTGTGAAGTTCCCACCGATGCTCTTCCCAAAGATGGCGAATCAATTGCGGTGATCGGATGCGGAACCTCATGGTTCATCGCCCAGGCCTACACCGTTGCTCGTGAGCGCCAGGGCAAGGGACTCTCGGATGCCTTCACCGCAACCGAATTCCCCTGGGATCGTTCCTACGATCGAGTCGTCTGCCTGTCTCGTTCAGGCACGACAACCGAAATCATCGACATTCTGCGCGGCTTGAAAGAACGCGGTGTTCCCAACGTCTTGATCACCGCTGTTGGCAACGGTCCGGCAACCCCCTTCGCTGACGAAGAGGTCGTTTTGGACTTCGCAGATGAAGAATCCGTCGTCCAGACTCGTTTTGCCACCACCGCTTTGGCTTACTTCCGCCACAGCCTCGGAGATGATATTGCGAGCGCCGCAGATGACGCTCAGCGCGCACTTGAGTGCGAAATCCCCCAGCGCTGGGTGGATGCCGAGCAGATCACCTTCCTGGGCACCGCATGGACCATTGGCCTGGCCAACGAGGCGGGCCTCAAGCTGCGCGAAGCCTCGCAGTCGTGGACCGAGGTTTACCCCGCCATGGAATACCGCCACGGCCCCATTTCGATCGCACAACCCGGTCGCCTCACCTGGGTTTTCGGCCCGGTTCCCGAAGGAATGGCCGATCAAGTTGCTGCAACCGGCGCCGAATTGGTGACCTTCGATGGTGATCCTATGGCTCACCTGGTCGTTGCCCAGCGCCTGGCAGTTGCTCGCGCCGAGGCTCGAGGCCTGAACCCCGATACCCCGCGTCACCTGACCCGCTCGGTGATCCTCAAGTGAACACTGCGGACCAGCAGCTGGCCATCGGAATCGATGTCGGCGGCACCACCATTAAGGGGGTGCTCGCCGACACCCGAGGCAACATCATTGCCACTTCCGAGGCCGTCGCTACTCCGCGCACCGGTGCCGAAGACGTCGTTGCCGCAGCCGCGCGACTGGCCCGCACTCTGCGCGAGGATTCGCCCGAGGCGCCGGTTGGCGCATGCGTCCCTGGGATTATTGACGAAGAACACGGGATCGGTATTTTTTCCGCCAACCTAGGGTGGAAAGATGCCCCACTGAGCGAGATGCTCTCCCAGGCCTTGGATTCTTTCGTCCCCTTGGGACATGACGTGCGTTCGGGCGCTTTGGCCGAGGCACTGTGGGGAGTTCGTTGCACCTCGTGCCTCTACGTTGCGGTGGGGACAGGAATCGCCTCGGGACTTGTCATCAACTCCCATCTGGCGCCTGGCGCCCCATGGGCAGGAGAAATCGGTCAGATCCCTGTCCCCCACCCGGACAATCCATCAGAAATTGTCCCCCTCGAGCGCGTTGCCTCAGCTTCGGGAATTGCACGGCGCGCAATCGAAGCCGGGATCCTTCCCCAGGGCTCGGGCGCGCGCGAGGTCGAAGAACTCGCCAACTCCCATGAGGATTCGTCTCGCCTCGCCCAAGAGATTCTTTCGACCTCGATGAGCCTTCTGGGTGAAGTTCTAGCAACGGTATGTCACCAAGTCGGGGCAATTCCCATCGTCCTTGGCGGCGGGCTGTGCCGCGGCGGGTCTCTTGTCTACGATCCACTGCGCAGCGCTCTGGACAAAGGCTGCACCGTGATGCCCGCTCCCCCGGTTCTCACTGCAGCACTTGGCTCCTCCTCGCAGGCGCTGGGCGCCGCGGCGCTTGCCTTCCAAAACCATGGAATCGAGGTCGAATCATGATCTGGACTTTCACACCGAATCCGGCCCTGGACATTACGTGGCAGGCCCCCGATCAGACTCGCGGACAGGTTCATCGCATTACCGAGTATTCCCAGCGTCCGGGAGGCAAGGGACTGAATGTCTCTCGCGTTTTGGAGCAGCTTGGTGTACCCAACCATGCGACGGGCTTCCTCGGCGGGACCACGGGACAAGCCATCGCCTCGTTAATGGAGGAAATGACTACTCAGGTCACGACGCATTGGGTCGATGTTCCCGTTCAAACGCGCCGGTCAATCGCCATGATCGACGGCGAGGCGACGGTGTACAACGAATCCGGTTTCTCGCTTCCTCCTCATTCCTGGGAAGAGATGCGCGAGCTCTTGAACGCTTCCTTGAGCGCGTCGGATATTCTGGTTGTTTCCGGTTCTCTTCCCGGGAACACAAGTTTTGAGTCTCTTGAGCCAATTCTTCAGTCTGCCCGCGAGCGAGGATGCCGGATCATCTTGGACACCTCGGGGCCTTCTTTGGTTCAGTGCGCACGCTGGGCTGATGTTTTAAAGCCCAACCACCACGAGCTCCTTGATGCGACCGGCGCTTCTTCTATTGAGGAAGGTGCGCGCACCTTGTTGGAGCTCGGCCCCACATGGGTGTGTGTTTCACGTGGAGAAGAAGGGATGGACCTTTTCTCCGCCCACAGCCACTGGCATGCCGAGGCGGGCGTTGTCCTTGAAGGAAATCCGACCGGTGCGGGTGATGCGTGCGTTGCCTCCTTGGCGCGTTCGCTTGCTCAGGCCGGGGATGACCTTGAATCCATCATTTCCACCGCGATTGCCGAGGCCGTCGCTACCTCGGCTGCCGCGGTGACTATGCCGGTCGCTGGCGAAGTTGATCTCCCACTTCGCGAGGAATTACTCGCACGTATTACCCCCATCCGTTTGTCTTAAATTCACAAGAAAGTAGGTCACGATGCTTGCTGATACCGCTGTACTCGCACGCGAGTGCGCCGCGCGCAAGGTTGGCCTTGCCGCTTTCAATGTGGTCCTTCTTGACCACGCCGAGGCCTTCGTTCAGGCCGCGGAAAACACTGGTCTGCCACTGGTCCTGCAGCTGTCACAAAACGCAGTGAAGTACCACGGCGGCCGTCTGCGTCCCCTGGGCAGGGCTCTCCTTGAACTCGCAGATGCGTCCAGCGCGCAGGTTTCAGTGCACCTGGACCATGCGGAAGACACCGACCTCTGCCGCGAAGCGATCGAACTGGGATTCACCTCGATCATGTACGACGGCTCGAAGCTTCCCGATGCTCAAAACCGTGAAACCACCGCTGAAATTACGGCCTTTGCGCACGAGCACGGCGTGAGCGTTGAAGCGGAGCTCGGTGAAGTGGGCGGCAAGAACGGTGTCCACGATCCCTCGGCACGCACCGATCCCCACGACGCGGCGCAGTTTGTTGCCGACACGGGAGTGGATCTTCTTGCTGTCGCTGTGGGTTCTTCACACGCCATGGCAACTCGAGAGGCAGTCCTTGATAACGGTCTGATTTCCGCAATTCACCAGGCAGTTCCAGTTCCCTTGGTGCTGCATGGTTCTTCGGGTGTACCCGACGAAGGCATGGTTCAGGCCATTCGCTCCGGTATGACAAAGATCAACGTCTCCACGCACTTGAATGTTGTTTTCACCGCGGGAGTTCGCGAAATCCTCAACGAGAATCCCTCCTTGGTTGATCCGCGCAAGTACGTTGGTCCGGCAACCCGCTTGGTCCAAGAAGAAGTCGAGCGCCTCATGCGTTTGTACGCCCAGGTTTAATAACTGAGCACTTTTCCTCGCCGCCCAACGTTTGGAATGCGCGTGCGGGTGACGACGATGCCCTCCCCGATTCGGGGAGGGCATCACCTTATTGCTACTTGATGTACCACCCGCGGCCTCGCCACAGCCCCTCAAGGCCTGCGAGACGCTCGAGGAAGTCTTCCCAGCTCCCGACGGGACCGCCAGCCCAGGCGACCTCAGCGAGGCCGGCTAAACGCGGCAGAAGCATTTCCCACACATCTTTTTCGCGACGGAGGGTTTCACTCCACAAACAGGCCTCAACGCCTTCAATCCCTTCGCGATCCACACCTTGACAGATCTTTTCCGGATCCCAATCCCACGCATTCTTCAGGGGAAGAATGCCAGCCCAGGTGATACCGAGCTTCTGCTCGGGGTATTCCTTCATATCGAAGTAGGCCTTGGGGCCGGGAGACATGACTGCGCGCACGCCGCGCGCAACTGCGCGAGCGATAGAGTCACCCTCGAGGTCATCATGCCAGACCTGTACGAGGTCTCCTTCGCCCAGAAGATCCGTTGCTTCCTCCCATGCCAAAGCGCGCTTGCCCAGTGCATGGATGCGTTCGATCTGGCTGCCAACGATGATCGGGTAATCGCCCTCTGCTGTCGAGAAGGATTCATCCCCACCGATGTGGATTCCTGCGGGAGAGAAGGGAGCAAGTGTCTGGACGATTGCTTCGAGGAATGCTTGCGTCGCCGGGGCTTTCGTAGACAGCGTTGAAAAGCCTACTTCTGTGCCCTCATAGAGCGGGGGGCATACGCCGTCGGGGTTAAGACCTTCAATAGCGTGAAGTGCTGCGTTGACGTGCCCCGGGATATCGATCTCGGGAATGATCGCAATCATCCGCGAGCGCGCTTCTTCGACCAGCGTTTGATAGTCCTCGAGACTGTAGTATCCGCCTTCTTCCCCGCCAACCGCACAATCAGAAGAGCGCTCGATGAGTTCAGGAAACTGTGGAATTTCAATGCGCCAGCCCTGATCGTCACTGAGGTGCAGATGCAAGATATTCAGTCCCAGCTCGCTCATCGCATCCATGACGCGCACGATCGTGGGTACACCAAAGAAATGGCGAGAGACATCGATATGCAGGCCGCGATGCTTGTATGCGGGGTAGTCAAAAATTTTCACAGCGACGGGCTCGTGGTGATGATTGGCGATCGCCAAGGTATTCAGCCTTCTTAGGCCTCGTGAAAGTCCAAGTTCGCTGATCGCACTCACCTGCGCCGCACCGTTGGATAGGTCCAAGAGGTAGGCCTCGCTGCGCTGCCAGCCGGCTGGGAGCTCGCAGGGTGCGACTGCGGCCTCGAATTCTTCTTCGGTACACAGGACAACCGAGGGGCTAATCTCTGCCCATGTCGCATCAGCGGGGTGGGGTTGTGCTTCTTCAATGAAGACTGGAAGAGGGACAAGTCCGGGAATTACGGACAAAGAGGAGGACATCAATGGGCTCCTTTAGGCGGACGCATAATATGTGAACCCCCCTATCCTAAAACGTGCCGGGACCAAGTGGTAGCAGGTCGGTATTCTTGGCTCTATGAGTGCACTGGATTTTGTTTCTGACACCTTCGACCCCATGCGCTGGCGCGAGGTTGAGGGCTTCGAACTCACCGATATGACCTACCATCGTGGGATTTCCCGAGGCCCTATCGACGGCGCCCCCGAAGGCGCGGATCTGCCCGTCGTTCGCATTGCCTTCGATCGTCCTGAAATTCGCAATGCATTCCGCCCTCATACGGTTGACGAACTCTACCGTTGCCTTGATCACGCGCGAATGACCGGTGATGTTGCTGCCGTCATTTTGACGGGGAACGGCCCCTCCCCTCGCGACGGCGGCTATTCGTTTTGTTCGGGCGGCGACCAGCGCATCCGCGGCAAGGATGGCTACCGCTATGAAGTTGAGGGGAGCGAGGCCTCGGCACAGGTCGAAAAGAGAAGGGAACAGATTGATCCTGCACGTGCGGGAAGACTTCACATCCTCGAGGTTCAACGCCTGATTCGCACAATGCCCAAGGTCGTTATTGCTGCTATCCCCGGGTGGGCAGCGGGAGGTGGGCACAGTCTCAACGTCGTTTGTGATCTCTCCCTTGCTTCGCGTGAGCATGCGGCCTTCATGCAGACCGATGCAAATGTTGGGTCTTTCGATGCCGGTTATGGTTCGGCGCTCTTAGCACGTCAGGTGGGAGATAAACGCGCTCGCGAGATCTTTTTCCTTACTCGACGCTACGATGCGGATACGGCTGCACAATGGGGCGTCGTCAACGAAGCGGTTCCCCATGCACAGCTGGAAGAAACCGCACTCGAGTGGGCTCGCATCATTTCAACAAAATCCCCCCAGGCCATCCGAATGCTGAAGTTCGCTTTTAATCTTGCCGATGACGGGTTGGCGGGACAGCAGGTCTTTGCAGGAGAGGCCACACGCATGGCGTACATGACTGACGAGGCTCAGGAAGGCCGAGATGCCTTCATTGAGCACCGCGCGCCAGATTGGTCGCCCTATCCTTACTATTTCTAATAAGACTAATTTTTCAGTACCTCTTCAGGGTCTGCGAATCTGAGACAGGGGTTGCAATCCATGACATTTTTAGCTGATTTTCAGGAAAAATTACACCTCTGATACACTTGTGTATCCCAAAACCTTGACAAACCCTATAAACTAGTACTGCCGTTAACATAGAGTGCGTGTTAGTGGTGCACAATCCCATCGTGCATTCCACTTAGAACGAAAGGGCCTATGTGAGAATTCACTTAGGAACGCGATCCTCCCACAGGGCGCCGTCGTATCGACAGGCTCCCCGGGTTTCGCGCGCCCTCATTCTCCTCACATCGGCAGCAATCGGTTCATCTTTCACGATCATGTCCCTGCCGTGGGCGCCGGCCCTTGCAGATGTTGATCTCTTCCCCTCAACAACCGTCTCAGTAGCTCCTGGAAATGGGCATATGAACGCAGACAAGACCGATGAGGTCTATGCTGCCGCCCCTTCAGCTGATTCAACAGAGCCGGTTAAGACTTCGCGCACTGTTTCTATCGGAGCTTCTTCCGACGCCATTGTCTTGGACGGAGATTCTGAACTCGGGAAGAGATTCGCACGCACTCCCTACGAAAAGGCGGAGATCGTTGTCGAGGGCGCCGAGTTTGCCCCCGAAGAAAAACTCCCGAACCAGACTCCCGCGGTGACTTTGGACGAGCTCGACCCCGAGCCGACCCCGCAGGGCGATCCTTCTGTTGGAGATTTCACCGGACACGAAGGCCAGACTTGGGTCGAGTCCCATGCAATTCCTTCAGCTAATGCGACCTCCATCAAAGAAATCGAAGCGCTGAATTCGATCCCAACGATTGACTCCAGCCTTTCGACTCCTGAGATTCTCGTCGCTTCGGGTGAGATTCGGACAATGACATTTGAACTCAGCAATGTCGGCAACGACGTGCGCGAGCTCGAAATCGAAGGTGTTTTCTCCAGTAAAGCACCGGGCGCCCAGACCTTGACGTGGAACCTTGAATGCACGACGGATGGCGGAGCAAGCTGCCCGAACTTCACGGATGAGCGTTCCGCTGCTTTCACCTCCGATAAGGAAGTTCCTCTCTTCCACTCGGTGGTCAATATGCCTCGCGATTCTAAGATTTCGATCGTCGCGCGCATTCGCCAGAGCGCGCCCAGCTGCTCACCAAGTTCGCCTAGCGAAACAACGACTAAGTTCCACTGGAAGCGCCTGAGTAGTGACGAATCGCGCTGGACCGAGCTAGAGCTCAGCGGGCAGCTCAGCTGCCCGGCGCCCGTCCCTTCAACGACGCCGACTCCGTCTCCCTCCGCGTCTGTAAGCACGTCAGCGCCTACACCGACTGCAACTGCTACGCCAACGAAGAAGGCAACCCCCACCGCCTCCCCGAATACGCGCGTTCCAGCAACAGTTTCCCCGACTCATCAGAATCCGGGTCGTGTGATCGTCCAGCCCAGGCCTCGCCCGAATGCGGACCACCGCACTCCGGCTCCCGCCCGCGTCGTTCGAGTGTATTCACCGCAGTCACCGAACCGTCCTAGCGCTCAGAATTCTTCGCGAAACAACGGGACGACTGCGAACCGCTCGCAAGCTCCCCAGCAGAACAGCAACCGTGCAGCTCAGCGCAGTACGAATGCTCCGATCGCACCGATCAGTCCCGCAACTGTTGCCCCTTCGGCTTCTGCCGCGTCTACTTCCGCTGACGCCGGCGCAGTAAATCCCCCGTCCAGCTACGCATTCAACGCTGATGGTCGCCGCGGTGGCCTCATGAGCGATGTAGAGGCTAACAGTGCTGTCGCGGTTGCCGCGCTTCTTGTCACTGCTGCAGCTGGGGCTCTTGCTACTTTCCACAAGGGAAAGTAACCCAGAAACTTTTCCTCATCCCGATCCGGGGATAAGAACTGCCGTCCACACCTCATCAGAGGCATGGACGGCGTTGTTTTATCAGTTTCGCAGGCTCAACGACGGTGGAACTTCGAACGCATCACGCGCGCGAGAGCGATCTCAGCAAATGCATCCACAAGCATGGCTCCGCCAAAGACTCCCGCAAAAATCCTCCAGCCAGAGCGAGGCTTGGGGGTTTTCAGTGTCGAGACAAGCATGGACGCACCAACAGCTGCCTCCAAGCTGGCAAGCGTTGAGATAATCCACGGACGCTCAGAAACAACCGCCATATAGGCCTTTTGAATCGCCGTCTGCGCATCCTCAGTGCTGGTCATCATGATGTCAACACTTCGTCCGATCGCATTCGAAATTCCGCGAGCGGCATGCAGGACCGCGCCTTCAACATCGCTTGCTTCGATGGTCCCCGAGAGGAACTCGGCGATACCGCGAGGGAGAGCGAGAGCCCGGACGACCCCGGTGATTGCTTCCGCACCGCGAAGTTCTTGGGCTGCCAAGAGTGCGTCAACATCGGCTCCGGGAACGTGGGCTGCGATCTCGCGCAATGCGGGGCGATCCCCTACCAAGTCAACAACGGCAGGATCAACGGCCTCGACAGAGGAAGAACCAACAACGATGCGAACCGTCATTCCCCAGTTATAGGTGAGCACGTGCTCAAGGTGGTCGTCGGTGACGAGGTAGAGATGCAAATCGCCGTCGGTCATGGTCAGGGAGACCAAGGGGAGGTCACCGAAGTTCCATCCGGACTTCTCTTCTGGAATCTCTGCGAGGAGAGCACGATAACCGTCCTCGAGCTCGATGTCGGCAACGTCAACACCTTCAAGGGCTGCAAGCAAAGGCACCGACGAAGCGGGGGTGCGGCCGATCTCGACAATGCGGACCGGAGTTTCAGTATCCTCGACCTCGTCGGGGAGGAAATCAGCGAGCGGGCTCTCATCCTGAGTAAGTGCATCAGCGTGTTCAGATCCCAGACGAACTTCAGCATTGAAGCGCTGGGCGAGGTCCTGGGCAAGCTCGGTGACCGTCAGACCCGGCAGGACCTCGCTTGATCCTTCAGAAACAGTCGCAACACACCCGTCTGCTACGGCGACGTTGAGTCCTAGAAGCTGTGGGGTGGCTTCAAACCATTCAAGCTGGACCAGAACATCCTTCTCGCGAAGTGCCTGGGCAACCTCGGTGGGATCAAGCTGGGAAGCGATCATCATGCCCTCAACACGGGTCCATGGTGCATCAGTCATCTTTGTCTTCCTTCCGTCAGACCCTCGGTGGTCCTTCGACTTGGTTCAAGTCTAGCGTCTCTATTCTTCGAAGTTGACTGTAGCTCTTCGAATTGGGATGGACACACTTTTTCACGAAATCTGAGTCGCCGCATTCAATACAAAAAGCGAGGTGGGGGCACCCTTGAGGTACCCCCACCATAAATGCTTACTCAGAAGCGATCAGCGCATCTTGGTGCCAACCGAGCCGAGGCGCTCAGCAGCTTCGACGACGCGTGCAGCCATGCCGGCTTCCGCTTCCTTGCCCCATGCGCGGGGGTCGTACTTCTTCTTGTTGCCGACCTCACCGTCAATCTTGAGGACACCTTCGTAGTTGGTCATCATCCAGTCGACGACCGGGCGGGTGAAGGCGTACTGGGTGTCGGTGTCAACGTTCATCTTGATGACGCCGTTGGCAACTGCCAGTGCGATTTCTTCGTCGGTCGAGCCGGAGCCACCGTGCATGACCAGGTCGAAGGGACGGTGATCCAGACCGTAGTGAGCGGCGACCTCTTCCTGGATGGTGCCCAGGAGCTCGGGACGCAGCTTGACGTGGCCGGGCTTGTACGCACCGTGCACGTTGCCGAAGGTCAAAGCGGTGATGTAGCGGCCGTTCTCGCCCAGGCCCAGAGCCTCAACGGTCTTGATGGCATCTGCAGTCGAGGTGTAGAGCTTCTCGTTGATTTCGCCAACGACGCCGTCTTCTTCGCCACCCACGGCGCCAACCTCGATCTCGAGGACGGTGTGGGAGTCAACTGCGAGCTGGAGCAGGCGCTTGGCGATTTCCAGGTTCTCATCGAGGGCGATAGCGGAACCATCCCACATGTGGGACTGGAACCAGGGCAGACGACCTGCCTTAACTTCCTCGGCCTCCATGTGCATGAGCTGCTCGGTCCAGGAATCCAGGTTCTGCTTTGCGCAGTGGTCGGTGTGCAGAGCAATGGTGACGTCGTAGTTCTTTGCGACCTCACGCGCGTAGGCAGCCATTGCCAGCGAGCCGGCGATACGGTCCTTGACGGTGGAACCTGACCAGTATTCAGCGCCACCCACGGAAACCTGGATGATGCCATCGGATTCGGCATCAGCGAAACCGCGAAGTGCAGCGCTCAGAGTCTGAGAAGAGGTCACGTTAATTGCCGGGTACGCGAACTTTCCGTCACGCGCACGGTTGAGCATTTCGTTGTAAACCTCAGGGGTTGCGATGGGCACAGGAGCCTCCTAATTGATGACAACATCTGTCAGGGATTATTCTCCCACATTTGCGCGCGAAGATCACCGGACTATTGGCCCCATCGCATGATCTTTTCGTGACATATTCCCCAGTCGGAAAGGACTCACGCGGATTTGCGGCTCAGTAGTGCGACATGACCGGAGTCCCGATCTCCGACCACTGATAGACCCAGCGCGCTTCATCGACGGGCATATTAATGCAGCCGTGCGAGCCTCCCGGGCCACTCCATCCAAAGGAGTCCTGCCAGGGAGCACCGTGGAAGGCGTAAGAACCCGTCCAATAGGTCACCCACGGAACACCCTTCGCACAGTACGGCCAATCCGGAGTGCAGCCCATGTCTTGTGCTTGGTACTTGAGGTAAACGTTGTACAGACCTGTCACCGTCTCGTGGCCAGGAGAGCCCGGCACAATTGCGACCGGACCATGGACCACTGTCGCGCCTTCATAGGCGGTGACAGAATTATTTCCGAGGTTAATCTCAAGCCACTTTTCTCCGGGAGCCGCTTGATACACCAGTTTTTCGGCACCATCTGCGATCAGTTTGCGCTCATAAGTCGCGGGAGTCGTGTCGTAGCTGAACTCACCTTTAAATTCGCGATTGGCTTTGAGCGATTCAATAACAGAAGCCGAGAGAGCATCGAGGTCCTTCACCTTGCGGCCATCAACTGCCTTCTTCGGGGTTTGAACAATATCGCCAGCGGAATTCACATTGTGACGACCATTCACAGGCTCACGATTGGTGCTTTCACCCTGAGTACGAACCCACTCACGTACGCGTTCCTCGTCAATCGTCGGCTGATTCAAGGTGCCGTTTTCGGCGGCCGAGATCTTGACCCAGCCAACGCGAGCCTTCGCGTCGGCCTCGATCACGTCCTCACCGTCGGAGATCTCAACAGGGATCTGCGCCAGCTTATTTGCGCTCTCGGCAATCCCCTGTGCCGTGTGGTCGTCAACGACGGGAGACAGATTCGAGGCCGTAAGTTCGAGGTCTCCTCCACGCAACGTACGGGCAGCCTCACCAAGGGCTGAACGAAGTTCTTCGTAGGCAACTCCTCGGCCGGCCTGTGAAGAAGTGGCCACGAAGGATTCCTGGTCTTCTGCAGGATGCACGCTGGCATCAACGACCGGGGTTCCCAGGGAAGAGGCAACCTTATTCGACAGGTCCCTCAGCTTGACGTCGTCGACTGTGACTGCAGCGGGGACATCGTGATGAACTGCGAGCGCCTTGAAACGTTCCAAGATGCTCTTATTCGGAGCAAGCGCTTGCTCGGCGCTCCCCTGAGAATCAACGGTCATACCCATGTCAGCAAGCGCGAGTTCAGTTGAATGCCCTTCAACCTTGAGGTTGACCTTCATCCCGGCGGCGCGCTCATCGACCATGGAGACAATTTCATCGCGAGTCATTCCCGAAACGGACTGTCCGGCCACGGTTACATTGGGCAGAGCACGCGCCGAGTAGTGCACTGCGTAAGCGACAGCCACTGCAATCAGCGCAACAAAGAAAAACCCAAGCGAGACGCCAAGGATCAGAGGCTTGCGCGATCGGGAAGAAGTATGTTCACTCATCGTCCCTATCCTACCGATTTCACATTATCTTTGCGATAAACTCACAGCTTCATGCCGACAAAGTCTTCGCGCGCGTAGCTGATTGTTTCCTGGTACCCTATTTCCGCTGGTCAGGCGTACCGTTAAAGAAGGCGGTACCGGGGAGGTAAAAAGTGAGTGACCTTCGTCTTCTTGTTGTTCCTGGGGGCACCTCCCCGGCATCTGTAGCTATGGCGCACGCTTCCTTGCACAAGCTCGTTGAGCTGTATGAAGAGCACCAGGCCGATCCCAGCCATCCAGCGCCGCGCACCGTTGTCGTGATCCGCGATCCCGCCCAAGTGCCACCCTCAAGCCTGCGCTCAGCCGTGACTACGCCTCGTGAAGCCTTCCCTCCCGAGCTCTATCCCGAACTCGCCGACCGCATCGACGATCCCAACCTCTTTGACGGGATCGATCTTGTCCTCGCCTCTTCAGGATCCTCTGGCGAACCCCAGTTGGTCGGGCTCTCCATCGAGGCGCTCTTGGCCTCAGTCAAGGCTTCCCATTCCGCGCTTGGTGGTCCCGGACGCTGGATCCTCGCTCTTGCCTCGCACCACATTGCGGGCGCCCAAGTCCTCATGCGCGCGGCAGCCACAGAGATTTCTCCTCAAATCGTCGATTGCACCCACGGGTTCAACCCGAAAGACCTGCTTCCAGCCATTGCAGGTGCTACCTCCGATCCCGAGCTTCCGGGCTATCTGTCCTTGGTCCCCACCCAGCTGGCAACGTGCCTCGATGCTGGAGGCGAGGTCCTTGCGGCAATGGCGAAACTTCACACCATTCTCATCGGCGGTTCTCGCCTAGATCCGGCTTTGCGCGCCCGCGCGGAAGAAGCTGGCATCCACATCGTTGAATCCTTTGGAATGACGGAAACCTGCGGCGGCTGCGTCTACGATGGCGTCCCCCTCCCCGGAGTGCTGGTCCGCACTCTCGAATGGGATGGAGCAACCCGCATCGCCATCGCGGGCCCCGTGCTGCTCACTCGTTACCTAGCCCAGGACACTCCCTTCCACGATGAGGTCGGTACGCGCTGGTTCATTAGTGGAGATACCGGAATGATTGACGCGGGTGGACGACTCAAAGTCATGGGACGTGCCGACGACGTGATTATTTCCGGAGGCCTCAACATCCCGCCCATTCGGGTCGACGACGCTCTCAAGAACGTGTCCGGCGTAAAGGACGCGTGGTCGGTGGGCCTTGATGATGAGAAGTGGGGCCAAGTCCTCTCCTGTCTGGTCGTCCCCGAGGCGCAGACCTCTTTCCCACCCGACCCAGACTTCGTTGAGCACTGGGGCCACAAGATCCGCGAGGGGGTCGCGAACCAGATCGGTCGCCCGCAAGCGCCTCGCCGCATTATTTTTGTTCCCGAGATCCCACAGCTCTCGTCCGGCAAGGTCAATCGCCTTGCTGCGCGCGCACTTGCCGAGTCTCTGACCGGCAGCGATTCAGAGTGGCGCCGATGAGCCAGACAACGCCGGGCGGGGCGACTCTTGCGGATTGGGTTGAAGGGGCCAGGCTGCGCACTCTTCCCGCAGCTGCCGCTCCCGTCATCGTTGGGGTGGCCGCAGCTTACGCTCTGGGGAGTGTCCACCCGCTCCGCTCTTTCCTCGCGCTCAGCGTTGCTCTGCTCCTCCAAATTGGTGTCAATTACTCTAACGACTACTCCGACGGGATTCGCGGGACGGATGATCAGCGCAGCGGTCCTCAGCGCCTCACCGGGTCAGGGCTTGCTCGGCCTCGAAGTGTTCTGAGCGCAGCACTGGGATGCTTTGCGGCGGCCGGAGTACTCGGGTTGGTCCTGGTCGCGCTTAGCGCAGCATGGATCCTCATTGCTGCCGGTATCGCAGCCGTCGCCGCCGCATGGTTCTACACCGGAGGCAAGCATCCCTACGGCTACATGGGTATCGGCCTCTCCGAACTCTTCGTCTTCGTCTTCTTCGGTCTGATGGCAACGGTCGGGACAACCTGGACGCACACCCCTCAGGCTCCCTGGTGGCTGTGGCTCATGGCCTCGTGCCTGGGACTGCTCTCGGTTGCCATGCTCATGGTCAACAATATCCGCGATATCCCAACAGATAGCGCGAGCGGAAAGAAGACTCTTGCGGTGCGTTTGGGGCAGCGGGCCTCGCGCTGGATTTATGCGCTGTGTCTTCTCTTCCCCATCACAGTTTTTGCTGCTCTTCCCCAGGCCGTTGGCACTCCTGTGATAGTGTGCATTCTTGCCTCGCTCACCTGGCTCTTGGCGATTACTCAGCCCGCGTATCTAGTCCTCAGTGGCCTGCGCGGGAAGGGGCTCATCATGGTCCTTAAACACACGGGTTTCTTGACCTTGGGCTGGGCCATCTTCGTGAGCGCCCTTTTGGTCTCCAGTACATTTGTGTGAGCGCCTGCTTTAGACTCGACGTATGGTTCGCGTTCTTTTTGTTATCGCCTGGTTTGCTGCATCCGTCTATGCAATTTCGGACTGGGCGACAACTCCTGCGGATCGCATGCCATTGAATCTTCCACGAATGACCTGGCTGATCATCTTGGTCGTCACGGTTCCTTTCCTTTCTTTGGGAGCGCTGGCGTGGATTGTCCTCAAGGCTGTCGCGAATGCAGAACAGCGTCAGGAACAGGGCTCTCCGAAAGCTCCAGCAGCACCCGATGATGATCCCGAGTTCCTCTTCCGCCTCGAACGCGATCTCCAGATGAAACGCAAGCGCGAAGAAGAGAAGAAGAATACAGAAAACCCCTCCACCGCAGCCGATGGAGAGGATTCTGATCCAAGTCAGGACGAAGACCCGACGCCTAGCGCTTGAGCTGAGCCTCAGATACTCCCGGAACCATGTCCGAGGCCTGGGAAAGCAGGTGCGCAGCGGGCTCCGTGTAGGTCATCCCAACCAGCACATCATCGTCGAAAATCAGTGATGTCAAGGACGCAAGAGAGCACTGACGAGACAGCGGCGAGTGCCCTAAAGGCTGGTGGCGGATTAAACGCTGAAGCGAAACAATCGGCATCTGGTGGGACACTAGCAGGGCCTCGTGGCCGCGAGCTTCACGCAGTGCACGGGCGACCGCGCGGGTCATGCGCTGTGCGGCGTGAGCGTAGGATTCTCCCCACGATGGGCGCAGAGGATTGACGTAATAGCGCCAGTATTGCGGTCGCGCCAAAATCCATCGGTTTGCGTTCACTGCGACGCCCTCAAAAACGGATTCCGCTTCGATCAGGCGGTGATCGTGTTCGATTTCGAGATCGTAGGCTGAGGCCGTGGGCGCGGCTGAGAGTTGTGCGCGCAGCAGGGGCGAGGCGACGACGTGGGTGATATCCGCATTGGTATCCACCAAGTAGCCGGCGACGGCTTCAGCCATCTGGTGCCCAAGGTCGGTGAGGCCGTAGCCGGGAAGGCGGCCGTACAAAATACCGTCCGGGTTGTCGACTTCTCCGTGGCGCATCACATGGATGACGGTCTTCATTTCACAAGCCTTTCGTGGCTCCCATCATCGACGCGCGAGCAAAACGCGAGAAGAGGAGGGAATGGAGGAGATATGCCGAAGGGCCCCACCTGTGGAGGGACCCTTCAAGAAGATCACTTCTTGTTGCGACGCTGGTGACGCGTCTTGCGCAGCAGCTTGCGGTGCTTCTTCTTCGCCATGCGCTTGCGGCGCTTCTTAATGACGGAGCCCATGGGGTTCCTCCCTCGAGTGTGTAGGTGCGGCAGAGGTGACTACCGCCTGACGTCAGGTGCCAAAAGGCACAGCAGGTTTATATTACCCGTTAATCCCCGCAACGCGTTCATCGATGTGATCAGTCAGACCGGCACGGATCAGCTGTCCCACAGCTGATTCGGGAACGCGGAAGCTTTTGCCTACGCGAATTGCCGGCATCTCTCCACTGTGAATCAAACGATAAACAGTCATCTTCGAGACGCGCATAATGTCCGCCACCTCAGATACCGTCATAAAACGCGGGGCAGAGTGCTGATCCATTGATGACTCCCAGACGTGCAAAGATTATTTCCGTCCTATGATACGTGATTCACTCCCCCAAAATGCAACTTTCTCCACTTCAATTTCATGTAATTACTTCAGCCACCTGTGTCACGTTATTCACAAACGTTTCAGGCGTTAGACTTTTGGGGCACTAGGATGAGTGTTAACGAGTGAAAACGGGAGGTGACATGGCTCGTTCTAACCGACGCCGAGGCGTGCGTCGCGGGATACCCCGTCGACATTCTCCTAGCTCCCATGCTCGGGCTCTTGAGCACCGTTCGAGTGACTATTCGACCGCGCCACTTGCTTCCGAAGATCGTCCCTCTCCCGCCGTTGTTTACCCGCGTGGAGTGAGTCCTCGGGTTCTTGAAGACTCGGGACCATGGATGCGCTTCCGCGTATGGTTTGCTCGTCAAGCTCGTTATTCTCCCGCTCGGCTGGCATTGATCGTCTTCGTCATGCTCATTGCCTTTATTACTTCGCTTCTTGCGCTCCCCATTGCAACAGCCTCGACGGAACGCGCACCCTTCATCGATATTCTCTTTACGGCAATTTCTGCCGTCTGCGTCACTGGCTTAACCGTCGTCGATACCGCAACATATTGGTCACCCTTTGGCCACTCGGTCATCGCGCTGGGTATCTTCATCGGCGGCTTGGGGGTCGTCACCCTCGCGACCATTTTGGGCTACGCAGTGTCACGCCAGCTCGGCCTCACCCAGCGCATGCTCGCGACAGTCGAAACAAAATCAAGTGGCATGGGGCAACTGACAGCGCTCCTCAAAGCTGTCATCTTTACCTCCTTAAGCGCGCAGATCGTTCTGACCTTCGCCTTCCTCCCACGCTTCATCACTCTTGGCCACGACACACTTGTGGAATCTTTCTTCCACGCAATGTTCATGGCAATTTCGGTTTTCAATAACGCTGGTTTTGTGATTCTCAGTGGCGGCCTCAGCCCCTATCACAATGACTGGTGGATGCTCGGACCGATTATTCTGGGGACCTTCGTGGGCGCTATTGGCTTCCCGGTGATCCTTGATCTTTCGCAGCATTGGCGTACCCCGTCGAAGTGGGCGCTCCACACAAAGCTCACACTTTCGACCTATATCCTTCTGACTTTTTTCGGGACCATCACTCTTGCCATCACCGAGTGGACAAACCCTTCAACGCTCGGTGATCTCGATGTCTCCTCGAAGCTTCTCAATGCGCTTCTTGGTGGAGTCAACGCTCGTTCCTCCGGGCTCTCCGCACTCGACGTCGGCCAGATGCGCCCCCAAACTCACTTCATCCAAGATGTCCTCATGATGATCGGCGGCGGCTCCGTGTCGACGGCAGGCGGCATCAAGGTCACCACCTTCGTGGTTCTTTTGCTCGCTGCTGCTGCAGAGGCACGAGGCGATCGCGACATCGAGGTCTTCGGCCGCCGCATTTCCCACGGCGTTCTTCGCCTCGCGGTTGCGGTCACTCTCATGGGTTCTCTCCTTGTCGGCCTCTCGACGGTCATCCTGCTCTCACTGACCGGTTACACCTTGGATGTCGTCCTCTTTGAATCGATATCTGCCTTTGCAACAGTGGGGCTTTCAACGGGGATCACCCCCGCGCTCCCGGCGCTAGCGAAGTATGTACTGGCCGCGCTCATGTTTGCCGGACGTACCGGAACAATGACGCTTGCTGCAGCGCTCGCCCTGCGCGATCGGCCTCGTGCCATTCGCTTCCCCGCAGAAACTCCCCTCATCGGCTAGCCCCAGCCCGGCCTCGTTCCATATTGATTCCAACCAAAACCGCATGCGCGTGGGAGAATACGACTATGGCAGAAGATAAGGACCTCTCATCGGGAACCCTCGTTATTGGCTTGGGACGCTTCGGTTCAGCCGTCGCACTGACCCTTGAAAAGCTCGGATATGAGGTATTGGCGGTCGAAAAAGACTCTCGCCGCGTCCAGCAGTTTTCCGGTCGTATTCCCGTTGTCGAGGCCGACGCATCCTCAATGGAAGCACTCAACCAGTTGGGTGCGCACGACTTTCATTCGGCGGTCGTGGGAATCGGTTCCTCTCTGGAAGCTTCCGTTCTCATCACCGCAAACCTTGTCGACCTGGGCATGACAAATATCTGGGCGAAGGCAATCTCGCGCGAGCACAGCCGTATCTTGCGTCGCATCGGCGCACACCACGTTGTTGCCCCCGAATTCGACGCCGGTCAGCGCACCGCTCACCTCGTGGGTGGACGCATGATCGACTACATCGAAATGGATAAGGACGGCTTCGCGATCATGAAGCTGCGTCCCCCTAAAGAAGTTTGTGGCTTCACCTTGAGTGAGCTTGATTTGCGAGGCCGCTACGGCGTCAACGTTTTGGGCATCCTTCGTCCCGGCGAGCCTTTCGAGTATGCGGATTCCACGACGCGCATTAATCGAGAAGACGTCATCGTTGTCTCGGGCGATACACGTCTGCTGGAGTACTTCGCCAATCGTCCGTGATCTATTGCGCCAAGTAATTTTTCTGCCTGCGTCCACAACTGGACGCAGATGCACCCGGCGTGGTTTAGCGTAGGGACATGGCTAAAGAGAAAAGCATTTACCGGTGCAGCGAATGCGGGTGGACCTCACCCAAATGGGTCGGACAGTGCCGCGAGTGCCACCAGTGGAACTCGATGGAAGAATCCGGTCCTACTGTCCAGGCTCCCGGAGCAACTCTTGCCTCTACCCCGCGCCAGCCTGCACTGCCCATCAATGACATCAGTGCAGAGAAGGCGCGCAGCAAAGCCACCGGTATCGGGGAATTTGACCGCGTCCTCGGAGGCGGGATTGTCCCCGGAGCGGTGATTCTTCTGGCCGGAGAGCCGGGTGTTGGCAAGTCGACGCTTCTTTTAGAGGTTGCTTCAACCTGTGCTGGTGCGGCCCCGGTCCTCTACATCACGGGGGAAGAATCTGCCTCGCAGGTCAGAAGCCGTGCCGAGCGTATCGGCGCACTTCACCCTCAGCTTTTCCTCGCTGATGAGACATCACTATCCACGGCCCTTGGCCACATCGAAGCAACAAACCCTTCTCTCGTCATTGTTGACTCTGTCCAAACGCTGCAATCAGATCAGCTTGATGGCGGTGCGGGAAGCGTCGCTCAAGTCAGGGCTGTTACCAGCGCGTTGATCCGTGTTGCCAAGGAACGCTCCATCCCGATCCTTTTGGTCGGTCATGTCACCAAGGATGGCGGAATCGCAGGGCCCCGTTTGTTAGAGCACCTCGTTGATGTCGTCTGCCAATTCGAAGGCGATCGCCACACGCGTTTAAGACTGCTTCGGGCGGTCAAGAACCGCTACGGTCCCACCGATGAAGTGGGTTGTTTCGAACTCAGCGACACCGGCATTATCGGGCTGACCGATCCTTCTGGCCTATTCCTTTCACAGTCGCAGTCTGCTGTTCCAGGCTCTTGCGTGACCGTCACTTTGGAAGGGCGCCGCCCCCTGCCCACTGAAATTCAAGCACTCGTGGCCCATACCTCGGCCGGGTCCCCGCGTCGAACAACGGTTGGTGTTGATCACTCGCGCGTGGCCATGATCTTGGCAGTGCTGCAGGCGCGGCTCGGAATTGATACTTCTGATTGCGATGTCTACGCCTCGACGGTCGGAGGGGCGCGAATCAGCGAACCCGCTGCGGATCTTGCTACTGCCATCGGCATTGTCTCGGCAGTCAGGGGGATTCCTACTCGCAGCGCGCTCATTGCTTTCGGTGAAGTTGGTTTGACGGGTGAAGTACGGGCCTGTACGGGAGTGAAACGGCGGGTTCAAGAAGCCGCCCGCTTGGGTTTTACAACCGCGATTATCCCCGCGCAAGGATGCGAAGAGGCAATGGGAGTCGATGGCATCACCGTCTTGCCCATTTCTGATCTTGCAAGCGCATTACAGGCCGCAATCCGCTGAGTTTCTTCGCTCATTGCAAGAACCCGTCTAATACACTTAGAGCAGGGATCACGCATCGAAAGGCTGGATTCATGACATCAGATGCCGCACTCTTGCGCAGCGCATTGCAGGACATCGCGCCCGGAACTGCGCTGAGAGAGGGCCTCGAACGCATTCAGCGCTCCCACACGGGCGCACTGATCGTCCTCGGCTTTTCTCCTGAACTCCAAGAGCTGTGTTCGGGCGGCTTCGATTTGGACGTGGAATTCACTGCCTCTCGCCTGCGTGAATTGTGCAAGATGGATGGCGCGGTCATCATCGACCCAACGAATTGGCGAATTCGCAAGGCAAACGTCCAGCTTTTCCCCGACCAATCCATTCCGACCGACGAATCGGGAATGCGTCACCGCACTGCGCAGCGTACTGCCTATCAAACGCACCTTCCCGTTCTTTCGGTTTCCGCATCCATGCGCTTGATCTCGATCTACGTCGGGAAATACCACCACATTGTCGAAGAACCCGAAGCTTTGCTCTCGCGTGCAAATCTCGCGGTTGACACCTTGGATCGTTACAGTCAGCGTCTCGATGAAGTCTTGCAGACTCTCACAATCCTCGAAATGCGCGATTCGGCGACCATTCGTGACGTTGCAACCGTCATGCAGCGAATGGAAATGATCCGCCGCATCACGTCTGAAATCAACGAGTACCTTGAAGAACTCGGCTCTGAAGGCCGCCTTCTCGCCCTGCAGGTTGATGATCTAGTTCGCGGAGCCGGATCGGAACGCGCTCTGGTCCTTCGTGATTACATCAGGGATTCATCTGCCGTGGCGACCGCCGAAGCCGCTTTATCTGAGCTCGCCAGTGACCGTCTTGTCGATCTTGCGGCTATCGCAAACGTTCTGGGGCTTGGCGTCTACGATCCTTCCGATCTGGACCGCATGATCCAACCCCGAGGCGTCCGGGCTCTGTCCCTGGTCCCCCGCCTGCCGTGGAATGTCATCAAGGAAATCACCAGCCACTGGGAGAATCTTGCAGACCTGCGGGAAGCCAGCGTCGAAGACCTCCAACAGATCGAAGGAATCGGCCCCTACCGAGCAAAGCTCATCCGTGAAACTCTTGAGAATCAGTTCTCAATGGCGGCGACGGGAATCGTCGGCTGGTAAAACGCAGCCCCTTACTCGTGTTCGCCCTGCTGCGAGTCGCCCTGCGATTGCGCTGATTCGGAAGGCGTCGGCGTCGCCTCGGTAGTGGCTGGCGCGGGCTGCGTAATCGTGAAGACTCTCTCGTCTCCAACGGTCTTTCCATCGAGCATCAATTGCACGCGATAGGTACCAGCAGGAGCGGGATCGGTCGCGCCATCAGAGTTTCCATCGCGAGGAGTGCACCCCGAGTAGAGTCCTCCATCCCAGCTCAAACCGCCATTCCAGGTATCCCCCGGAACCAAGAGCAAAGTAGCACTCTCGCGATCACGCTGGCACTTTGATCCGTCATAAACAGTCTCGTCGCCGCTGAGAATCTTCAGATCGATCTGTCCAAATTCAAAGGAGCAGGCAACCCCCGCGCGATTTTCGATTGCGACAGAAACATTTTGGGTTTGCCCAACCAAGGTGTCTGATACAGACGGACGGACCGTCAGATCCGCCGGTGCACACGCAGGGATCCGGACACGTCCATCAGCATCAACGATGCCATCACTGCTCGCAGTTTCTCCGTCTTTCAACGAAGCCGCACCCGTCGCTGTTGCTGTAGGGGTAGGCTGCGCACTGGTGGGCTGCGGTTGAGGCTCTGCCTCCTTGGACTTCGTCAGTGCCGAAACTCCCTTTGCAATCCCCCAGATAAGAAGCGCAACGATGAGAAGTAAGCCAAGTCCCGTGACAATTCTTCTCACCCATAACGAGGTCGGAACCTGCGCAGGTCGGACAGTTGCGCGTTTCTTCCCCTGCTGGGAGGGAGTACGACCCGAAGGACGCGGGGGCCTCGACGAGGATGGTCCAGAACGCCGTGCCATTAGAGTGCCCCCTGCGACTTTCCGCTGCCTGCACCTACACGACTCGAAGCCCCTACTGTTCCCTTGGCTCCGTGCGCTCGTTGCTTACCTTCCTTGGCGTCGTCCTTAGGGTCGATGACACACCAGCGCTCAACAACGATCCCGGCGATTCCCCATGCAAGGGCACCAAGAGCACAAATCAGGCCACAAATCGCCGCATAAACGCTGGCTTGAGCTTCCCAGCGCGTAAAGAAAGCGAGAGACATCCCGACCATAATTGCGCTGCTGAGAATACCTACCAGAGCACTCGACCGTGCGAACATCGCGATTCTCAAGGCTGCAACGGCATCAATCCACGTGGGCTTATGAGCACGGAAACGGCGAACCTGCAGGCCAAGCCACACGAGGATTCCTGCAACGACAAGAAAAACCAATGCGAGTGCTGGGTGAATGATCCAGGGGCCTTGTCCCAAGCGAATTGCAACAGCAGTGGCTGCAGCTGCAAGCGCCGAGGCAGCAGCTGCCTCGGCGACAAGAAGAACAATACTCAGCGGTTTCATGAGTCCTCAGGGCGACGACGGAAAACAGGAATCTGGCCGGTCACACTGGGACGGATCGTCACATTGCGACGAACACTTGAGGAAGGAGTCTGTGGTCCCGTTTCCTGTGCCGGCCCCTGATCGATGGTATCGGCAAGTTTGGGATCCAGCACGTGGCTGTAGCGCGGGGGAAGACTGGGCTGAGGGGCCGAAGTCGCCTCGCGAGGGGTCAGCGCACTGGAATCATCCACCACGCGAACGTCCTCAGAGAAAGTCCAGCCCGGAAGCGCGCGCGTTGCAGGGTTACGGTGCGAGGCTGCAGCTCCCTGCGCTTGAGCCTCCCCCTGTGCCTTTGCCTTCTCCTGTGCCGAGGCCTGTTCGGGTCGGCGGGAGAAAAGTGAGCTTCGGCGGGGTTGCGGAGCGTTGGCCTCGGAGACGGCTGGGGTCTGTTGAGTAGTCTTCGATGCTGAATCCGCGGACTCGGGCGCGCGGTGCGAGGGCTTGGCGCGGTGCGATTGGGCGGCCAAACGATCCGTGCGAGCACGGAAAGGACGCGGGGAATTAGCCGTGGAAATACCGGTTCCTTCTTCGGTCACAGGACGCCAGCGGGGACGGCGCTTCCTGCGGCTCAAAGGAACTTCCGCGGTAATCGGCGAGGTTGAGGGAGCAGACTCTTCCAGCGGCTCCGCACTTTGAATCATGGGAGTTTCAGGGGTGGCTTCAAGGGAAGCACTGGGGATCTCGGACTCGCGGCTCTGCACGCGCTCGAAGAGGGGACGGCGAACCACCGTGGGTTGTTCAACCCGAACCGTTGGAATGGGGCGACGAGGCGCCAAAGAGACCATTCCCTCAGTGAGCTCAGTCGACGCGGAGCTATCTGCCTGAGCGGAAAGACGAGAAAGCTTCAGCGGAGGGACGTTCAGCGGTGCGGGAGCCGGAACCTGGCGGCTCGCAAGCTGAATAGGCGCTTCATTCGATGAAGCTGCGCTGGGCGGAACGGATGAATCAGTTTCTTCCGATGGGCGATCACCGGTTGTGGACTCGAAAGACGCTGCAGTCGCGGGGGCCGACGTTGCCGAAGGCTGCGAGACTGCAGGCTTTGACAGCTCAACATGTCGAGACTCGACCGAATCCACCGGGGAACTCCAACGGTTCCACAGCTGTTTCCAGACGAAATCCGTCCCTTCATCGTCGGGAGCCAGATCGGAACGAGAGGCCTCGGGAAGCATGTCCAAACGACTGGGACGTGCTGACATACCATTCGTCTCAAGCTTGAGGGGGCGAAGCTTTTCGGCCTGTTCCAGACGGGGCAGACGCAATTCTTCGAGTAATTCGTCTGAATCAGCGATGACCGACTCGGGATCTTCCATCCAGTCGGCAACCGCGTCGAGGATTCCACCTCGGTCGGGCGCCTGGGCAATGAGATCTGCAAGGGGGCCGTATCCCGAAAGCTCCGCATGTTCGTCTGCCATGAGCCACGGGGAAAGGACAAAGGCTCGCTCGTGTGCCCGAGGATGAGGTAGCGTCAGGCGCGGATCATCCGAGGTCACTCCCTTGATATCGATGACGTCGATATCGATGGTGCGCGAGCCCCATACCTCATGGCGCACGCGTCCCAGGCGCGCCTCGAGTTCGTGGATGCGATCAAGAAGATCCAGAGGGGCAAGAGAAATTGTTCCCAGAACAACGGCATTCCAATAATCCGGCTGGGCGTCTTGACCCGGCCGCAATACCGCACGGGTACGTACCAACGGAGAGACAGTGGTGATATCAACGTTATCCCACTGGGAGATTTCCTCGATGGCGCTCTTCAAAGTGACGGGAACATTCCCCAGATTTCCACCAAAGGCTAGGACCACGTCACATGTCGAAGGGCGATCATCGGCAGCGTAGGCACCGCGGTGCGAGTGCTTGACGGGCTCCGCCGGGAGTTCAATTTCCGGGGCAGCTTCGCTTGGCGTGACAGCATCTGACTCCGAGGTGGGGGCCGCAACCGTTTCAACGCCAACGCTCGGGGTATCACACTCTTCATCTGTGCCGGTTTCAGGTGCAGTCGGGCCACTGGGTTGCGCCGGCTTGTCTTCTTCCGAGGTCGGCCCGTCGAAAGGAAGATCATGAGATGCCGCAACGAAAGGTAGAGGGATATTTCCCTTGCGGATTGTCACCGAGACATCGGCGAAAGGAACATCGATGGGAGCATCGGGCTTGTGGATGGTGACCTCAACGCCGCGCACTCGCTCATCTTCCATTGCGACGTCCGCAATTCGATGTCCCAGCGTTTCGATGAGGCGAACCGAAGGACCTCTGAGGATTGCGTGTGCTTTTTCAGCGATTTCCGCATAGGAGACGGTGTCGGCAATATCGTCACTGAGTGCCGCTTGATCGGTGTCGACCCACAAGAGGATGTCAGCCGAGAAAGATTGAGGAGCGTTCCACTCCTTCGTGAGGACTCCGTGGACAGCCTGCGCTGAAATGCCGCGTAATGCGATGACATCGAGCTGTCCCACCGTGCCCTCACCTCCCTGCACGCACAAGCCTCGCTTGTTGGTCTATGGCATGGACCCTGACAGCCCACATCCCGTCTAAAAGCGCGCGCCGAGAAATATCGAGAGTTGCTTCGTCTCGGTCCGAAAGGGGGGACTGACCGAGGAAGCGTTTCCGGGACGCACCTATAAGAACAGGGTACCCAAGCTCCGCAAAAATCCGGAGCGACGCGACGAGAGACCAGCATTGTTCGTTATTAAGTGAAAAACCCAGTCCCGGGTCGACGATGATTCGCTCAGGCTCAACACCGGCCTCGAGAGCATCGCGAACTTGGCTTGCCACGCGCTCACGCAGCGCAACGGCAATAGGCTGGTCCCCATAATCGAAGGACTCTTCGGGCATACCCGGAAGCGCGCGGTAGTGCTGGATCACGTAGGCGCACGAGGTCTTGGCAACCGCAGCGTTCATCTGCGGATCCCAGCGCCCCCCACTGACGTCATTGATGATTGCGACTCCCGCGTCTGCGGCTCGGCGAGCAGTGATCGCATGAAGAGTATCAACCGAAACGACGATCCCCGCCTCAGTCAGGCGCTGGATGGTCCCACCAATACGTTCCCACTCCTCGTCCTCGCTGATGCGCTGAGAATTCGGACGCGTCGACTCGCCGCCAAGATCAACAAGATCGGCGCCGGCTTCAACCATCTGGACCGCGTGCTCAAAGGCAGCGCCCGGATCAAAGAAACGCCCTCCATCGGAGAAGGAATCCGGAGTCACGTTGAGGATTCCCATGACCAGCATCCGGTCAGTAGGAAGCGTGATTCCCTTGGGAAGACGAGGCGGACGCGCACCGCCCGCGAGCGCCCAAGCGGAGGCGGCCTCGTGAGATGTCATCGACGGACCCCTCCCAAGGCCAAAGACATCATTTCCGCCCGCGTTGCATCGCGCTTGACGATCCCGCGCAGAGCGGAAGTTACCGTTGAAGAGCCGGGCTTGGAGATACCGCGCATGGTCATGCACATGTGCTCGGCCTCGACGACGACAATGACGCCCTGCGGGGCAAGAACCTCATCAATCGCATCCGCGATCTGCGCGGTGAGGCGCTCTTGGACCTGGGGACGACGAGCATAGCCCTCAACAACGCGCGCGAGCTTCGAAAGCCCCGTCACGCGACCGCCCTTCGGGATGTACCCGACGTGCGCGTGCCCGTAGAAAGGCAGAAGGTGATGCTCACACACGGAATAGAAGGGGATATCGCGGACCATGACAATCTCATCCGTCCCCACCTCGAAGGTGGTCTTCAGGTGATCACGGGGATCCTCTTCCAAACCGCTGAGCAGCTCGCGCCACGCACGCCCCATTCGCGAAGGAGTATCACGCAGACCTTCGCGCGTGATGTCCTCCCCCACTGCCTCAAGAAGAGCGCGGGAAGCATCTTCAACGCCGTGCTGATCGTAGGTCACTGGCCATTCTCCTCGGGCTGCACTCCCCCTGCGGGATCATCAAGCGTCATCGCCGGCTCAGCCGCAGCCTCGCTGGGATCCGAATTTGGATCGAACTTCGCGCGGTCACCACCGGGCATCTCAATGGGGTTGCCCATAACTGCACCTTCGATGGCAGCCTCTTCGCCATAGTTCCACACGGGACGCTCATCTTGCTTAATGACATCGGCGAAGATCTCAGCCAGCTGGGCTTCATCCAAGGTCTCTTCTTCAAGAAGACGCTGAGCGAGGCGGTCCAAGACGTGACGATTCTTCGTCAGAATCTCCCACGCTTCGCGGGTTGCCGCATCCATAAACTTGCGAACTTCCTCATCCACGATGGATGCCAATTCGTCTGAGTATGCACGCTCATTCCCGCGGCCCATTCCGTAACCGGTCATGGGATCGGATTCGTCCGCACTCAGCCGCACATTACCGATGCGATCGGACATACCGTATTCGGTGACCAAAGCACGTGCCTGTGCGCTGGCCTTTTGGATATCGTTCGAGGCGCCAGTGGAAGGATCGCGGAAGACGAGTTCTTCGGCGACGCGGCCACCCATCGCGTAGACCAGATCATCGAGGATCTGGTTCCTGGTCTTAGAGTAACGATCCTCGGTCGGGAGCACCATGGTGTAACCCAGAGCGCGACCGCGCGGAAGAATCGTCACCTTCGTGACCGGGTCGGTGTATCGAAGAGCAGCAGCACACAGTGCGTGGCCGCCCTCGTGATAGGCGGTCACCAGTTTGTCGTGATCGTTCATCACGCGGGTACGCTTCTGCGGGCCGGCGATGACGCGGTCAATGGCCTCGTCAATGGCTCGGTTATCGATGAGGTCAGCGTTGGAGCGTGCGGTCAGCAGCGCGGCCTCGTTCAAAACATTGGCAAGGTCGGCGCCGGTGAAACCCGGGGTGCGCTTCGCGATCGTGTGGAGGTTGACGTCATCGGTCAGCGGCTTGCCTTCGGCGTGAACACGCAAGATGGCCTCGCGCCCCTTGAGATCAGGGGCTTCAACCGCGATCTGACGGTCAAAGCGTCCCGGACGCAGCAGCGCCGGATCAAGAATATCGGGGCGGTTCGTTGCGGCGATGAAGATCAAATTCGAGGAATCATCAAAGCCATCCATCTCAACCAGGAGCTGGTTCAGAGTCTGGTCGCGCTCATCGGAGCCGCCGCCATATCCCGAACCACGGTGGCGACCGATGGAGTCGATTTCGTCGACGAAGATAATCGCGGGGGCAACCTTCTTGGCACGGGCGACCAAGTCGCGCACGCGCGAGGCACCAACACCGACGTACATTTCGAGGAACTCGGAACCGGCAATGGAGAAGAAGGGGGCATCGGCCTCTCCTGCAACTGCCTTTGCCAGCAAAGTCTTACCCGTTCCGGGAGGACCGTAAAGCAGGACGCCTCGGGGAATGCGGGCTCCAACCTTGTGGAACTTTTCGGGAGCAATGAGGAACTCGCGGACTTCTTCGAGCTCTTCAACGGCCTCATCTTCACCCGCAACATCAGCGAAAGTGACATTCGGACGTTCTTGGTTAAATTCCTTCGTGCGGCTCTGGCTGAAGGGGCCCATCATCCGTCCGCCACCAATTCGACCCATGAAGAACCAGAAGAGGCCCATGACGATGAGCAGCGGCAAGACCATGACCAAGGTCGAACCCAGAAGCGAAGACTGTGGATAGTAGGCGTTCCACCCGGTTGTCGGCGAGGCCTTCTCTACTGCATCGACGATAGTCTGCGACTGCGTACGCGCGTAGGTGAAGGAGATCGAACGTCCAAGGCTGCGCTCACGATCATTGGCCCCGGCGGCCTTGTGTGTCCACGGGTCCTTCAGCATCAGGTTGACCTGCTGCGTGCCGTCATTGACGGTCACGCGCTCAATCTGGGCTTCCTTCAGGATCTGAAGGCCTTCGGAGGTATCCACCGACTGGGGCTGGAACCACGTCCACAAGAAGAACAGCGCGATGACGAGGGGCAGCACAGGAATTGCTGCAAGCCCCCAGGCGTTCTTCTTTTTCTTGCTCTGAGTGTTATTTGCCATGGAAGCCCCTTTCAGCCGCCATAAACATGCGGCGCCAAGGTCCCGACGAAGGGAAGATGGCGGTAGCGCTCTGCATAGTCGAGGCCGTAGCCCACGACGAATTCGTTGGGGATATCAAAACCGACGTACTTGACGTCAACATGGACCTTTGCAGCTTCAGGCTTGCGCAGGGCCGCAGCAATTTCGACCGATGCTGCGCCGCGAGTCAATAGATTCTCACGGAGCCACGACAGCGTCAGACCCGAGTCGATAATGTCTTCGACAATCAGGACATCCCGACCATGCACATCTGCGTCGAGATCCTTGAGGATGCGAACCACGCCAGAAGACTTCGTGCCGGTCCCATAGGAAGACACCGCCATCCAGTCCATTGCCAGAGGCGTGTGAAGATTACGCGACATATCGGCCATCACCATGAGAGCGCCCTTGAGAACGCCCACTAAAAGAAGCTCTTTGCCCTGATAATCCGCGTCGATTTGCGCAGCGAGTTCACGCATTCGGCGAGATAGTTCGTCCTCGGTAACCAGAATGCGCTCGAGCGCATCTCCCATGTCCTGTGCGTCCACAGTTCCATGTCCTTTCGACTGCTAGTCCAGATAATTAAGAGTGCCACATGTGCCCTACGGGCTGCTCAGTGACGCGGTCTTTCTCGCTCTAGGCGCAATGGGTGCAAGATGAGCCTCGCGTCTTTTCCTTTTCCGACGCGCGTGAGGGTTCCTTTGGGAATCGAGAGAGGGCCTTGCCCGCTCCAGCGAGTGATGAGCGCATCGACTTGTTCGAGGTGAACCAGGGAGGGCGCTCCCACTGCGCAGAGATAGCGATGAAGAACGCGCATACGCACCGCTTGGGGGATCTCTTTGAGTTCTGCGACCCGAAGTGCCCCAATTTCCGAGGCCGCCTCGGCCGCCGCCGGCGGGGTTTCCAGCGCTGGGCGCAGTTCCCCGGCCAGAGCTTCCGGCCTCGGTTGCGTTTCCCCGGCCGCACACTCCCACGCGCGCTGCCAAACTTGCTCTGCCCACTCGTTAAGGGCCTCGTCGTCTGCAGCGGAGAGCTCAGCCGTGCGGGCAAGGGAAGGAACCGGGTCCATCCCAAGGCTATGCGCGAGGCTGGGGATCGCCTGTTCGCGCACGGCGCTCCGGCGCAGTGCACTCCCATCAGCAGCCCGCCACGGACCGTCCATCTTGTTCGAGGGGTCATCAACCCAAGGAAGCTCAAGCTGGCGGCATGCTCCAAGAGTCTCACTGCGGCGGCAATTCATCAGGGGACGCATCCACACGATGCTCCCGGCGTCATCGCGAACACTCATCGCGCGCAGGGAGCCAACTCCAGAGCCTCGTGCAAGCCGCAAAAGAACAGTCTCAGCCTGGTCGTCCATCGTGTGCCCTAAGAAAACGGCGACCCGCTCGCCCAAAGTCTGGGCGTGCTCGGCAAGTGCACTCCGGCGGGCCATGCGCGCCGAGGCCTCGGGACCACCAGGGGCGTCGACGGTGACGCTCACCCACGAACTCTGCGCACCCAAGGAGGCCATCACTTCGCATGTTTCTTGGGCCTCGCGATCCGAACCCGGACGGATCCCGTGATCAACGCTGAGGGTATGAGGGGTGGATCCAGCGCGTAGGCAATGGTCGATGACGACCGCTGCGAGAGCTGTGGAATCTGCGCCGCCCGATACTGCGATCAGAATCGCGTCGCAATTGGCAAGTGCCCAGTGCACGTGCTCGCGTACGGCCAGAGAGAGGCGTCGCACATCCCCCGTGGGGTTTGCGGGAATAGATTTCACTGGAAGCTCGGCCACATCCGTGGAGTCAGAATCGATTCAAGACCGGGGCCCGCAAGAACCTCGCGGACGTAGCTCGCCATCTCGCGGCGAGCTTGGATGACGCCCTGCGGGACAAGCCCGCCCAAAAGTGTGACGAGCGCTCCATCCACCATGAAATCAGCCGGGCGGTGCGCGTCGATCCATTTTACGGAAGACAGGTCCTTCGGGGTCAGTGAATCCATAAAAACATCAATGATGCAATCACGGACAAGAAGCTGACGAGAAAGCTCCTGCGCATCAATCGGATCAATCGAGGCAACCGGAACAAGTTCGCGGCAGTATTCCTCAAAGAAAGGCGTGCGCGAAGAAAGCCACGTGTCAACAGCTGCACGCAAAGCAACCCACTTCGCCCAGTCTCCCAAGTCGAACTTTCCGCGGATGCCGGCCTCGAGAACATTCGGAGCGACAATGCAGGCGGCTCCACCATCGGGACCACTCACGCTCAAAGAACGCCTCGCGAGAACTCCGAGAGCGCCCCGGGCGGTGAGGATCCTAGGAGCGCTGAGCAGCTGCACTCCCCAGTCCTCGGCGAATTGCGCCCACAGACGCATCGACGAGCGGCGCTCGACAAGAGGAAGAGAGACCTCAACCGGCGAGAACTCAGCAAAACGGCCAATGACGCCGGGAAGGCGCTTGTTCGCCCACTCCTGGCCGCGCTTCAAACGAGAAACTATCGCCTGCGCCGAAGCGAAAGACGCCTGGGGGCCCGAGAAAATGCCCAAAGCAGAGAGCTGCGCGATTCGTGTCAGAGTGGGATAGATCGGCATGTCTCTATGCTATCGAATCGGCCCGTCACATTTCGGCGATTGCGGTGACAAAATTATCCAGATAACCGCGAGTAGCATACGCGCCATCATCGGGAACCTTGTCAAAGCCGATAACGAAGATCACCGGGTGCCCCTTCGAGGTCGAGACGACTCCCGCGAGTGAGGACACTTCCGCCAAAGATCCCGTTTTCGCCTGTGCATTGCCCGCGACCATGTCATCGGTGAGGCGGTTCGCCAAAGTCCCCTGGACTCCCGCCCACGGGAGATTACGCACAACCCGAGGAGCAACAGGCTGGGCGGCATCGAAGCCCTGAGAAAGGATAGCCGCCAAAGTTTTGGGGTGAATCCGATCGTTCGAGGAAAGCCCCGAGCAGTCTTCCAAAGAAAGCTGATCGGTCGGGATCCCGCGCTCGTTCAGCGTCTTTTCGAGGGTCTGGACCGACCCGGCGAAACTTGCTTCTCCACCCGATTGGCGTGCGGCGAAGTGGCAGTACTGGTCAGCCAGGGTGTTATCCGAGTGATAAAGCATCCAGCGAATCTGCTCATCGACGCTCGCGGATTGCACGGAAGCGATCCGGGTTGCGCCTTGGGGGGCTGTGCCTCGGACCCCGAAATCAACATCGATTCCCTGCGCGCGAAGCTTCTGCGCAAAAACCTCGGAGACATTCGAGATCGAGTCCGCGTAGAACTCATTCGATTTGGGGTAGGTGCGCCCCGCGTCGATCGCATAGGGGGCGAGCTGGCCTTCGTAGCCCGCAACCTGCTGTTCGCTCCACGAGGCCGGGCGCGCGGTATCCGCAAAAAGCGCGGGGGCCGCGTGCAATTCGACATGCGAAATGCCCTTAGACATCAGGGAACTCGCCGTATCTTTTGCCAGGGTTTCGAGGCCCGCGCGGCCGCTGACCTCGATGGAATTGGTTCCCTCTCCCAGAAGAAGGTCACCCTCGCCCTCGAGGTAGATATTGTCATTGTCCTGCGCGACTGAGGTCGTCAGGTGCGAATTCGGGTCAAGGTGGGACAGTGCGGTGTAGGCGGTGAGGATCTTGGTGATCGAAGCCGGGGTGTGGGCGCTATTCGCGTTGTATTCGTAGAGAGTGTTCCCGCTTCGAGCATCAACGACCATTGCCCACGCGTTCCAGCCGCCTTCCTGCGCGGCGGCAACGGCAGGAGCCCATGCTTCTTCGAGCTCGCGGCTCGTGGGGGCTTGACTATCCCCCTGTCCCTGTGGAACATTCAGTGTCGGAGCGGGCACAGCTGACGCTGTGGGGGCAGCAGATGGTGCGGGTGCTTGAGAAAGTGTGAAGATGCCTGGTGCGGCATCCTGCACATCTGCTACAAAATAGGCTGCGATCAGCACTGCGGCGCTCGATGCGCCTACAATCGCAGCAGTAGTCCCACGTCGCATGTAGGGGTTGTCCTTCCGTCAATGACCTAGGAACACCCTAATGCTTCGGGGGGTAAGAATACGTAATCGACATCCACGTGGTGGATCAACGACTCAGGAGGGCTCGAATGGAATTCGACGTGACCATCGAGATTCCCAAGGGGAACCGTAACAAGTACGAGATCGATCACGAGACTGGACGCATCCGCTTGGACCGTATGCTCTTCACCTCGACTCGATACCCTGACGACTACGGTTTTATCGATGACACGCTGGGCGAGGACGGGGATCCTTTGGATGCTCTTGTTCTCCTCGAAGAACCCACTTTCCCCGGCTGCGTGATTCGCTGCCGCGCCCTTGGAATGTTCCGCATGCGCGACGAAAAGGGCGGTGACGATAAGGTCCTGTGCGTGCCCGCTTCGGACCAGCGCGCCGCGTGGCGTACCGACATCGAAGATGTCTCAGAGTTCCACCGCCTGGAAATCCAGCACTTCTTCGAGGTCTACAAGGACCTCGAGCCCGGCAAGAGCGTCGAAGGTGCGCACTGGGTGGGCCGAGAAGAGGCAGAAGAAGAAATCCGCCGTTCCTTCGAGCGCGCAGAAACAGAAGGCTTCAACGCTCACTGAGCGTTTAATCGTTCTCCCAACGGGATCGGGGCTGGTGTTCACTTGAGCACCAGCCCTTTTCTGTTTGCGACACTACCCGGCCGCCCTGTTTACGACACTACCGGGCCACCTTTGCCTGGCCTCGTCCCCTTTTTTCCACACGAAGTCGATGAATGACACAGGCTATAACCCATGACATTTAGCGACTTCATGTGACTTTTCTAAGAAGACGAACGGGAGCAGCTGCGCACCCAGCGCTACTCACACCAAGCAGCCAAAAGTTATCCATAGGGTGTACACGCAATCGGCGTTTTCCACAGATTAATGCGAGCCTCCCCCTGGTTGAACTGTGCTACAGACACTGGGTACATGGACGAAGAAGAGATAGAAGGGTGCGTACTCTCCCGATCAACACGAGAAGTTTATTTAGCACCAATAGACGGAAGTTCTCACTCGCAGGTCAGAGTAAAGCGTGGTTTTATGCTGACCATTTCCTCTGGGCTCCCTCGGTGGGAAGTTAATCAACGCATCGATCGTGCTCGTATTGCTTCACTCGCACAATCACGAGATCCGCGGATTGTATTCGTTGGAACCAGCTCGCTGTGTATCCAGGGCGTTCCGCTGTGGTCATCAAACCATGACATCACCTTTTGGTGTCCTCAGCCCTATCCGAATTCCACACTCCCACCTGTGCGTTACTCGGGTTTCACCATTCCAAGCGTGAAGGTTCGAAAGTTGCGCAGGCCTCCGCTGACAGACCACCGGTTAACCGAGAAAGGTATTCAAGTAGAAGACAAATTGGATGCAGCTCTTCGCCTCGCGATGGGGTCGCAGCACTTTGAGGCTTTTGTTGCCATGTGCATGGTGCTGCACACTGAATCGGATTTTTCGCTACAGCGCGTAGGGGACTCACGTATCCGCGAGAACAACCTGCGTGAAGAGCTTTCTCAACGATTATCTGCTGCTCAGGAAAACGGCTGGAAATATGGAATTTCTACCGCGAAACTCATTGTGAAGAACGCAGATGCAGGATGCGATAACCCCGCCGAAGCGGCAATGCTCTACGCGATCCGCAGCATCTATAGCGGTCCTGTACTGACACAGTTCGAGATTAATAGCAGTACAGGAAGGCACTTCATTGATTTCACTCTTCCAGAGAAAGACGTCGCGATCGAATTTGACGGAATGAGCAAACTGGGAAGTACGAATGAGGATCTCTACCGCGCAAAACAACGGTGGATTCGCCGAGAACAGGACCTGCGCGACTGCGGATGGCATGTCATTCGATACTCGTGGGAACAGCTAAAGAACCTGCCTCGTCTTCAGATCGATCTTGCCCAACGGCTCGACTTGCTCGAGGCCATACCAACGACTTCTAGCCGGCTGTGGGACAAGGGGTATATCGACTGAGTATCCAGCGTCTTTCCAAGGCCTTCGCATTCTCCGCGCAAAGTCGCTGCACTCACCCAACCTCCACACGTTGTCGCCAAATGCCACAGGCTATAGCGCATGACATTCGCCGACTTCCTGTGGCAGCGGAGAACGAACAGCTTGTTGCGAAAGCGGCGAGAGCATCACGAGCAGCGCCGCACTTACCTCCACAGGTTGTCGCCAAATGCCACAGGTCGTTTCCTGTGACATTCACCGACTTCGTGTGAGAAATGGAGGGCAAGCATGCCGACTTCGTGTGCGAAATAGAGGAGAGGCATGCCAGGATCATGTGGCATTCAGGGAGGACTGGCGGCACCTGACACCACACAAGTGCCCCCTCATTTACTTGTGCGGCAAGCCCTTCGATTCAAGCCACTTCGAAGCAATCGAGGAGGCAGACTGAGCCTCGGCAGTCGACTGCCGATTCATCTCAATCAAGTCCTTGGCGTCCATAGCCGCGCTGACCTTATTGATCACAGCGGCCGCCTCTTGGTTGATCTTCGTAGAAACGACCGGCACAACGTGCGATGCCAAGAAGAGGCCCCTCGGGTCCTTGAGGACTGTCAGGCTTCCGTCTGCAAGAGCGGGGTCCGAAGAGTAGATGTTCGCCAGCTGAATCGAGCCATCGTTCAACGCCTTTACCGTCAGCGGGCCGCCCGAGTCTTCGATCGGCGTGAAACCGACCTTCACACCGTATTCCGATTCCAGTCCCTTCGGCCCATACGGACGCGTCGCAAGCTCAGAATTGCCGCCAAGAGTGATCTGTCCAGCTTTCGCCAGGTCACCAATTGAGCTGAGAGAGTGCTCGGAAGCGAAAGCAGTGGTGACAACATAGGAGTCCTGGTCGGTCGCAGGGGCTTCATCCAATACGCGCAACCCCTTGGGCAGCGCTCCGCCCAGCGCCTGGTAAACCTCAGCATCCGCACGAGCACTCGCGTCTTTATCGAAGTACTGGAGCAAGTTGCCCGTGTACTCGGGGAAAACGTCGATCGAACCGGATTCCAGCTCGGGCATGTAGACCTCGCGCTGACCGATGCGCAGCTGACGCTCGACCGTGAAGCCTGATCCTTCGAGCGCCTGGGCATAGACCTCGGCCAGGATTTCATTCGAGTAGTAGTCTTGTGAGCCAACCACGATCTTTGACGAGGCCGTGCTTTCCTTCGCTTCTTCACCGCCTTCCAGGGACTTCCCTGTGCTGCATGCGGTGAGTGCAACGGCAGTGAATGCCGCTACCGCGGCGGCGAGAACGGAGCGTTTCATTGTCTCTCCTTTGGTTTTGCCTGCTGAGTGTAGAAAAGCCTGTAAGCGAATGTGATGAAGTTATAAAGTTTGTAAATCCGAATGGGTTCGGGAGCGCAGAAGACGCATGAGTCCTGCAAGTATGGCGTCGGTGACGAGTGCCAGCGCAACAACAACGATCGCGCCTCCGATCATCTGTCCATAATCGCGCGTCTTCAGGCCCGTGTAGAGGAAACGTCCCAATCCAAGGTTTGCTGTGTATGCAGCCAGTGTGGCCGTCGCGATCACCTGGAGTACCGCTGAGCGCACACCCGCAAGAATCAGTGGTGCGCCCACTGGGATCTCTAGCTGTGTAAGGATCTGACCTTCAGTCAGACCGATCGCTCGCGCTGCATCGGATGATCCTTGAGAAGAGATCACACCGGAATATGCACCTGCGATAATCGGCGGGATTGCAAGTGCAATCAAAGCAATCAAGGGAGCTTGCCAACCGATTCCAAGCCACAAGCCAACCAGGGTAAGGAGGCCAAGAGTAGGAACTGCTCGCGCGGCACCGGTCCCGATCATGACGAGGTTCTTCCAACGTCCGGTGTGCCCGATATACAGTCCGATTGGCAATGCGATGAGTGCCGAAATAGAAACAACAGCTGCAACGAAGACGATGTGCTGACCGACTCGTTCGAAAATCCCGGATGGCCCTAGCCAATTGTGTCCATCTGCCAGCCATTGAAAGGCTTCAAATAGGAGGTTCATTGCCTTTGCCTCCACGGTGTCATTAGCGCTCCTAGGCCGACTGCAAGTGCATCCAAAAGCAGAGCCAAGGCAATCGTCATCACCAGCCCGGCCACCACCTCAACGGTCAAACCGCGTTGGAAACCGTCGGTGAACAGTGTCCCCAGCGAGCGCACACCAATGAACGCACCAATCGTTACCAAAGAAACCGTCGAGGTAATGACCACGCGTGTCCCAGAAACGATCACTGGAACAGCCAAAGGAAGTTCAACCGTGCAGAATCGGCGGAGTCGCGACATTCCCAGCGCATCGGCGGACTCGAGGACGTCAGCAGGAACAGCGGCGAAGGCCTCGGCGCACTGACGAATCAGCACGGCGATTCCGTAAATCGTTAGCACAACAACCATGTTGACCCGCGAGCGAAGAGCGATCCCTGACAGAACAGGAATGACAATCAGGAGCGGCAACGAAGGCACCGCGTAGAGAACTGTCAGGAAAGAGAGAACTGCACCCCCGACCCCTTTCGAACGCTGCGCCCACGCTCCTATAGGAACTGCAATCAGCACCGAAGCAATAATCGCGGGCACTGCGATGGTGAGATGGGTGAGGGTGAGGTCACCGATGAGCGCCCAGGAACCGGAGAGCCAGTTCACGCGCGCTCCCCCTGTGCGTCGTTTGCCGAGGCCAAGCCGGGTTTGCCCGCTTGAGATCCGTCGGGTGCGCCCTCCAAAATTCGTTCACGCTCGCTGATTGCAGACGTTCCTAGGAACTCGCGAACAAAGTCATTGGCTGGATTTAAGAGAAGATCGCGCGGAGTGCCTTCTTGGGCAATCTGTGCCCCCTCGCGCAGGAGGGCAATGCGATCACCCAGCAAGATGGCCTCGTCAATGTCGTGGGTGACGAAGAGGATCGTGGTGCCCAGGGACTTTTGAATGCGACGGAGTTGGCGCTGGAGGTCGGCTCGGACCAGAGGGTCGAGAGCTCCGAAGGGTTCATCCATGAGGAGGATGTCGGCACGGTTTGCCAGGGCTCGCGCGACACCGACGCGTTGACGCTGGCCGCCAGAAAGCTGCGCGGGATAGCGCTTTGCCATTGAGGGATCGAGGCCGACGAGCTCCATGAGTTTGAGCGCATCTGCTCGCGCGCTTGCCTTTGATGCACCTTCGAGAACCGGAACGGTTGCAATGTTGTCAACGATTGTTCGATGCGGGAAGAGGCCCCCGTCTTGGAGGACGTAGCCGATGGAGCGGCGAAGGGCGACGGGATCTTCATTGACGACGTTGTGGCCTCGGACGGTGACGGTCCCGGATGTTGGAGTGACCATGCGGTTGACCATCCGCATGAGCGTGGTCTTGCCGCATCCTGACGTCCCGAGGAACACTGTTGTTGTGTGCGGGGCAATCGTTAGAGAAAAGTCTTCAACTGCTCGCGTGTCAGGCGGATATGTCTTTGAAACAGTGTCGAATGTGATCATGGTGTTCCTCTTCGCAACGAAGCAACTCCGACGCGTGACTGCCATTTTGCGGTGTCATCGGTAGGAACGAAGAGCCAGAGCAAGTTATTTCGGTTTTTTGCGAACTTGAGACAGCTCACAAGCGGATCTGCGGCTACCTCGACGCAAGAGTCCTGCCGCGCCACCCGTCTAGCTACCTCCACGCGAAGTCAGCAAATGCCACAGGCTATAGCGCATGTCATTCACCAACTTCATGTGACAGCAGCAAACGAACACCCTGTTGCGGACACGACAAGAGCATCACAAGCAGCGCTGCGGCCCACGACAATTTGGCCAAGGCAGATATAACGAGGCCCGGGCGTCTTCCCCAAACGCCCGGGCCTGTTGCACAGCCACCTCCACACGAAGTCACGAAATGACACAGGCTATAACGCATGTCTTTCTCTAACTTCGTGTGTCTTTTGCTGGGCCGAGCTCGTTTGCCGGACGAGCCCTTTCCCAGGCCAGCCCTTATGCTGACCCACCAAGCCACTTGCCCAGCCTCCACACGTTGTTGCCAAATGTCACAGGCTATAACGCACGACATTCACCGACTTCGTGTGACAAATCAACGGACCGGAGAGCAGAGCCGAAGCCCACCCCCGCTCACACCATCACGCGACGCGAACCGCATATGGAAGCACTGAACTCCAACCGTAGATCGAGGTGATTCGAACAGGAACACCAAAGGTCGGTGCCTCAATAATCTGGTTGTTGCCCAGATAGATCGCGACGTGGTCGATATTGCCGCCGTCCCAGTTCCAGAAGATCAAGTCTCCGGGCTGCGCTTGGCTGACGGGCACGCGCGTTCCCTCGGAGTACTGCGCCTGCGACCAGTGGGTCAGATAGATGCCCTGCGACCGGTAGGCCATGGTGACCAAACCGGAACAGTCGTAGCCCGGGCCTTCGCCCGCCCACACGTAGGGAGCACCGAGCTTGGACTTTGCCCATGCGATTGCACCCGCTGCGGCATCTGAGTTTCCTCCGCCGCCGCCGGAGTACGAGGGCTCGCTGTAGCTCGGCGCTGCGGGAGCGGGAGCGACGTACGAGTTTTGCTGGCGCTGCGACTGCGCTTGGCGAGCGGCCTCGGCAGCAGCGGCTTGACGTGCCGCTTCCGCAGCGGCAGCCTGGCGTGCAGCTTCGGCAGCCGCCGCCTGACGTTGAGCCTCGAGGTCGGCCTCGCGCTGGTTAATCAGTTCAACCGTCGTATTTTGCTTGCGTGCCAGCTCCTGGACCAACGCATCACGGCGCGCCGCGGTCATGGTCTGCGCGCTTGCCGCTGCACTTGCCGCGCTCTGCGCTTCGGCGGTGCGAACCTCAACCTCTGCGGTTGCCGCGGCCTGCTTGGCCTGCGCTTGGACGGCCGCGTCATTCATGACATTGGCGACCTGCTCCAAAGCTGCGACCTTTTGCATTTTGACGTTTGCCGAGGCCGAGAAGGAGTTGAGCGTTGCTTGTTTCGTTTCGACCGTGCGCAGTCCGTCGGCGGAAAGGTACGGTGCAAGAGAATCGAGTGAAGAACCGCCGTCGCGGTAGGCAGTCTGGGCGATGGAAGCGATTTCCTTCTTCCCTGCCTCATAGTCGGCCTTGGCCTTGTCTGCATCGGCCTGTGCTTGGCGTGCGGTCTGTGTGGCCTGGTCGAGTGCGTAGCGCGCACCGTTGAGTTCTTCCGCAGCACTTTGCGCTTTTTGAAGCGCAAGCTCGGCTTCGGTCTTCACGCTTGCCAGTTCAACCTCAATCTGAGCGACCGACATCTTTGCTGCGTCTTCAGCTTCACGAGCTCGTGCAATGTCATCTTCACTGGGAGTTGCAAGAGCAATGCCGGGAGTTGCTGCAGCGAGTGAAGCAAATAGCACGGTCACGCTCAATGCGCGTAGGCCGCGACGCTTTGTCTCAATTCTCACTGGTCCACCTGTCGTTGCACGCCGGGATAAGGGCGTTCGTCTCTTCTTATACAGGATTTGAGGGTAGTTCACTTCGGCACCATACGCAACAATATTTAACCGAAGCCACAGAAATCACGATCACAACAATCGCAACATTAGTCACACAAATCCCTCGCACCCCCGAGTTTTCCGCATAAAATCGATGCACGACCCATCGTCAGCAGGAGCAAGAATCATGGACGACATTGAACTCCCCGACGCGCCGACCTCTCCCGAAAGCTTCAACGGCCTCGTCGATGAGAAGGTTCTTACCCCTTGGGGAGAGGCAGGCCCCGCACCAAGCGACCACTGGCGCCAAGACATACTCGGCACAGACTACGAATCTCGGACCATTCCCCTGATGGACGATGACGCGGGCCCCGTTGTCGCAACCCTTGTTCGCTACCGAGGCCACGCTCCCTCGGCGCGCGCCTCCTCCCCTGCCGCACCCACGCTCTCGCCTGCGCCCGCACTTTCGCCTACCGACGCACACTCCACGCCCAGCGAAACTACACCGCAGTCCCCTCGCTTCATACTCCTTTATATTCACGGTCGAAACGACTACTTCTTCCAACGCGAGCTCGCCGAAGACATCGCGGGCTGCGGCGGAGCGTTCTACGCACTCGATCTGCGCCGCTATGGACGTTCGCTGCGCCCGGGTCAGCGCATGGGTTTCGTTTCAAACCTCAGTCTTTACGACGAGGACATTGCGGAAGCTCTGGACCTCATTCGCGAGGACTACCCCGATCTGCCACTTGTCCTTATGGGACACTCGACGGGCGGACTCTTAGCAACCTTGTGGGCGAACCGTCACCCGGGCGCACTCGATGGCCTGATCTTGAATTCTGCCTGGCTTGAAATGCAGACCATGGCTTCGATGCGTTCAGCTGTTGCACCGATCCTCGAACGGATCGCTTCACGCAATCCGATGTGGGCGGTGCCCGGAGGAGACGGCCCCGACCACTACGGCCGTTCCTTGCGTGAGGGGCGGAACGCACTTGACGCTCCCCTGCCTGACTCGCTTGCCGCTTACCCGGATGATCCTGCGGTCAAGGGATGGACCTACGCCCTCGAGTGGAAGCGCCCCGGCTCATACCCGGCCTACGCCGCGTGGCTTGAGGCAATCCTGGACGGCCACGAAAACGTCGCGAGCTCAGTGCACCTGGACATCCCCGTACTTTCAATGATGTCAACGTCGAGCTATTTCGGTGAAGAGTTCACGGAGGCAGTTTTCTCCAGTGACGTCGTTTTGGATCGCGAGGTCATCCTTGAGCGTTCCGCGCGACTTGGACCGTTGGTCACAATGGCGAGCTTCCCCGGTAAGCACGACTTGCTGCTGTCGGACCCGCAGGTGCGCGCAGAAGTTTACAACACGATGAATCGTTGGATCGGCGCGTTTATCTAACTCACGGGAACTGAGCGAAGAGCATAGTCCTCTCAAAGACCGACGCTCAGCCTTCGCGCGAGTACTCGCGGATAATCTCGCGATTGACTTCGGCTAGCGACTCTCCCAAGGTCGGCCCTTCTTCGCCGCCCAGGTGCCACAGCGCCCATGCGTCTCCGCCGACTTGAAAGTGCACTAAGGCTTCTTGCGGATCAGTCCAGGTTTGCTCTCCCGCACGCAGGAGTCCATCGGCCGTGAACTCGCAATTCGCCTGCGGAGCCTCGAGCAAGATCGCGGGCACATCTTCGGCGATGATCTGCCCCAGGACACGCAGCGCGGCCGCATCGCGAGCGAGGACCGGGATTCCTGCCTCGCGTGCGCGAGCAAGTTCTTCGGTTTCTTCTTCACTGACGAGGCCGGTGCCGGCTTCTTCATTCACCTGCGGTGCCGCATGGTGATGGGGGTCCTCCCCCTCGCGCCCGATGGCATTTTCAGCGTCTGCGCCATACTCGAATACTTCGTCGGAGTAGAGTTCGACATCGTCCGCCACCGAATGCTCGGCGGACTCAAAGTCTGCCTCCCCCAGCGCGGACTCAGCTTCTTCGGAAAAGTCAGCATGGGCCTGGGCGACCGGGTGAACGCTTGTGACGGTTACTTCCGGGATTGACGAGGCGATCGCGGGCACGTCCTCGGAGCGGCCGGCAAGCAGGTGGGGGGCGTGGGCGTAGGTGCGCGGGCCAACGGCGTGCACTTCGAGGAAGGAGCGCCCATTGCTCATTTCGCGCAGGCTCATCTCGTGGACCTCAACGCCTGAGGCAGCGAGGACTTCGAGTGCGGGACGCACGGCCGGGTCGATGCTCCCAACAACCATGACGAGGCGCGGGCCGGCGCCGGGCGACGGCGGCATGGAATCGCGGAAATGCAGCCATCCAGACTTGAAAGCTGCAACACCACCGGGATACTCACGGGCCAAATCAGACCACGACAAGGCGGCAGTGCCCGCGAGGCGCGAAAGGGATTGAATCAGAGTATCGGAGTCCAGAAAGTCAAGAATTTCAACAGAGACAACCTGACCGGAGGGGTCCAAGGCGGTCAGGCGCGGGGCCTCGTTTTCGGGAGAGCTTTCATCGATGAAAGCTGGTGCTTCGAAGGGCGAAATATCGCGCCAGGTAATAGGAAAAAGTGGACGCGAAACGATCTCGAGGACCTGATTGCACACAGCGTCGACAACTTCGGGGGTAAGACCACCGGAAACAGAGCGGCCGAATTGGGCGGGGATCAAACGCCCCTCGTCGAATTCAAAGAGAGCCATGAAGCCTCCAACCCCTCATGTCCTGCCGGCAGATGTGTGTTGATGAATGAATAGATGCGATCTGGTCTTATTGTTCCACAATCACGCGTGGGCATGGTCGAAGACGAGCCGGGGAAGTTGAGAGTGGTGACAGGTGACGGGGCGGATCGAGATGCGAAAAGCGGGCCCGCATCGTTCGGCTCTGATACCTCAGTACCGGGGACGATGCGGACCCGCCCAAGCAAGCACGGTCTGCTAAGACCGACTAGAAGGACTCAGCCTTGCGAAGGATCACTTCGCCTCGACGGCTTCCTTTGCCTTCGAGCGACGGTTGGAGAAGACCAACGCGTAGGCGCAAGCAGCACCAACAGCGGCGACAACCAGGGTGATCAGGAAGATGATGTGGTAGCCGGCCGCAGGATCTGCAGCGTGGGAATCAATGATGTTCGAAGTCGAGTAGTTCGCCCAGATGACGGGTGCGTAGACCAGGAAGGAACCAACCGACATTGCGGAACCATTGATCTCTTCAGGCAGGTGGAGCTCGGCGATCGGAGCAAGGATCACAGACTTACCCAAGAAGACGCCGAAGGCCATAACGATCAGGAAGATCATTGCGGGCCACATCATCGAATCCGAGACGGGGAGCATGTAAACCACACCCACACCAATAGCGATGACGGTCAGAGCGACAGCCATCATGGTGGTGGAGGACTTGAAGATGTAGTCAGCAAGGACACCTGCAACCAGGCCAGCGATGATGCCGACGAAGCCGGTCGAGAAGATACCGAAGGTCGAGGCCTGAGCGGTGGACGCCTGGTAGACGCGGGTCAGGTAGGGTGCGGAGGAGTAAATCAGGTTGACGTAGGCCCAGTAGACGCACATACCTGCGATGCCTGCGAACCACACGCGAGGCTGGATCAGAACCTTGCCGAGGCCCATGAGGGCTGCGGTGTTCTTGGAGTGGCCTTCGGACTCTGCAACAGCGTTTGCGGGAACGAAGCGGAGGATGGCGAAGATGTTCGGGATCAGCAGCAGGGAGTAGCCCAGGCCGAAACCAATCATGATGCCGTTAGCGTGAGTCGGGAAAGCGGCGATGCATCCGATGACGATCAGGTTCATGCAGAACTCGAGGCCACGACGCAGAGACTCGAGGAGGCCCATGGCCAGGCCGCGGCCCTTGGAGTCAGAATCGGAAGCCATGAAGGTAACGCCGTTAACGACGGCGGGCCAACCGATTGCATCCCACACTGCCCAAGTAGCAGCAATAACAAGAAGGGCTGTGAGGTTCAGGCTGTAGCCCAGAACCGGGGAGAGCCACAGGAACAGGAAGGTCAGCAGTCGCCAAGAAGCGAAGGCGATGAGGATCTTGCGGATCGGGAAACGGTTGTTCACCCAACCTGCAGGAACGTACATGAACATTGCGAAGCCGAGGACGGTCATGATCTTACCGAAGTCAGCAACGCTGATGCCCAGTGCCTGGGTCATCGGATCAAGCAGCGAACCCTTGAACGCTTCGAAGGAGACGTAGACAAATTGTCCGGTGAGGACGACAGAAAGGTAGCCGCCGATGCGGCCCTTCTGCATGAACTTAGGAAGGCGCGACTTTGCGCCTACTGAGGTTTCCGACATGATGTTCAATTTACCTTTCGAGTTTTACTCACTGAAGATGGGCAAAAGAGTCTGCAACATCGGTGAAGACACCGGTTGCGCCCCAATTGAAGAGCTCGTGTGCTCGATCAATTGAATTCACAGTCCACACGTTCACTCCGAAGCCCGCCTCGCGGAATGCCTCGACCTTGGACTTGGTCAGACCGCGATCCTCGGGGTGAATGTACGATGCGCCGACAAGCTCAAGCATGGACTTCCAGTCATCGTAGAGGGCAACCGTCTCGTAGAGGCAGCCGACCTCGTACTGGGGAGCGCGTTCCTTGATCTTCGCCAACAGCACGTGGTTGAAGGAGGAGAAGAAAACTTCGCGCTCGGGATCCAGGCCGGTCAGTGCATCGAGGATGGAATCGATGAGACGCATCGACATGGCTCCGCCTGCCTCGTTCGACTTAATCTCAATGTTCGCATTCAGACCACGACGGTTAAGGAGCTCGATGAGCTGCTCAAGAGTCGGCAGGGGCTGCCCGACGAACTCGGGAGAGAACCATGCGCCTGCATCGATCGATGCAAGGTCGGACTTCTCCAAGCCGTAGTAGGAGCCACGGCGATTCGTGGTGCGATCCAATGACGTGTCATGGATGACGATCGGAGTGCCATCGCCCAGGATGTCGACGTCAGTCTCAATCCAGGTGAGTCCAGCGTCTGCAGTCTTTTCGAAAGCTGCAAGAGTGTTCTCGGGTGCGACACGGTTCAGACCGCGGTGTGCAAAAATGCGACGTTCCATAGTCAGTTCACTGACTTCCTTGTCGAGGGTGGACAAAATCAAAAATCGGACCAATCAATGTCCGATCTCCGTTGTTAATTATGAAACGCGTCATTTTTCGTGTCACCCGGTTATGTGTGTAGTAGGACACAGAATTGGACTTTATTTCTCAAGGTGACACCCTGTTATTTAGGGCATCTTCGCAGGTCAGAAATACTTCGATCAAAATTGCCCACGAGCATCATCAGTGCCTGCACTTATGTGCAACCCTATCTGCACATAAGTGCAGGCGGGCGCATCTATGACATTGGCTCTATAAAAATGCCGCTCGTCACATTTTGACCGTCCCTGTACACCCCGCAACCCAAGCACCAAAGCCCCTCAATATCTGGTGACGGAATGCACTGAATGGCAAAGCAGAGCCTGTCGACGACGTTCAGGAATGTACCAGCTAGCACAAATTTCACATTGTTACGGTGACACCATGGTGTTGGTCGCTCTTTTGCTCGTGCTCTTATTCATCGTCGTGATCTTCTTCTACATGGGAATGCTTCTGTGGATGCTCTTCTCCCCCGACTATCTGCTTGTCATAGGGCTTTCCGGCATTTTCACGGCGGATCACATGGGCTGGCTGACATCCTCAGAAAAAGCCCACTTCATTTGGGCAGTTCTCGCGATGATTATTGTTGGATTCGCCTATCACAAGCTCAATCACCTGCTGTACTCGGTCTCGCAACGCATCTACGCGATTGTCAGTTTCCCGATTGTGGTCGTATCAAGCCTGATCCTCATGCTGAACTTCGCCCTGAAGCTCGCAGAAAAAGTTGCGCCCAACCTTGCAGATGATCCAACCATCGAACACGCAATTTATATTGTGTTTGCCATCATCATTGCCGTTTTTGCATGGCGTAAACGGCAAACAGCTATGGCTCGTCTGCACTCCCCTGCCAATATCGTGCTCACCAACGGCAATGTGATGGTTGTGGAGAGCAGTAGCGCGATGCCTACGTCACCGTATACACCACAAGCCCCGACAGTCGCTCCCGCGTCTGGCCCAGCACCCCTGCACACACCACCGACCACTTTCTCAGCGCAACCTGGCGCAAACTCAGGACCGAAGAAGTACTGAGACAGCGTCCATAACACGCACAGGGCCCCGCCAGCGCAAGCTGGCGGGGCCTACGGCATTCAACCTAAATACCCATCCCGCTCTACAGCCAAAACCGGTCCGCCTCGCACGCCAAACACGTACGAGGCGGACCGGTTCACAGCAGTGTCAGTTCACCGAGACATCACTGTGCGACGTGATCCTCGACAGCTGCACGGCCGGCTTCCAGACGTGCGACAGGCACGCGGAAGGGCGAGCAGGACACGTAGTTGAGTCCGACCTGGTGGAAGAAGTGGATCGATGCGGGATCGCCACCGTGCTCACCACAGACACCGAGCTTGATGTCCGGCTTGGTGGAACGTGCGCGACGCACGCCCTCGGCCACAACCGTGCCAACACCGTGAACATCGATCGACTCGAAGGGCGAGACACCAAAGATGCCACCCTCAATGTACTGCGGGAAGAACACACCTTCGACGTCATCGCGCGAGAAGCCCCACACGGTCTGGGTCAGGTCGTTCGTGCCGAAGCTGAAGAAGTCGGCTTCCTCAGCCAGATCCTCAGCGGTCATGGCCGCACGCGGCAGCTCGATCATCGCACCGATGGTGACGCCGGACAGGTCAACGCCCTTGTCAGCGGCAACCGCAGCGATGATCTGCTCGCCTTCCTCACGGATCAGCTGAAGCTCGCGCACGGAGCCAACCAGCGGAACCATGATCTCGGGGCGCGGATCCTTGCCGCGGGCAACCAGCTCAGCGGCGGCCTCGCACAGTGCGCGCATCTGCAGGGCGAAGAGGCCGGGCAGGTAGATGCCCAGACGCACGCCACGCAGGCCCAGCATGGGATTCTGCTCGTGGAAGCGACGCACGGTGACCAGCATTTCCTCGTCTGCGGGATCAACGGTGCCAGCGGCCTTCGCCAAGGCAACCTTGACCTCGAGCTCGGTGAGCTGGGGCAGGAACTCGTGCAGCGGCGGGTCAATCAAGCGCACAGTCATCGACTTGCCATCCATGACCTCGAGCATTGCCAGGAAGTCTTCCTTCTGCAGCTTCTCCAGGGCATCGAATGCTTCCTGGCGCTCAGCGGAGCCTTCTTCGGAGAGGATGACGCGCTCAACCAGCGGACGACGCGAGCCCAGGAACATGTGCTCGGTACGGCACAGGCCGATGCCCTGCGCACCGAACTCCAGCGCGCGCTGCGAGTCCTCGGGGGTGTCGGCGTTGGCGCGAACCTGCAGGCGACGCACCTCGTCGGCGTGGGTGAGGATGCGGTGGACGGCCTCGATCAGTTCGGAGGTACCGGGGTCGCCAGCTGCTGCAGCCAGGCCAGCTTCGAGGCCGTGGCTCAGGTAGGTGGTCACCGGGGAGTCGGTCACGGGGACCTCGCCCAGGAAGATTTCACCGGTCTGGCCGTCGATGGCGATAACGTCTTCACCGGTCAGGACGCGTCCGGCGACGGTCACGGTTCCGGCCTCGGCGTCGATCTCGAGGGCTTCAGCGCCACAGACACAGGTCTTGCCCATGCCGCGCGCAACGACGGCGGCGTGGGAGGTCTTGCCACCGCGGGCGGTCAGAACGCCCTCGGCTGCGACCATACCGGGCAGGTCGTCGGGGTTGGTTTCGCGGCGGACCAGCACGCACTTGACGCCTGCTGCTGCCGAGGCCTCGGCCTGAGCGTTGTTGAAGACGATGCGGCCAACGGCTGCACCCGGGGAGGCAGCCATACCGCGAGCGATGAGCTCCTTAGAAGCAGAAGAGTCAAACTGAGGGAACATCAGCTGGGTGAGCTGGTCACCCGTCACGCGGCCCAGGGCCTCATCGCGGGTGATGAGCTTTTCGTCGACCAGCTGGACAGCGACGCGGAAGGCGGCGGCAGCGGTGCGCTTGCCGACGCGGGTCTGCAGCATCCACAGCTTGCCGCGCTCGATGGTGAATTCGATGTCGCACAGGTCGCGGTAGTGGGTTTCGAGCTTGTGCATGATTCCGCGCAGCTCGTCGTAGACCGGCTTGTTGATCTTCTCAAGGTCGGCCAGGGACAGGGTGTTGCGGATACCTGCAACGACGTCTTCACCCTGTGCGTTCTCGAGGTAGTCGCCGTACACACCCGAGTGACCGGTGGAGGGGTCGCGGGTGAAGCACACGCCGGTGCCGGAGTTTTCGCCCATGTTGCC
>CALLSD010000005.1 GCA_938014245.1 uncultured Actinomyces sp.
CCCCAACGGGATTCGAACCCGTGTCGCCGCCGTGAAAGGGCGGTGTCCTAGGCCTCTAGACGATGGGGGCCATTGTTCGGCCACCGGTCTGGCGTCCGAGGACGAAGAGAATATTAGGCAGAAGCGTGCCGTTAAAGCAAAAAGAATGACAGTGATGACCGTCACACACGGACTTTTCGTTGAAATGGTGCATGTTTTTGTCATTGTCTCTCACGCAAGCATCAGGCGCTTTTCATTGATCGCGCATAGGCTTGATTGAGATGATGATGAGTGACTTAAGGATGGTTTGATGATTTTTCCTCTAGACGATTCCTCTCCTTCGCCTTCCCCCTCGGGGATTACCCAGGCAGCAGTCGACAATGCACTCAATGTCGCATCGCTTGTTTTTGCTACTCTTGTTGGTGCTGCCATCGGCTTTTTCGTCGCTCTCGTAATCGCCATCATCGTGCGACCGATTGCCCGCCGCTCGCGCTACTTTGCCGCCATCGTTAAACGAGTTCGCACCTCCTTCTATCTGACAGCTCTGTCATGGGGCGCATGGATCGGCCTGCAGGTGATGCTCGTCAATACGACTCTCTCTGATTGGTCGAACGGTGGATTAGTTGGTTTCGCCTCGCATGTCCTGCTCATCGTTTCCATTCTCACGACGACTTGGATGATCTATAACTGCGCCTGGATCTTCGAAGATGCTACGCAAATCCGTCAGGCACGTGACGGCGGTGTCTCCCGTAAATTCGAAACCCAAGCGCAAATCATTCGTCGCTTACTCCAAGTCCTCATCATCATCGTCGGAGTCTGCTTCGCTCTCTTCACTTTCGATGCCGCCCGCCAAGCGATGACGACCGTTCTGGCCTCTGCCGGTCTCATCTCCGTCATCGCCGGTCTTGCCGCGCAACAAACCTTGGGCAATGTCTTTGCAGGAATCCAGCTCGCATTCACTGATGCGATCCGTGTGGGTGATGTCGTGGTCGCTGGGGGAACGAATGCTCCCTCCGGAAAAGTCGAAGAAATTACCCTCTCGTACATCGTTGTTCGCCTCGCTGATGAACGTCGACTTATTGTCCCCTCTACCTATTTCACCTCAAACACTTTCGAAAATTGGACGCGTCGAGCCGCCAAACAGCTCGGCTCTGTCGAGCTCAAATTGGATTGGGCCGCTCCCATGACCCTGATCCGAAACCAGGTGCAAAAACTTCTCTTGGCAACGGACTTGTGGGACGGGCGCTCGTGGGCCGTCCAAGTCGCCGACTCGGATGCAACGACCATCACGGTTCGCATCGTCGTTTCCGCAAAGGATTCTGGGACACTGTGGGACCTGCGCTGCTACCTGCGCGAAAACATGATCCGCTGGATTGCTGAGCAAGAACCTGCAGTACGTCCATTGACCCGCATTCAGCCCCTCGATATTCAAAGCATCCAGCACGATACTTCTCGCGAGGCCATCGCCCGCCTCGCAAAGGAACTGTCGGGTATCGCGGTTGATACGACCGGTGCCCCTGATGCGCACACCACACACTCACCTGACTCTCCAGTTTCCACTTCGCCCACGGCCTCGACAGGGGAGGGGGAAGATGCCGTGCACGAGGTGCGCTTGCTTGCCGCGCGACAAAAGGCAAAGCGAGCGCGCAGGCGCGCAATGGCGCAACGTCAACGCGAATTGGCGGACACGGGAAGTATCCGAAGCGTTGCCCCCAGCCCCGCCGAAGAACAAACTCAAGTCTTCACGCAGACCATGCTCCACTCTCTCGTTGCCGAGCAACTGGCACAGAAGGTCGCAGAGGCCAACGCGCGCCTCGGCAAGCTTCACCCCGCGCCGCAGGAAACCGCGGTGCTTCCCGCCGCCTCGGCACCTTCTCGACCCCAGGAAACGGGTGCTCACCCCGAGGAAACAGTGATCCGCGGGGAACGTCTCTTTTCGGGATCTCCCGAGGCCGATGAACGCAACGAAATCTACGCCGGACCGGGTGAAGATGTCCTCGCTGAACGCGAGGCGGCAGCAAAGCGCCACCAAGAAGAAGCGGCGCGTAAAGACGGTGGCCCGCGCATTCCCCAAGATGCGACCCGCCCCCTTCCGGAGCCTCGAAGCGAGAGGAATTGATCATGAAAATTATTCGCACCCGCGATCGCGCAACGAAACTCGAACACCTCGCCCGCAGTGAGCAAAGTGCCCCAAGTGTGCATTTAAGCGAAGAGGAATGGCGTGAGCGTTTAAGTCCCCAGCAGTTCCTTGTCTTGCGTCAGGCTGGAACCGAAGCGCCTTTCACCGGTGAGCTATTGGAGGAACGGCGGGAAGGAACCTACGTGTGTGCCGCATGCGGGGCGCAGCTCTTCCCCTCGACAACCAAGTTCGATTCGCACTGCGGATGGCCAAGTTTCTATGAGTCTCTTCCCGGAGCCGTCAACTACTTCGAGGATATTTCCCATGGAATGAGGCGCATTGAAGTGCGTTGTGCAACCTGCGATTCGCATCTCGGCCACATTTTTGACGACGCACCAGATCAGCCCACTGGAAATCGCTTTTGTATGAACTCGTTGAGTCTTCATTTTGTACCTGCCGCTATGGCATAGTGGGTAGGTGCTCTCCCATCTTCGTGCACTCCTCACACATGTTTCTGCGCCCGTTCTGATCATCGGCGCAGCGCTCAGTGCGTACAGTGGTGCCGCGTTTGCAGTCACGATTTTTTCCGCGCTTGAGCCGGGTGTTATCGCGTGGCTGCGCGTCTTCATTGCGGGCATATTTCTATGCGCGCTGAGGCGTCCGTGGAGGGCCGGGCTGACCTGGAGAGATCTTCTTGAATCGGCACTCTTTGGCTTGTCCCTGCTGGCAATGAATGTCGCCTTCTATGAGTCAATTGATTACTTGCCGATGGGGGCAGCGGTGTCAATGGAGTTCATTGGCCCCGTTGTTGTTGCCGTTGTCCGAGGCCGAGGAATCGGCCCAAGAATTGCCGCAGTTCTGGCGATGGCTGGGGTTATTGCCATTGGCGGTTTGGGCCTTGACCTGTCCGATGCGCGCACCTTCACTGGCATGAAATGGGCCGCGTTCACCGCAGCCGCCTGGGCGATTTACATTCTCCTTGGCCAGCGCGTTGCTTCGAAGCGATCGGGAGTCACGAACCTTGCTGTGGGCTGTGCGCTGAGCGGGCTGATCGTTGCGCCTTTTGTTCTCCACCAAGCTTCTCCCGCGATCACTCAACCTCGCATCCTGGGAATCGTCATTGTTGTGGCAGTCTTGTCAACGATTGTTCCCTGCTCTTTCGAGGCTATTGCGATGCACCGCGTCTCGGCGGCGGATTTCTCACTCTTCACCGCGCTTTCTCCCGCTTCCTCGCTTCTTGTTGGAATCATCATTCTTCGCCAGATTCCGACCCTATGGCAGATGATTGGTCTTCTCTTGATCTCCTTCGCGGTTGCGATCGCATCCCGACATGGCACCAAGGATCACGTTGTTCTCGCCGAAGAAGTGCATGAAATGGTTGAATTGGCCTCGTGACGAATCGAGCTCCCGTATCCCTGATCAACCGTGTTCCTGCCCAAATTCTGATCGTCGCCTCGGCGCTTATTCAATACAGCGGCGCCGCAGTTGCAGTCTTCGCTTTCTCGGTCGTCGAGCCGGCCTCGGTCGCCTGGTGGAGGGGATTCGTTGGCGGTTTGGTTCTGTGTGCGTGGGTGCGTCCGTGGCGAGGCCTTGATCGAGCGACCCTGAAGGGCGCTCTCTTCTTCGGCATTGCCCTGGTCTGCATGAACGCTTGCTTTTACGAGGCAATTTCCCGCATTCCCCTGGGGGCTGCGGTTTCGCTTGAGTTCCTTGGTCCTGTGACGGTTGCTGTTGTACGAGGTCGTGGCTGGGCGCCAAGAATCGCTGCCTTCTTTGCCTTGGCCGGGGTGTGTGCGATCGGCGGACTTGGGTTGGATTTGAGTGCTCCGAGAACCTTGGCTGGGGTTGTATGGATTCTGGCGGCCGGCGCATCGTGGGCAACTTACATCGTGTTGGGGCAGAAAGCAGCCTCGTCGAGCTCTGCGATGGTCAACTTGTCGCTGGGGTGTGCTTTCAGTGCGTTGATCTCTGCACCGATCCTTGGGCCCGGTGCGATGGCTGCTTTCAGCGATCGCAGGGTTCTGATTGCGGTGGTTGCTTTGGCCTTCTTGTCGACAGTTTTTCCCTATACGCTCGAGGCGATGGCAATGAAGCGGGTCTCTGCTGTGACTTTCGCTTTGTTTACCGCGCTTCTTCCCGCAACTTCTGCGCTGATCGGTGCGCTGCTTTTGCGCCAGATTCCTAGCCTCTGGCAGCTGGTGGGACTGGTGTGCATTTCGATTGCTGTGGGAATTGCGTCCTTGGCAGGACGTGCACATCCAGATGTCAATGCGAAAGATGCAGCCGTGGAATCTGTCGGTGTCCGGGGCACAGAAGAAGCAGAAAGCTAGAAAACGTAGAAGAAGTAGGCCCAGGGGGACTCGAACCCCCAACCCACGGATTAAAAGTCCGCTGCTCTACCATTGAGCTATAGGCCCGCGGGATTTCCCGCTATGTGGCCGGAAAACCGAACCAACCCCACCATCTTAATGGCAGGAGAGCAAATGGGCGAAACGCAACGCATCCCCAGGCGTCCCGCGATCTTGGACTATGCGCAGACTGAAGCAATTGTTGGCGCTCAGGATGTGGCGGATTCCTCGGTTCTTGCGCACTCGACAGCCTGGGCGTTGCTTGGGGTCGGTGATGAAGACTTCGACGCTCATGCGCTTGCGCGTTTGAAGGAGCTTGTCTCCACGGGTGGGATCCCTCTGGTTGCTGAGCTATGGGCCTCGAGTCCAGATTTCACTCTTCCCGGTGCATTGTGGCGGGTTTATTTGTTCCGCGAGTGGTACCACCGTGACCCTTTGATCGTGGCAGAGCTGTATCTTCTGGGACTTGGTGCCGAACGCGTTCCAGGGCTTGAGCGTCCCTTGAATGATGCGCCGCTCGATGAGGTGATCGCACAAGCTGATGCGCTGCTGTTGGGAGAGCGCACAGATGATGATCTTGAGGAGATCTTCACTGCCATCGCTCGTGCAATGCGGATTATTGGCGCTGGAGATCCTCGGGTTGGTCAGCAGTGGATTGATGATCCGCACGATGCCTTGGCCTACGGGGTGACCACGCGTGCTCGTGCGCTGGTCATGACCGCGCAGGAATTAGAGCGAGCCGCTTCCCGTGCTCGCGTCGGCGATTTGGACTGAGCCCTTTATTTAGTATCGCAAAGTTACAAAAGGTATTGGCATCGTCTGAGCTGGCTGCTAGTATGACGCAGGTAACAGCGACGGGGTGTGTGAATTTCTCAAAGTCGAGTTGTTCTCACAAGGAGTACCCATGTCTACTCGTAGACGCTTTGGAACCGCCTTTATCGCAGGTATTGCAGCACTTTCGCTGCTCACTTCGTGTTCAGGAGGTGCCTCAAAATCCTCTTCAGGAAGCGAGGAAAAACTCACCTTCATGATGCTCGGAGCATCACAGAAATCAATCGAGCACATCGAGAAGAATGTCCTACCGGAATTCAAGAAGAAGACCGGCGTCACCGTCACTTTGCAGACCTCAGACTGGGGGAGTGCCTTCCAAAAGTACACGACCGCAGCTGCATCGAAGCAGATGGCGGATGTCGTTTCTCTCGGCGCGATCTGGACCGCCCCGCTCGCTGACAAGGGAGCCCTTCTTGATCTTGGCCCGTACATGGACAAGTGGGCAGACAAAGACAAGATTTTCCCGGAGCTACTCAAAGACGGGCAGTGGGACGGTAAGCAGTACTCGATTCCCTACGGCTTCGATCTTCGCGTTCCGGTCTACCGCAAGGACCTCCTCGAAAAAGCCGGTGTTGATACAACGAAACTGCCGACAACGTGGGAGGAATTCCACCAAGTCGCACTCAAGGTGCGTGACGCCGGGATTTGCGAATCTCCGATTTTCTGGGGCACCGACAAGTCCATCGGCCTCCAGCAAGGATTCGCTCAGCTGATGATGCAAAACGAAGCCAAGTACTGGAAAGAGGATGGGACCTCGAACTTCTCTTCCCCGCAAGCTCGTGAAGCCTTGGACTTCTTGGTGACAAGCTTCAAGGAAGGAACTGCTGACTACCACCTGGTCTACTCCGGTAGTGGGGCGCGTCCTCTGGTTTCAGGTCAGTCGGCAATGGGCTTGGGATCGCGAAACGACTACTACAACGCTGAGAGCACGAACCCTGAGGTTGCCAAGCAACTCCTCATTGGCCCCGCGCTGGTTGGTCCTTCGGCATCGAAGGGCGCTGCTGGAGCGTGGATCAACAAGCTCGCTATTGCAAAGAACTCCAAGAACCCCGATAAGGCATTCGAGTTCATCTCCTTCCTTATGGAAAAGGACAACCTGAGCGCTTTTGATGAGAGCTATGGTGTTCTGCCTGTTCGTACCGATCTGGCTGAGGCCTCGTGGCTTGGTGAAACGGGACTTCAACTCATGGCACTGGCAAAAGACGCTCAATCTCAACCCCCGCACCCGGGCATGATGCAATTTGGTGGAGACATCAACAAGCTGCTTGATCCGGCAGTCCGTGGATCAGTGGGAGTGGATGAGACTCTTGCAGCAATAGACCAGAAACTCAACGCCTTCGGGCACTGATATGTCTCGTCAATTGAATACAGCCCGTTGCTCGTCGGCGCTGGAACGCCAGCGCCGACGAGCCGGCCTGTCACTGATTGCCCCGGGAGGGGTTGCAGTTATTCTCTTCACCCTCCTGCCTCTGGCGCTTGCAGCAGTGTTCTCCTTTACCAAGTACGACCTGATTAACGCCCCAGAGTGGGTTGGTTTCGAGAACTACATCGGTCTCTTCTCCGATCAGGTCTTCCTGCAAGCAATCGGGAATACCCTGTACTTCGCTTTCGGGCAGGTTGCTATCGGCGTCGTAGTCGCCTTCATGATTGCCATGCTCTTCAGTCAAAAGCTGCATGGGAACTCGGTGATGAGAACGATCGTTTATATGCCGCAAGCGATGTCCTACGTCATTGTCGCTCTGTTCTGGTCTTTCTTCTTTGATCCATTTTCAGGACCAATCAATGAGTTTCTCCAAAACCTGGGAATGCCAAAGGTCTACTTCCTCACTGAGGCATCTACGGCAATGCCCTCAATTTTGCTCGTGTCCTTGTGGCGCAACATGGGCTACTACATGGTCATCTTGCTGGCCGGAATCCAAGCGATACCGCCCCAGCTCATTGAAGCCGCTCAAATTGATGGAGCTGGTGCCTTTCGTCGCCTGATTTACGTTGTGATACCGCAGCTGAAGAACACTTTGTTCTTTGTGGCAATCACCTGGTTAATGGGTGGTTTCCAAATGTTTACTCAGGCCTACGTCATGACACAAGGTGGTCCTGAAAACTCCACGCGAACCATCGTCTACGAGCTTTATGAATCAGCATTTACCTACCTCGACATTGGTCGAGCATGCGCCATTGCTGTCCTGCTCTTCTCGACGGTGATTGTCGTTGGTCTGCCCGTTCGCTTGTTCCAAAACCGGGCAGCACGTCGTAGTGCTACCCCGGAGCGCACGCTTGAGCACTCTGGAGGGACACGATGAGAAAAATTCTTCGATCTGGCATCTTCCATACCCTTGCCCTGATCATCACAGCTCTATACGTTGTCCCTTTGGCATCGATTTTCTTGGTTGCCTTAGCCCCGGCAGATCGTGAATTACAGTTCGGTATCCCCGATGAATTCGCTTGGTCAAACTTCGCTGAAGCCATGCGCGCAGAGAACTTCCCGCTCTTCTTCGCGAACTCGCTAGTCGTGTCCTTGGCCTCGACGGCACTTCAGGTCCTTTTGTGCGCGATGGCCGGCTATGCGCTTGCAAAGATGCCGATCCCGGGCAAGAAGACCATCATGCTCGTCCTCATTGCGCTCATCATCGTTCCGCCGGAAGTCATGATGGTCCCTCTCTTCGTTATCGTCACGCACGTGCCCTTCGCGGGAGGTAATGACCTGTGGGGAAATGGCGGCTCCGGACTACTCGATACCTACGCGGCCTTGGTTGTCCCGCACGTGATTTCCGCACTGTGTATTTTCTTGATGCGCCAGTTCTACCTGGATCTTCCAGATGAACTGGGTGAATCTGCGCGAGTCGATGGTGCAAGTGAAGGACGTATTTTCTGGCAGATCTACACACCCCTCGCGCTTCCAGCGGTTGCGGTCGTTTCGGTTCTTGCTTTCCAAGGGGCATGGAATGACTTCTTGTGGCCGCTGGTATCCGTGAAATCAAACGATATGCGTACGCTCCAATTAGGACTCGCCGTCTTCTATCAAGAAAACTCAACCCAGTGGAGCCTTCTCATGGCAGCGGTCATTCTCATGACCTTGCCAATCGTCGTGATATTCCTCTTCGGTCAGCGCTACTTCACCGCCGGGGTCTCTGCTGGAGGCGTTAAGGAATGACCTTGCATCCCAATATCCTGCTCTTTCTCACTGATGATCAGGGGCCCTGGGCGCTTCCATGGATCACGCCGGAACTGCGCATGCCCGCTCTGGAGGACTTCGCCTCGGATGCGTATGTCTTTACGCAGATGCACACGCCGTCTCCAGTGTGTTCTCCGGCGCGCGCGTCGATCCTCACCGGAACCATGCCCTCCACTCACGGTGTGCACGATTGGCTCACGGGGACTCGGCATCCGCGCGCACAGGCTGACACCTACCTTGACCACCTCGATACTCTCCCGCAGATTCTTCATCGCTCGGGTTACACCTGTGCGCTGAGCGGCAAGTGGCACCTAGGAGACTCTTGCAAGCCTGCACCGGGATTCTCCTCTTGGTACGCGCATCGCTACGGGGGTGGCCCGTACATGGGCGCGCCGATTTGGAAAGATGGTCACGAGGCCAAGGAGGAGTTGTACTTTACCGATGCAGTTGGCGTCCATGCCCTCGAGTTCCTTCGCACGCGAGCGGCCGAGACGAGTGGAAGCAGTGAAAAGAAACCTTTCTTCCTCTTTGCTGCGACAACGGCTCCGCACGATCCGTGGGGAGAAGACCAGCATCCCGACGAGCTCCTCGACATTTACGAAGACGAGGACTTCCCTTCGATTCCACGAGAGGAACCCCACCCTTGGGCCGATTACCAACGGGTACATCAATTCTCTGATGCCTATCGAGATCCTGTTCCTTCACTTCGTGGCTACTGTGCTGCGCTCAGTGGAGTTGATCGGGTGTTCGGCGCCCTCGTCGATGAGCTCAAGAAGCAGGGGGAGTGGGAAAACACGATCGTGATCTTCATGTCTGATAACGGTTTCTCTTGTGGGCATCATGGAATCTGGGGAAAGGGAAACGGTACTTTTCCTCTGAACTTCTGGGATAACTCCGTACGAGTTCCCTTCCTGATTCGAATTCCCGAGGCCGTCGCCGCTTCCGTCGGTATTGATCCGCAGCGTGGTCGTGGGTATGCCTCGCCGGTCGAGGAACTAATTTCTAGCCTCAATTTGTTCACGAGCTTGTGCGAATTGGCCGGGGTTGAGTGCGCTGCCGATGTCCGCCGGGGCCAAGGCACGCTGCTCGACATCCTTCGAGGCAAGTCGGGCAGCGATTCTGTCGCAGTTTTCGATGAATATGGAGCCGCACGAATGATCCGACGCGGGATGCTCAAATACGTCTGGCGTGAAGAAGGACCAGAGGAACTGTACGACCTCGAATGCGATCCCGATGAACGATGCAATCTCATTGATGATCCGACCTACAGTGGAATTCAATCCGAACTGAGAAACGAACTCGACCATTGGTTTGAGGATCATGAGGATCCGCGATTTTCCGGCGTTGGTTTGGATGTCACTGGACTTGGTCAGATCATGCCCCTGTGGCGCTCCCGTGAAACGGAGGCATTCGTCCAATTCGGTGAGGAATAGAAACACCATTTCGGACATTTCCGGCAGGTGAAGTGAGCGTGGGTGCGGCGTATGATCCACACCCGCGCTCACTCTACGTTAGGGTTAATAACGTGACACCCAGCCCTCAGCCCATGCCCCCGATGCGCCTCATTCGCGCAGGCGGCGCCCTCGTGTGGCGATTTCGCGACCCCGCACGACCGATCATTCCCGGGGAAGTGCTGGATGAACGAGACATCGAAGTCCTGCTGGTTCACCGTCCTCAGTACCACGATTGGTCGTGGCCCAAGGGAAAGATTGAGGGTAAAGAAACTATTCCCGTTGCAGCAGTGCGCGAGGTCGAGGAAGAAACCGGCCACGTCATCCGCCTCGGTGCGCCACTGACTACCCAGCGCTACCGCCTCGGCTCAGGACAGACCAAGGAAGTGCGCTACTGGGTGGGAACGCTGATGGAAAGTGACGGGGGAAAGGACGACGGCCTCGTCCACCTGCGCAAGCCCGTCCACCGTGCACCCTCGCGCGAAATCGACCAAACACAGTGGATGACGACTTCTCGCGCTCACGATCTTCTGACGCGGCGCGGGGACCGGCGCCTGTTGACAGAACTTGTCATGCGAGGCCGCAGCGGCGAACTCGTTACAACCGCGCTGGCACTGCTCCCTCATGCGCGCACGGTTTCTGCTCAGCAGTGGGAGGGAGACGAGGAGACTCGGCCCCTGTCGCGTGTTGGCGTGCGAGAAGCCCTCGAGCTGGTCGATCTGCTCTCGTCTTACGGTGTGCGCCGGGCGATGGCGACCTCGAGTGCGCGGACCCGCCAGACCTTGGGGCCGTGGGCTGCGCTCGCGGGAGTTGACATCGAGGCGCTCCCTTCGCGCGCCGCTGGAGCGAATTCCCCTTCCTCTGACGAGGCCTTCGCTCGCGCGCTCATTAGTGACAGTGAACCGCGGGTTCTGTGTGCGCCGCGAAGCATGCTTCCCGGAATATTTGACGTATTCCGACAGTTCACGCCTTCGGGTGTGCGCATGAATTTTCCGCTCGATGCCAGAGAACTTTCGGCCTCGGAGATGGTTATTTTGCACACCGTCGTGCATGGGGGACAGGTTCGTGTCCTTGATGTTGAAAGGCATGCGCCCAGGACCGGAGAGTAGCGGTCTAATACGCTGAGTCGTGGATTGAACCGCGAAGGGTTTGTTGGCCGTTTGCTGCCGCGAGGCAGACGATCTGTCGGTCGCCGCGCTCCCACGATTCGCGGCTTGGGGCAAGCCAGAGCAGATCAAGAGCAGAATCCTCAGCAGGGACCCCAACGTAGGAACGGAAAGCCAATTCGCACTCGCGGCGAGCGTCCGTTTCAAGTTGTGCGGCCTCGGGGAAATTTGCGCCCGCAACCGTTGGTAGCGCGATCACTTCAGCTTGGTGAGGGCGAGAGCAAGAGACGGTTTCCAGGGAATAGGCGCTTGTCGTTGGAGGAACCTGAACGCAGGCGCCGACCGACAGGCGCATCACTGACGAAAAACCGCACCCGCTCAGTGTGCCTGCCCCCAAAACACAGGCAAGCACACCGAGACAGATGCGGTTAAAAAAGGACTTCACTCGATCGAGGGTACTAGACGCCAACGATGAGTGCGCAGATCCAGTAGACGATTCCAGACACAACAGCAGCTGCTGGCAAGGTCAGGAACCATGCCGTCACGATCGAACCTGCAACACCCCAGCGCACGGCGGAGAACCGTTTCGTACATCCCACACCCATAATCGACGTCGATACGACCTGCGTCGTTGAAATCGGGGCGTGGACAACGTAGGAGCACAGGTAGAGGATCGATGAGGAGACCGCTTCTGAGACAAAGCCTCGTGCGGGGTCAAGATCGATGATCTTTCGGCCGATGGTACGCATGATGCGTCCGCCGCCAGCCATTGTCCCCAAAGAAATTGCCAAGGCTCCGGAAATCTTGACCCACAGGGGGACCGTCATGTCTCCGGTTACCGGATCGTAGATCTGGTGTGTTTCTCCGTAGCCGCCGGCAAGAAGAGCCATGACGATAATGCCCATGGTCTTCTGCGCGTCTTGGATACCATGTCCCAGCGCCATAGCCGCAGAGGAAAAACGCTGGGCAGCGCGGAAGCGACGCATGGTGCGGTGGTATTGAGCATTGCGCAAAAGGAAGAGAACGACACGCATGACGATGTAGCCGATAACGAAACCGATGATTGGTGAGGCAAACATCGGAATGATGACGGACTTAACGATTCCCCACCAGTACACGGCTGTGCCGCTCATCAAACCTGCACCAACCATGCCACCGATAAGTGCGTGAGAGGATGAGGAGGGCAGACCAAACCACCATGTAATGAGGTTCCAAATACACGCGCCTAGGAGGGCTGCAAGGATGATGACCAGACCCTTTTGCTGCATTTCCAACTGAGTGGATTCAGCGTATGGGCTGATGGAGATGATTCCCTCGCCGATTGTCTTCGCGACTGCGGTCCCCATCATCGCGCCGAGAATGTTCATGACTGCTGCCATAAGCAAGGCGGCGCGAGGCGTCCAGGCTTTTGTGGAAACCGAAGTGGCGATCGCGTTCGCTGCGTCGTGGAAGCCGTTGGTGTAGCTGAAAAACAGAGCAACGGCGATGACGACGCAAACCAGGATCAGGTTAAGATCCACGACTCAGGATTCCTTCAGTGCGAGGGATTCGATGACATTCGCCAGGTGCTCGAAAGCATCGGCGCAGGCTTCCAAGCTCTCGACAACATCCTTGAGCTTGATGATCGTGATGGGGTCGAGACCAGAGTCAAAAAGAGTCGTCAGGGCACGGCGGTAGGTGAGGTCGCCTTCGTTTTCGAGGCGGTTGATCTCGATCCAGTAATCACGCATGTCGACAGGGGACTTCAGTGCCGGCATGTTTTGCGCGGTCAGCTCCGCGCAGTGGGTGAGAACCGCGATCTGCGACTTGAGGAGGGTCAGGATCTCCTCGGGAATGTTAGTAATGCCGTACAGGACCAAGAGGTCACCGGCCTCGTCGATGAAGTCCATGCAATCATCGAGGTGAGCAGCCAGGGACTGAAGATCCTCGCGGTCAAAGGGGGTAATAAAGGACGAATTAATGCGCTGGAAGATCTCGTGATTGAGTTCATCGCATTGGTGTTCAACGCCGTGAAGCTGATCGCGAAGTGCGACTCGTTCTTCGGGGGAAGCAGCGTAGATTTGAGCAAGAATTTCAACGCCCTCAACGAGCTTGTCTGCTTGCTGGGTGAAGAATTCAAAGAAATTTGGGCCCTGCGTTCTGTTGCGGATCCCCATAATGTTCCTCCGATTGTGTTGAGATTGCCTCAAGGCAATCGTCATCCATGACACACTGCATATTCAAGTTCACTGAGGCAGGAACTTCTTGCTGAGTAGTGTGTCTATTGCCACATTATGCCCGAAAGTTCGGATCTCTCGGGAAAAGTGGGGCATTCCGTCGCCGAAGTTGACGCATTTGTCAGAATTTTCAGCCCAAAAGGGACCTATCGCCCGCGCAAATGCCGGTGTGGTGAGAGATGATTAGAGCGTAGATCGGGGCGTGACCGCGCCCCAGAATCACCGAGTGCCTCAGGAGGCAAAATGTCCGTGACCGAACAGGATGTGCGTGCAGCCGCTCCGGCAAACGCTCCCGAAGATGTCATCAAGTGGGTTGCTGAAATTGCAGCGCTGACCACCCCTGATCGTGTGGAGTTCGCTGACGGCTCCCAGGAAGAGTGGGATCGCCTCACTTCTCAGATGGTTGAGAGCGGCATGTTCACCAAGCTGAACGAAGAGAAGCGCCCCAACTGCTTCCTCGCCCGTTCCAAGCCCTCTGACGTTGCGCGTGTTGAGTCTCGTACCTTCATCTGCTGTGAGAAGGAAGAAGACGCAGGCCCGACCAACCACTGGGCCGACCCCAAGGAAATGAAGGCCACCCTGCACGAGAAGTTCACGGGTGCCATGAAGGGCCGCACCATGTACGTGGTTCCCTTCTCCATGGGTCCTCTGGGTGGCCCCATCTCCCAGCTCGGCGTTGAGATCACCGACTCTCCCTACGTTGTTGTCAACATGCGCATCATGACCCGTATGGGTGCGGCTGCCATGGACCTCATCAATGAGGGCCGCGTGTGGGTTCCCGCCGTTCACTCCGTCGGCGCTCCGCTGGAGCCCGGTCAGGAAGATTCCAGCTGGCCCTGCAACGACGAGAAGTACATCACCCACTTCCCCGAGACCAACGAGATTTGGTCCTTCGGTTCGGGCTACGGCGGCAACGCACTGCTCGGCAAGAAGTGCTTCGCTCTGCGTATCGCTTCGACCATGGCACGCCGCGACGGCTGGATGGCTGAGCACATGCTTGTCCTGCGTCTGACCCGTGAGTCCACCGGTCAGCAGTTCCACGTCACCGCTGCATTCCCCAGCGCCTGTGGCAAGACCAACCTCGCCATGCTCCAGCCCACCATCCCCGGCTACAAGGTCGAGACCGTGGGTGACGACATCGCTTGGATGCGTCCGGGCACCGATGGCCGTCTGCGCGCCATCAACCCCGAGGCAGGCTTCTTCGGTGTTGCACCGGGAACCTCCTACCAGACCAACCCCATGGCAATGGAGACCGCAAAGGCCAACTCCATCTTCACCAACGTTGCACTGACCGACGATGGCGATGTGTGGTGGGAAGGCATCGACGGTGACGTGCCGGCACACCTGATCGACTGGCACGGCAACGACTGGACCCCCGAGTCCGGCGAAAAGGCTGCTCACCCGAACAGCCGCTTTACCGTTCCCGCCTCGCAGTGCCCCATCATCTGCCCCGACTGGGAAGCACCCGAGGGCGTCGCCATTGACGCGATCCTCTTCGGCGGCCGCCGCGCAACCAACGTTCCGCTGGTTGCCGAGCAGTACGAGCCCGCACACGGCGTGTTCATCGGTGCTTCCGTTGCATCCGAGGTCACCGCTGCTGCAACCGACGTCAAGGCCGGTTCGCTGCGTCACGACCCCTTCGCCATGCTGCCCTTCTGTGGCTACAACATGGCCGACTACTGGGGCCACTGGCTCGAGATGCAGGACAAGTTGGGCGAGAACTTCCCCAAGGTCTACCAGGTCAACTGGTTCCGTAAGGACGAAGACGGCAACTTCATGTGGCCCGGATACGGCGATAACTCCCGTGTTCTGGACTGGATCGTCCGCCGTGCAGCTGGCGAGGTTGAGGCAATCGACGGCGTCACCGGCCGCTACCCGCACTTCGAGGACTTCAACCTCGATGGTCTGGACATCGACCAGGCCAAGTGGGACAAGCTCTTCGAGATTTGCCCCGACGCATGGGCAGCCGAAATGGACGACACCGAGGAATACTTCTCGCAGTTTGGTGACAAGCTCCCGGCAGCTATCACCGAGCAGCTCGCGAAGTTCCGCGCGCGTATCGCTGCTGCAAAGCAGGCCTGATAGCGTTTAGCTAGCGTCAAGGCGGGTGGTTCCCCGAGAGGGGAGCCACCCGCCTGTGTTTTAATCGCGTCTATGTCTTAGAGTAGAAAAGGCTTCTTATAGGAAAGGATGGGGTGTGGTCGCCAAACAGTGGAAGTTCATCAACGGCTTCGAATGGGCCGTAATGGACCCGGTTGTTGAAAAGCCGGGAGAACTGTGGATGTGCCTGACCCTTGCCTATGGGACTCTTGACGTGAAGCCTGAGGAAATGGGCGCCCTTCACGTCCTCATGGAGTCCATTCGAACCGAACTTCAACGCCCCGTCGAATACGCACCCGGAAAATTCGACGTTGCTCAAGTTGAGTGCCTGACCTACTTTTCAGAGATCGATATCCGCGTCCACGGGCCGCGTGAGATCGTCCGTCAGGCATGGCTGCGTCTTCCCGCGTGCTTTGACCATCCAGAGCTTTTGCTCCCCGTTTCAGGACGAGCATCCGCCACGTCGATGTGGACAGCCGACGTGGCGAACAGAATGGGGATCAATGAAGCCTTGCTCTCCGTTTTCCGCAGCGATACCGCCACTTTCGAGGCCGATCGCTACTTTGCATCAGCATGTCACCTTGCGCGGAGAATCTCCCCCTTCGAGGGGCGTTATCCCTGTGTTCTTGTCACGACAGAACCCGATTTCCTTGGTCTCGGCTTTGACCGCGAACCCGATTCCTTGGATCTTGACGATCTCCTCGCCGTGGACGAAGGGACTCCACGAGACCAATACATCCGTGGCAGTCAATGGCAATGTGGGTTGAATTATCTCTTCTCCTTTGCGGTTCCCCTCACGCGTGCGGGTCTTGTCGCCCGCTGGGCAATTGCGATGGATGCAACGAATATCCTGCGCTCACTGGATCCCAAATACTCGGATTTCAAGGTGACGACGGATGCCTACTCGATCGCCCCTGATCTTATTGCGATGATCCGTTTCGACGACTTGGATTCTTTCGAGGACGCGCGCCGTTTCCTCGATGTCTACTTCGACCCGGATCGTGACTTCACCGTCAACCTTCAACAGGTCATTAATCGTCATAAAGACGATGAAAACCTGGAGGTTTCCCAGCACCTGCACCGCATTAACGACGATAGTATTCCAACGCGTGACGAGGTCCTCGCACTTATCAACAAAGTAGCGGCACGTGCCCACATCGCGGCAGATGTCGCCTCGCCCGAACTGCTTGAACGCTTCCCGCTACTGACCGCACCGAAGAGCACCTACGATCGCTTCGCAACCACTCATTGCGTGCCCGAGCCGGTGGAAGCGCTTCCCTTCCCCTCCACCGAGGGCACAGATCTCCTCTCAAGCGTCCCCGCGAGCCTCAGCGGCTATGCTCTTGCCCTTCCACATCACCTGATGGTCTCTCCTGAGCGTGTGGTTGCCCAGTGGCATGACGCCTCCCAAGAACGCACCACCTCCCCAGTCGTGCGGCGAATTGAGATCAGGGTTTCAGACGTTACGTGTCTGCTTCGCTCAGGAAAGGCCACGGTCCTCATCGATAGTGATGGAAGCTTCCTCCCGATCTATCCCGAGGCCTACATTTCCCCCGAATCCGTGGTGCTCTTGGAGTCTCTCATTCGAGACCTGTCGTCCAGGGTTCCAGTCGTCACGATCGAGCCGCTCTTTGATGAGGAAATCGCTCTGGTTGATCGCTTCACTCGCGAGGGTCCCAGTGCCCTTCAAGAGGGAACAATTCAACCCCTTCCCAACTATCTTTCTCATCTCGACCTCCCTGCGCCCAGCGCTGTGCCCGAGAAACCCCGTCAACGAGGCCGCGCGGGAACTCGCCTGCCGAGGCCCACCCAAGCGGGATCGGCCTTGGCAGGGAATAGGCGTGCGCGATGGAAACGGCGACGACGCATGCGCCTGACGAACAATGATGTGGATCTCTCGCCCCACGGTTCCACTGTGCGGAACGCAAAAAGCAAGAGGTGGGTTGTCTGGCTCATCATTGCGCTGATATTCGGTATTTGGCGCTCTTATATCCATTCGAGTCCAAAACAAACGAATATCCCACATGTCACGCCGTTTCCAACGATCTCGGTAACGGTTCCGACCTTCTCAATTTCGCCGTTCACGCTTCCAACGCCCACTCAGACCGGGCAGTGAAGTCGCGAGTCGGAACGAGCTGCTGAAAACCAGTAAGATATTGGTAATTATTCAATCACCCGGGAGTTTCCTGAATGTCTACATACCTCACCGATGATGAGCTCAAACGCAGCAAAGAGCTCCTGGACCGCATCCAGAAGATCTTCGCGCAGCGCGTGGTTGGCCAAGAACAGCTCAGGGAAACCCTGATCGTCGGCCTCCTTGCACAGGGCCACATCCTCATGGAATCGGTGCCCGGTCTTGCAAAGACCACCGCGGCTCAGACCATCGCAATGGCAATCTCAGGAAGCTTCCATCGCATCCAGTGCACGCCAGACCTCATGCCTAACGACATCGTCGGTACGCGTATCTGGAACCAGGCACAAAACGAAATGACGACCGAATTGGGACCGGTCCACGCCAATATCGTGCTCCTGGATGAAATTAACCGTTCCTCGGCAAAGACCCAGTCCGCGATGCTTGAAGCCATGCAGGAAGGTCAGACCACCATCGGTGGAACCGTCTACCCGCTGCCCAAACCCTTCATGGTCATGGCAACCCAGAACCCCATCGAAGAAGAAGGTACTTACGTGCTCCCCGAAGCACAGATGGACCGCTTCTTGATGAAAGAAATCATCACCTACCCCCAGCCTCTCGAAGAGCTCGAAGTCCTCAACAGGATCGACTCGGGAAGCATGGATAAGCCCATCGATGCTGAACCCATTACCTTGGAAGAACTGACCTTCCTCCAGCAGATGACTCGTCGCATCTTCCTGCACGACACCTTGAAGGCCTACATCGTCGACCTGATTAACACCACTCGCGGCATGGGTCCGAACCCGCTTCCCGGTTTCTCGCAGCACGTGCGCGTGGGTGCTTCACCTCGTGGTGGCATCGCCCTCATGCGTGTCAGTCAGGCAGTTGCCCTCATGCAGGGGCGTAACTACGTCATGCCTGAGGATATTAAGAAACTTCGCCACCCGATTTTGCGTCACCGTATCATTCGTACCTTCGATGCAATGGCGGATGATATTTCCGTCGACGGCCTCATCGATGCCGTCTTTTCTGCGGTAGCGGTGCCGTGAGTCCAATCATTAAGAGGGGGGTCGTCGAGGAAGGCTCGCAGACCCTGGGCAATGTCGACCAGCACCAGAAGGCGCGAACGAATAGTTCTCAGCTGCGTGCCCTTGCTGGCCGGACCCAATTGCCTGTCTTGCGCAAACTTCTGTCTCTCATGGAGGGCCAGCACTATTCTGCGCGCGCGGGACAGGGCTGGGAATTCATGGACATGGCCGAATACAAGCCCGGTGATGACGTTAAAGACATCGACTGGGCTGCGACCGCTCGAACCGGAACTCCGATCGTCAAACGTTACGAGGCCAGCGCGAATGTGCAGGTTGTCCTGGTCGTTGACACCGGTCGTTCCATGAGCGCGCTTGCTCCTTCTGGGGAAAGTAAGGAAGCTATTGCTCTGACGATCTGCCAGGCAATCGCGTGGCTTGCATCCAGTCGCGGTGACCAGGTCGGTCTGGTTTCTGGGTGCCAGGGGCGGATGCGTCATATGCCCGCACGCTCGGGTAATGCTCATATTGAGCTGATTTTGCGGCGCCTCGAAGAAGATATCGACTTGCGTTCGCCCTCTTCGGATCTAGAGACCTTGCTTGCGCGAGTGCAAGCGGCAACGCATCGGCGCTCCCTCATCGTCTTGGTTACGGATGAAACGCATCCCCAGCCCACGCCTCGTGCGCTGGAATTACTCAAGCGATTGAGTGTCCACCACCGCATGATCGTCATGCAGGTTGCCGACGCCGATCCCACGAAGCTTCCCAAGGGGACGCGTATCGTTGACGTTGATGCCGGTCCCTTGCCCGGATTCCTTTTGGAAGATTCGCAGATTGCTTCCGAGGCCGCTGTGCGTGCGGAGCAGAGCCGCCAAGTTGTGCGTCAGCTCCTCGATATCCCTGGGATTACACGGGTGAGCGTGTCCTCGAGCGCTGAAGTCGTGCGAACCCTTTTGTCCGCACTGGAAAGGGAAAATCGTGTCCGGTGAACTGCGTGAAGTCGTCAATTACCCGCACTGGATGTGGATTGTCGGCGTTTTACTCCTATCTGCGACCCTTGTGTGGATCGGCGTGTGGGTCATCCGTTGGCTTCGATCGAGCCGCGGGGGTGAAGAAGAACAGGTCACCCTGATCCCTCTGGATGAGAAGCGCCGTCAGCGCTACTTGGGCTTCGTTGACGAGGTCGAGGGACGCCTGCAGTCGAAAGACCTTGATGAACGTGGGGTTCACTTGGCAATCGCCGGTATTTTGAGGGCCCTAGGCACTGAACGCAGTGGACGTGATCTTGAAACCGCAACAGTTGATGAAATCCGTCGAATTGTGCCCACGTGGCCGGAACTTGCCAACGCCCTTGAAGCCTGCGAGCACGGTTTCAAAGCTGAGTCCGAGGCCGATGGAAGCGAAACATATTTCGATGCGAGTGCCATTGCCGGTAAGGCTAGGGAAGTGGTGAAGGCGTGAGATACGGATACCTGATCGCGGTCGTCCTTGTCGTCATTGTTCTTGGCGCGGCCATCGGATGGCGCCGTGTTGGTTTGAAACTCCATGCGAGCGAGAGGCGAGGCTGGGTAGCCAATACGGGCTACGTTCGTAACCTTCCCCGTTACCGCACGCTCATGCGTAAAACGCGGATGATTGTCGCCGCGCTCTTGGCTGTTTTTTGTGTCGGCGCGGCATCTTTGGCTGTTGTCGCAGCGAACCCGGTTGATCGTCGAGTTGAAGACCGACGCCTTGCCTCGCGCGATATTGTCCTCTGCCTTGATGCTTCTGGTTCGATGCTGGACTACGACAGTGAAATCGGCGAAGCCTTCAAGACCTTGGTCGAGCACTTTAATGGGGAGCGCGTCTCCCTGTACCTGTGGAGTGGTCGTTCCGTTCGCAAGTTCCCGCTGACCGATGACTATCCGATGGTGACCGAATACTTGGATGAGCTCAGCTCGGTCCTGAAAAACGGTATTTTGGCGCGCACCTCCAACGGCTACCGGATCTCGAGGGAACTCGCGAAGTACCTGGAAGGAACCGACGATCCCGACGAGCAAGTTGCTTCTCAGATCGGCGACGGCTTGGCCTCGTGCGTCCTGGGCTTCGACCACACGGATCAGGAGCGTTCGCGAACCGTTATTTTGGCCTCGGATAATGAGGTGCTCGGCCAGGGGCTCTATTCCCTGAGCGAGGCGATCGACTTCGCGAAGCGTCAAAAGGTTGAGGTCATTGGGCTATTCCCCGGTGATTACCTGGGCACGGATGGCGAGGATATGAAGAACCAGGTCGAGTCGACCGGGGGACGCCTCTACAAGATGACGAGCTCGGATACAGTGGATTCGATTATTAAAGATATCGAGGCCAAGCAGGTGAACGAGATCGAAGGTGACGCTCGCGTGACCGTCACGGATCGCGTGGGAACTCCCGCGGGCTGGCTTGCCGTCGCTATTCTTTCCTTCCTCGGTCTTTTGGGAGTGACGAGGCTGTAGCCCTCCCGATGTGAGCACGCTCGCGTGGGTGCGGGCATGCTCGCCTGGGCATAGAGACAAAAATGTGGGGGCCGCAGCGAGTGCTGCGGCCCCCACACCTATTGTCGAATTAGATCATGCGCGGCGACGCTTGAGTGCCAGCATGCCTGCAAAGAGGCTCATTCCTGCCAGTCCCACGAGCAACGATCCTGCAGCACCGGTGTGTGCCAGGGGAGCGGGCTTCTTGGGGTTCTGAGGCTGCTCAGGAGTGGGCTGAGTAGCCGGAGTGGAAGGCGTTGTTGCCGGTGTGGTCGGAGTCGGCGAGACGTCACATCCGGGGATGGAACCAACCAAGGTGTGGAAGAAGACCATGGGCTTCGAGGTCGGGGTCTGGTGTGCCTTCTCTCCGGTGAGCACAGCGTTCACCTCAACGCTCAAGGAGGAGTTTTCAGGCATGTGTGCAACGGTGAAGGTCAGCGTCTTCTTATCGGCGCTCACGGTCGGGTTGGAGATTCCCGTCACCGACTGTGAGAAGCCGTTAGCAACAAGCTGGCCAGCACCGGGGGTCAGTGCAGAGGCGATCGATGTCTCGTCGAAGGTCGCACCCTGGGGTGCGCTCACGGTCATCGTTGCGTTGTTCAGTTCGCGCGTGGTTGCGGCGTAGAAGCGCATGCGACGCGTTGCGCCAGCAGCATCGGAGTATTGGCGTGAGGGATCCCAGCCGTCTGCCCCAGCTTCACCCCAGAGCTGGCCGGTACCGTGCCAGCTATCGGCGTACTTCTCGCGGCGATCAATATCCTGCGAGTAGGGGGAGAAGACGGTGCGGCCGACGACTCCCGCCTGGCAGTGGCCCACGGTGAGCGAAGGCTCGGGGATGGGGCTGCAAGCGTTGCCGTTTTCGTCGGTGGCGCGCAGGCCGCTCAGGTGAGACGTCGCCTCGTAGTGCTTGGTGTGGTCACCGCTACCAACAAATTCGATGACAGCTGCGTGTCCCAGAGGCAAGCCCTGGTTGAACTTGAGGGTCCAGATGTTGCGTGCTGCATCCGTCTGGGTTGCGGTCGGAACGAGGTCCCAGTGCAGGTTCGACGCAAGTGCACCGAAAGTCTGGCCACGCATGAAGCGATCAACATCGCCGTCGACGACCTGCGAGCTCAGCTCGCCGAAGAACTGAATGTTCGTCATGTCGTCGGGAAGATCGACTGTCAGCTCAGCGCCGGGGAGGATTTCGTAGTTAGCGCCGACCGGGATACGCCAGTACTGAAGGTTCAAGTTTGGGTTAAACCAGTGGTGGTTTTCAAGAATGGCTTGGCTGCCGTGACGAGGGTGAACGCTCTCCATGAAGCCCGAAGTGGCGTAGGGGCCGGCACGCAGTCCTCGAGGGATGTTGTTCATGTTCTGATCGAGCATTGCGCGTGCTGTCCAGTCGACAACGCAGCCGGAGCTACGGTCGCCGTTGATTTGTCCATCAGCGCCTGCCTCGACGGCGTTTGCGCCTACGGCAGTGAGGGAAGAAAAGAGGAGCGCTAGTCCAAGTGAACCAGTTGCAATCTTTGAGAGCGTTTTCATTTTGCCTCGAATTTCCTGGTGATTGTGTATTTAGGACACTGTGCTGCGGATTCAAATTTACATATGCATCTCTTCAGTCGTCAAATAGATGTTCTATCTGCTGAATGTGAGTTCGCCACTATACTTGCCAGTGTTTGATCCGATCCCAGGAGGAATATTGTCGCTCTCCTTCCGACCGCTCATGCCGGTTTACCTCGTCGTCGTGATAGCTGCGGCATGCCTATTTTTCTCCTGGTGGAGTGCTCGTCGTCATCAACCCTTCAGGACTTCTGATCTGGTCAGAAGAGGTGGAATTTCCCTCGCCCTTTTGTCGATTTTGGTGGGTCCCTCGATCCCCGGAGAAGCACAAAAAGTCACAACCAATGTTGAGGTGTGGCTCGCGATTGACCGCACGGGTTCAATGGCGGCCGAGGACTGGGATGGCTCGAAGCCACGTCTGGACGGTGTGCGTCACGATGTCGAGACCATCCTCACTGCCGCCCCGGGTGCTCGCTACCGTATCGTGACTTGGGATTCCGAGGCCGACACTGGACTTCCGCTGACCACTGACCTTGGTGCGGTTCGCTCTTTTATGAGTACGCTCACCCATGAAGTCAGTTCCACCTCTCGTGGCTCTTCTCCGGATCGTCCGGCGGCCTACCTTGCAGAGGAGATGCAAGCTGCCGCAAAGAAACACCCAGAGAACACTCGCGTCCTTTTCGTCTTTACCGATGGGGAGACCTCCAATAGTGATGCGTGGCGCGGCGTGGGCGCGGGCGAGTCAGATGACTGGAAGAAGGTGCAACCCGAGCTTTCGGGCGGCCTCGTCATTGGGTACGGGACTGAAAAGGGCGGTCGCATGAAGGTCTCCGCCTTGGGGCAAGAGAATTCGAAGACTCCTGAGTACATTAAGGACTACAGCCAGGCCGGAACTCCTGATGCGATCTCGAAGATTGATGTTGCGAAGCTCAACCAGATTGCCTCCCAGCTCGGTGTCGATATGGTGCGTTCTCCCAGTGATTCAGCAATTCGAGACGCTGCCAGTTCGTCTGTTTCCAACGCCCGTAATATTGCGGATAGTCGCGATATGATTCAGACTTCTCGCTATATTCTCTGGCCCTCGGCGCTGGTTCTCACCGTGCTCATGGCATGGGAGGCCGCCATTTTTGCCGGCCGCGTTCACGCACTGAGGAGGACCCGTGCGATTTAAGCATCGATCGACAGCTCGAGTAGAGGAACGTCCCGAGGGCTTCTACCAGCCGCCCGCGGGTGCACAGAACGGTGGCGAGGCCTCGTCAGAGGGAAATCCGAGCGCAAGGCCAGCCTCGGCAGACCGGACTCAACGCAGCGCGCGTCGTCCGCGCAATGGAAAACTACTGCGCCCGCTGTGGTGGTCCATGCCCGTCGTCGCCGTCACGCTTGCGGTTGGAACCTATATGGTTTCGCTTCCCCTGTGGGCCTGGGCAACGGGTAGGACCGTGCGTGCAGGCAATCACGAGGCCGCGCTTAGCTCCTATTCGCGCCAGATCTACTGGGGGGACCTGGGGCCTGCGAGCTGGGTTGCGCACTACAACGCGGGTACCGAAGACCTTCGACTCGACCACATCGATTCGGGTGTGGAGCAACTGCGTACCGCGTGGGACCGCGTTCCCAAGGCACGACAGGTTGAGGATGGGCGCATTGAAACCTATTCCTACGAGTGCACCGTGCGAATGAACCTTGCGCTCGGATTGGAAAAGCAGGGTGACGCCGCGATGGCGAGTGACCGTGCTCAGGCGGCAGCCCTCTACAAGGAGATGGGGGAGGTCGTTTCCCCCTGTCAGTCGACGTCCTCGACGCAGAATCAGCAAAATCAGCAGGGCCAGGGCGGTGGAGCTGATGCTGATAAAGCGCATGATCGTGCGAAGCAGAAGCAAGAGCAGGCTGAAAAGTCCGATAACAAAGACAATCAGGACAACAAAGATAACAAAGACAACAAAGATAACAAAGACGACAAGAATAAAGACGATAAGCAGGATCAGAACAAAGACGATCAGAACAAGGACAATAAAGACAACAAAGACAACAAGGATCAGCAGACTGACAAGCAAAAGGATCCTTATGACGGCGAAACTGCTGAGCAGCGCAAAAAGCGCGAGGAAATGCAGCGCCGCATAGAAAAGGGTGACCAAGACGGTCGCAAGGAGCAAGATCGCAAACGCGGCACGGGAGGAAATGGCGCCTGGTAAAGGCGGTCAGTGACTTAGGTCCTAATGGGGAATAGGTGAACCTCTGACTGGGTTGAGATCTTCAGTGCTGCTGAAGATGCGGCTCAGTGATGAAAGGTTTGTTCCATGACGTACAAGGTCGCATACATTATTGGTTCTCTGTCCTCGACATCCGTTAACCGCAAGCTCGTTGGCGCCATGATCGCCGATGCGCCTGAGGATTTGGAATTCGTCGAGGCGAACTTCTCCCAGTTCCCCCTGTATAGCCCTGATCTCGAGGCGGATTATCCGCAGGTGGCTACTGAGTTCAAGACAATCCTTGAAGAGGCTGACGCGGTGCTTATTGCAAGCCCTGAATACGATCGCTCGATCCCCGGTGGTTTGAAGAATGCCATTGACTGGATGGGACGCCCGTGGGGATCGAACCCGATTGGTGGCAAGCCACTGTACGTCGTTGGCGCTTCTGTGGGTTCGGTTGGAGCTGCTCTTGGGCAGGCGGCTGTGCGTCAGACGCTCTCTTTCTTTAATCCGCTGAACATGACTCAGCCTGAAATGTTCCTTCAAGCAAATGCTGATTCCTTTGGCGAGGATGGTCGTTTTGTTGACGCTGGAACGCAGGCTTTCGTGAAGTCAGCTGTCGAGGCCTTCGCGGAGTTTATCCGCCGTCACGCCTAAGCTTGGGCCCCCAATACCACAAATGGGACTAAAGTCCCCAGGTGGTGTCGGGGGTCTTTTTGTGCCCAATTTTGAGTGAGCGGAGTGTGGAAACCGGGAATGGTAGCGGCCGTGTTTAAGAGAGGTAGACATGGTTGTCGTTTCGCTCGAAAATGGCGAAAATCTGCGGAAAATTCGCATCGAACTCAAGGGGGCGAAAACGTTCAGTCCGACTAGCTCTCGCGGTAACGTGAGTGCCGGAGACGTGAAAAACCCCTGACATACTGCGTCTCCGGAGGGCGCCTGTTGACTCACTTTCAGGCGCCCTCAATCTTAAGATCCATCTGGGTTAAGCTGATGAAGGACAACTTCTTGCACTGAGGATGGGACATGAGTGAAACACTGCCTGAGGCCTCGGACCACCCGGGGGCTGAGCAAAGCGCATGTCCGCGTTTGGAGCGTCCTCGCCCACAGCATCCGCCCGTCTACCAGCACGCCTCGGAAAAACTCGATTTCCTTCAAGAACGTGACTGGGGCTTCGATGACGTTGTTGACGCTCTTTTCTTTATCTTCTCCGGAATCGCAACACTGTGGCTCGCATACGTGTTTTTGGCGGGTTCCATCAGGCTTAAACCCACCGCAATTGCCTGGTTTGCCATCTGTTGGGGAGTGACTGCCTACCTTGCGCTTCCGCGACTTCATCAGCTTCTCACATGGCTCTATGTCCCCGACTATTTCATTGGGCGCACCAGGACTGCTGATGGCTTGCTGGGTGACCCGGTGAATCTGGCACTGCTGGGTAGTGAAATTGATATTCACGCAGCGATGACTGCTGCAGGTTGGGTGCGAGCCGACCCCATCAGCCCCAGAAGTGTGCTCCGTGTGATCCGTTCATGGCTCACTCGCCAGCACTATGATTCTGCGCCGGTATCAAACTTGGTGCTCTTCGGGCGAAAACAGCATTTTGCTTATCAAAAATCAGTTCCAGGGAAGTCGTCGGAGCGCCACCATGTGCGTTTTTGGCGCACTCCTCAAGGATGGGTCCTCCCCGGCGGTAGGCGGGTCGAGTGGCTTGCCGCTGGTACCTATGACCGGGCAATTGGTCTGAGCCTGCTCACCTTCCAAATCACTCACAAGATCGATGCGGATATCGACATTGAGCGCAACTTCATCGTTGATGATGTCCTCTATGCCTGCGAGGATGCCCGCGTCGAAATCTTGCCTGACTTCTTCAGTGCCTATCACGATAAGAACGGTGGCGGTGACCGAGTCGTCACCGACGGTGACCTCTACCTTCTCGATGTCACCGACGTTGAAGTTGATGACGAAGACACGGTTCAAATCGCTGACGCCCATGTCGTTGATACGCGGGCACATCGCCGGCGCCCCACTCAGTTGATCGTCGGAATGATGCTGGTAGCCTGCATGGTTCTGACCGAGGTTATCAATGCGGTGCTTATTTTGCGAAACCCTTGGAAGTACGCCGCGATCAATGTCGGACCCCTTGATGAGCTTGCAGAATCGCAGATTAATCTCCTTGCGCTGCGTCTGACGGTTGGTCTTGTTTCTGTCATTCTGGTTGGTCTGGTGATCGTCACCGCCGCACTCACGTGGCAGGGACACCCTCGTGCGCGAATCATCTTGATGACCGCGCTGAGCTTGAACATTCTTGTCGCCGTAGCCGATATAGCCCACTCGGGAACAAGTCATATCTTGCTGATGACTCTGATCGGATCATCGCTCAACGTTTTGGCACTTCTTGCCTTGTCGGCGAGGGCATGCCATCAGTGGGTACGCGAACGCAAACGGGATCGAATCGCAGCAGCTCTTGAGCGTGCCTTCTGAAAAGCGTCTTAGTTTGTTGGCGCCATAAACCAGGCTGCACGCGAATCCGCTGCAATTCCCTCGTTATACGCCAAAGCGGCGTATGCGGCCGAGTCCTTGCCCAGTTGCGAGGAAAGGAATGCGCGGAAGGAATCCACGGCCTCGGTGTGAGTGGAAGCCGGTAGGGGAGCGGCCAGTACCTCGCGGGAAATGCACGATCCTGGGATCGCTTGGGCGCGGCTTTCCGTGCCCGTGTTCGAGGCGGCGGCAACTGCCAGGCGCGCATCCCACACGAGGATCGGGCGCGCGTGAGAGCCTTGTGCAGACTCGGCTTCGGGAATGATTGAGGCGCGGTCGGCGGGGATTGTGACGCTCCACTGACCCAACGCGTCACCGGTCGAAGAGGAGAAGCTTCCCGATTCGCGCAGGTCGGCTGCCCAATCCTCGAAACCCTCTCCGAGAGCCTTCTGGGCGTTGGCGATGTACTGGCCTCCGACTGCCGAATTCTCCGGGGGAAGCGCGGTGAGCGGCGCGTAGGTTGAGGACGAGAGCTCCGCTAGAGAGTTTGGTAGCGCCTTGCGGTTTGCGGAAAACCATGAGCGATCCGCGTAGGCGCAAATCGGGTCGTTGCCGATTGCCGTGGGGGAAGTCGTCGCGCCCAGGGAAGCGGCGGTCACTGAATCGATACCGAAGAGGATATCGGCATCGAGAGAACTTGAAATAGAGGAGGCGGGGAATTGCTCAATGGTGTAGCCGCTTGCGGCCTCGAAGGCCGAGACGTAGTCGTCGGGGAGCTGCCAGCCGGGTGCGTAAGCAATGCGCAGGGTTCCACTTCCGCGCGGGATTCCTTGGTCACCGCTTGCCTTCGTATGCTTCGCTACTGCCGAGGCCGAGCCCGCCTGGGTGGAAGAGCTTGAGTCTGTGCGGAAAGGATCGTCCGTCCAGTGGGCTCCCTGAGGGATTGACGGGGAGCAGGCGCTGAGCGCAAGCGCACATAGGAGAGCGGCGCTGGCGAAGCGGCGAGCTTGGACTTGAGTGGACGGAGAGGCGGTATTGGTCTTTCGCACCGTACCAGTCTAAGCAATAGTGCATAGAAGGTGAGATATTCGCGCGTCGATAGGGCAAAATGTTGGTATCGAGTGTTCGATGCGATCTGATGCAAGGAGTCATCATGGGAAGCAGTCTCAGTCAGAAACTTATTACCGCAGGGCTGTCTATGGCCGTCGGTTTCGTGGCCGGAAAGGTCGCGGAGCTGGGCTGGAAGGCTGTGACCGGTCAGACCGCACCTCAGGATGATGACGGTACGGCATCCTTGGTTTCGGTGGTGACCTTCGCGGCGGTTTCTGCCGCTATTGCGGCGGTTGCTCAGCGCGGCGTGGTGAATAAGACGAATAAGTGGTTTGCGCCGGTTGAAGCCGCGTCGCAGATCCTGTCGGATCTTGATCAGCCGGCTATCGCAAATTAGAAAATAGCGGAAGATACGTGGAAAGATCGGTGCGCTGTCCCGAGGCCTGAAGGTCCCCGTGGGAGAGCGCGTCATTCCAATCCAGCATTCCGCATGCCAGTTTGAGCCAGGTTTCTGGTGACATTTCGATCACCGCCGGGGGAGTCCCTCGGCGGTGAGTCGTACCCGGGAGGATTTGCGTGGCACTGGCCGGGGGAACGCGGAGTTCGGCAGAACGACCGGGGTGTAGGGCTGCGATTTCTTCGAGCGTGTAGCGTACGGCGGTGAAGAGAGTTGCGCGCGAGGTGCTTTCGGGGGCGCGGTACCACGTGAGGAGCGCGGTGTGGCCTTCTGCTGGATCAATGCGCCGTTTTGCCATGTCGTCAGTTTAGGTTGCTTCGTCTATCTTGGCGTGGAATTGCCCGATCCTGCCAGATCCGCTATTGTGGGGTGCCGAGGTAGCGTGTCCGAGCGGCCGAAGGTGCAGCACTCGAAATGCTGTGTGGTGTAACAGCCACCCAGGGTTCAAATCCCTGCGCTACCGCGTTTAGGCTTGTGGCCCCAACTGATGTTGGGGCCACAAGTTTTTTTGTTCGGCAGGTGAGATTCGGTGCTGGGTGCAAGGGATCTGGGGGTAATAGGGGTCATAGGACACTGGGGTTATAGGACACCACGTGTTGCTGGAAGGGTGATTTTTTGGCTTTGCCGCGCGGGAAAGTTACTATTCAAAAACACTCTTACCCGACAGCTGACAGGCAACCTCAGTATCGTGACGGACGAAACCGAGAGAGCAAAGCTCGTAGAACGCCTCAACAACTCGACGCTCCCCAGCGAAGTCAAAGAAACCCTGAGCCCGGTCATTGAATCTGCCCACACCCTCGAAGAAACGCGCGCCCAGCTCGCCCATGCCAAGCGTGAAACCAACGATGCCAACGCCAAGCTTGACGAGATGACTCACCGCGAATCAACAGCCCGTGATGAAGAAACCCTCGCTGACCATCAGAGCGAACACACCGACCTAAAGCCGCACTAGGCCTTGCCAGCGAGGACGAAAAGAACACAATGGCCACCCGCGCGCAAATGGCCAAGAATGCTACTCAAGACGCGAGCAACGATGTTGGCGACGCGCGAACACACCTAAGCCACGCCACTGCCCGCGAGACCCAAGCGAGAGCACACGACGTTGGGACGGCTCAGACGCAAACATCCGCGCGCATCGCGAAAGAATCATTCCCCTTCTCAGCCCTCAAAAGCCTGCGCGCCCGCTTGGGAAAAAGACTGCGGTTTCCACTACGCCCCGACCCTGCGCGCACCCAGTCCACCGAACGTAGCCGATAACACCCCTTGGGCAGCCTCTCATGAACGATGACCCTGAAGAAGAAATTAAACAAGAAGAAACAGGTGCAGCAGAGCCCGAACTGCTCTACTCCGATGCGCACCTGGTTCGAGGACTACCTGTCCTACGTGTATCGGCGTGACCTTGGCCAATCCACCACGCTCTGGTGCGACCGCTGGTTTGACCGCCCTGAAGCCATGACCCGCATACAGACTCTGTGGCGATCCTGGGAAGCAGCCCGCCAAAATGACACAATGAGTGGCCTAGCCACATGGTTTGTCAACATCGCCGACCCGATGATGCGCGAACTCTTCAGCCCCGAAGACACATTCAAACCCTGTATTGACCGCCACGAAGTGCGCGCCCCCGACAAAGAACACCTACCATTCCAACCCTTCTAGAAAGAACTGCGCCAAGACTTTCACATGAACAGATGAAAACTATGACCGGTTATGCAACGAGTTTGAATCTGAGTCATGGGCTGTCTCATCGTCATTCAAGAGTGTCAACGCCTTGGTGAGAAGAATAGGTAGGAGACGATCGAACTCGCGAACACCTTCGTCGTTGAGCCCAGAGGTGTGCATGACGATGTTACGCAAATATGCGATGACTCGGAGCTCCTTCTCGTCAATCTTGTAGGAATCGGGGATCACCGTCGCTTTAGGATCATCAAAGTACCTGTTCAACGAGGATAGGAGGTATCGAATACCTACGTAGGCGGGATCATCAGTCTGTCTTCGATAACTCGGCTTTACCTTGTCATTGGTAAACAAGTCCTGCTCTGCGTGTTTCCCATGCTTCACTTCCGCGCGCGCATTCCCTGATAAAGAGAGCTGGCGTTCTCGGATTGCTGTGCGAGCGAGGTTTTCAAGCGTGAACAGAAACTGATACTGAAGAGCCGCTTGCGTGCTTCCACGACCAGCAACGTCAAGCCATTTCTTAGCGATTGTGGCGATCTGAGGATCGTTTGCGTCGTGCGAAATATCATCAATCCACTTAGCGACCTCATCTCCAACTGCATGGGCGAGATCTTCAGATGCGCGTTCGACACGATGGATACTCTTATTCTCAGCATCACCTGTCTGCTTCGATTCACGTCTCCACGAGTCCCATTGTGAGGCAATCGTGCCAAGAGCTTTTGTGAACCCGTCAAGCATTGTGTCAAACTGCTCGTTCCCATCAACGACGCCTTCTCGTGACGACGTAAAAGGATCTGCATCAATTGTGGCGTCAAGTTCATCAAAATGGATCTGCCCATAGAGGTACTGCGTGAAAAGACGAGCATCGGGGCAACGACGCAGAATATCTTTTTCACGTAAACGCCCGTTCACGTACAGATCCACTGTTAGATGCTCCCCCGTGCCTCGAATTTGTCGATATGATGGCTTGTGAACAGACGCGATAAAACCGTGAACTCCTGGAGCAAACTCAATCTTCGACATTCGTGTTGCTGACGGACACAACGCAAGATAAGGGTCATCGGGTGTGTCTTGTACCCATATAAATTGAGTATGTTCTGCAAGGTCTGTAAGATCTTTGACAGTGATTGGGTCGTCATTGAACCGAATCTCAAAACTCTCATCACGGATCGTGTGAGTGAAGAAAAGGGCGATGAGCCGACGAAGTGCGTCACACGTGCTGTTTTGTACTCGAACGTTTTCAAGATAGAGCGCGGTTCCATGTTGTTTCGTGCTCAATGCATCAAGGGCTTGCTGGGCGGGTGCGCCAAGCTGCACATCATGAGGGTTACCGTCATTCGTGATTTGAGCGTCCAGAACGGAGTTATCGATCAGACAGCCAACTACTGACGACCCGTTTTTGAGCGATGCAACACTTACCATATCGGCGCACGACAACAATGCAAGCTTGCCGATGCCTTTCGCTCCAATAAAAGCTCTTTTAAGTCGTGCAGAACGGGTCGTCTTGCGGTCTTTACGTTTGGAATAACCGATTCGTAAGAAATGATGCTGCAGGTCGGTAGCATCCATGCCTTCACCGTCATCAACAATCAACATTGATTGTGACTTACGGTCGTACGTGATCTCAACGTGTTCAGCGTCAGCATCCCAAGCGTTGGAGATAGCTTCACCAAGAATAGTGATGAAATTGCGATACAGCTGACGTCCGAGGTGATTGAGTACCGTCAACGAAATTTCAAACGAGAAACTGGTGTTTGGAGTGCTCATATGAATCCTTTAGTATTCGGCTACCTCATCGTTGATGGCACAACTCATTATAAGCGTTCCAACGTGCTTACCGAATGGTGGGGGAACTGCATTGCCAATGAGTTTTCCTAAACGTGTCAGCCTCGGCTTCTCCCATGGAGCAATGAACTCAAAATCACGAGGAAACCCCTGCAAGAGCGCAGCCTCGCGTGGAGTGAGCGTGCGTGGCTGTGACGGATGCCCGAAACGTCCTGAGCCGTAGTTATAAAACTCAGTGGTGATCGTTGGTCCTAGCTTCGTCCCATCTATTACTCCGTAAAACGATTGAAATGATGCTCCGCTCGCCTTGCGATGGCATGGTGCACGCAACTCTTCAGGCCAGTCCCGCCATGTTCCCCCAGGAACAGATGCACGAATACGTGCGAGATTGATCGGAGACAAAGCCCGAGCATAATGCAAACGATCATGCGGATCTGCCTGTCCAGCGACAAGAGTAGGTAGTCCGCGCAGAACATCATTCACACTAGGAGCCACAACGCCACTGTCCTCGGGAATCTCAATCGAACCAAGAGCAGAAGCTACGAGCACAAGACGACGACGTGTTTGAGCAAGACCATGCTTTTCACCTTTCAACACCGTGTAATCCACCCAATACCCACACTCACGTAGCGTCGAAAGGAAACGCTCAAAAACAGGCTGAAAACGCAACGGTGCAACATTTTCCATCGTGACAAATTCGGGTCGAGTCTGACGAACCAAACGACCAAACTCATCAAGCAGATCCCACGCCTCTTCCTCACTGGTGTCCCTGCCACGTCGCTGCTGAGAAAACGGCTGACATGGCGCACAACCTGCGAGCAACCGGTAAGGCGCATCCGCCCACACCTTATTGAGATCCTTCGCCTCAACATCCCGAACGGACGCTTCAAGGAAAGGAGCGTGAATGTTATGTTCATACGCCCACTTGCACGCCGGATTATTATCAATCCCTAAAACGATGTTGATACCAGCTTGTTGAAGCCCAAGGGAGAGCCCACCAGCTCCGCAAAATAGGTCAATCCCCTGAATCAGTGGCTCAGTCATGTAAGTCTCCGCCATCCTTCAAAACTCACTCCGCAATCTAATGTTGAGAACACACGCAACTTCCCGACTCCTTATCTCGCGCGCCCGTGAGGAGGTTGCGAGCGGGGACGAGGACGTGTAGCCACCGGCGGGGGAGTGGTCGTACGTTCCCTCTTACCTTTACTTCTAAGCATATTCAAGAAGCGATTGTTGGCTAAGAATTCTTGCCTCCTCATGCATCTTGAATCCCCATTAGTACTCACGTCATCAGTCCGCGGTTCGGGTGTGACAGTGTCAATGGGCGCATCAGTTTCTGAAACAGCAGGGCGCTCCAAGACTGCAACATTTGTCTGTGAACGACCCTCCGTCGCCTGCGAGCGACGTTCAGCAATATACATAATACATACGAAACTCATCGGCAGCACTCAGGTCTTGCAGATCCCACGCGCTCTGCAGATTCGAAATTTCGCCAATGATACGCAACGCAGTATCACGTTGCTTTTGGTGGCGGACAGCTTCGCTTAGCGCCATAGAAATCTCAATCATGGAGGAAGCAATAGCTACACCACGATTGTGCTTACCGAACGAACGACTTGCGCGCATAGCACGCACACCATTACGAACTGCCAGCGATGAAACCCGATGCTGATGAGGGGCATCTTTGAGTTGAGCAAGACGCCCAAACGCGCGAACGGTCGCAGCGATACGGGGATAGGTGTTCCCCACATCAAGCGCAAGCGCAGCATGCGCGCCTGCAAGATCGCTTGCGATATTCGCTAAACCAACTCTGTCTCCAGGGGGAAGCGCACGCGACCGTTCAATTGTCTCAACCGCCAAATCAGCAATCGCTCGATCGTAATCGCCACCATGCTTTGGGCGATCAGGACGAGTAGCGCGTTCGGCATGGTGCCACAATTCCAGCGCCTCACGGCGAGTATGAGAATAGTCAAACCAGTTCTGCCTCATGTGAGGTAACGTCAAATCGTAAGCAAGACTCGACCCACCATACCAGTGCGGTTGACTGCCAGGTCTGGGGCGTAACGCGACCGAATCCCCCACCACGACGTTGGTATCGCCACGCGCGTAACGGGGACGGAAGATAACATCTTGTCCACGCAACTCTCGCAAAAACTCTGCTTCGGCCGTTGCAACAACAAGCGCTGCTCGCACGCGAAATTCCGACGCTTCACGGTCAGTTAAGTTTTTCCTTCCACGCAACGCGCGAGCTTGCTCAGTCGGTTGAATACCGTTACTGTCACGACCATGCCCGCGCGAATCAAGAATCTCTAACCCGTACTTGTACTCAAGCATATTAGCGGTAGCTTGAGCCTTCTGATAATTGCGCCGTACCTTGGTATGCGGCCCATCAAAACGCACGAGATTAGTGGCAAGGTGGAGGTGATCCCCGCCGTTTTTTGTCACCCCATGACGCACCGATTGCCGTATTCGCCAAGCCACCACGACGTGCCCCAAACTGGAGGCCTCGCGAGGCTTATACGCTCTTGGACAACAACTCTTGTGCGCGGAGGACCTGGAAGCAGCCACGGAGAGGCTTGCGCCTGACCCGACGCATGAAAGCTGTGTTTTGGTGGTGCTACACCCACTCTGCTCACCCTGAACCGGCAGCGATAATCCTGGCCACCATGCCCACCGACGCGCCCTCGAAAATGCCTGGCAACAAGCCACACAAACCCACCGGAACCATCCCCGGCTGGGGCGACGCAATCTGCTTCAACGAACTCCACCACCCCACCCCCTACCACAACACCTGGGACTAACCCCCGACCAACACGTTTTGTCCTATAACCCGAAGATCATTCGATTCTTTTGGATTGGGTCGACGTCAGGATGTTTCGGCTACTTTCAGCGGGCCAGTCAAGTAGGTCTGGTTGAAGCGCGTGATAAAGCGTGAGGTAGTGTCTGAAACCCTCTGAAAAACTCCTTCGTTTTCTTTCTCCAAACTGGACGCAAATGAAGGTACCGGTCTTTATCCTGGCTTCTGTCAGGTTGAAGGGCCTGATGTTCAATGAATCGCAGTGATGCTGAATCGTTGAGCAGGATCGACTGTATTTCGAATGCAGGAGGTTGTGATGGCGCGAGATGCACTAGCCGCAATGTCATCTTGGGCGAATTCTCTGAGCACACGTGGCACTTGTGTCGCTTCTTGTTTTCCCCGCATACGCGGGGATGAGCCCAATGCAGGCAGTGATTGATCACATTCTTTACGGGACAACAAAGGCAAACGGGAAGCGCATGGGCGGACACTCATACAGGCAAGCAGAACGCGAAATGAGGCCAGGACAAATCGCCTTCCCAAGAACCTGGAGCGACACCGACATTATTAGGGACGCGTTTCTAACAATTAACGATCCGATGTCTCTTAGGCTTACGCAACAAGGTCGCCGAATTTACGCATACAGGACAGTTAATGGAGTGCAGGCGACTACGCAGATAAGCGTGAGAGGCACACACGCGACAAAGGGCGCGACAATCACTATATATCCCATTAGGCGTAGGTGTACTTTGCGCATCAAATGGTAAGTTGAGATCAGTTGAGTGAGGGAGTGATTATGACTGAGGCAATGTATACGGTCGAAGACCTTATTGAATATGCAGATAGTATCCTTCCTATGCCCGTTCTCGAAGATGAGGAGAGTAAGTTCCTTCTTGAAATAGGCGAGGACGAATCGCTCACGATGAAAATCATCGGAGACCTCACTATTTACGGAGCAGACATTCCGGAAAATCTAATCGACGGCCTTGTAAGGGGGTACAACGAAGAATTGATCCGGGAGTACTGGGAGGACTGCCTGTACGACAGGCAGCACGCCTAATTCTCCCTCTTCGTTTTCCCCGCACGCGCGGGGATGAGCCCAAGCCGAGCGCGGCGCAAAAACTGGTAAAGGAGTTTCCCCCACACACGCGGGGATGGGTTCTCAAAAATAAGGCCGAGTTAACGGCCCTCCACTTTCTCTTGGCCACTTTATTTCAGGCTCGCGGGGGATACCGGCTCGGCACCTAAATCCTAACAAGCCAGAACATGAAAGGCAACCCCTCATCTACTCCCCGCACACGCGGGATGAGCCGAGATCCCGCTGGAATAGAAAACGCTGGGCCTTCAGCCCCCGCGTTGAACCGAGCTGTTATTTCAAGCCTGGCGGAGGGTACCAACCCAGCGGCTCAATTCTATCAAACGGCTCTACGAAAGGCACCCCCGGGTCTCTCGCCTTTGTCATGCCCGAAAAGCCGGGACCTCGATCATCTTGACCGCGTGCAAACAGCAAACGAACGACGCCAACTCACCCGAGCTCTTACCTCAGTAGCAGCGGCGTGACCTTACACTCCTCGCCCAGCTTCATCGGCGCGATCGAACATTCATCGCGCATGACAACCAGGCGTTCCAGCATCCGCTGGTGCACGGACCATGGATCGATCGTATTGAGGTAAATCCTTGTCCCGCCCTCAAAACCGGCGATCGTGGAAATCCTCCACTTGATCAAAATCCTCATGCGCATAGGAATTGATGAACTCGGGGGCCGGTAGTACCACTCCTCGTTACACGGTACCTCCGCGCCCGTCGCCGCGTGCATCGCGTGCACAAGGTCGCTGATGCCTCGTAATTGCTCAGGGGAGTACTCCCAGGGTTCAGCCGGCGCGTGAAGTGGCCAAATCGCCAAGGAGGGATAGCGATGTCCAAACCCAGCCATCGCCACAGCATGATCGTTTTGTGCCAAAACCAGCCCACGCGTCGCAGCAATCTTCAAGAGCTCGTCATAGATTCCCGGATAGGTTCGCACGCGCTCAATCTCGTCATGCGTCTGCGTCGAGAACTCATCAATCGCCACAAGCTGCTTGTGCAAGTGATCAAAAGACGCGCCCGCGGGCTTGAGCCAGTTCTGGAAGGCCACAACATACTTCACGGCTGGATCCAAGTCGTACAGGTCCCGCATCGCCCGCACGGTCATCGACATGTACTGGAAGTGTTCCTCGGGCGTCAGCGTCCCAGCCGAAGCCAATTGAGACGTGTCCTTCGCCCCATCGACGAAGTGGCGTCGCCCAACAATCAGATCGTGCCCGCCCGAAAAGAAACCATTCGCCTGAGTGAGCTTCTCCGAATCCGACAGATCCTCAAACTCCTCGAGGCTTCCACCCGAGGCTAAGAAACGCGCGCGGACAATATTCATCACGTGGTCGTAGCCCTGCGGGGACGCCAAGTATTCCGCCATCCGGCGCCGCTCGGCCTCGGAAGGAACATGGCCGTGATTGAGGTGCCAATAGTTATACGAAACGATCTCGAAAAGGTTGGGAATCCGCCGAAATTCAGCAACGGTATCCCCAAGTTCCTCAGCGCCGAGGCCGTGGAGAGTTTCCCATTCACCCTCGCTCGTGCGAACAATCCGCGCCTTCTCAGGAGGGGTTTCCAAGTATCGACCCGAACAGAAGGCGCAGTGATGCCCGTCTAAATCATGATCGATGATAGGGGCAGGCGAACCCGGGCGAGTCAGAGGGCGGTGAGCCCGACCCGGAACCGTCCACACTTCAGTTCCAGTTAAAAGGTTGCGCTGTTTGACCGTCCCGTCAGAAAGACGGAGGATCGCTTCGTCGCTCCCCGTAGGTAGTACAGCCATGCTTCTACTTTAGGCCGAAGATGCGTGTGCGTGTGTCCGAAAAATGAATTTCAGGCGGGTAGCCAGCCCTTAGCGCGACGGCCAAGATCCTCGAGCAAAGCGCTGGCCTCTTGAGCGCGATCAGGTTGAACAAAGAGATGGTCGTGGCGACGGCATGCAATGAAATTCGCGGTAATCGAACGCGCTGCGAGGATCTGTGCAATCGATGCAGTAATGCCAATTGCGGCAAGCTCGGTGGAAGAACCCAAGTCGATTCGCGTGTACAGTTCATCGGCATTGATACCTGCTTCACGGGCAATCTCTTGCTCAACGACCACGGTGTAGCCATCCTCGTCGCGGATCACGGCGAAGAAATCGACCCCCTGAGGAATCTCGTCGACCAGAGAGAAGACATAAGTGCCGCTGGGCTGAGGATCGAGGGAAGCAAGAACTCGGTCCAAGTCAGTCGTAGAAACATGAGTCATGTCTTCACGATAGCCCAGCGGCACACCCACAATCTGTGCCTGTCTCATATCCAAAAACGATATGAGTTGCGCCTGAAGCGAAAGCGCTACATTCGGTCCATCTCATCGGGACGAGGCCCCGTGCGTCCTTCTTCCCCGCGATCCAGTTCGTCAATCCTGCGCATCTGATCCGCGTCCAATTCAAAGCCTGTAATGGCGAAGTTTTCCGCGCGCCGTTCATGCGAGGACGCTTTCGGGAAAGCGACGTCGCCTCGTTGAATTGCCCAGCGGAGAACAACTTGCGATTCTTGCGCACCGACTTGGCGCGCGATATCGACAATGACGGGATCGGAAAGGACCGCCCCGCGCGCTAGGGGAGCCCATGCCTCGGTAATGATCCCGTAGCGAGCATTGAAATGGTGTAGCTCACGGTTGGCGAAGTACGGGTGTGATTCGATCTGGTTGATGGAGGGCGGGACCTCGCAGCTATCGAGGATCGGCTGGAGGTGATGGGCCTCGAAATTCGAAACACCAATGGAACGCACCATCCCCTCACGGACAAAAGACTCCATCGCTCGCCACGTGGGCATAATATCGCCGCCGTAGTGCATGGGAAGAGGCCAGTGGATCAAGAACAAGTCCAAGTAGTCCAGCTGCAGTTCCTCCAAAGAACGCTCGAGGCTGGCGCGCGCAACATCGGGCTCATGGTTGGGATTGTTGAGCTTCGAGGTCACGAAAATTTCCTCGCGCGCCACAGGGCCGTCCGCGATGGCGCGTCCAACCTCGGCCTCATTTCCGTACATTTGCGCGGTGTCGATGTGGCGGTAGCCAAGCTCGAGTGCATCGAGGACTCCGCGAAAAGCGTCCTCGCCGACAAGCTTGTATGTTCCAAAGCCGAATTGGGGAATGGTATGCCCGGAAATCAAGGGCAAGTGCCGAACGCTGGGGGCCATGATGAATACTCCACAAATTTTTATGATCTTAAAGACATGATATGTTCTTCGACCGTTGAAATTACTTTTCATTTCTTTACTAAATGCCGAAGAAACTTCTAAAACTGTTATTTTGGCTGAGAAAATCAACGAAAAAGTGACTATGCTGTGCCCAGTAATTCTTTAATCATGGAGGTGGCTGTGACTAAGAAACGCGCGGAGGGCGAAAGCAGAGCCCGTGCACTCACGCGCTCGCGCCTCGTTGACGCAGCAGTGGAAATTCTTGTTGAACGCGGTTTTGCGGGAACAAAAATTGATGAAGTTGTTGGTCGTGCGGGCTACACTCGCGGCGCATTCTATTCGAACTACTCGAATATGAATGAGCTCCTTGAGGATGCTTTCATCGCATATTCGACGCAACTTTTGACCGAGATGACGCAGGCTTTTGATTCAATCGAAGGCCCGCTGGACCTCGATAGCATCGTTGCAACGCTGGAAAGCCTGGCAACTCAGGGGCGCACCGCCTACATCCTCCTTATGGAATACCGTCTTTTCCAGATGCGTAACCCCGAGGCAAGTGGCATTCCGGGAAGTCAGCGCAACCAGCTGGCTGATTTTGTCACCGGCATGCTGGAGTCAGCCCTCGAGCGTATGGGGCGCAAGCCGCTTCTGCCAACGAACATCATGGGTGAGATCCTCTCGATCTTCTACCTCGAGGCTCTAGGGAGCGTCAATGACTCCGCAGAGGCAAACCAGATCCCGATCCGCAAGGTTGTCGACGTTATTGTCTTCGGTTTCTCGATCCCCAAGGATCAGGACCCGCAGACTGCAGCTTCCTTTGAGGGTGCCGATCGCGAACAATTCCGCGCCGAGGCTTTGGATCCCTCGCGCGAAGGACTGATTCCTTTGGTGCGCGAGGCTATCGCGAGGAACTAGAAGAACGCGCTTTAAGCGTTTTTCTTATTAGACGATTGTTGGGGGTATGCGATACGCATACCCCCAACTAGCATTTTGGGCGGCACCGCGAAGATGCCGCCCAAAATACTCGATCGCCCTTACTTCAAATCAGCGGGCCACCAGGACACCGCGGATACTCGGCAGGTCAGTGCCTTCGCAGGAAGATCAGCTTCTGCCTTGAATTGCTTCGATTCACCCGGATTGATTCCCTCAATCTTCGCTTGCGTTGTCGCAGTATCAGTGGTTCCTTCAAGCGACGAAGTGATCGTGAGGGTGAGGTTCGACTTCTTCATTGAGCTCGTTGCTTCCTTCGGGCCCTTGTACTTCTTGAGCTCGCCCGAAATCCTCACGTGGTTGCCGTCGGGTTCGCACTTGAGGCTGATGTCCTCCAAGGAGGCTTGTAGCTTGGAGTAATCCTGATTAATAGTGAATGCCTTGACCTTGTTGGGGCAGACTTGCTCTGCGTATTCGCCCTTCGGATCAACGGTCTTCAACTGTTTGAGGAGGTCTTGGATCTTGCCTGCATCGCTGGCAGATGCGGGGGTGACCGAATCACACCACGGCTGAACTCGAGCCGTGGCTGCTTTCTGTTGCGTTTCAGTGAGTTGTTGCTCAATCGAGGCTGACTGCGACTGAAGATTACTGGTCTCTGAACTCAGGGAGCTGACCTTCTGGTAAGCGAGCAGGGCTTGAACCAGTGTGACAACTGCCCAGACCAAGCTGATAGCGCACAGCGCGGCGGTAATTCGCACAACACGCTTCGGCATCTTCGAAGAGGGAGCCTTCGTTTCCTGTGGCTTCTCGGATTGAGTGGATTCACCTGTTGCCTGGGGATTCATGCTGCTCACTTGCCCGACCCTTCCAGCTGTTTGTTCAATGCGTCAAGCTTCTTTTGCTGTTCCGCGACACTTTGACGCAGTGGCTGAATTTGAGCGTCAAGGATGGAGGCGCGATCTTGATTGTGCTGTGCAGAATTCATGAGTGCGAAGCCGGAAACAGTAAAAGCGACCGTCAAAAGCACATACATGACGGTGAGGAACTTTTGCTTACCCGTCCATGCGGAGGGTTTCTTCGGCTTTGCGGGCTTCGCTGGGCGAGCAGGCGCCATGGGGGCCGCGGGTGCGCCGGGGAAGCGAGATGTGCTGCTTGATCCGTATGCCCCCTGCGTTGTCGAGGCGTAGGAAGGCCGCGTTGGCGCCGCTGAGTAGCCCGCTTGAGGTGCGCCAGGAACGCTCGCCTGGGGTGCGCCGCCGTTACGAGGCTGGGGCTGCGCGGAAGGCATGTGGGTAGCTGGCACGGACGCAGGGCGAGCCTGAGCGGAGTACGCCTGGGGCTGAGCCAAGGGTGCTTGGGCCGGCGCGGGCGCAGGGCGAGCCTGCGCAAAGGGCGCTTGAGGCTGTGCGGAAGAAGGACGTGCCTGTGGCTGCGCAAACGGCGCTTGAGGCTGCGCGGAAGAAGGGCGCGCTTGCGCAAAGGGCGCTTGGGGCTGGGCGCTTGAAGCCTGAGCAGATGGGTACTGTGCCTGTGCAGAGCCGGTCGTTGAAGCTGATGGGTGAGCGGGCACAGCGCTGTAGGCGGATGACGAGGTCGTTACTCTACCTGCAGGGGTCGTGCCGTTTGTGGCACCGGTTGCTGCCTGTGTATAGCTGGTCCACTGCGATCCGTCCCACCATCTCAGCTGGGAGGAGTTCGAGGGATCGCGGTACCAACCCGGCTGCGGATTTGTCATGGCGGGATCCTTCCTATACGTCGCCCTTTATTGAACGGTAACATGCTGTGCGAATACTGTGAGCATTCTGGACGCGAGAGTGTCTTACTCGCCACTGTATCCACTCTTATCTCGCAATATTCTGGGTTTCCTCTCCACTGGAAGCTACCCTTAGTCCTTATGGCCCAATTCCTCGCACAGAACCATCTTCTGACTCTTTTCCTTGTCGTTGGACTCGGTGCTATTTTAGGGGCGATTCGCGTTGGCCCCTTCCGTTTTGGGGCGGCCGGAGCTCTCTTCGTCGGCCTCCTGGTCTCTGCATATAGTCCCGAAGCGGGGCATGGGACTGCAATTATTCAACAAATCGGATTGGCCTTTTTCGTTTACACCGTCGGTATTGCCGCAGGATCGACATTCTTTGCCGATCTGCGTCGCCAGAGTTCTCTCTTGGGCTCTGCGACCATTATCTGCGTCGTTGGAGCCATCATTGCCTGGGCGGGTGGTCATTTCCTAGGACTGGGCAAGGGCCTCGTCACCGGGTTGTACACGGGCGCACTAACCGCGGCCCCTGCGCTCGACGCGGCCACACGTGTCAGTGGAAGCGGCGATGCCGCAGTGGGATACGCCTTCGGTTATCCCATTGGCGTGATTGTCGGCATCGTCGTCGTCACGATGACAGTGACGCGCAAGTGGATTGGCGAAAAAGACACCCCCTCACTCGCGGGCGCGGGATTAGACGCGGTAACCGTCCGCGTCGAAAGGGCTGTGGCAACTCGCAAGATCCCCGCCTGGCGAGAAGGACGCGTCCGCATGTCCTACCTGCAGCGTGAGGGACGTACGCGAGTCTTAATTCCCGGTGAAGAACTGCGCAGGGGAGACCTAGTTGTTCTGGTCGGTGGTTCCTCGGCAATCGCAGAAGTTGTCGAGCAACTTGGTGTCCAGACCGAGGCGCACCTGGCTGATGATCGCTCGGACGTGGCCTTCGAACGCATCGTCGTCTCCAGCCCAGACGTAGCGGGCCGATCGATTGCGGAACTCAATATGGCGACCCGCTTCGGTGCGGCTATTACACGAGTTCGACGCGGCGATCTGGACCTGCTCGCCAGCGATGACCTCAAGCTCAATCTTGGCGATCATGCGGCAGTCGTTGTCCCTCAAGAAGAACTCGACAATGTCCAGAGTTTCCTCGGAGACTCCGAGCGTCGCGTGAGCGAAGTCGATGGAATGGCTTTCGGAATCGGCATGGTTCTGGGAATGGCGCTCGGGGCAATTCCATTCCCCATGTTTGGCGGAGCAACCTTCCAGTTGGGCTCAGCTGCTGGCCCACTCATCGTCGGTATGCTCCTTGGTGCGCTTCGTCGTACAGGTCCGCTGGTATGGACCCTGCCGGCCTCGGCGAACATCACGATCCGTTCCATTGGCCTCATGCTCTTCTTGGCTGCCCTGGGTCTCAATGCTGGCCCCGCTTTCGTTGAGCTATTGGCCAGCCCCCAAGGGTGGAAGGCCGCTCTCCTTGCGTTGATCATCGTTGCGGCCTGTTGCGTCGCACAGGCTATCGCGGGCCGCTTCCTTGGCTTGTCTGCGCCTCGTAGTGCGGGTGCTGTCGCTGGGTTCTTGGGACAGCCGGCCGTTTTGCAGGCTGCGGATGCGCGCGTGGCTGATGAGCGAATCGAGGCCGCCTACGCAACGATGTTTGCTTTCGCCATCATTGTCAAAATTTTCTTGGTGCCATTTATCTGGACACTGTGAGCAAAGGAGTCACTCATGGCAACACCGGATTTTGTTCTGGAACTACGTCGGCACGTTGGGCACTCCATGCTGTGGCTTTCGGGTTGCACAGCTGTCGTCTTACGAGGCCGTGATGGAGCTGCGATTAATTGGCAGGCTCCCATCGACCCCGCTTCCGTCGAGATCTTGGTTGTCCAACGCGCAGACAACCATCAGTGGACTCCAGTGACCGGGATTATCGATCCGGGAGAGGAGCCCGCTCAAGCCGCATGTCGCGAAATCCTCGAAGAGACGGCCTGCAAGGCACGTGCACAGCGTCTGATCAGCGTCGAAGTCGTGGGTCCTGTGATCTATGAGAATGGGGACCAAACAACCTACCTTGACTTGGCGTTTGCGTGCGAGTGGGAGGACGGAGAACCCTTCCCGGCCGATGGGGAAAATACTCAAGCTGCTTTTGTTCGAGGCGATGAGCTTCCGCCGATAAATGAACGCTTCAGGCGGACGATTGCGCGCGCGCTGAGCGGCGAGCTCGCTGCTGCGTTTAACTAAGAGGTGAAAATGTGGTGCCCGGGTGAGAACTCACCCGGGCACCACGGCATGTCAATCAATCAGGCGCCAAGCCAGTAGGCAGCCAACACCTTGCGAAGATCAAGAAGATCTTGGACGTGGCTCATCTCGCGAGCCGAGTGCATAGAGAGCAATCCAACACCCACGTCAACGGTCTCGATACCCAGACGCGTTGCGGTGATTGGGCCGATCGTTGTCCCACAGGGCGAGGCGTTATTCGATACGAAGTCCTGTGAAGAGACTCCTGCACGTGTGCATGCACGCTTCCACAGGGCGATACCCACACCGTTTGTTGCGTAGCGCTGCTTCGCGTTGATCTTGATGACCGGGCCGCGGCCCATGACCGGGTGATGCGAAGGATCGTGCACCTCGGGGTAATTCGGGTGCACCGAGTGCGCCGCGTCCGCGCTCACACACGTAGACGAAGCAATCATGCGCGCGTAGCCGTCTTCATCACGCCCGAGCGCCCAAGCAGTGCGACGCAAAACATCTTCGAGGATTGGGCCAGCAGCGCCTGTGCGCGATTCGGAACCAACTTCTTCATGGTCGAAACAGGACAAGACGATAATGTCCCCGCCTTCAGGAATGCCCATTCCTGCGATGTCTTCCAGTGCCGCCAGTGCTGGGTGGACCGAAGAGAGATTGTCCTGGCGTCCAGCGGCAACAAATTGTGCCTCCGAGCCAAAGGTCGCGGGGCCCTGTGAGGGAGTACAGATCAGATCGAAAGAAACGACCTCGTTTGCGTTTTCCAGACCAGCAGCGCGGGCGATGGTGTCCATCAGCGAGGCATCTGGGGTGTCGACCGTCCATACGGGGTGCAGATGTTTCTGGGGGTCGAGATGCAAAGACTCGTTAACGCCTCGGTTGAGGTGGATTGCCAGCTGCGGAATACGTGCCAGCGGCGCAGTGCGGACCAGGATTTCTTCTCCCGAGGCCATGATCAGTCGACCCGCAACGCATAGTTCGCGATCGAGCCAGGAATTCATGATCATTCCGCCGTAGACCTCGACCTCGATCTGTCCCCAGCCATCGCTTGTTGTGGTTTGGGGTGAGGGCTTAAGCGTGAAAGCGGGGGAGTCTGTGTGTGCGCCGACAATTCGGAAACCGGTTGAGTCGGTGACGTTTTGGGGAACCATCCATGCCATGACGGCTCCGCCGCGAACCATGACATGTCCGCCGGGGCTTGCGTCCCAGGGTTCTGTTTCGCTTTGGCGGGTGAAGCCTGCGTCTTCGAGGCGCTGAGCGACAAGAGAGGCCGCGTGATAGGGCGTGGGGGAATCAGCTAGAAAATGGAGATAATCGAGAGTATTAGAGTCGAGTTCTGGATTTTTAGACTCAAGTCGTGGTGTCATACCTGCATTTTACGCTGCACATTTTATTCAGGAGCGGGTGGACATATGTGCAGCGGTACTTTTTCGCTCACATGTATTGAGCCGCGCTTTGTTTCAGTAAATACGGGATGACACTAAAACAACTTTGTTCAAGTATTTAGATGCAATTGTTGTCAGATCATATTAGTTCGTAATAATTCGATGAAAATCCGTCCGGTTTATTTGCGCATTTGCGCAGGTCAGGGGCTAGTTTTATTCCTCTGAGACTGATAAATTAAAAGGGTGATTACTCAAAGCAATGAGACTCTCCTCGATGAGAGCGAAGCTGAGCTTTGGCACGCGTGGAGTTCTGTTACGCGTGCTGTTCAGAGCGCCTTGGGTTCCGAAATTAGCAAGAGCGCTCCTCTGGCTTTAATCGAGTTTGAAATGCTCGATGAGCTTGCTAATGGAGAACAACCTATGCGTTCTGGAGAGCTTGGGGCTCTTGTCTCGTTAACGCGCTCTGGAACCAGCCGCGCGATCTCCCGTCTTGTCGCTAAGGGCTTCATCAGTAAAGAAGGATCGTCAACGGATCGACGCTCCGTTCTTGTGTGCCTCACCCCCGAGGGGCGCAAGGCCTACGAGGCCGCTAATAGTGTCTTCGCAAACGCAGTCCGCAGCGGGCTTCTCAGTGCGGTAGACGGCAATGACCGCGACACCTTACTGAGAATCCTTAACGTCATCTCCGACACGATTCTCTAAAAGAAAAGTGGGGCAGCGTAAGCTGCCCCACCCCACATTCTGGGTCTACACGGTTAGAACGACTTCCTGTAGACGTTGGTTTCGCGCTGAAGGAAACCAACCCGACGGTAGAGGCGGTTCGCCGCCTCTCGCGTCGGCCGGGATGTTAGATCGACTGTCCGAGCCCCCAACGCCTTGGCGTGGTCCACTGCGGCTTCCACAAGACTTTGGCCAACGCCCTGTCCACGCACGGCCTGATCTGTCACAACATCTTCAATCCACGCGCGCCTTCCCGTTGGAATGTCAAAGACGACCAGGGACAGCATGCCCATGATCTTCTCCTCATCATCAACGGCACACACCAGGTGCAGGCACTCTTGGTCAAAAAGCTCCTCAATCTGCTCCACGGACAAGGGCTGCGCGGAGGAGGACAGCTGCGGAAGTAAACGGTCGAAAGCCTCGTGAACCTGATCGTGAGAAGAATCGGGAAGCGTATTCAGGATCTCGATACGCATGGGTGCTCCTTATTTGGTGCGTGAACAATGGCCAAAGTTATGCCATTGAGGATAGCGCGAGCGCTCCTTTAGGAGGCGCGGCTCAAGCGAAATGTATCGTTATGTGAACCCACTGCAGCACGTGCGCGCAATGAGTGCACAGCTGCCGGCGTGGGCGTGGCCGGGGTCGGAAGCGAGGCCTCGGGCTTGGAATCCTGCAGATCCGCAGCCGTCGCTTGGACAGAAACGGAGTGATCAAGAGTGTTTTCTTGCCTGCCGGATGCTTCCTTCTCCGGAGCGAAGACATAGCGGCTCTGCGCGGAGTAGGAGACCAGGTACATCGTCGTGTCAGCGATAATCTTTGCCAGCCATAGTGGCACTCCCAGGCTCGTCATCACGGAAAGCATGATGTAGGAGCCAGCGACGACCGCAAGTGCCAGAGACGCATAACGCATCGCACTGCGACGCAGGGAGGTGCCCTTGGCCTCGAAAACATGACGATTCATTGTGAAGTTCACCGAAGCGCTGACCAAACGAGCAGCAACAACGGGGAAGAGCAAAGTACCCGTCACCGCGTTCAAGAGAAGAACCAAGACATAGTCAATAACGGTCGCAATTCCTGAAGAGACGGCGAACTTCAAGAGCGGCGCCCAAATTCGCGCGGAATCTTGCAGCGGACGGAAGTGAGAGGTCGGGTTTCCGGCCTCGTAAATCGTCTCAATCGGGATTTGTGTCACCGGATGACGGTACTTCGCAAGCTGCAAAAGGACGCGCAGCTCGTACTCATAACGATCGCCCTCAATATCGATCAAGGTCGGCAAAAGATCAATCGGGAAGGCACGGAGTCCAGTCTGGGTGTCCTTGAGCTTCCAGCCGGTTGCAAGCCAAAAGAGCCCAGAGGTCGCACTATTTCCAATCCTCGAACGCGCCGGAACATGACCGACGAACTCGCGGACGCCCAGCACACTCTGATTGGACGTCGCGCAGGCCTGGCCCACGCGGAAGATATCCACCAGTGTGTGTTGGCCATCGGCATCTGCAGTCACAACGCAGTCATTGATTCCAAGGCTTTGGGCGCGGTCATAAATGTAGGTGAAACCAGCCCGAAGCGCGTACCCCTTACCGCGGTTACCTTCGTAGGAGATGACGTGGGCGCCTGCAGTACGTGAGGCATCGAAGATATCCCGGTATTCTTCGCCGGAACCGTCATCGACCACAACAATGCGCATTGCTGAATCAGCTCGATGCAGTTCAAGGATGAGACGCGGCAACCGTGCATCCGGTTGGTAAGCAGGAATTAACACGTACATGGCTCAAGCTCCCTTCGTGATGTAGATGATGTCGGAGGTAGCGCGTTCGCCACCATTAGAGGGGTTGTTGACGACTTGGCCGTTGAACCACATTTCAGAAGAGCCGCCGCCGTCCAAGTTGTAAGCGGTCTTTGCGCCCAGGCTCTGCATGATTTTGGCCAGGCCGCTCATCGTTACACCGCTTGACGTGCGAGAACGTCCATCCACAACGACGAAGACAAAGTGGTTATCGTCGATGATTCCGATTGCGGTTCGCGGCTGATTGCCCTGGATGGAGTGGTTACCGAAGTTGGTATCGATCTCCAGGTTGTCGATTCCGCTGATCACCTGGCCGTCCTGTAAAAGAGCCGGACCGAAGGAGAGAGTCTGCCACACGCCCTCGTTGACCAGGGTTTGAGCGTTGGTCGAAGTCTCGTCGTAGACCTTCATCGTGCCGTCCTTGTAGATGGCTAGGCCCTGACGAGCGCCGCTATCGCGGTAGATCGTTCCGTTTCGGATCACGATGCCGGTCGAGCGGAAACCGTAGTAGTCGCCGTTGATGGCAAAAACTGCGTTGTTATCTGTTGCGATCGAAGAGACCAAGTCTGTGATGTTCGAACCGAACTGATCGTTCGCAAAAGCTGAACGAAGAGCGGTCGCATCAGAAAGTTGAACGTCTGCGACGTAGTAGGTGACACCGTTGTTTTGAACCTGCTTGACGGAGATCGTGGTGTTTCCGTTCGTGTAGGTATCCGAGGTGATTGTTGCGCTATCCGTGTTCAGAGAAGTTGTTTGCGCGTTACCCTGCGCGGCCTCGTAAGAAGAGGCGCTGGTAACTTCAACGTGATCGATCACGTAGCGGTTGAGGGCCCAAGCAGTGGTGCCACCCAGAGCCAGCGTGATTGCGGTTGCGCCCGCGATGATCCCGTTGCGCAGCCCTTTGCGGCGACGCTTCGTGGGGCGGGTGCGTTGGGTAGGAGCATTGTGTTCTGCCGAGGCCGAGGCTGAGCTTGCCTGAATGGCCTGGGCGGTGGCTGCCTGCTGGCGGGCAGCGAAAGAGCGGGCAAGGTCATCGGCCGAAGGAGTAGCCGGAGTGGGGAAGTCATTCTTGTTCATGCCCCTAGAATTCACGGCCGGTTTCTGTAGGGATTATGGACAAGCTGTGTTCCACCTGTGGAACAAATACCTCTCAAAAACTCCTTGCATTCGATGAATGTTCGCTGGAAGATAGATGAGTCACGTCTAGGCAAAGGAGCCCGACACGATGATAGACAAACGCGTCTTTTGGCGACCCCTGGCCATCCTTGGGGCACTCGCCTTGTCTCTCCCGGGATCAGCGGTTGCACATGCTACTGAAGGTGCAACAGATACCCCCGTTATTCTCAACGCGCCCACGACCATTAGCGCGGGACAACTTCGTGCAACGGTCTCGCACGAATTTCCGCAGGTCACCGGATATACCTTTGCGGGAAACCCTCTTGGCGGCCGCGCGGAAACGCTTCACCAGGTCACGATCGACGGAAACCAATACACCGTCGACACTGTTGAAGCGCAGCGTGTTTCCGACCAGAAAGTCGCCTACACGGTAACTTTCGTCGGCAGTGAGATCACGATGAAAGCCGAGATCGAGGTACAGGAAATTACCTCCCGCTCCCAAGGAACGGAGGGCGCAAAGCGACCGACTTTGACCTTCCGCATCACTGAGATGAGCGGCGCGCACACGGTGGAAATTCCCGGCCACGGCCTCGTATCAGTAAATGCAGACCAAGGTGGAGCATACGCATGTGGCATCACGGGAGTCTCCCGAGGCGCAGCCAATGGCGACTCCTATGCGGGTGTTGACGATACTTTTGCCAGCATCACCGCCTCGACGCCCATTGATTACTACGAACAACCCAGCGCCTACCTCATGGTCAACACCAATAAGGTCGCCGTCGGTATGGAAACCAACGCGACCTACGACCAGCCCCACGGCTATGAAAACAACTGGAATTCCAGGTGGAAGCGCCAAGTTATCGAACAAAACGGCATCAAGACTCTGATCGCGCAAAACGGTCAGTGGACCTACCGTTCCGAGGCCGCGACGGATGCTATTGGGGACGAAGAGCGCCCCTACACGACACTTGTCTTCACAGGAGACGCGAACTCTTCGGGCGGCGTTGATTGGCAAGATGCCGCAGTTGCCTATGCGGATATCACTCCCGAGATCACCGGCGCAGCCGACAATCATAAGTGGGTTGTCACCCACATTCCCTTCGATTTCGGTTCGGCTGCAACCCATCCCTTCCTCCAGATCGCCGATGACGTCAAGCGCGTGAGCCTTGCGACTGACGGCTTGGGGCAGCGCGTCATGGTCAAGGGCTATGCCTCTGAAGGTCACGATTCGGGCCACATGGACTACGGCGGTAACATCAATACTCGCGCCGGTGGCGAGGCCGACTTCGGCACCCTCTTCGCCAGCACGAAGGATGTCAATGCGATCTACGGCGTTCACGTCAATACGACCGAGGCCTACCCGGAAGCAAACTCTTTCCGTTCTCTTCCCTTCACCGGTGGCCGCGGGTGGAACTGGCTCAACCAGTCCTACTACGTCAATCAGCGTGACGACTTGGGCAATGGCGGTGCCGTTAATCGCTTCCAGGAATTGCGCAATCAATTCCCCTTAAGCAAGTACCCGAATTTCCGCTGGATCTACATCGACGTCTACTACGGTTCGGGCTGGCAAGCTGACCGCTTGGGCAACGAACTCAACAAGATGGGATGGGAAGTCGGATCTGAATGGGCAGACCGCTTCGAGAAGCACTCGCTGTGGTCACACTGGTCGAATGACGAGCACTACGGTGGTGCAACCAACAAGGGCTTGAACTCCCAGGTCATCCGCTTCGTCGACAATGCGAATAAGGACAATTGGAACCCCAATGTTGTCTTGGGCTACCCCCAGATTGTCGAGTTCGAAGGCTGGACTGGCCACCAAGACCAAGACGCGTTCTATCGCAACATTTGGTCAAACAACCTGCCCAGCAAGTTCCTCCAGAACTCTCGCATCATGCGCTACGACACCGCGGATGCAGGGGATGGCAAGACGAAGCACACCTACACATTTGCCAATGGAACGGTGGCTTCAGGGTCGACGGCGGTTACTGCTCAAACAGAGGCTAGCTACGTCGTTGGGACGATTCAGGCAGACATGTCTTCCTCGCGTGAATTTGTCTACGACGGGGCAACAGTCCTTCGAGGCGATAGCTACCTCTTGCCGTGGAAGGACAACGGAACTTCTGCCGGGGCAGATCGCCTGTACTACTACAACCCCGCTGGAACTGCGACGGAGTGGACGCTAACGAAGGCGTATCAAGGTGTTGGGTCTCTGGCTCTCTACCGACTCACCGATCAAGGACGTGTGAAGGTCACTGATCTGGCTGTTTCCGGCGGAAAGGTCACCATCCCGGCCTCGGTCTATGACGGAGTGGCTGAAAGCGATCGCGACCACACGGCCTTCGTGCTGGTTCCAGAAAACGCTCCCGCAGCCGTCTCAACCCCCGCATGGGGTGCAGGAACCGTCTTCGCTGATCCCGGATTTAACTCGGGAAGCTTGAGTGGCTACACAACGGCTGGTTCAGTGAGCGTCGTGAAGGATCCTCACGGTGATCCTGTCGCGCAACTGGGTGCAGGCAAGGCCTCGCTGTCCCAAGAGATGACCCTGAACGCAGGAACCTACCAGGGCAGCGCGTGGCTCCAAATCAACAATGGAAAGACCCGCAAGGTCACTATTTCCGCCTCGGGAGATGGAGTGACAAGCGCCGGATCGCAGCAGCGAAATGGGGACTTGGGGGCAACTCGAGACAAGCCTGTGACGACAGTCTTTGAGGACTTCGAGAATATTGCGGAAGGCTGGGGCCCCTTCGTCAAGGGCGATGCCGGCAATATTACGGACCCGCGCACGGTTCTTGCCTCGCTGAATGCTCCATACACTCAACGAGGCGGAGTCCTTCCCGACCGTTCGCGGAAGGCGACGGATGATGCGATCGCGGGACACTGGTCGCTGAAGAGCCATGAAGAAAACGGCGGTCTTGTCTACCGGACTGTTCCGCAGACCGTGAATCTGCAGGCGGGACACCGCTACCGTATTTCCTACGATTACGACAACGCCGTGAGCGGTTCATACTACTGGGTCACCGCATACGATTCTGCGGGAGCTGACGGAGTCAGTGCGAACTATCTCGATTCGACGCTCCTTCCCCAAACGGAGAGGCCCTCGCACTTCGTTGAAGAACTCAATGTTGGTGCTTGCGGCTCCTACTGGGTTGGCCTCTACAACGTCCAGGGAGGAAAGTCAGGAAACGATTTCTCGATCGATAACTTCCGAGTCGAAGATCTTGGAACAACCGCCGACGTCCCCGCCTGCGCTGCTGCGAGCATCGCAACCCAGGGAAGCGCGATCGAAGGCAAGACCGTCCAGGTGACAACGACCTTGGTGAATAATGAGTCCGCGGACGTCACCAATGTCCGCAGCGAATTGAGTCTTCCGGCTGGGTGGAGCGCACAGGCGACTTCGCCCACGACTGCCGAGACTCTTGCTAAGGGAGAAACCTTCACCACCACGTGGACGGTGAACATTCCCGAAGGGGCCGGTGGCAATGCCGTCACCTTGACGCACCAGGCTCACTACCGGATCGGTGATGAGGACCGTACCGCTGTGGGCACAACGAGTGTGACAGCTCTGGGATCCATCAGGTCCAATGCCGTCAACTACCTCTCTGACATCCCCTTCTCGTCGACGTGGAACTCCAACGGCTGGGGACCTGTCGAACGTGATAGCGAGGTCGGTGAAGATCAAGCAGGAGACGGTGATCCGATCTCGATGAATGATCAGCCCTATGCCAAGGGTCTGGGCGCACATGCTCCCAGTGACCTCGGTTTCGAACTGGAAGGAAAGTGCACAACCTTCAAGGCAACGGTTGGCGTGCAGGACGGACAGTGGAGTGGCTCAGTGACCTTCCGCGTCATCGGTAGCACTGACGGTTCCAACTGGTCCGATGTCGTTCCAGAAACTTCGGTCATCAGGGGAGGAAGCGAACCGAGGGACATCTCGGGCAACGTTCGAGGGATGAAGTACATCCGCTTGATCGTTGGAGACGGCGGCAATGGCAACGGTAACGACCACGCGAACTGGGGTAATGCCCGCGTCCTGTGTGGAAACGCTACCGAGGGTGGCGACACTCCCGCCCCTGAGCCCACTCCGACTCTGACGCTTAAGGACTACACGGGAGCCCTCCAGCTGGTCAGCGCACCCGCTGCCTACGAAGGGAACCCGGCCTCGAACATGTTCGACAAGGACCTGACGACCTTCTACGACAAGGATTGGGTCAACCTCACCGATCACCCCAGCACGATTGATCTCGCACTCTTCGAAGGAAACGATCCCACTGGCGCACAGCCGGTGAGTATCGGCGGCCTGTCGATCGCAGGACGCGCTGGGCAAGCTAATGGCCGGCCCAAGGCCTACGAGGTCTATGTTGGCCAAGACGCAGCGAACATCAATCAGAAGGTCGCCGAAGGCACTTTGAGAAACACGGCTCTTGCTCAGCGCATTACCTTCGACGAGGCCGTGAACGCGAAGTATGTTCGCATCCGAGTCCTGAGCAATTACAAGACCAAGGCCGACCAACCCGATGGCCTGCTTGCAATCGCCGAGCTGGGTGTTCTTGTTCCTGATGGAACGACGCGCGCAGCTGTTTCGGGTAGCGACCGCAGTGCTGGTACGCGAAGCGCACGCCGTGCTCGCTCCTTGGATGATGAACAAACGCTGATGGTGAATACAAATGCTGAAGGACTGGTCGGACAGAACTATCTGGATATCCAGACGGTGAACGATACCGATCCTGCTGCAAACCCAGAGACCGTCATTGACCGGACCTGGGCCGAAAACTGGATGGCTGCGGATCAGAAGCACCGGACCAATAGCGATCCTAGTTCCTTCCAACGCGTTCCTGTGACTTTCACGGTCACGAAGGATGGAACGAAGGTGCGTTTCACCATCGCCGCTGATGAGGGCGATGCGCCGGTCTTATTCGACAATCTCCGCATGGTGAAGATCGAGCGTCCTACGACCAACGATCTTCTTGGCGTGGATTGCATGGCTGATCCGACTCCGGAGGCATGCACAACAATGCGGGCGAACGCACGCATTGGCTTGAGCACCGCCCTCAGCGTCTCGCTGCCGGCGCCGACTCCGGACCCAACTCCGGACCCAACGACGGATCCAAGTACTCAGCCGACAACGGATCCCACCACCCAGCCAAGTGGGGATCCAAATCCCCAGCCCAGCGCCAATCCTTCTCAAAGCGGTGCGCAGCAGGCAAGCCCCGCTGCTCAAGAGCAAGCGGGCACGGCCTCGGCAAAGGATGGAAAGAAGAAGAGTACCCGCAGGGGCAAGAAGTCATCTCTTGCTCGCACGGGTGGCGAGACAAGCGCGATCTTGATCAGTGCTGCCCTTCTGACAGCTGCGGGCTACGCGCTGCGCAGGCGGCGCATGAATTGAGGTGAGTATCCCGGTGGGGAGCTGAGCTGAGGGGCAGCTCCCCACCACACACAAGGCGGGGGTGCCGGTGAATCACCGGCACCCCCGCCCATAGCTATGAGACGCGAATTACGAGCGCTTCTTCCGCATTGTCGCGGCGCCAATAGCGCTTGTCCCGGCAGCGAGCAGCAGCACTCCGCCGGTGATAGCACCGGTCTTGGCGAGCTGCGTTGCAGGCGTGGGAGGAACCGAGGGCGTAAGCGTCGTCGGTGTCGGCGTCGGACCAGGCTTAAAGGACAGGCGCGTCACGTAGGGATGCGACTCGCTGGTCGTGTACTTCAAGGGGTGCTTCATGAGCGGAGCTTCGTCCCATCCGGCAGAAGGGCCGGTCATGGGCTGCCTCCATCCGGCGCTAAAAGGGATGTCCGAAGGAGGACAAGCAGGCGACGGGGGATCGAATACCGTTCCGAGAACAGAGCGAGGCTCGGCCGGTTCGACAGTGTCGTAGTCGCCCATAGTCGGAGGGCATGCGGGTGAAGGCTGCCCGGGGATGACGATGACACCGAGTTGTTTCTCGACATCAACCGAGATAGTGCCCTGCGTGAGGTGATCGATCGTGTAATCCGAATCGGCAGTTGCGGAATCAGTGAAGGCAATCTTCTTAATGGTGATCAGCGCTTCACCTTGAAGCCCAGCCATCGCATCCTTGAGGGCTTGAATGGTGGTGATCTGATCGGGGTTATCGAAGTCAACGGTGACCGTTGCGGTCTGTCCGTTAATTGCCACTGTCTTCGCTGAGAAGCCCTGGGGAAGCCCGGTCACCGAGATGGCCGAGGGATCAGAGAACTTCAGCTGCGCAGGAAGAGTGATCTGCGTTGTGAAGCCCAAGTGAGCATTCTTCAGCGCAATATCGTCGAAAGCGTTGGGAGTCTCGTCGTATTTCTGGAGGAGATCCGCAATGCGTCCACCGCGAAGGTCATTCAAGTGAACGACGTTCTCGATGGTCAGAAGGGAGTCCTTATTCTCGGCGTGGATCTCTTCCTTCTCAGTTGGGGGGTTCTCATCGGTGCCGATCTTAAAATCGGTGTCGATTGCCGGGTCGTCACCGTTAACCGGAAGGGTGCCGAAAGCCTTCTTGTACTTGTAAATACCGGTCAAGCGATCCGAAGACAGCTCCCAAGTGGAGAATTCGTAGTCGGGAATTCCTGCGGCTTGGAAGAAGTTCGGCCCGGTCTTCGGGGGCTGCAAGTCGCGGCCGTCTTCTTCATCAACCCAGCGCGTTGTCCTGGTCGGTGCGGACGCGAAGCAGTCGGTAGGCGACTCCGCCAGCGTCAGGGTCTTCGTGTCGAAGTTAAAGACCTGAGCGGGGGTGGTCGATGAAGCGAAGAAATTGAACTTACCTGTAACGGTAACCTGTTCGCTGGCCAGTCGAGTCGCTTCCGTGGGGTCTGTTGTGCCAACGGCATAGGGGACCTGGACTTTGATTGTGTGCTGGCCGGGGTTGGCCTTCTCTGCATCGTAGATATCGAGCAGCTGCTGCCAGTTCAGATCCTTGAACTGAATGTTCGCAGTGACCTGTGTGCGCTCAGAGTTGGGGGAGAACCAGGTGTAGGCGAGCATCGACGAGGTAGATTTCGCGCGAGACGTCCCCAAACTGACTTCCTCAGGGACACTCACGGTCAGTGCGATGTCGGAGTTGTAGAAGCTGCCGGAATCGTGGGGGGAGAGTCCCTGCGCAGCTGCAGCGCGGATTTCGGCCTCGTGGCCTGCAAGAAGCGTGGTGATCGGGATCTCTACTACGACGGTACCGTGATAGGTCGTGATCACAGGGTCGGTATTACACACAGTCGTCGTTGTAGAAGAGGCGTACTGCGAAAGAGGGAAGGTCTGGCCATCGGCTTGAGCGCCGCGAGGCGCAAACATTGTTACCGTACCTGCGGCGAAAAGGGCCAGCCCAGCGCCTGTAGCCAGAACTCTCCGGCTTTTCCTCATTATGTCCCCCAGTTTTTGATGCGTGTTTAAAACGTCGTGATTCAGGATTTTTTCAGTGTACTCATTGTCGATACAAAAGCACATCGTCTACTGAGAGCTTAGCTTTGGATTGAATGTTCTACAAGGCGCGGTCGCATCGCGCACACGTGATCCGCATCTGCACCATCGCAGACTCGACGCCCCGTCATGCTATGGCAATTTTTCCAGTAATACCGCGCATTCCATGTGTTCGGTGTGGGGGAACATGTCGAAGAGTCGTGCCTGCAGCGGGGCGTAATTCGGCATTCTTTTTAAGTCGCTCGCAAGCGATTTGGGGTTGCACGAGGAATAGATCACGTAGCGCGCGTGTGAGTCATTAATCCACTCTGCGAAAGCCTCACCAATGCCGCGCCGCGGGGGATTAACGACGATGGCCTCGGGAGTGGCATCAATGCCCTGGTCGAAAGCCCACTGTGCGGCGTCTGCGGCAATGAACGTCACGCGATCGCTTACCCCAGCATCGGCAGCGGTGCGCTGGGCCGAGGCGATGGCCTCGGGAGAAATCTCAACGCCGCTTACGCGCTCAACCCCGCCAAGCGCCGCATGCAGGGCAAAACCACCCACTCCGCAGTACAGATCCCACAGTGAGGTTGCACCGCTGCTGCGCGCCCACTGCGCGACTTGGCGATACAGTTCCGAGGCCACTCTCGTGTTGGTTTGCGAAAAAGACCTCGGCCCCAAATGCAGTTCGACATCACCAACGAGCATGGGAAGGGTCGTTTGCTCGGAGATCACAATTTCTTCATCGCCCTCAACAAGGGCCGCGTGAATGGGAAGAATGTTGACGGTGACGACCTGGAGCGTGGGGATGAGGGAGTGTAGAAGAGGCAGGCGAGAACGCAGTCTCGCCAGTTCGCGCTTCGATCGCAGCACGAAACGGATCATCAAGGCTTCATCGGAGCCCTGAGTCACAAGGATGTGTTTGAGTTCGCCGCTGCGTTTCGCGATGTCATAGGGCTCAATGCCGGTGCTCCTGATGAATTCCTTGAGAGGCTCAATGCATCGAGCGATGGCGTCGGTGTGAGCGAGGCAGTGAGGAAGATCGACGCCGGCGTACGTGGGCGCTGGGCCGGTGATGCCCAGAGTCGGATGCTTGGCTGTGCCGCCGATCGCGAACTTTGCCTTGGTTCGATAGTGAGAAGGTGACGAGGCTGCGGGAGGGAGCCACTGCATGGTGGATGCGTGTGGAATATCGGCAAGAATCTTTTCAACTGCACTCTGGCGCTGTGCAAGCTGAAGATCGTAGGGAGTGGGCATTAACGGACATGAATGGCACTGTCCGCTTGTTAAATGTTCGCACTCCATCGCTTCATCTTGGCATCTTGATCCTTTCTTTGCCACAAACGAGGCCGAGTGGGCGTTGAGTGGTGTGGTGCCACTTGTGCGCACGCTGGGGGAGTAGGAAGGTCGGAAGCGTGTGGGCATTAAGATGCTTCCATGAGTGAAAAGCCAGGCGTGGGCGCAGTTGACGAACCGCGTGAGGTCCCTCAGGGGGCTCTTGCGAGTGCTGAGACCATGCGTATTGACACTTGGCTGTGGGCAACCCGCCAAGTGAAGTCGCGTTCTCAGGCGACGGCGGCTGCTCGCGCCGGACACGTCAAGCTCAACGGGGAATCGGTAAAAGCTGCGCAGAAAGTGCGGGTGGGCGATGAGGTCCGCCTGCGGGTGGAGGGTTTCGACCGCGTCCTTATTGTTCGCAAGCTTCTTGTGAAGCGCCTGGGGTATCCTTTCGCGAAGCTGTGCTACGAGGATCTCAGTGAGCCGAGGCCTCGGCTGGGGGTCGCCTTCGCCCAGCGTGAACGCGGCAGTGGGCGCCCGACGAAGAAAGAGCGTCGCGATATGGAGAAGTTCCGCGGAATGAATCCCGACTTTTCCGCGGAGTTTCAATGGTAATCGGCAGGGTTGTCGATTCTTAGAAAGTAATTTTGGAAAACAGGGAATAAAACCCTCCAAAAAAAGTTGAGTATGTCAGACTCAAGGTTGGGTGTAGCGCTTGCGGGCGTGAGACTTGATCCCTAAACTTGAGTGCAACAGGCTCAAGGTGGTCTGGAGGTCGATATCCTCGGCCACCACAACAGAAGACGTACAAAGCGCGGTATCGCCTCGGCGACAATTTCCACCACGCTTTGATGAAAGGAAACTCATTATGGGACGCGCAGTAGGTATTGACCTCGGCACCACGAACTCCGCAATCGCAGTACTTGAAGGCGGAGAACCCACAATCATTGCAAACGCAGAAGGCACACGTACGACCCCCTCGGTCGTTGCATTCTCCAAGACCGGCGAGGTCCTGGTTGGCGAAATCGCCAAGCGTCAGGCGGTCACGAACGTTGATCGCACCATCTCTTCGGTCAAGCGCCACATGGGCACTGACTGGACCGTGACAATCGACGACAAGAAGTACACCGCTCAGGAAATCTCCGCACGAATCCTCTCCAAGCTCAAGAGGGATGCGGAAGAGTACCTTGGCGAGCCCGTCACCGACGCGGTCATCACCGTCCCCGCATACTTCAATGACGCAGAGCGTCAGGCAACCAAGGATGCCGGACAGATTGCAGGCCTGAACGTCCTGCGTATCATCAACGAGCCCACCGCAGCGGCACTGGCCTACGGCCTCGAAAAGGGCAAGGAAGACGAACTCATCCTGGTCTTCGACCTCGGTGGCGGCACCTTCGACGTCTCCCTGCTGGAAATCGGCAAGGATGATGACGGATTCTCCACCATTCAGGTCCGCGCAACCGCTGGCGATAACCGCCTCGGTGGCGATGACTGGGATCAGCGCATCGTTGACTGGCTGATCGAGCAGGTTAAGTCCAAGGACGGCGCAGACCTGTCCAAGGACCCGGTTGCTCTTCAGCGTCTGCGTGCAGCAGCTGAGCAGGCCAAGAAGGAACTGTCCAGCGCCATGAGCACGAACATCTCGCTGCAGTACCTCTCCGTGACTGCAGATGGCCCCGTCCACTTGGATGAGACCCTTACCCGCGCAAAGTTCGAAGAAATGACTGCGGATCTGCTCGAGCGCACCAAGACCCCCTTCGAGAAGGTCATCAAGGACGCCGGAATCTCCGTCAGTGAGATCGACCACGTCGTCCTGGTCGGTGGCTCCACTCGTATGCCCGCGGTTGCCGAACTGGTCAAGAAGCTCACCGGTGGCCGCGAGCCCAACAAGGGCGTGAACCCCGATGAGGTCGTCGCAGTTGGCGCAGCCCTGCAGGCCGGTGTCATCCAGGGCGACCGCAAGGACGTTCTGCTGATCGACGTGACTCCTCTGTCCCTGGGCATCGAGACCATGGGTGGCGTCATGGATAAGGTCATCGAGCGCAACACCGCAATCCCGACCAAGGCATCGCGTGTCTACTCGACCGCTGCCGACGGCCAGACCTCGGTTCTGGTCCAGGTCTTCCAGGGCGAGCGTCAGTTCACCGCTGACAACAAGTCGCTCGGTAACTTCGAGCTCTCCGGAATCGCTCCCGCACCGCGCGGCGTTCCTCAGATCGAAGTGACCTTCGACATCGACGCGAACGGTATTGTTCACGTCTCCGCGAAGGATCTTGGAACCGGCAAGGAAACCGCGGTGACCATCACCGGCGGTAGCGCCTTGAGCAAGGAAGAGATCGATCGCATGGTCAACGAGGCTGCCCAGCACGAAGAGGACGATAAGAAGCGCCGTGAGGAGCTTGAGATTCGTAACTCCGCAGAGCAGCTGGTCTACACCATCGAGAAGACCCTGAAGGAAGACGCCGACAAGGTCTCCGAAGCGACCCGCCAGGAAGTCCAGGGTGACCTTGACGCCGTGAAGGAAGCCCTCAAGGGCAGCGACATTGAGGCTGTCAAGAGCTCCGTTGAGAAGCTCAACCAGTCCGCGATGAAGATCGGCCAGGAGGTCTACCAGAACGCTCAGGCCGCTCAGGCCGCCGCTGAAGCAGGCGCTTCGCAGTCTTCCTCCTCTTCCTCCGATGACGACGTCATCGACGCCGAAGTTGTGGATGAGGACGACAAGTGAGCATCGAGCCCACGAATACTTCCGACGACGCCCAGGATCCGGTGGTCGGCTCTCAGCCGGCCACCCCGGGCGACGCCCAGCCCCACGCTCAAGAGGGCGCAGCTGCAGGTGCGGCCGCGGCCTCGGCAAGCGCTCGGGGCGAGGAAACGGGCGAGGTCGACATGTCGGACTTCGAAGAGCAGCTGGAAGACAGTGAGCTGTCCAAGGCTCTCGACCAAGTGGCGCAGGCAGAAGAAAAGCTCGCCCGCGCCCACGCAGACCTGTACAACCTGAACCAGGAATATTCGAACTTCGTTCGCCGCTCCAAGGAATCCGTCGCCGGTCACGTCCAGTCCGGGCGCGACCAGGTGCTGGAAGCCATGATCGGTGTCTTGGATGATATCGAGGCCGCGCGCAAGCACGGGGATCTGAGTGACGGCCCCTTTGCCTCGATCGCGAACAAGCTTGAAGACACGCTTCGCACCCGCTTCGAGCTGGAACGTTTCGGAGACGAGGGGGATGATTTTGACCCCATGCTTCACGAAGCGCTCATGGCTCAGCCCAATCCCGATGTGGACCATCCGGTCTTGGGACAGGTCTTGCAATCTGGATATCGTCGCGGAGACACCATTATCCGCGCGGCGAAAGTCCTGGTGTACAACCCTGAATAAGGAACATTCAACGAACTGCAGAGTCAAAAAAGGAGGTGACGCGCAGTGAGTGGAGAAGATTGGCTCCAAAAGGATTTCTACAAGGTTCTTGGCGTAAGCAAGGATGCTGATGAGGCCACAATCAAGAAGGCCTACCGCAAACTTGCGCGCACCTGGCACCCCGACCAGAACAAGGGGAACCCCGAAGCTGAAGAACGCTTCAAGGAGATTGGCGAGGCCTACACGGTCCTGTCCAACCCTGAGCAGCGCCAGCAATACGATGCGATTCGCGCAATGGGCGCCGGCGGTTTCCGCGGCGGTGCCGGTGGCTCCGGAGCATCCGGCGTGAACTTTGAAGATATCTTCGGAGCTTTCGGCGGTGGAAACGGCGGAAACGTTCGTTTTGCCACCAACGGCAGCGCAGGTATCAACCTGGACGACATCTTGGGTGCTTTCGGCGGTTTCGGTGGCGGCTCTTCGCGGGGATCTTCCCCCTTCGCTGGTGCTTCTCAATTCGGTGACTTCGGCGGCGCGCATGGAGCGTCCTACCAGCAAGCGCCTCAAAAGGGTGAAGACTTGCACGCCTCGACGCGCATCACGCTCAAGCAGAGCCTGAGCGGAGTCAACATCAAGTTGGCAGTCTCCGGTAAGCCCATGACCGTCAAGGTTCCCAAGGGAATCAAGGACGGCCAGAGCGTGCGTCTGCGCGGCAAGGGCAAGGCCTCGCTTAACGGCGGAGCCACTGGCGATCTGATCGTCACCATCCACGTCGAGGAGGATCCGGTCTACAGCCGCGAGGGTAACGACCTTCGTATGACCCTTCCCGTGACCTTTGCCGAGGCCACGCTGGGCGCCAAGGTTGAAGTTCCCTTGATCGATGGTTCGACCGTCACCGTCAAGGTTCCTGCCGGCTCTGATTCCGGTCGCACCCTGCGCCTGAAGGGACGCGGAGTGACCACGAAGAAGGAGACGGGTGATCTCTTGGCGACGATCAGCGTGGTTGTCCCCAAGGACCTAACCCCTGAGCAGCTTGACTCGATCAAGGCGCTGGCTGATGGTCTTGACCAGGGTGATCCTCGTGCAGAACTTGTGAAGAAGGTGAGTGCGTAATGGGACATCAAGATGAAATGACCTTCGTGATTTCCGTTGCCGCACAGCTTGCGGGAATGCACCCGCAGACCTTGCGTCAATACGACCGAATCGGCCTTGTCACGCCTCTGCGTACGAAGGGCCGCGGACGACGCTACACGCGACGCGATGTCGAGCGTTTGAAGGAGATTCAACGCCTCAGCCAGGAAGAGGGCATCAACTTGGCTGGGATCCAGCGAATCATGGAGCTGGAAGACGAAGTTGATCGCCTGCGAGCGCAACGTGACGCTTTGGCCCAAAGGGTCGAAGAATTTGAACCTGTCTTCGACAGAGTTTTTGTCGCAAGCCCGGATGGTCAGATTCGCCCCATGCGTCGTGCACATGCGCGGCGCAGTGAGGAGACTCGGCGTGGCATGGTGCCCGTCAGAAATCACGGTCTGGTCGCGTGGAGGCCCGCTGGTAACCAGCGAGTCCGCGCGCTCATTGAAGCGTCACCCGAAGGAGTTCGGGTCATCGAAGGAACCGTTGTGGTTTCACGATAGCTCGTCCCTCGGGTGATGGTCCTCGAGGCGACGAGTAAGGGGAGGTATCTTGCGATACCTCCCCGTTTTTCGTTATGAGAGTTAGGCAGCTAAAACCAGCTCGCGTCCGCGCAGGCGAGCAACAATGCCGCGGATTGCGCAAGCACACACAGTTGCTGCCCGGGAAGCGAAAAGGCTCAGGGAAGCGGCGGCCTCGGTAATGAACACGCGGAAATCAGCCAAGGTGCCAAAGACGAAGAAGTTCTGCCCCAGGTAGTTCACGATGAACAAGGAACTGCTTGCAGTCAGCGAGGCCATCCACAGTGCCATTCCGGCGGAGACCAAAGCCTGAATCATCAGGTAGGACATGGTCATCACGCTCGCCGCCATGATCGCGTAACGGATCGCGGTTGCCACAACTCCGCCTCGTGCGTTAAAAACCTTGCGGTTCATTGTGTAATTCATCGTGCACGAAGAGACGCGTGCCAGCGCGACCGGCAAGAAGACGCCGCCGATCGTCGCGTTAAAGACCAAGAGCAGCGTGTAGTCCACAGCGGTGGAAGAAAGCGACGAGGCCAGGTAACGCAGGACTCGTGCATTGGCGCGGATAGCTTGGGTCGCCTTGTGCATCGCCGAGGTGGCGTATGCGCTCATAGCCGAGGCCTGGGTGCCTGCTGCGCTTCGAGCGGTGAGTTCTGCGTTCGTGTTCATGGCATTAACTGTGCCCACGGCAAATCTGTGTGCATTATGTCCAAGCTGTGGAGAAGCTATGAAGCATGGAGGCATGTAGTGTTGTTTCCATGACTTCATTGACTTTGCGTTCGCGTGCGGCAATTGCTGCAGGGAAGGGCGCCAGCTGGGCTTCGCGTCGGCTCGGCCGCGGATCGGGAGGAATGATCGGCGGCAAAGTTGCGCTGAAACTTGCCCCGAATCTGCTCGCCGATCTAGCTGCTCATCGCCGCAGTGCTGTCGTTTCTGGAACGAACGGAAAGTCGACCACGACTCGGCTGCTGCGCGCGGCTCTCTTTGCAATCGGTGAGGTTGCCTCCAATACCAACGGCGACAATATGACGCCGGGAATTACAACCGCCCTGATGCGCTCTCACGCGCCGCTGGCTGCCCTCGAGGTCGATGAAATGCACATGCCGGTGGTGAGTCGTTTCGTTAACCCTCAAGCGATCGTTTTACTAAACCTTTCGCGTGACCAACTGGATCGCGTAGGCGAGATCGGCGCGGTGGAGCGTCGCCTGCGAAAGGCCGTCAATGAGCATCCCGACAGCATTGTTATCGCCAACTGTGATGATCCGTTGATTGCGTCTGCTGCTTGGGATAGCCCCAATGTTCAATGGGTTGCTGCGGGGCATGCATGGATGGGGGACTCGACCGCTTTTCCTCGGGGTGGGCGCGTAATCCACTCTGATGATTCGTGGCGAGTGGTTCCCTTGACCTCCGTTTCGGGTGAGGAAGGGCTGGAGAAATACCAGCGTCCCGAGCCGATGTGGTGGCTTGAAGATGAAGATCTGTCCGATGCTGCTCACCCTGCTGCTATTGCGTGCCGAAAGGACGGGCTGCGCATTCCTCTTCGCTTGTCCCTTCCGGGGCGTGCGAATCTGTCGAATGCTCTCGAGGCCTTGGCTGCGGCGGTTGCGATGGGCGTGGACCCGCAGGCGGCGTGCCGCGCGATGTCGCAGGTTGAAGAAGTTGCGGGACGCTACTCGACGTACGAAATTCACGGGCGTCTGGCACGACTCATGCTTGCGAAGAACCCCGCCGGTTGGCAAGAAGCCATGTACATGATCGATCCAGCCGTCGATCAGGTGATCGTTGCCGTGAATGGCCAGGTCGCTGATGGCCAGGACCTCTCGTGGCTGTGGGACGTCGATTTCTCAGTCTTGGGTGCGCCAGCACGCAAGGTTTACGCCTGCGGTGAGCGCGGCGCTGATCTTGCGGTTCGCTTGGAGTATGCGGGTGTGCATTGTGAACTCTTCCCCTTGCCCATGGAAGCGCTTCGCGCATGCACCCCTGGGCGCGTTGAAATCCTGCTGAACTACACGGCTTTGCGTGATTTCAAGCGGGTTTTGGACTCTCATCGTGAAGCGGAGGAAGCAGAATGAGTGCACTGCGAATTGGTGTTCTTCTTCCCGAGGTCTTGGGGACTTACGCTGATGGCGGTAATGCTCTGGTCTTGGCGGAGCGTGCGCGCCGCCGCGGAATCGACGCCCGGATCGAGTACGTCGGCGTGGGCGATGCAATCCCCGATGATCTCGATATCTACACCCTCGGTGGGGGAGAGGACGCCGCTCAGGAGCTAGCAGTTGAGACCTTCACCGCCGATTCTGGCCTGAAGCGTGCGGTCGAGGCCGGTCGCCCTCTCCTTGCAATCTGTGCTTCCTTGCAGATCCTTGGCCACTGGTACACGGATGCGCGTAATCGCAAGGTTTCTGGCCTGGGTCTTTTGGACCTCACGACCTTGCCGCAGGGTAAGCGCTCCATTGGTGAACTCGTTGTTCAACCCGAAATTGAGGGGCTGACCGAGCCCTTGACGGGTTTTGAGAACCACGGTGGTGGCAGTCGCCTGGGGCCACTTGCTCGTCCCTTGGGCAGGGTTCTTTTCGGTAACGGCAATTCGACCTTGCCCGCTGATCGTCAAGGGGGCGAGGGCGAAGCTCAGCAGTCTCGAGCAATCGACGGTGCTGTCCAGGGTTCGATTATCGCCACCTACCTGCACGGGCCGGTTCTTGCCCGCAATCCACAGTTGGCTGATCTGCTCCTTGAACGCGCTTGTGGACACGAGCTTGAACCTCTCGAGATTCCCGGTGTCGATGAGCTTCGCAAGGAACGCCTAGGTGCGACGATCTCGCGATTGGATCGCGATGGCCGCTGAGGATCAGCCGCGTTTCGGAGCCCGTTCGCCGCAGTGGCAAGATGAATCGCAAGAGAACGCAGCCCCCTCCTCTCCTTCTGCGGTTCCCTGGGAGCAGTATGGCGAGGTCGTTGCCCCCGCGCGTACCCCGCGCTTTGCTCGCTTCGATCCCTCTGTCGAGGCCTCGTCCTCTTCTTCCAATCACCCTGCCTTGCCCACGGTGCAGGGAAGTGGCGATCCTAGCCGGCGACTGCCTCGTGAAGGGGAATCGGGAAGAATCCGTTTGCGTACCTCGGGCGGTCCACTGGGCTACGCGCCACCCGCGCAGGCCCCCGTCGATCCCTCTTCGGTTGCGGCTGCTCCGCGCGTTCGCAAGCGTGGAGGCTGGGTGATTTTCCTTGGCATTGTCATGTCCGTTGTATGTGCCCCTGTGCTCTTCTTTGCTATCGCCTTTTCTGGAACCGATTTCTCGGCGATGCAGTCGAGCCTTCGCGAGGTATCCAATAGTCAAAGCGTGACGGTTGATTCCAGTGGCGGCTACGTCGTGCAGATCACCGCTGGGAGTGCACAGACATGTAGCTTGCGTGGTACTGATGGTGGCGAGCACCCGATGCAGGTCACTCTTAATCAGTGGACTGTCTCTGGGCTTACCCCCGGTGAATACACTGTGAGTTGTTCTCCCGACGGCGTGAAAATGGTTGGAATGACTGGCTTTAGTGAGTCTGCGGCCCTGTCGAAGGCTCCCGATGCGATGACGTGGTCAAGTGTCGTTGGAATGCTGGGTTTGAGCGTGATAGGTCTAGGAATCTATCTGCGTCGTTCGCGCTAAAACTGCTCTCATATGGGGAACGCTGAGCTGGCGTGTTATGCGCCAGACTCAGCGTTCTTTTCTTTTTTTGTGAAATGTGCCTTCGAATGCTGATTCGTGGAGAAAAATAAAGTTGAGTGGAATAGACTCAAGTTTGTTGACGTTGTGTTAGTCAGAACGAATAAAGCCGCCCATTACGAGCGGCAGGAGGAATGATGACTGAACAATTTACAAGCAAAGCCCAAGAGGCAGTGAGCAGCGCGGTCCAGTCGGCACAGGCCGCTGGGAACCCGCAGGTGGATTCCCTGCACCTCTTGGAAGCACTTCTTGAACAGGGCGAGGGTATTGCCTACTCCCTGCTTCAAGCAATTAGCGCAAACCCGCAGCAAATCGGAGCCCGTACGCGCAATGCGCTGGTGGCACTGCCCTCAACCAGTGGTTCGAGCGTCGGTCAGCCGCAAACCTCGCGCAGCCTGATCCAAGTGATTAACGACGCCCGCAAGCGCGCCGATGCTAAGGGAGATGCTTATGTCTCCACCGAGCACCTGCTTATTGCGCTGGCGGCAAATGACGATAGCGCCGGCGAAATCCTGCGCGAAAATGGTGCAACCGCAGAACGCTTGCAGAAGGCTCTTGATGAGCTTCGCCCCGATCCAATTACCAGCGCCGATCCTGAAGGCTCCTTCGAGGCCCTGAAGAAGTACGGTCGCGACCTCACTGAGGTGGCGCGCCAAGGCAAGTTGGATCCCGTGATTGGTCGTGATAGCGAGATTCGCCGCGTGATCCAAGTGCTCTCGCGTCGTACCAAGAACAACCCTGTTCTCATCGGTGAACCCGGCGTTGGTAAGACCGCAGTCGTGGAAGGCCTGGCCCAGCGAATCGTCGCGGGCGACGTGCCCGAATCCCTGAAGAACAAGAAGCTCATCGCTCTTGACCTGACCGGGATGGTTGCGGGTGCGAAGTACCGTGGTGAATTCGAGGAACGCCTCAAGGCTGTTCTCAATGAGATCGAACGCTCCGATGGCGAAATCATCACCTTTATCGACGAGCTTCACACGGTCGTCGGTGCCGGTGGCGGCTCTGAAGGGGCAATGGACGCGGGCAATATGCTCAAGCCCATGCTCGCCCGTGGCGAGCTCCGCATGGTCGGCGCAACCACTCTGGATGAGTACCGCGAGAACATTGAAAAGGACCCCGCGCTTGAGCGTCGTTTCCAGCAGGTTTTCGTTGGTGAGCCGTCGGTCGAGGATACCGTCGCAATCTTGCGTGGTATTGCCCCCAAGTACGAGGCACACCACAAGATCACCATCTCTGATGGTGCTCTGGTTGCAGCCGCACAGCTGTCCGACCGCTACATCACCGGTCGTCAGCTTCCCGATAAGGCCATTGACCTGATCGACGAGGCCGCCTCCCGCCTGCGCATGGAACTGGATTCCTCCCCTGAGGAGATCGACGTTCTGCGTCGCCAGGTGGACCGCCTGCGCATGGAAGAGTCCTACCTGACCGAGTCTGACCCCGACGGTCTGGACGAAGCCACGGCTGAGCGCCTCGAGAAGCTGCGTGAGGACCTAGCGAACAAGAACGAGGAGCTGTCTGCACTGACCAGTCGATGGGAAGCCGAAAAGGCTGGCCACAACCGCGTCGGTGAGCTTCGCGTCCAGTTGGATGAATTGCGCACCCAGCTTGAACTTGCCATCCGCGCGGGTCGTTTCGATGAGGCTGGACGCCTCCAAAACGGCGATATTCCCCAGATCGAACGCCAGATTCGCGAAGAGGAAGAAAAGGTTGAAGCCGAGGAGAAGAACTCCGATTCGGCAGAACCCATGATCGCCGAAAAGGTTGGTCCCACCGAAATCGCAGAGGTCGTCGAATCCTGGACCGGGATCCCCGTCGGCAAACTGCTTCAAACCGAAAGTGAGAAGCTCGTCCACATGGAAGACGTCATTGCCCACCGCCTGATCGGGCAAAAGGACGCTGTTCGCGCGGTCTCGGACGCGGTTCGTCGTTCACGCGCCGGACTGTCCGATCCGAATAGGCCGACCGGATCCTTCCTCTTCCTTGGCCCCACGGGCGTCGGTAAGACGGAGCTTGCCAAGTCTTTGGCCGAGTTCCTCTTCGACGATGAACGGGCGATGGTTCGAATCGACATGTCGGAGTATTCCGAGAAACACTCGGTTGCGCGCCTCGTCGGTGCCCCTCCGGGATACGTTGGTTACGAACAGGGCGGTCAACTGACCGAGGCCGTGCGTCGTCGCCCCTACAGCGTCGTCCTCTTGGACGAAGTTGAGAAGGCTGACCCCGAGATCTTCAATATTCTCTTGCAGGTCTTGGATGATGGTCGTCTAACCGATGGTCAGGGACGCACTGTCGACTTCAGGAACACCATCTTGATCCTGACCTCGAACCTGGGATCGATGTTCCTCACGGATCCGGACCTCAGCGACGAAGAAAAGCGTGAGGGCGTGATGAACGCCGTGCGTGCCTCCTTCAAGCCCGAGTTCCTCAATCGTCTGGATGAAACGGTTATTTTCGACCCGCTTAGCCCCGATGATCTGTCTGGAATTGTTGACCTCTTGGTTGATTCCATGGCCGAGCGACTCAAGGATCGTCGTATTAGCCTGAGCGTCAGCGAAGGCGCTCGTGGCTGGCTGACCAGGCGCGGTTACGATCCGGCTTACGGTGCTCGTCCCTTGCGTCGTCTCATTCAGCGAGAGATCGGTGACCGTTTGGCAAAGCTCCTCCTCAGTGGCGAACTCACAGACGGACAGCAAGTCCTCATTGATGTCAGCGATGATCTTGAAGAACTGAAAATCGAGATCATAGGTCGTTGATCACGAAAATACCTTTGGGTGGCGCGATAATTTCGCGCCACCCATTTTTTTCGCATAGACTCTAATAGTTATCCCAAATAACAGAGCAGAACTGAAGAATGAAGGAGGTAGCCGTGAGCGACGACGAAGGTGTGCAAAGCGGAGCAACTCGCAAGAAACGAGGCAGCTACTCCGTTGGGCGTTCCACCCGGACAACAATCATCCGTGGTGCGGCGCAGCTATTATCAACTCGCGGCTATTACGGCTTTTCGCTGCGAGACCTCGCCGATGAAATCGGTGTCTCGCACCCGACCGTGATGTACCACTTCCCAACGAAAGACGCCCTCGTTCTGCACGTGATCCATGCTTTTGAAGATGCTTTCGGAATTTTCGACGTTGATGTCGTCACCCGCGAAGGCGCCGAGGGCGAAGCTGACCAACTTGTTCTGGAAGAACGCGGGGCCAAAGTTGACACGATGAATGAGTGGATTGCTGCTCATCTTCGTCTTGCGGCTGCAAGTGACAACCAAATCATGACCGACTTGGATCGCGTGTTCACCGTCGAATCGGTCAATGAAAGCCACCCCGCACACGATCACTTCTCCTATCGAGTCGAAGCAATGCTGCAATTGCTTGAACGCCTCGCGGAGAAAATGCCCGATCGCGACCCGGAGAACCTCGTCGATACTCGCAGGCTCGTTGAGCGCTGGTATGGCATGGTGATCCTGGGTGGTTGGGACGGCGAGCGTTTCGATAGCCGTGAACTTATCGTCAAGTACTTGGCCTTTGCCGTTCGCGAGCTCCACTACAGCGCTGAGCAACTTCTCGCCCTGGGATCGATGATTCCGCGCAAAGCGGCTGCGCCCTTCCAGCAGCTCCTCGTGGAGTACTCGAGCTCCTCGAAGTAGTCGATGACCCCGCAGTTGCTTTCTGTTCCCTTCCGCGCCTCGATTCTCGCGGAGAACGACGCGGGGGCTTCCCTTGCGTCAGGGGATGCGCGGGAAGTCTTCCCCCTCGCCTCGGTGACGAAACTCTTCACCGCCTACTCAGCGTTGATTGCGATCTCTCGAGGCCTCGTTACCTTGAGTGCGCCCGCTCCCTATCCGGGGGTGACGCTAGAGCACCTGCTGTCCCACGCCTCGGGAATGACAATGGGGGAGCGCAGCATGACACGCCCACCGGGTACCCGCAGGATCTACTCCAATGCGGGAATTGAAGCGGCCGCGGATATGCTTGAAGAAGCCACGGGCACAGAGATTGGTCGCTGGATCGAAGAAACGATTGCTGAGCCACTGGGACTGACAAGCCTCACAGTTGAAGGCTCTCCGGCCTATTCGGGCTACGCTCACGCAGAAGACCTCATGCTCTTTGCTCGCGAGCTTTCTCACCCGACGCTGATCAGTGCTGAACTTCTTGGCCTGGCAACCACTGTTCATTTCCCTCATTTGGATGGGATCGTTCCCGGATATGGAAATTTCCGTCCCTGTCCGTGGGGAATTGGTGCGGAAATTAAGGGTGATAAGCAGGCGCATTGGACTGCGCCCTCTTCCTCGGGAAAGACTTTCGGTCACTTTGGGCAGTCAGGTTCTTTCCTGTGGGTTGATCCTCTTTCAGGTGAACGTGCGGTTTTCTTAGGTGAAGAGCCTTTTGGTCCGTGGCATCACGACAATTGGAGCGCCCTGAACGAGGAAATCCTGCACACTATGCGAGGTCAATGATCACGGGAACGTGATCGGAGGCGCCCTTTCCCTTGCGTTCATCTCGATCGATCGAAGCAGAGGTTACGCGCGCGGCCAATTGCGGCGAGGCGTAGATGAAGTCGATGCGCATTCCTTCGTTCTTCGGGAAGCGGAGCTTTTGGTAATCCCAGTAGGTGTATTGGGAGACGCGCTCGCGGGTGACTTCATCCCATCCGTGCTGCGCAAAGGCAAAGAATGCCTCGCGTTCAGGTTGGGAGACGTGGGTTTGTCCCTCAAAAGCCTTGATATCCCAGACATCGTGGTCATAGGGTGCAATATTCCAATCCCCGACAAGCGCGATCTGGCGGCCCTGCTCAAGCCAGGTATCGCCGACCTCAAGAAGAGCGTGAAGCCAGCGCAGTTTGTAGGTGTAGTGCGGATGGTCAAGCTCACGGCCGTTGGGTACGTACAGGCTCCAGGTTGTGACTTCCTGGTCTCCATCGAGGACTGTGACTCCCAGCGCGCGAGCCTCAACGACCTCAGGATCACCGAAGCCGGGCTGGCCGGGGAAGTTGACCTCGGTTGAGACGATTGGGAGGCGGGAAGCGACGGCAACACCGTTCCACTGGTTAAGGCCGTGCATACGCACCTCATAGCCGGCCTCGTGAAAGGCTTCGACGGGGAATTGCTCGGGCTTGCACTTAATTTCCTGCATTGCCAAGACGTCGATATCGGTGCGCTCAAGGAAAGCGATGACGCGTTCGACGCGGGTACGAATTGAGTTAACGTTCCATGTTGCAAGCCTCATGGCACCCCAGCATACGCGGCAGCGCCTAAAATAATCGCCATGGGTACAGCACTTGTGACCGGGGCAACCTCTGGTATTGGCGAGGAATTTTGTTGGCAACTGGCTGCGGCGCACCATGATGTGGTTGTGGTCGCGCGACGCAAGGACAAACTCGAGGAGCTGGCTGAGCAACTCCGCCAGATCGCGGGTGTGCGCGTAGAGGTGCTCGTTGCAGATCTCAGTGTCGCCGAAGATGTCGAACGCGTAGCCGCTCGTCTTCGTCAGGATGAGGCGCCCATCGGTTTGCTGGTCAATAATGCGGGCTTTGCATTGGGGAAGGCCTTTGTTGATAACTCCCTTGAGGCTGAAGAGAATGCGCTGGACGTCATGGTTCGCGCTCCCATGGCTTTGAGCTATGCGGCAGCTCGGGCAATGCGCGCTCGTGGGCGCGGGGCAATTTGCAATCTCTCTTCAGTTGCTTCGGAGACGGGTGCTGGGACTTACAGTGCGCACAAGGCGTGGATCAGGGCCTTTAGTGAAGGTCTTTCAGAGGAATTGCGGGGGAGCGGTGTGACGGTGACCGCGGTGTGTCCAGGACCCGTGCACACGAACTTCTTCGAGGCCGCTGGGGTCGATATGTCCTCGGCGCCCCAGTGGCTGTGGGCGAGCCCTGAGCAAGTTGTTTCCGAGGCCTTGGATGCGGTTCGGCGCGGACAGGTGCTGGTTACGCCGCGCCCGGTTTACAAACTTGCGATGGCTGCGATGAGAGTGTCGCCGCGTTGGCTCACGCGGAGGGTGATGCGTAGCATTCCGCATATGTAAAACGGTGCGCGCTGAGGGGGAAGACTCAGCGAAGGAGGCGCGGCCTCGTCGCGAAATTGACGGAGTCCCATTTCTAGAGTGATAATGATTCTCATTATGAGAACAAAGAGACTGATTTCCGCGGGAGCCCTCGCACTCTCCCTCGTGTTTGCCCCCCAAGCGGCATGGGCAGGACCCGACCGCGATACCGAGTGGGTTGTCACTGGACAACACGTTGATGCTCCCATTCCCATCTGGCACGCTGACACGCGTAGTTTCACCATGAACACCATCAACATGCCGGTTGAGAAGACCGTCCTATGGCTACCGAAGGCTTGGGCAGGAAGCGGTGCACAGGATGCGAAGTACCAACTAGAAGTCCCCGAGAAGCGCCCCGATCTTGCTTTCTTGGGTCCCGAGCACTCGGTGCTCAACGCAGCCCCGCAAAACCCCGGTCCCAATAACACTCCAATCTGGGCGGGCCTCGGAGCTGACTCCTCGGTCGAGTGGGCAGCCCCTGATGAATTTGACGGGAGCACCTACACGCTCGACCTCATCAATGTTGATGGCCCCGGCCGGATGGAAATGTTTATCGACCACGGAGATTCAGTCTCTCGTTTCCTTTCCAGTCACGATATTGCTTATCGTTCGGTTTACAACCCGCGCCACACGCACCTCTTCACGACTTTTACGCAGCCTGGCCGCTACCAGGCCCGCTTCCGGGTTAATGCCCGCTCGATTGATGGCACGACTATTTACACTTCTCCCATCCAGTCACTGACGTGGCAGGTGGGTGGCTCGAATCCTGCTTCTGGAAGCATCAAGGATATTCACGAGGCTTTCGCAGCGGCACCCACCGAGCGCAGTGACGGCGCGCAGGCACGTCCTTCCCTCACGCTTGCTCCCAATGCGCAGCGTGAACATCCTGGCGACCAGCACCTCAGCGAGATCACCTTCAACAGTGGAAATCCGGGGGATCAAGGACGTCTGTGGCTCACCGTCAACGGGTATTTCTTGACCGAAGAGCCCGTCGTCGATGGGCGTGCACAGGTACGCGAACTCCTCGGCGATGATGACGCGCTGATTCAGGCGGTCTTCATTCCCGAGGCTGGAAGTGGGGCCGCGCGCTGGGCCTCGACACCTCAAGCCTTTTCCCAGCGAGATCGAGCGGAAATACGTGTCACCCGATCAAGCTCGGTCATCATTGAGCCCTCAAACCCGGACCCGAGCCCCGTCTGGGACCCCGCGCACATTTCAGTGTCGCGTCCAGGGGTGCATGTCTCATATGTCCGCAAGGAAGGAAGCGAAGACCAATACACGGTTCAGGTCCAAGCCGATGACCCCGAATTGCGCGCAGCCTACAAGGTTGAGTTCTTTGAAAGTGAATACGACTTCTCGCCGTGGTGCGCCATCGAAGGCACGCTCGGAAAGGGCGGAATCGATGTTCAGCAGCAAGACCTTGGGGCCTGCATTGGCCAGCCCATGTATATGAAATTCACTGTTCGCCCGCACCCGAAGTCCTTGGCCTCGATGACAACGAAGGCGCAAGAAGATGTCGAACTGTCTTCATCATTCGGGCTTGATCTGAAGTTGAAGATGTGGCCGGGTGGAAACACGGTTGAGCCCACTCCAACACCAACGACGCAGCCGCTCATTCCTACGCCGCAGCCGTCTGCATCTGCATCGCCTGCCCCGACTATTCCAGATACGAGCAACGACCACGCTTCTGACGAGCTGAAGACGAGTCCGGTTGAGCTTACGCACGGACACATGGACCTGCGCCTTCGCACAGATTCTTCCAGTCCAACGAAGTACTCGCTGGTGCTCAAGGACGATTCACTCACGGGTGAGAAGACCTCGGTCATGCGCTCAATCGACTCGGTGACCTGGAAGGTCGGTGTGAACGCCCGTTTTACACGCCCTCAGAGCCTGACAGACCCAAGCTATGACGTTCTCGGTGCGATTGGTGAATCCAGCTATGTGCTGCCTGAAACCCAAAACCCTGACATCGTCTGGCCCGGAGTAAGCACGGAAGGGATTGACTATTCTGTCTTCCCCAAGGGAATCGATTATGAAATCCGCGTGCTCGAATCTCCGAAAGAATCCCGTGTCGCATTCTTCCAAACGGGCACCTTCGGCGGCCCAGCACAGGTCATGATCGATTCTGCGAACCCCGCGCTCTCGCGAATTCACACGGATTCGCCGACTCACATGCACGCGAATTGGGTCTTCTCGCGCCCAGGTCGCTATCGCCTGCAGATCCGCGCCCTCGACGGAGACAAGGAAATTGCGGCACCGGTGAGTTGGATTGCTTCCATTCACGAGGCCGCAGCTAAGCCGGAACCCTCTAGCCCCTCGACCGCGCTTCCTTCCGTGCAGCCGACTTTGGCTCCTACGCCTTCGGTGAGCGCATCCGCAGTGCCGACCGTACCTACCCCTGCTGCTTCCTCAAACCCAGTGCCTGAAGCGCCGACTGCGACGCCTGCACCCGAGACCTCTCAAGCTCCGATGGATTCTCCCGCGAGCTCACCCGCAGCGCAGAATCCTCCTGCTCCGGGAACTTCTACAGTCGCGTCTTCCAACGCTGCACCCTCTCGAGCAGCCAGCCCGCTGGGACGAGTCAGCGCCGTTGAACGCTTGACGGGAGGACAGGTCTTCGGATCGAGCAGCAGCGCACAAAGCGCAACGAGTGCGGATACAAGCCCTGCAGGTGAGCATAAGGAGGAAGCATCCACCTCACCGAGTGACGACGCGCAAGAAACGGCAGAGGCTAATCCCATTGCTTTGGCAGCAGACTCTCCAGCTGCACCATCGCGATCGCCACTATCTCGCTGGTGGTGGATCCCCGTGGCTGCCGGAGCGATCGCGCTCGGCGCGGGCACCGCTGTCGTCATCAGAAGAAGAGGGTAATACTCATCTATTCCCGGGGATTTCTTGCCTGACTCAGGAAATCCCCGGGAAATTGACTGTAGCTACCAGAACCGGCCCGACCTCGTGAGGAGGCGGGCCGGTTTCGTGCTTTGGTGCAAGGGTTGTTCTAGCGAATCGACTCCATGACCCGCACGCCGTCCAAGACAGGCATGTAGGGCAGGGGATCGATCCCCTCTCCAAGGACATAATCCGTCAGCTGAGTGCGCACCACCTCGCGCAAAACCTCCGGGTCCCACGGCTTGGCAATGTAGTAGTCCAATCCCGCTTGATTGAGCGCGCGAATCGTATCGGTCTGATCGGCCTGACCGGTTACCAGCACTGTTCGCGTGGAAGCAAAGCGCGGATTTGCAGTGAGCTCAACCAAAAAATCGACACCGGATTTGCCCGGAAGGCGGTGGTCAGAAAGAACTAGGGCAAGTTCATCTCCGTCATCGGTAATTTCTTCGATGACGCTCCACGCATCTTCAACATCTTCCGCGAGCTCCAAACGGATGCGGCCCTCAAAATCTTCGAGGTCACGTTCCAGTGCCTGGCGGACATCGGCCTCGTCTTCGAGGGACAAAATGGTCAGGGTCATGATTCCTCCTCGTGAACATGATGTAGTGGAAGCAGGATCCGCATAATTGTGGACCCCGGGTGAGAGTCAATAGTGAGCTGACCATCCAGATCAGCGATGATCGAATGAACAATGGACATGCCCATTCCCAAACCGAAACGCACACGACCAGCCTTCGTCGTGAAGTGCGGTTCCATAATGCGTTCAAGGACCTGCGGAGAAATCCCCGGTCCGTTATCGCACACGCACACTTCGACGCCGTCGCCGGAATTTGCGACGGTAATGGTGATGCGTGCTTCCGCGTGGCCTCGTGCGGGAAGTTTCTTTTCCGAGGCTGCGCCTTCTTGCCCCTGCGCCTTGAGGTCCGCCTCTTCGTCCTCAATTGCTTCGGCGGCGTTGACAATGAGATTTGTCCACACCTGCTGGAGCTTGGCGGGGTGAGCGAGGATGGGAGGGACATCCTCGTATTCACACACGACCTCAATACCGTGGAGGCGGTGGGAGGTCAGTCGCAAGACATCATCGATTCCCCGCCGAACATCAACTTCCTTGAGATCGTCGGCATCGGGGCGCGCGTATCCCTTCAGGGACTGAGTAAGGGAAATAATGCGTTCTCCCGAGGCCAACACTGACCGCAATGAGCTTCCTAGGCGTGCCCCTGCTTGGAAAGCTTCGAGTTGAGCGGGGTCGTTTGCTAAAGCGTGCGCGTGGGCGGTGTCAGTCAAACCAGCGCGAATGAGCTGACGGATGACGCTGCGATCGTGAAGGATGGGAAGGAGTTCTTTTTGGAGTTCCCTCTCGCGTGCGGTAGACAGTGGCGGAGAATCCATCGCGCAATCAAGTGCACTGCGGCAGGCCTCGGGCGCGCGCGAAGCCATCACCGCCTCGGCGTCCTCGCGCAGGTGCCCGGCGGCGCGCAATAGAGCTGTCACGGGATTGTTGAGCTCGTGAGCGATTCCTGCACTGAGCTCACCGAGCATAGCAAAGCGCGCGCGCTCAACAAGCTCGGCGCGGGTTGCACGAAGATCCTCAAGGGTCGCAGCTAACTCTTCTTTTTGACGTTCGAGGTCTTCGGCAAGCATTGCATTTTCCAAGTGCAGGTCCTCGGCACGCATGAGTCGGCGCGTCAGTGAACGAATCGCCAGAGCGGTCAAGACTGTCGAAATTGAGGGATCTTCGGTTAACGCGATCTGAAGCTGCTCGGTCGTCAAGCGCACGACGGTCGCTTCGCTTGTCGTTAGTGCAGTGAAAAAGGCGTTTTCTCCTCGAGCGAGCGAAATCAGACCAATGAGTGGACCCGAGGTTGCAAGGTGGGCAAGGACCTCACCGTGGCGAGAATCGCGGTGCAGGGAAACTGTCCCCTCAAGAACCAAATGAACAGCCTCGACCCGGTGTCCTTGGGTGAGAAGGTGCGTGCCGCGGGGGAGACGAATTCGAGGCCTCGGCCCCAAAACGCGCTCGACGCCTTCAAGGAGCTCGTGTACAACCTGGTCCTCGTTGAGGTCGAGTCCCTCAAGGATGGGACCTTGAACAGCAAAAGAGGGGGGTTCTTGAATGAGGTCGAGAATCTCGTATGTGCAGTACCCGCACTCTTCGAGGTAACGACGCATCGTCGAGTAGGCTTGCCCGGACAAAAGGGGAACCGTCCAGGGGAAACGCACGACCGCAGCCAGATGCCCGGACTCGGTGCACGCAGCAAGGTCCGTATGGAGCTCTTGATCGGTGACAAGCATCCACTGAGTTGATGCCATCAGTGAGGACACTCGGGCTGCATCAATGAGCGCATCAACATCCTTGACTTCGCTGGTGGCAACGCCGAGAAGAACGTGGTCTTCTTCATCCAGTCCTTCGAAGAAAAGCGCGAGATCCTTGGCGCTCTCGATCCTGTCAAAACACAGATTGGGGAAAGACTGCGTGAGATCGCGGGTCAGGGGGCCGGCGAGTTGGCGTGAATTATCGCCGACAACCAGAACATGGACGTGATTACCGCTCCGATGTCCACTACGAACACTCGTTTTCTCCAGAATTGAGGCATCGAGCGAAGAAGGGCCGTGCGTCCAGCCGTGCGCAAGACCCGGCGTACTCGCGGAAGGGGAGTCGGCCTCGGGAAAAGACACCTACATCACCCCAATCGCACCCCAGGTCAGAGGCGCGACGAAGGAAAGCAAAATAATTCCGATCACTCCAACGACGATACCGACGATGGCCATTTCCTTCGTGGGGGTGGTCCCCGTCGAGTAGGCGATCGCGTTTGGTGGAGTGGAGATCGGCAGGCACATGCCGAGTGAACAGCCCAGTGCAATGACAATTGCAATTTCCGCGGCGCTTGTGGAAACCGTGGCCGCAAGGCCCATACCCATTGGGACCAGGAGGTTCGCCGAGGCCGAGTGGGAGATGACGTTGGAGGTTACCCAGCCGACCAACGCGAGGACCAAGATGAGCAGTGCGCCGGGGATCGAGGCCCACTGGATTGATCCAAGCATCCATTTGTCGAGGCCGGTGGCGGACACGCCTGAGCCGAGCGCGATGCCACCTGCGACCAGCCACAGAACCGGCCAGTCCAATGCTCGCAGGTCGTCCCCGCTCATCACCTTCGTCATTAAGAGGACCACGACCGGTAGGAAGCCGACGACGTTGGAGGAGATGTGGTGGAGGGATTCTGTCATCCACAGGAGAATGGTTACTCCCGCAACCACGTAGAAAATAATGGCATTCTTTGATTTCTCAAAACGCGCCGAGGTGTCGATGTTGAACTGCGCATCAGAGGGGATGTAACGCCAGGCGATGAACACCCACGAAAGCGCAAGAAGAACGAGCATAAGCGGGACTGCCGCCAACATCCATTGGAAGAAGGTCACCTTGACGCCCGCGTTTTCAAGCGCGCCCAAAGCGATGGCGTTGGGGGGAGTACCGACGGGGGTGCCCATGCCGCCGACGTTCGCAGCAACCGGAATCGAAAGCGCGATACCCGTGCGTGCTTTGCCCTCTGGGAGTGCCATGATGACGGGCATCATGACGGCGAACATCGTTGCGGTCGTCGCCGTGTTCGACATGAACATACTCATGATTGCGGTGATGAGCATGACGCCCATGACGGTCAGGCGAGGCTTCCCAATGAATGGTTTCAACAGCACCGCGGAGAGGGCGCGATCGACCTTGTACTTCGCAGCCCCGTCGGCCACCATAAAACCGCCCAAGAAGAGGATGATCACGGGGTTTGCCAGCGCACCAAAGAACTTCGTGTAGGCGGGAGCTTTCTCGGGGATTGAGAGAAGCGCGTGGTCCGAAATGAAGAGAACCTCAAGGAAAATCACCAGGACGGCGGTACCGGCCAGAGGAACAGCCTCGGTCACCCATAGGAGGATTGCCGCCAAGAAGATTCCGAACATGCGCGTTCCCGAGGCATCGAGTCCGGGAAGTTGAATGAGTAAACAGGTGACAATCGAGGCCAATGCACCGACAGCGCCGAACACCTTGAAGGGGCTAAGCTGCGTCTTGTTCTTCGTAAAATCGGCCGGTCGAGTCGACATATTTTGCGCAGAGCGCGGGTTAATCGAAACGGCGGCAGTAGTGCGCGTGCGACGTACCATTGGGCAGACCTCGTTGTCTTTGCGGAAATAGTACGCATAATTATATGTCATACATCACGTGATGATGACCATTTGATGATTAGTCACCATGCGCTGGCGAGCAATACGCAATGCCCGCAGAAGCGGCGAAAGCGCGCGCGGCCTCGTCCGGGAGAAGTGAGGCGCAACCCACGATTTTCGTCCCGCACTCCGATGCGGCGGCGAGGATTTCTTGCCCATCAGCCAGAGCAGAATTCGCTAAAAGAACCGCCTTGCGTCCCGCGAGTGGGGAACCGGAAAAGCGGCGTTCCCCCTCTGCGTTGTTGATTGCCGAGGCCGGGCCTTGGGCTGGGAGGAAAAGCGCGGCGTCGAGGTCGAGCCCTCGACCTCCTGCAGCGTGAATCATCGCCGCTGCAAGAGCCGCATCGCCTTCGGGGGCAATCACCAGGTCATAATCCCCAATGGCAAGGTCATGTTCTTCCAAAAGATCGATGAGGATGTGCCCGCAAACGGCCGCCCCCTGGGCGCTCAAAGTGAGTTCGTTGAGACGGCTCAAAGGATTGGGTGACTCAAGAAGGGGAACGGCAAGGGTGCGAAGGGTCAGAAGATGCGGGTCGTGTGTCGTCATATCAGCACTATCAGTTGGACGAAGGATTGACGTAGCGGATCAAATCGCCGATGCCGTCGTAAATCCGATAGGGGCGGAAGGGGAAATCAGAAACCTGCTCAGCACTGGTCGAACCAGAAAGAACGAGGAAGGTCCTCATGCCTGCCTCAACGCCCGCGCGGACATCCGTATCCATACGATCGCCGACCATTGCGGCATTCTCAGAGTGAACACCGATCTTGTTCAGACCCGCACGAATCATCACAGGATTCGGCTTTCCGACGAAGTAGGGGGCCTTGCCGGTTGCGGCTTGGATCATCGCGGCAACTGATCCCGCTGCCGGAAGAGTGCCCTCATCTGAAGGACCAGAAACATCCGGGTTCGTCGCGATGAACTTCGCACCGCGCTCGATCAATCGGATTGCAGTCGTCAGAGCGTAGAAGTCATAGACGCGGGTTTCACCGAGGACCACGAATTCAGGATCCTGATCGGTCATGATGTATCCGGCTGAGTGGATCGCCGTCGTCAGGCCAGCTTCGCCAATCACGTAGGCGGAAGAATTGGGGGACTGCTGGGATAGGAACGCTGCGGTCGCATTCGCCGACGTCCAGATGTGTTCTTCTGGAACATTGAGGCCCGAATTCGCCAAGCGCGCAGATAGGTCGCGGTTTGTGAAGATCGAGTTATTCGTCAGGACCAGGAAAGGAATGCCATTCTCTTCCAAAGCGGAGATGAAATCCTGGGCTCCGGGAAGGGCGCGGTTTTCCTTAACCAGAACGCCATCCATATCCGAAAGCCAAGCGCTAATTGGGGGCATATCCGACAGTGCAGTGGAAAGAGAATTCGTCATGCCTCTAATCTATCTGTTTGCGAGCTCGTTCGGTAGGAAGAAGGCGACCATGGAAGAAAACTCTCAGCCAGAAGTTGGCGTTGGGCCCTGGCCGGGAGGACCAGAAAACTGGCCGAGCGGTGATGTCTATGATTCGCAGCTCTTGGCTGAGGGGGATCGACGCAATGTCGAGGACCGCTACCGCTATTGGAAGATGGAGGCAATCATCGCTGATATCGCCTCTCACGCACTTCCTTTCGAGATAGCCATCGAAAACCTCGGTCACGACTTCAATATCGGCTCAATCGTTCGCAGCGCGAATGCTCTGGGAGTAAGCCGCGTCCACATCGTCGGTCGGCGTAGGTGGAATCGGCGCGGGGCTATGGTGACCGACCGCTACTTGGAGGTTATTCACCATCCCGAGGTCGGTGAATTTATTTCCTCACTGCACGAACGAGGAATCACCCCGGTTGGAATCGACAATGTTCCCGGCTCTATTCCCCTTGAAGGGCATGCTCTTCCCAAACGGGCATGCCTGGTCTTCGGTGAAGAATCAAGCGGTTTGAGCGAAGAAATGCGCCGGGAATGCAACGAAATCCTCCACATTACGCAGCGCGGCTCAACGCGTTCAATGAATGTCGGCCACGCCGCAGCAATCGCAATGTGGGCGTGGGTGATTCAGCACTCCTAGGCTCGCGCCAAGGCCTCGGCGGGGAAGTCTTGCACCCGGTCGGTGAAGATCCCCGTAACGCCCCATTGCGCAGCTTTCCGCGAATCCTCGAGGGTATTCACGGTCCAGACGTTGACGTCGAAGCCGGCGTCGAGCATCTCGTGGACGTCGGCCTCGGTCAGGTCTTGCCCGCAGGGGTGGATCGCAGTGCACTCAATCTGCGAGGCCTCGCGCCAGCTTCCTGCGCGCACTTCCGCTGGGGTGCACAGCCAGGCGAGCGAAACTTCGGGCATAGCCTCGCGCACCGCGCGAAGCAGGTCGTGATCGAATGAAGAAATAAGGATCTTGTCCTTGTTCACAAAAGAGCGCAGGGCTACTTCGACATTCTCGATGAGAGTATCGCGGCGTCTGCCTGCCGCTCGAGGCTTGAGCTCGAAATTGAAGCCGGTCTGGGTTGAGTTGGCAAAGGAGACAACATCGGCTAGCTCGGGGATGCGCTCAAAACGGTAGGTTGGCGAGAACCATGCGCCCGCGTCGAGCCTGCGCAGCTCACCGTATCCCCATGAATCCCAGGAACCCGAGGAATTTGTCGTGCGGTCGACAGTGTCATCGTGAATGATGAGCAGCGTCCCATCCGCCATGACACCCACATCGCACTCACACCAGCGGGCCCCAATTTCCGAGGCCTTCGCGAAGGAAGCGATCGTGTTTTCGGGCGCGAGCGTGGGTGCCCCGCGGTGGGCGAAAATCTTTGGAAATTCAGTCATTATTTCTCCTTCGCTGCGCAATTCTAGAAATAGTCATCGACGGGGATCAGCCCGACTCCGGGCACGAATTGCATCTTCGGACGGTCCGTGGGGGTTTCCGTTTCGTCGGCTTTCCCGTGCATTCCGTCGATTCCCGCGCGCTCTTCTTGGCGGCTGAAACCCTCTTCTTCAGTGAGCGTTTCCATCTCCGAGGCCGCGCCTTCGTCAGGTTGGGTCATCAGCGCCGGGTCGAGCAGCATCGCTTCGTCGCGCTTGGTGGGAAGGACGCTCTCCACATAGGACTGGATGGCTTCATCCTGGGGAACGTCGTGCCCAACATCTTGGGCAAGGTACCAGCGGTGTTCCAGGAATTCGTGGAAGATCTGGGCCGGTTCCAGCTTGGCTGCGAGCTCGGCGGGAACGGCAGTGATGACAGGTTCGAAAACTTCGTTCATCCATTCATGAGCAACGATTTCGAGAGGCATTCGGGTCTTTCCCGTCATGGCACGGTAGGTCTCAATATCGTTGAGCATACGTTGGGCCTGATTCTCGCCGACGTCCATGCCCGTCAATCGCATGAGTTTGCGGTGATGGTGGCCGGCATCAACGACCTTTGGAGTGATGATCAGGTGCGTTCCATCAAGGTCGGAGGACATCTGGAGTTCACCGACTTCGAAGCCAAGGTCATTCAGGCGGCGGATACGCTGAGCGACTCTCCACTTCTGGTTGGATTCAATAACTTCAGGTCCGGTGAGTTCGTTCCACAGCTCCAAGTAGCGCGAGCGAATCCGGTCGCCGACCTCGATGGGATCTTCATCGCTGGGGAAGAAAGATCCTGCTTGAAGGTCCATTAATTCGCCGATGATATTCGTCCGTGCCAGATCAACGTCGTAGAGACGCTGGCCTTCGGTAAGAGAAGGATGGATTTCGCCAGTTTCTGCGTCAACGAGGTATGCGGAGAAGGATCCGGCGTCGCGACGGAAAAGCGTGTTTGAAAGAGAAACATCGCCCCAATAGAAGCCGAGGAGATGAAGACGAACCAGGAGAACTGCGAGGGCATCGATCAAGCGCCCTGCGGTTTCGGGTGTCATGTGTTGGCTAAAAACCGCGCGGTAGGGCAAAGAGAACTGAAGGTGTTCGGTAACCAGCACAGCCGCAAGTTCTTCGCCAAAGGCGTCGCGTCGCCCGGTGATGACTGCAGTGGGCAGGACGGAAGGTGCACCTAGACGCGACAGATCTCGAAGGAGTTCATATTCGCGGTATGCGACGCTTTCGCCGATTTCCTTGACCGCGATGACCCTGTCGGAAAGGTTGACGAAACGGACGACGTGGCGAGAGATGCCGCGAGGAAGAGCAGCAAGGATCTCCGTCGGCCAGTCTTCAAGGGGGATATCCCAAGGTAAGTCCAACAGTGCGGGGTCAACCGTCGCTGCTGTGATCTCAAGCGTTGAGGGAATGGGCATAGCTCTATTCTCGCATTCATTGAGCAAAGTGGCACGGGGCCCGCAACCGTGTGTGGTTGCGGGCCCCGTGGTTTAGCCCTTAGTAGCGTCTAGACGCCGAGTAGGTCACTCGGGCAGGCGCTCGCCGGTGGACGCAGAGAAGTTGTGCTGCTGTCCTTCCTTGATGCGGGTGTGGATCACGCCGCCAGGCTTGGGAGCGGTGCGCGGAGGAACGCGGACGATGAGCTGTTCGCCCTTGCCTTCGCTGCCGGAACCCAGACCGTGGCCGGAATCTGCACCTGCCAGGTGGCCGTAGATGTAGGCATCCGAACCCAGTTCCTCAACGAACTCAACTTCGATCGGAATGGTGTTTTCGGTTTCTGCAGAAACGACCTCGAGGCCCTCGGGACGGAAGCCGATCGTGATCTTGCCTTCGTCTTCGGGAACCATGGCATCCAGCGTTGCCTGCGAGAGCGGAACCTCTGCGGTGCCGAGCTTTGCGACATTGCCTTCAACCTTGAACTTGCCGAGGTTCATGGCGGGGGAACCGATGAAGCCTGCGACGAATTCGTTGGCGGGGCGTTCGTACATTTCCTGCGGAGTGCCGACCTGCTGGAGGAGACCGCCGGCGAGAACCGCGATGCGGTCGCCCATCGTCAGAGCCTCGGTCTGGTCGTGGGTCACGTAGACCGTGGTGACGCCGAGTTCGCGCTGCAGCGAGGCGATCTGGGTACGGGTCTGGACACGGAGCTTGGCGTCCAAGTTGGACAGAGGCTCATCCATGAGGAAGACCTGAGGCTTACGAACGATTGCGCGGCCCATAGCAACACGCTGACGCTGGCCACCGGAGAGAGCCTTGGGCTTGCGGTCCAAGTAGGGCTCCAGGTCAAGGATGCGTGCGGCTTCTTCAACACGCTTGTTAATTTCATCCTTGGGAGTGCCTGCGATCTTGAGTGCGAAGCCCATGTTCTCGCGCACAGTCATATGCGGGTAGAGGGCGTAGTTCTGGAAGACCATTGCGATGTCGCGGTTCTTCGGCTGTACGTCGGTGACGTCCTTATCGCCAATGAAGATGCGGCCAGAGTTCACATCCTCAAGACCTGCGAGCATGCGCAGCGAGGTGGACTTGCCACAACCGGAGGGACCGACGAGAACCAGGAATTCACCATCCTGAATCTCAAGATCGAGCTGGTCGACAGCGGGCTTATCTGACCCGGGGTAGATTCGGGTTGCCTTATCGAAAGTTACAGTTGCCATATTGAACCTCCACCGGCGGTACGTGCCGGACGATCCTTAGTAGAGACCAGACGACAGCGTCTTCACTATCGCCGCACGTCCTTCACCACCTGTGTGAAGTGCGCACTCGTTCACGATAGCACCAGGATTTGCGAAAAATCCAGCTCAATTTAAAACGAAGTGCGCAGAAGAGATTCGAAATGAGCTGGGCATTCGATACCCTTGGGGGGTGCGTGAGCAAGAGATCATCGGTGGGTACCGCCTCCTCAAACGCCTTGGTGCGGGGGGCGCTGCTACCGTGTGGCTTGCCTGCGACGAGGCCGGGGAGCGTGTAGCCCTCAAGATCCTTCACCCCGCGCTCGCCGCTGATGATGACTACCGTGAGCGTCTCCTTCGAGAAGCTCGAACGGTGAATTCCATTCGCGGTGGGGGAGTATCCCACATCCTGGACATCGAGATCGATGCAACTCAACCCTTCGTCGTCAGCGAGTACATTCCAGGCCCCACGCTTTCCGAATTACTCTCCCGCGGTGCGATCAATGTTGGAGGGGTTGCGGCCATCGGCGGGGCGCTTGCCCAAACCCTTCAAGATGTTCATGCTCGTCGGATTGTCCACCGCGATGTGAAGGCCTCGAATGTCATTTGTTCCCCGCAAGGGCCGGTGCTCATCGATTTCGGTATCGCCATGGGACAGGACGAGGCGCGCCTGACTCAAACCGGTCTGGTTTCGGGAACCGCGGGATATACCGCACCCGAATTGCTCAAGGGGGCCTCGGCCTCGGCAACGACAGATTGGTGGGCGTGGACGGCTACCTTGCTTGCGGCACTTACTGGGCGCCCGCCCTATGGAAGTGGCGTGACCGCTGCGATCTTGGATCGGGTGCTCAAGGGGGATCCCGACACCGCCGGCCTCGACTCGTCTGTCGCTCAACTCATGCGCCAAGGACTTCACCCGGATCCTCAGCTTCGCCCAAACCCTGACTACATCATCCGCCATCTTGCGCACTGGGGCGGGTTCCCCCTTGAAAAGATTGCGATCTATGGGGGAAGTCAGGCGTGGGAAAACCTCAATTGGGCACGGCTTTTGGCTCCTGTTCGTCAAGGGGATACCCCCAGTGTCTCAGTGGTCGCAGATGACTCTGCTAACGAGGAAACTCAGGTCTTTGATGATGATGCTTTACAGACCGCGGTCATTGAAGAGTTCGATCCGGATCGCACTGCGGCATTAGCGAATGACTTCTCATCTCCGGATGAAACTCAGGTGTATCCGCAGTTCATGGGTGGCGCGCAGCCAAGTATCGACGAAACCTCGCTTTTTAACTACCCGCATCCCATGGCCTCGTCAACGGGGACAAGCTATCTACCTGCTCAAGATGGCTATCGACAGGCGTCGATCCCACCCAGTATCGAATTTGCGACTCAAGCACCCCCATATATTCCTCAGCAGGTGAAGACGGCGAATATTTTAGGGTTGATCATTCTTTCTGCTCTGGCGCTGATCCCTATATATAGGGGGTTGATCGGGTTGATCAGCGTGGGCGTGATTATCGCGCTCTTCGCAGTGCTTGGGAGCGCCTATAAATGGCGTGAAAATCGGAGGATCCTCAATCAAGAGGCGCGCTCCAGTGATACCTGGGCTGCACTCGGTGTTGCTCCTTTTACCGGGCTGGGTGGGATTCTCTCTACTGCGGTTGGTCTTGCCCCCGGGGCCGCTTTGGCGTGGGGGCAGTGGATTCTCTTTTCCCGAGGCCTCTACGAGCCTCTCGGTTTGTCTCCCGATTTTGGATTCTTCTCGACCCCCTTCGGTGATCCCGGAACATGGTGGTTCCCGCTTGTATTGACCGGCCATGCGCCGATCACGTTTGATGCGTGGCTTGCGGGGAGTCCCTCGTGGGTCGTCTTGACTTGGGTTCTGACCACTCTTGCCTTGTGGGGAATGTGGGTGATGCCAACGGGATCCGCTTTGCGTGATGGAGTGAGCGTGTGCGTGTCGACTTGTGTTCCCAAGACATGGATGCGAGTACTTCTTGGTCTGCTCATTTCTGGTGGCGTTGCAGCTGTTCTAGCTCTGAATTTCTAAGGTTCACTCGTTGCGCCCGGAATGAAATATGGCGCAGCTGCGTTGGTATCGGTGCGTAAACGGGCATTGCTCGCTAGTCTTGAATGCAGTTCAACAGAAAGGCCCGCAATAATGGCAAAGTCTTCCCGCTCGCAGGATGTGCGCGCAAAGGCGCAGCAGCTGCGTGAAGAACAGGCGCGTGCAGATCGCCGGACTCGCAACATCATCATTTCTTTGGTTGCGCTGATTGTGGTTGTCATCATCGTGGCAATTGCTGCGGTGATCGTCCAGTCCAACCGCAAGAAGGCAGAAATCGCCGAGGCCGGATCGGCTGCGCTCGGTGCGTATTCAAATGGTGAACCCGTTGTTGTTTCCCACCTTGGTATTGGGAAGGTCGACGAATCCATTCCGACGCTGACTGAGTATTTCGACTACTCCTGCCATGTGTGTGCCGCATACGATGTGGCTTTTGGTGAGCAGGTTAGCCAGGACGTTCTTGCTGGTAAGTACAACATCAAGTACCAGCCAGTGAATACGGTGAAGGCCGCCTATCAGTATGCCTCGACCAGTGCGGCTCTGGTCGCTGCGCAAAAGGTCGATGCGCAAACATGGATGAAGTTCCACAACGCCTTGCTGTCTTACTTCAATGATCAGTACAACTCCGGCAAGGGAACCGTTGTTCAGGACCTGTCTGCTTCTGCTACAAAGGTTAAAGAAATCGCTGCGCAGGCGGGAATTCCGCAGGATGTTATTGACACCTTCCCCGAAAACGGTGTGAATGATTATCTGACCAAGTCGACCAACACGTGGGCTGAGGCGAAGATTGACGGTCGCGAAAATGGATCTTTGGGAACTCCTGAGTTCGTTGTGAATGATAAAGCCGTCGTTGATTTCAAGGGCGTCAAGGCAACCAGTGTCAAGGATTTCTATCCCGTGATTACTGCTCAGCTTGAAGCTGCCGGTCCGGCATCTGCATCGAAGTGACGCTGCTGATCGCTCTCATGTGATCGTGCTTTTTCAGGGGCGCGTGCGTGACATGGTCGCGCATGCGCCCCTGTTGTATTTTCTGAGATGTCCCCTGAGATGTCTGCTGTGTCCGGTGATGGGGAGATCGTGAAGTGGCATGTGAGCCATATTGCGGTTTTAAATTCGTCTTTGCGGCCTGAGTCATGGCACACTATGTGGGTTGCCACCTTAGCTCAGTTGGTAGAGCACCCGCCTTGTAAGCGGACGGTCGTCGGTTCGAGTCCGACAGGTGGCTCCACTATTCAGTCCAAACGGATACGCCCGTTTTGTGGCTGGCATTGGCCGGGTGGCCTGCTTTCCCCTGTTATTTCGGGAAAGTGGGGACCCGGCTTATTTATACCTGTTGTTTGTTGTGGCTGCGCGGGTGCTTTGCGGATTGAAACGTACTATCGCGCTCGATGTACGTAAGGCAGCATCAGAGTCCGAGTCGTCCTGGTATCAGGTTCAACGAGCAGGTTCAGTACCACTCATCTGCTTAGCCGTTGCTTATGCAGATTCAGCTTTGCTCTTCATTCTTCAAGGAATCTACCACGAGATCATTTCTCCACTTATTCCGGTAGTTGTGTTTAGTGCACAAAGTCTCGTCGGAATTATATGGATATACAAGGCGAGCAGTAACTCCGATCCATCACAAAAACCAGAGTAGAACCGGTGAGGTCTCCGAAAGAATTAAGGAAAAATGAATTCGGTGATCCTTGTGCGTCCAATAATTTCGAGTCAGAAGTAGGGGCCTTCTCGAAGGGTGTGGGGTCTGCTGCATATGTTGGAACTATGTTTCCAATACCCCCAGGGGTATCATTGGCGGAGGTGAAGAAGAGCAGTCCTCAAGCCAGAAAGTGAGCGGCACATGCGAGTACTCGTCGTCGGAGGAGTCGCGGGTGGTATGAGCGCGGCGGCGCGCCTGCGCAGGCGCGATGAGGGCGCCGAGATCATCGTGCTGGAGCGCAGCAAGTACGTGTCTTTCGCGAACTGCGGGCTCCCGTACTACGTCGGCGGCGAGATCGAAGATCCCGTCAAGCTCCTCCTCCACACCCCGCAATCTCTCAAGGCGGCCCTCAATCTCGATGTGCGCATCAACTCCGAGGTCACGGCGATCGATCCGGCGGCCCGAAGTGTCCAGGTCACCGACACGGAGACGGGCGAGGCCTACGCGCTCACCTATGATCACCTGATCCTTTCCTCGGGCGGCCTCGCGAGCCGGCCCCCAATCGACGGCATCGACTCCCCGCGTGTGCACACTCTGCGCACGGTCGACGACGCGCTCTCCCTGCGCGAGGCCTCGGGAACGCGAGCCGTCGTCCTCGGAGCCGGCTTCATCGGGATCGAGGCCGCCGAGGCCCTGGCGCAGCGAGGTTTGGAGACCCACCTCGTCGAGTTTGCCAAGCACGTCCTGCCGCCCCTCGAGGTCGAGATGGCCACGCTGGTCACGCAGGAGCTGCGCGCTCTTGGCGTTCACGTTCACGCCGGCGTCGCCGCCCAGTCCATCACTCATGGCGATGACTACGACTCTGTGACATTCTCCGACGGTACCGAGCTGGGTGTCGACGTCATCGTCCTGTCGACTGGCCTCCGCCCCGACACTGCCCTCGCCGAGGCTGCGGGCATCGAGACCGACCGCGGCTACATCCTCGTCGATGAGCACGGGCGCACCAGCGTGGATAGTATCTACGCGGTCGGCGACGCCACGGTCGGCCGCGACCACGATCGCCCTGTCGCCCTGGCCGGACCCGCGAACCGCGGGGGACGCCTCGTCGCCGACGCGATCTCCGACGCCGAGCGTGGCGAGGCAACCTCGCGCCCCATCCCGAGGCCTCAGGGCACCGCGATCGTCCGGATTGGGAGCCTCACCGCCGCCATGACCGGCGCTAACCGCCAGGCCCTCGATGCCTCGGGCG
>CALLSD010000006.1 GCA_938014245.1 uncultured Actinomyces sp.
AGTACCTGCACCGTTTCCCCGCATACCTGCAGCAGCTCACCATGGAGTCGAATGGCAAGTCCGTGCGTCGCGATGGAAGCCCGGTCTTCTATGACACCGGCGAGGTTTTCTGGGGCGAGCCGGGAACGAATGGCCAGCACGCCTTCTACCAGCTGATTCATCAAGGAACCCGCATGGTTCCCGCAGACTTCATTGCCTTCGCTCAGCCTTCGTGGCCTATTCGCGACGCTGATGCGGACATGCACGAGCTGTTCTTGTCGAACTTCTTCGCTCAGACCAAGGCCTTGGCTTTCGGTAAGACCGCAGAAGAGGTTCGTGCGGAAGGCACCGCAGAAGAACTGGTTTCAGCCCGCGTCTTCACGGGCAACCGTCCCACGACCTCGATTATGGCGCCCGCGCTGACCCCTTCGGTCTTGGGACAGCTCATTGCGCTCTATGAGCACATCACTTTCGTTGAGGGTGCGGTCTGGGGACTGGATTCCTTCGATCAGTGGGGGGTTGAGCTGGGCAAGGTTTTGGCTAAGCAGATTCTTCCCGCAATCGAGGGCGATCAGGCGGTCTTGGATCAACAGGATTCCTCAACTCGTTCGCTCATCGAGTTCTACCGCGCGAACCGCTGATATTGGACCGATAAGTACGCGTCTGGGGGCCGTGGTCATTGCCGAGGCAGTGGCTGCGGCCCTCGCTTAGGTGCACAGTACTGTGTGGGTGCCTATCCCTGTGCAGCTTGGGAGAAGTGGAGGGCGAAGAGCCAAAAAAGGTTTTAGTGCTGAAGATGCTCGCGTTGCGCGTGAGAGATTGATTCGAGCTGGAAGGTTGAGTGCGCGATTTCAACGGGGAAATGGTGCATCGCGCATTCGTTCAGTGAGTGAATGATCTGGTCTCGTTGGCTGGAGGTGACGGCCTCGGCAACATCAATATGCGCGGTGACGGTGATGAGGTTCGAAGCCACTGAGCTCACGTGAAGGTCATGGACCTCCTCGACCAAGGGTATCGAGAGCATGTGCTGGCGGACCTGAGCAAGATC
>CALLSD010000007.1 GCA_938014245.1 uncultured Actinomyces sp.
CCTCCTAATCGTTAGATTTTGGTCTAACTTTTGGGGGTCGGTACAATTTCGGAGCTTCTTTTATGCTATTTCATCTGCGATTCTGATTCGGATTTATTATGCGGGGTGAGTAGCTATGTTGGTAGATTGGCTTTTTGGCTCGCGCTGCAACGATTTGCAGCCTCTTGCAACAAAGCGAAGCCACCTGGAACTATTGCTTTTGCCCTAAGGGGAGCAAAGTAACCTTCCCCGAATCAATTCCGAATCAATTTGCGCAATCGAGTCCATGTTTCGCAAAAGAGCAGGTCAGAGGGGGTGATAAAAACTGTATTACTCCGCTCCGACAGAGCGATTGATACGCTGCCGAGCATGAAAAAAGCGGCCGGAGCCGCCTTTTCCTATTCGGATTTATTCCTTGAGTTGCTTTCTAGGAGCCGAAGCCAGCCTTCCATTCCTCGTACTCGGCCTGAGTGGTTTCTCCGGCCTCAAGCGAATCAAGCTGCTTGCGCCATGCCTTGAGTGCAGATGTTAGCTTCGGATCCATGCCTGTGCCCTCAGGAGCCGCCAGAACGAGCTTTTCGCCCATCTCCAACGGCCGAAGGGAAAACTGTTCACTCAGACGGAAAAGGAACTCCAGGGCCTGCCTGCCGCTCTCCAAGGGAATCTCTCGCAACGCCTCCACCGATACGTCGAGTGCATTAGTGATCTGAGTGAGCTGCTCGTCGCCCGGGACTCTGTTCCCGAGCTCGTAGTTGCGGATGTAAGGTAATCCAGGGCCGCGTGTGCAGCGACAAGCTGGAGGAGGCCTTCTTCGGCACCAGAAAGGACCGTTAACCATGATCGTAAAGCAAGCAAAGAACGCGGCGGAAGGGTTCGTATGGCCGTTGATGATCTTAGTGATGGCGTTGGTGGCCAAGTCGGTTCGCTTGGCGATCTCGATATTCGGAATGCCGTAGTAGTCGCGCTGTTTCCTCAGCGCGTCGACGATATGTATTTGCAGCTCATCCATTGCGGACTCTTTTTTGATTGGGGGGTCCGGAATCGCAGCAAGGCCTTGTCTTCGTTCCGCTTGACGCGAAAGATAGTCTGCTGGCGAGATGGTAAGAGAAAAAGTTCCTGTTAGAGACAAAAGTGTTCTGCTGGGGAACTTTCGTCCTCCACAGAACGGTCGGCTGGTTATTGTTTTTTCCATGCGATAATGAGACGTGACGTGCTGCGTTTTCCGTATCTGTTGTCTTTGCAAACCGATTGGAAAGCGCAGTAGGAAGGGCCTTACCAACCTGCAAAAGTCCGGTGCCCGTGCCCTGAAAATGACTAACGGAGCCCTCGCAGCTATATGCCCTCACGTTGTCTCATCATGTGGTGCATATTAATTATTGAGCTCGTAATTGATGTACCGCAAAAAGGGACAGCTGGATAGGTTTTCACAGGTCAGTGACCATACAGGCAGAAGAGCTATGAGTCGTCTCTTTCATCTATGCGCTGCTCAATTGAAACGGCTTCGAGTCCCCTTAACCTCTTGAGCATCATATACAGACAAATCACCGTCAACTTGAACGCTCCCACACAAGACACAGGGTCTTGATATTGACGCCCATGAATGCAGTCATTTCTGACATTGAAGCCGTTTGAGGAATACATTACAAAGTAAGTGAAGAGAAATTCATTGCATCCTTGGATGGTGCCGGTTATTTCTTCAACCTCACCAACGAGCCTTGCCAGTACGCTCGATACGTCCTTCAGTTGCGTGAACTTCTGTTTATTTTCTTTGAATGGTACGATGGCAAATAATTCCCCGATTTGCCTGATGACGTTTTCCAGAAGGGGAAACAGCTGAGTCAAATGGCCGAGAGCCACCCTGTCCTCAGGAAAAGGAAGCAGGTAGTACTGTTCTGGCGCGTTTTGGACAATCCATTCATATGCTGGCCTAATGTCGATAAAGCCAATCATCATCTGGATTCCCTGACGAAGCCTGCCATAAAAGCCATCGAGCGCATCCTGACGTTTCATTGCATTCAGAAAACGGAAAGCGTTTTCCTTGTACACCCTGCACACTTCTTCTGCAATCATGAAATCAATCGAATTCGGGTCTTCCTTTATTGCAACATGATCGCAATTTGGGTAGTACTCGGAGATAGTGATTTTGTTGGCAAGAAGAGTGAAAACATTTTCTGATAGTGACTCCAGTGTTGAAATGATGGCCTCGTCAGACTGCAGGATGAGGTTGTGAGCAAGGCTTTGAGGGCTCTCGAGAAAGCTCTTGTTCAGATCATCGACAGCACCCGAAGGAACGGAGTTCTCATATGATATGGTCTGCATGCTCGCCAACACAGGAGCGTAATAGTTGCTTTGCCAGGCCCTCCTTAGGCCAATCATAACTTCATGAAGCCACTTATTGTCGACCTGCGGATTGCTCAGGGCATCGATGCAAAACATCATTGCCGAATAGAATAGACTAGCTGTGAGCAGATTCACTTTCTCCGAGAAAGTAGATAATAGTTCAATGGCATGAGCAATGTCGCACTGATCGCAGCCCTTCGCATTGCGTTCGTCTCCGAAAAACGATAGGAGATCTGCAGGCGAATCAATTGAGCCAAGAGCATTCTTTGCAATTGCCTTTGTTTCAGCAGCGTAGATGCTTTCCTGCTGCGCAGTGCACGGAATGCGATATTGTTTTAGGATGCAAATATCCGTATAGTCTGAAACACCTGACAAGGTTTCCTTCATGCCCTTGAAATATGCCGCGCTCTGCTCCTTGCCGAGCATTTTGCATTGTATGAGTTCATCGACAACGGCAAGGGCTGTGCAAGAGATATTACATAGCCCCTGGCCAGCAGCAAGAAGCTTTTTAACGTGATGCAGGCAGAGATCAGCAAGCATCGAGCGAGTGCTGTCGGAAGGAGCCACTTTGTGTTTGCAAAACAGCAACGTCTCGAATACGCAGACCGCTCTGATATCCGAAAACGATTCTTTTGCCTTCGACAACAGTTCAATTGACCAAGAATGCGTGTCGGGATACTCGGATCCGTTTCTTGAGCGAGCAATTGGCTCGAGTGTTCCGTTGCCGAAAGACACCTTGAAGGCATCGCACAGCAGCGATTCTTGCCATGTCTGAAACTGCCTTCCCTCAGCGTTCTTGAAAGAAAGGAAGTTTTCATCAAACAAGCTGTTCAGCAGTTCAGAAACCCAGCTCTCATCTACATGTTTTGCCGTTAAGGTAAAGTTTGCGGACAGTGTATCGATGGCATTCTCGAATCCAGGAATGTCTATCGATTTTGCGAGATTAACAAATCCATCGCGCTCGGATTCGAGAGGGCCGAAGTCGAAAAGCTCAAAGAGATTTGACATGAACAGCAATTGGCTATTGTAGAGATAACGAGTTTCGCTCACTCGATTTATAAGGCGGGTTGCATAGGACATGACCGCAAGCACATCGTAAAACGAGCTGCCCTTGATTGCTTCTTCGGCATCCATGTGTTCGCTTCTAACAAGGACGCACTCGTACACCCGTTGCAACCAGTTTTGGGTGATGTTTACCTTCAGAGGCCCGACTGCATCCACCAACCTGGCAAGGTGCACAAATACCGACTGTATCGAATGGTAGCATTTTCCGAAGTCGCTAATAGACTCCATATCAGCATCGGGCTCGATGCTGCCCTCTGTGTAATCAATGAACCATTGCCACTCTCTGGATGAGTTCAGGAGACCCTCGGCGAATTTCACTTCAATTTCATGCTCGTAATAACCCAATCCCATAGCCTCTTTCGCTTTCTCTTTGCTGTCGTTTGCATTTTAATTGACTACTCGGATCGTTGTCATCAATGAGTACACGAGACAACACGCAAATTGATGAAATAAATGTGTCCAACCATTGAATTATTGTCCTGAGAGGGCAAAGGAGGCATCCAGCACTTGTAGTCTTGGAGCGTGATCTCTGCCGTATTCAGGGCGTCGACCCAACCAGCGGCTCTGCTGGCAGACCTGGACCCGCGGGCGTCGGCAACCGACTACCTCCTCTTCTTTAGGCTCAGCAGTTTCTATTGCGCTTCTGGGCTAATCCACGACCTGCGCCACAGCCACGCCTCGCTGCTCATAGAGAAGGGCTTTTCCGCCGTGGCCATAGCTGAGCGTCTGGGCCACGAAAGCTCGAACGTGACCTTCCACTACGCGCACCACTTCCCAGACAAGCAAGGAGAGATGGCGCGCTCTCGATGCGACCAGGGCGGGCATCTGATGTCGTGCCCGAACGACCGCAGGAGGCGAAGCGCCACGGTGGCCTTCCGGATGATGCTGGAGCAGAAGCTCTGGCTCGACCGGGTGGCAGCCGAGGGCGGCATGAGCAAGAGGACTTCATCATGGCGAGGCTGCACGACGAGACAATCGCCGTGGCGCCGAACATCCGGGTGTACCGCGCCCTGCGCGAGAACATGCTGGAGCTGCTTAGGGAGCTGTCGCGGATACAGGCCGACGGCACCGTCGACGAGCGGCTTCACGACGAGGTGGAGCGCCTGACCAAGGAGTTCATCGACCTGCGCGGGGAGGTGGACGCCGCCACCGTCAACACTGAGCGACATGACATACTCGAGATAAGCCGTCGATGGCCCTGTATGCCTGGCAGATAGCAGAACCGCAGTCCCTCGTGGCGATGAGGGCAACGTTGCCAGCGCACGCATCCTCCAGAGCCCGAGATGCCCCTGCGACGTACCCTGACGCTTCTCCAAGCCTCGTGTGGGCATCCAATGCCCTTGCACCTTGCCCACCTCCAGGGCTCTCCTTGAACTCTTGCAGGCTCGCCGGGAACCGCCTACGGCCGCAAGGGCCGCAAAAACTTTTCGCCGGGCACGGGGCGCCCTTTCGAAAACTCGGGCCCTACGGATTTTGCTTTCCCCCTTGCACCCGCGCGAACCCCGTCGGCATGCGAGCCACAAGGCGCGCCACCGGGGCGGGCCGGGAGCTAAGGAGGACGTTATGGAGGCCATCGACACCAGGGCCAAGAAGGGCATCAGGGTCTATCTCAAGCGCAGAGGCTTCGAGATCTTGGAGGAGGGCTGGGCGCACGGCGGGGACGTCGCCGACTTCATCGCCTGCGACGAGGACGACCTGGTCTTCGTCCACTGCCAGATCACGCAGAACGGCGGCGAGGGATTTCCCGAGGAGGACGCGAATCGCGTGGCGCTCGAACGGCTTGCGGCTGCCTACCTCGCCGAGCACCTGGACTCCGAGGACATCCGGATCAGGTTCGACGTCGTGAGTATGCTCATCGTCGGCGAGAGCCGGGCGCTTCTTTGCCACCACCTCAACGTACTCGGCACGCTCTAAGCGCAGGGCGCCCCTGGGAGCTTCGGCTCCCGGGGGCGCTGTCCATGCAGAATCATGCGCTGACTGAACTACCTCCTTTCGGCGACATCCGGATACGTGTGATAGATGTACTTGTTCGTCCAGACCTCGTCTTCGTAGTCGCCGAATTCAGTCATCTGACAGTCGTTGTAGAGATCGTCAGCGACCTCTTGAATCACGTCCTTTAGTTCCAGATTCTCGATGAATTTGTTCGGTATTCCCGAGATGCCGAGGCTCGCTCCCATGATGTTCCCGGTCACAGCACCGGTAGAGTCGCTGTCACCGTTGTGGTTTACGGCAGCTACTAGGGCCGCTTCGAAGTCGTCGGGGTGCTTTATGGCGCAGTAGGTCGCTATCGCGAGCGTCTCCTCAGCCACCCATCCCTCGCCGAGGGAGTGAATCGCATCAAGGTCGTCGATGTTCTCATGAGCGAGTTCAACCACCCTCTCCATGAGGTTCACGAAGGCGTTCAGGTGCCTTGCATCGGGAAACAAGCCTTTGACGGTGTCTATTGCGGAAATGACGGCTTCTTCGATGCTTGAATCCTCGTGGATAAGGATGTTAATCATGTGCGTAAGCGCAGCTGCCGGTATGTATCCCAGCTCATGCCCGTGAGTGATGGCGGCGACCTCCGCCCCGACCAGGTCCGGGTTCTCAACCTGCCGGCCTTCCAGCGCGAAGTACAGGCCGACCGGGGCGACCCTCATGACGCCGCCGCAACCTTTGCTGTCATTTATCGGCTCATCGATGGTCCCTGTCTTCCCGCTGCGCAGCGCAAAAAGACACGTGTTGCCGGGAGCCCGCCTGTCGAACAGCTCGGGGATGTTTACCAGCCAGGAATAGGAGTCTTCCGTGTTGAGCGGATATTGCCTGGTCTGTGTTCGCAGCCAGTCCCCATAGCAAAGCGCCACATAGGAGGGGTAGCTTCCCATGATGCCTCGCATCATGCCGCGCGTCGTTCCAAGCAGGAGCCCTGTCGCCGTGAAGAGTGCCATCTGCGTGTCATCGGAAATCTGTGCGACACCGTCTACGAGCTCGTAGCTGGTAATACCGGAGGGTCCGTAGTGCCTGGATATCTCGCGCTCATCGAGAAACTCAACTGGATAGCCGAGCGCATCCCCGGCAGCACCTCCTATGAGGCAGCCTCTGTACTTGTCCAAGTTCTTCATGAGGTCTCCCGATTGCTTTCCTATAGCTGTGAAAGTGCCGAGCCAAGGCGCGCCTGCTTTGCTAACGTCCAAACCCTTCTTCAAAACCGCGCTTGGGACGGAACTTATGTCCCGCCTTGAGCTGCCTTATCATCGAGCTGATTCTCTTGGAATCTTCTGCGGACATCCCTAGCTCCGCGCACCGGAGGAGCACCGTCTCTGAGTCAACCTGCCTCCAGTCGGCTTGATGGTTCATGAGATCCGCCTTGAAACGTTCCTCTTCTCGCCACTGCAGTCTGTTGTTGTAACCAGCAGCACATTGCGCGAGAAAGCCAAGTATATGATCGAGCGCCTCCGGTATCTCATCCTTCATGCTCGCATACACGGGCTGCATGTCAGCCCTCATCAGCTCGTCGTTTGCGTTGACGACGACAAGGGTGGGCTTAAATGCAGCCTTGAACCAGCTGCAGTCCTTCTCGGCCCAGGGAACAATGAAGACACGTTCGAGGCCGCTGCGTCTAATCTCGCCATCAATTGTCGGATTTGTGTATACAGCCATGAGATTGCCCGCAGCATTGGAAACGCCTCTGCCCGACCAATTCAGCGAGATGCCGTAACTAGCAAGCTTGTCCTCCACCTTTTTGAGCTCAGTATCCGTATTTACATCCAGAGCATTCCGCATAGTTCTTTTATCCTGCGTAAGGATGCAACCACCGCCGTTGTCATCGAGCCAAGCTGCACCAGCAGCTATTGCAGCGCTATTGGGGCCAACGGTATCAATGAGAAAATACTCGGTGTCTATATTATTTTTGTTCATAGGCTGTCTCTCAATTTCCATCTGACTCACTTGAGCAAATCAAGTTCGCCCAGATAGTCAACAAACGAGTCAATTATCTCGTCGGTGCGCTTCGTGATATCGCCTTCGGTGAAGTCCTTGCGCGTACGGGCAAGCTCCAGCAGCTCCTCGTTGTCGGTGCCCACTTTCTCAATACCCTTGTCGTTCACAAAGCCCTCGTAGTACTTTTTCTTGTCGCTGAAGCGATAGTCAGACGCCCTGATGTTCACGCGCTTCTCGAGCATCGCCTTGTTGCCCAACGCCTCGATGTTCGACGGGTCGCTCAGGGGTGCCGTCTCGGTTCGCTTCTTCGCGTAAATATGCTCGATTTCGAGCGTTGTGTCGAGACTCATGAGCTTCTGCTTAGGATTTTGGAACGCCCACCATACGAGCATCGAGCGCGTGAAGCGCCTCTGGTTCGTGAATGCGTACGCCTTGAATCGCGATGTGATGTCTTCGCGGCCGAAGCGGTATGCAGAAAACTCCACAGGCTTTTGGTCGATGATGTTCTCCATCTGCGGGAAGACGGGCACGCGCAGGGCGTTCACGCCCGGACGCTCCATCGAGTAGGCGTATATGAACCCTGTGATGAGCTGCAGGAAATCGTAGAGCGCCGCCTCGTCGCAGGAACCATCCTCGTCGTGGTTGGCGAGGAACCAGACAGACAGCAGGTATGTCCACATGCCGTTCGGGGCGTAGTTGAGCACGAACAGCTCGCGCAGCACCCTCTCCGAGAACCCCTCCTGGCGGTCTACCTTCTTCCAGAAATCCAGCAGGACCTCTAGATCGGACAGGGATTCTTCGCTCTTGAGCATCTTGTAGGAGTCCTGACCGAAGAAATCGCGCAGTGACTGCGTCGTGGTGCTGTGGATATGCTTGCAAGCGCGACGGTAGTACATGTAACGGGTAAAGAGCTCGTCCATCGGGGTACCCACCGCCGGGTGGAAGATGTCCGTTGCGGTCTCCTCGAGCGCCTTCCAGTGTTCTATAAACTCGTCTTTACGGCCTAGAGAGGAAAAATACTTGTAGAACTGGCTCTTGAAGATGTCCGCATCTGCGAGCGGAAGCCCGCGGTCATTGAGCGTAGAGAAGATGCGCAGCGCCGTATCCTGCGATTCCGCCTCGATGGGCAGCAAAATGACGTTATTCAGGATGCGCGTGGCAAGCAGGGCGACGTACGACGGCCACTCGCTGGCCATGTCGGTTATCTTCTGCTGGAAGTAGCGGTAGTTGCAGGCATACGAGCTCTTCCATCCTTGCTCGACCACGCCGCTCTTGAGGATTTCCAGGAACTCGCCCTTGTCGTTGTCAGACGCGACCTCAGAGTCGATTTTGAGGCGGTTCATGTCCGGCTCGTCGAACTCGTCCGTCTTCCAGACACAGCGGGCGATGCTCTCGCGCACCTGCTTCGATTGCTTGTCCTTCATGTTCCCGAACTTGTCATAGAAGGCGCGCAACAATAGCATGATGGTCGTGAGACGCTGCTGGCCATCGATGATTTCAAGCTGGCTGTCGTCGTTGCGGAACGTAACTATAGGACCCAGGAAGTACTCGTCGGATTCGCGTTTGAACTTGTCGCAGTCGTCATCCGGAAACGCGAATGCGAATAGGTCGTCCCAAAGCGTCGCGCATTCATCCTCTCCCCAGGCGTACGGCCTCTGGTAGTCGGGAATGAGGAAGTCCGCGTGTTTCTCTGTCAGTAATTCCCTGATGCTCTTCTGGTCAATGTTTAGCTTTGACATGCAATTGGCCTCGTTCTCTATCTATTTGCCCTTATTTGCACCCTTGATTGGAGTGGCGAGGCCCTTTTCAATAATTTCGTGACGTGCTGACACTAAGTCGCTGTTCAAAAGTGTGATGTATTCGCTGCAAACATTTTGATACATCATGGAACTCTCGATATTGTACACTATGAGTACCCGCTCATTGAGAAAAAGAAACTCAATGGCATATGTGACAAACTGCAATCGGGTGTCCTCGGGCAAGACGAGGGGAAAGAGTCACTAATCGCATCTCTTTATCGGCTTACTGCCATGAACGAGGAGTGCCCCTCTGTAATCATGTTCTATGGACCGTCTGGCGTCGGCAAGACAGAAACAGCGAGATGCTTAAGCGAGGCTGTTGGCGGAGAGCTTACCCGAGTGCAATTCTCGATGATGCAAACGCAGGAGGCCTACGAGTATCTGTTTGGCGCAGAGCACTCGAAAGCAAGCTTCGCGCGTGGCCTTTTGGCAAGAGAGTCTAATGTCGTTCTAATAGACGAGTTCGATAAAGTTGACCCCCGCCTGTACAACATGTTCTATCAGCTCTTTGATGAAGGAAGATACGTTGACACGAATTACGATGTCGACATGCGAAATGCCCTTTTTCTCCTAACCTCAAACTTCAATTCCGAAGTATCAGCTCGTCGGACGATGGGTCCTGCCATGTTCTCGCGCATCGGTGCAAGCGTGCATTTCTGCGATCTCGGAGTAGACGAGAAAG
>CALLSD010000008.1 GCA_938014245.1 uncultured Actinomyces sp.
CTGCAAGATTAACTATGTTCTGAGCGACGCTAGCGCGTCTTTGGTGATCGAGTGATGACATTGGATCGTCGAATATTACGCAAGACCTCGAGTGATCAAAGTAAACTTCCGTCAGAAAACCGGCCAATCCGGCTGCCGTCTGTTCGCCTTCGCTTAGTACACTCATGGTTGAAGCCTTACACGTGGGACTTGCGCCGTCTGTGCTACGTAGGGTGGGCTGTTGAAATAGCGATCCTTTTTTCCCCTTTGGGTCTGATAGTGTCACTTGAAATAGTCTCATTTCACGAGCCTTTGTGACGAAATGTTCGCTGATGGCTTCTGTGACATATCTTCTCGCAAGCTTATTACTTTGCGAAGTGATTGGTTTAGTTGTGGCCTCTCCCTGTTTTGTTTCTAAGAGATCTAAGTACTTTATGTGCTGAATATAGTCTATGACTTGTTGTTCTGCGATTTTGATGCGCAATAAGTCCTCGTGCTCCGCCTTCTTCTTGCTGACTTCCTGACATTCTGCTTGAAAGGAAGTAAGGTCGAGATTGTCTGCTCGAGTTTGATATTCATGTGCAAGTTTCTGAACTGTTGATGTGTCGAATGTTGGATAGGTAATTTTTGTGTGCTTGTTGCCTGATGTGAGTGACGTGATCATCTGGCTATGCGCATTCTGAGCGTCGGTGATGTATTGTATAATCTGATCCGCATTTAACCCAGTATCTTCGGGAATTGCTGATAGCCAAGTTTGCAAACTAGGTGGAGTTGTCTCGAACTCAATGAGTTTGTCTAGAGCTATATTATAATTGTTCTCAGCTGTTTGTGCGTCCTGTTCAAGCTTTCTGCTAATGTATCGTTCGAAATGTTCCAAACGGCGTCTGGCTTCGATGTTCAAGGGCTGTTGGCATAATAGGCAATAGTCACCTTCGCGGCTCGGAGGAAAATCGGTGCCGGGATACGCTTCGGTCATTGAGTATTCTCGTGCTGCGTTCCAAAGTGTTCGCCAAGTGGTTGAGCCGACGCCTGGTAGTTGAGTATCGGAGACTATTCCTTCTGTGTTTGCTGAGTTGCGAAGCTCCATTGCACGTTGTTTCAGCAAGGCAATTTCGTTCAGTGTCTCCGCGCTAACGTTCTCTTGAATTTGTTTGATGTGTGCTGATAGTGATTCTGCTGCCCGTGCGACTGATTGTAGGGCAAGTTTTTCTTTAGTTGGATTGCTTGTTGCCAGTTGTGCTTCTCTCTGTGTCAATCCCTGTAGTTCAGCTTCTAAATTTGGGTGCTCGTTCAGTGCGGCAGAGATTGCTGATGGGCTCGTGTTTGGTGATAATGAGCTGAGTAGCAAATTTGCTTTAGTTCCTGTAGTGGTCTCTGGCAGGGCGAAAGTCTTTGCCTGTTCAACTTTAATTAGTTCCTCGAATTCATTACTTACACGTTCAATTTGTTTCGCGAAGTCATCAAGGAGGGTGAGTGCTGAGGGGCGATATGTTAGCTCTGTTTCTTTTTGTAGGTAATGGTTTCCACAGGCTTCATCGTAAAAGTGTATCTGTTTCAGCCGGCCGATTTTGTGGTTTTGTGTCCATACTTCTGTGAATTGTTGATCGTTGTCTAAGTATGTTACTTCTGCAGATTGTGTTTCTGTGGAGTTTTCGAAGACATTGGTTAGGATTTCTTCCTGGTGCTGTGCTCCTGAGATTCTTTTGAGAATTCGCGCATAGCCGGATTTGCCGCTGCCGTTATCTCCGTAAATGATGGTAATCCCGGACTGATTAAATGTAAGTGTTTGATCTCCCAGGAGGGCATTGATTGCTTTGAGGTTTCCGATGCTCACCAATTTTGGCGAATCAAATTCGCCTGAACTTTCGGTTAGGTCCGTTATGGATACTTCTGGTTGCTCCAAGTCGATTTGTTTTCCGCCAGTCAGCTGCTGTGCAATTTGTGCAATGTAGCTATCTGGTATGTCTTCTTCCCGCGCCAGACGCTTGAAGATGTTACGTTGCCACGTGCTGCGTTGATTGATCCAATTGATTATGTCGATTAGTAGTGCATTAGTGGAATCTTCGGTGATGTTGCGTGTATTCATGGTCTTCTCACTCGTAATTTGAATGTCGTGGTAGTCGTTCGCTGAGTCTTCACTGGCTTAGCGTGTGACTGTCGTCTCCGACCGTAACACAGCTGTTCGGATGGGTCATGCGAAACTGTCAAGTTGTCTGGCAAATCGAAAAATACAAGATAAATAGTGGTGATTTCTTGTTCTAACAATCAAATTAATCGCTCGGTATTTTTCAACTCTTCATACTGTCTAATTGATTGGCGGGTCGATTTTGGTCGGTCAATGGAGGTTGTGCGGAGAATGAGTGAGGGGAGATGGGGCGCCCATGTGCCAACCTCTCCATTTCTTCACCAAAAGGTCATGGATTCTTAAATTGTGAAACCCTCTAGGAGGTTGTTGACAAACCTTGAGACGATG
>CALLSD010000009.1 GCA_938014245.1 uncultured Actinomyces sp.
AAAAGATTTCCAAGTGCCGCAAAACCTAAAGCAACACCACAAATAGCAACGGGAATTTTTTGGACATAGTTCATAAGGATTCTTCTATCTGTTTAGAAATCTTTTTTTATTTCTTTCAATAATAGATATTTTTTCATGGAAGCTAACTCAGTAGCAGATATATATCTATGCGTTGTAGTAATTAGCAAACAAAAAAACCCGCCTGGCTTCTGCTTCCGAGCATGTACACTGGCGGGTCTTCCTTATGCGATGTGCCTGCAATCTGCCCTGCCCCGAGCTCGAAGGCTAAGGGCGACCGCATGGGCCGACCTCCCGTCGAGACGATCGGCGTGGTGGCAGAGCGACCCTCTCAATCCGAAACCAAACGCAACACCACAGCGAACGCCGAGGCCTCCACACGCCCCGACTATCGAATCGAACCCGATGCGCCACTCGAGTCTCCGAATGTCGCATCGAAAGGATGGCTGCCCTTTTGCCGCCATGAAATCCGGAAATTTAGATTCACGGCGAAATTGGAGATCATGCGTCAAAGGCATACCCTACGTCGTCGTTCTTCACCCTCATAGAGCGAAGACGGTCTCCCCGTCTATGGGCCCGCCTTCGGGCATAGCACGACTCAAATCGCAGTGATCGGCCTCCTCTCGACTGCGTTATCGTTGACATCAAAGTTAGATAAGGTTAATATTGGACCGACATTCGTTCTGATATTAAAAACCCATCGGTATGGGACAAGGAATCGGAGCATTGCTTGAGAAAGAACAGCAAAAAACCTGCAGAGCGACGCAAGGAGCTCGTGGATGCGGCAGCGAGGCTCTTCGCGGAGAAGGGCTACGAGAGTACATCGGTGCGCGACATCCTGGATGCCGTGAACGGCGCTCCTGGCATGTTCTACTACTACTTCAAGTCGAAGCAGGACGTCTACGTGGCCGTCATGGAGGACTTCATCTCGGAGCGCATGGACCGCAAGTGCGCAGTCATGGAGGACGAGGGCCGGCCGTTCGACGAAAGAATCGCCGCTCTACGCAGTCTCGTAACGGATGACGTCAACGAATATGTCCACTCCTTCGACCCCGAGCCGGGTGAGTCAGTTCCCGACGCCTCTTACAAACTCTGGGACATGGTCCAGATGATCGATCGTATGGCAGGCCCCTACACCAAGCTCATGCTGGAAGGGATACAGACAGGCAAGCTCAAGAACCGTCTCGGCGTAAACGAGAGCAATGCGCAGGCCTGCGCGCTGTTCATGCTGTACGGGCTCTGGGGCGTCATGTACGACGGGCGTTTTGCACCAGAGTGTGAGCAGCGTTCTCCTCAGGAGGCATTCGAGATAGCGCAGAAGCTGTTTTATTGATGTAGGCAGGTTGCAAAATCGCCGCTCTGAGCGGCGTGCAGGAATGGACTGATGACGGGAGCATCCAAATGGATGCTCCCGTCAGTGCATTTAAGAGAAAAACGGAACGAATTCGTTCCGATAGCAGTGAAAGGAGCACGGGTCCATGGAGGACGAGACAGACCTGGAAGACCCAGGTAAAAACTTGAAAAAGAAGCAGGGCATGGCCAGGCTGCTGGCCCTCTCTGAGCGAGGGAAGGGGCTTCTCGTGTGCGGCATTACGCTCGGCTGTATCGGGTCGGTGCTGCAGCTCGTGCCCTATCTAGCCTCATGGCGGGTCATAACCTCTCTAATGTCAGGTGTAGCATCTGGCTCGGCCCCCGAGGCGGGCTCCATGCTATGGTGGGGAGCCGTCGGCCTCGCGGGGCTTCTGTCTGGAACTGCAGCCTCCTGGATCGCTGGAATCGCCGCGCATGCGCACGCCTACCGCACGGTCTGCGACATACGCATCGCGGTCGCAGAGCATGTGGGACGCCTCCCGATGGGCTACCTCGACTCCTCGTCCATAGGGCAGGTCGAGCAGGTAATGGATGCGGATGTCGAGCAGGTCGAGGCATTCCTCGCCCACCAGGTGCCCGACCTCGCGAGCGCTCTCGCCACGCTCATCGTCCTCTTCGTCCTGATGTTCGCCGCGAATGTCTGGCTTGCCTTGGCCTGCCTTGCGCCAATTGTCATTGGAATCGCCTGTCAGCTGCAGGCGATGGCCAAGGTCATGAAGACGGGCGCGATCAAGAAGAACTTCGATGTCCTTGAACGAATCAACTCGTCGGCGATCCAGTACGTCGAGGGGATGCCCGCCATCAAAGCGTTCGGCCAGACCACGGCGTCCTTTCGCGGCTTCAAGGACGACACCGAGGCCTACCGGGACTTCACTGTAGGCATGACCGACCAGATCCGCCCGGGCTACGTGCGTTTCCGCGTCTTCACGCTTTCGGTCGCGACTTTCGCAGCCCCAGTTGCGATAGCGCTGTTCCTCGGCAACCCCTCGGACGTCGCGCTCGCAGCCGTCTGCGTCTTCGCCCTCGTGGTCGGTCCCGCCGCCTCCTCGCCAGTACTCAAATTGCGCATGTTCGCCGAGAGCGTGAACACGGTCAACGAGGCGGTTGGGCGTGTGTGCGCAGTGCTTGATCTGGAGCCGCAAGGACAGGTTTCGCAGGATGTCCGGGCGACTCCCCAAGATGCGGGCATTGCATTCGACCATGTGACCTTCTCCTATCCAGGTGCCGAGAATCCCGCGGTAGATGGGGTGTCGTTCGCTGTAGAGCCCGGCAGCACTTGTGCCATCGTGGGTCCTTCGGGCGCCGGTAAGTCCACAATCGCCGAGCTAGTCGGCCGCTTCTGGGATGTGGATGAGGGAATGGTCCGCATAGGGGGAGTCGATGTGCGCGAGCTGGGGACCGATGCGCTCATGGACATCGTTGCCTTCGTTTTCCAGGACAGCTTCCTATTTGCAGGAACCATCCGGGATAACATCGCCATGGGACTGCCCAGCGCGACCGAGGATCAAATAGCCGCAGCGGCTTCGGCGGCCCAGTGCGACGAATTCCTCACGCGGCTACCGAAGGGAATCGACACCGTCGTCGGCGCAGGTGGTGTCCGCCTGTCGGGAGGTGAGCGGCAGCGCGTGGCTATAGCGCGGGCAATCCTCAAAAGCGCCCCTATCCTCATCCTCGACGAGGCCAGTTCCTTCGCTGACGCACAGACGCAGTTCTCGATCCACCGCGCTCTGGCGGAGCTGACGAGAGGCAAAACGGTTCTGACAATCGCCCACAGACTTGAGACCGTACAGTCGGCGAACCAGATTATCGTGATGGATAAGGGCCGGATTGTGCAACGGGGCAGACACGACGAGCTCATAGGGGTCGATGGGCCCTATGCAGATATGTGGGTCTCCGGCGACAGAGCCGCCGACTGGAAGCTTGGCACAGAGAAAGCTGAGGTGTCGCTATGAGAGGCATTATCGAAGCAATAACCTGTGGAGAACCGAGGCGCATAGCCAGACCCGCATTCTGGAACACCATTGCCCAGCTCGTATGGTTTCTACCCTTCATCTGTCTGGTGCTGATTGTCGACTGCATGTTTGGCTTCTATGCCACAGGCGGACTGAGCAACGCCGAACTCTGGCTCGCGTGGGCTGGCATGGCCGCCTGCTTCGTCCTTGCCCTCGCGGTCGAGAACATCGCATGCAAGGTGACTTTCCGTAGCGGCTACGCTGTCGGCGCTGAGGGTCGCACAAGCCTGGCCGAGCATATCCGCAAGCTGCCCCTAGGAAAACTCGAGGGAAAGGGTGCTGGCGGCATCGCTACGACGATGATGAACGACTTCTCGCTCGTTGAGACGGGCATGACGCACCTGCTCGCCCAGGCCATCAGCGCCGGTGTCGTGGCGCTCGTCACGACGGGGGCGCTCTGTCTGCTCGACTGGCGCATGGGCCTCGCCCTCTTCGTTGGACTGCCCCTGTCTCTCGCCATCATCGCCGTTGCACAGGGCTTGCAGAACCGCGCGGAAAAGCGCCTTGCCGCAACGAGAATGGAGCAGACAACCCGAATCCAGGAGTATCTGAGAGGCATGCGCGCCATCAAGGCCCATCACCTGCAGGGCGCGAGCTTCACGACCCTCGCCAAGGCATGTGAGGACTACCGAAATGCCTGCATGGCAAACGAGAGCGCGGCTGGCTCGCTCGGCGCGGTGTCGGAGGCAATTCTACGCAGCGGTCTGGCATGCATGACCCTCGCCGGCGTCTACCTGCTGGCCGGCGGCTCCCTCGACCCCACGGGGTTCTCCCTCTTCCTCCTCGTCGGCACGCGAGCTTTCGAGCCTCTTGCCGTGGCCCTCACGAGCTGGCCCGAATTGCAGCGCTGCGCGGCGGCGGGCCGCCGGATTATGTCCCTCTTGGGCGAGCCGGAGATGCCCGGCGAGTCCGATGCCCCCGAGGAGTGCAGCATCTCCTTTGACCACGTGTCGTTCGGCTACGACGATAACGAGGTGCTTCACAACGTGAGCCTGGACATAAGGACTGGGGAGCTGACAGCACTTGTCGGACCCTCTGGCTCAGGCAAAAGCACGATTCTGAGGCTTGCCGCGCGTTTTTGGGACCCGCAAGCAGGGCACGTGCTGCTCGGTGGGCTCGACGAGCGCTCCATAAACCCGGAGCACCTGCTCAGTCGGGTGTCGATCGTCTTTCAGGATGTCTACCTGTTTCAGGATACGATTGAGGCCAACATCCGCTACGGGCGCGCGAATGCAACGCACGAGGAGGTCGTTCAGGCGGCCAAGGCGGCACGCTGCCACGACTTCATAATGGAACTGCCCAATGGCTACGATACCGTTATCGGTGAGGGCGGCTCGACTCTTTCAGGCGGTGAACGCCAGCGTATCTCCATCGCCCGCGCCCTACTCAAAGACGCGCCTATCGTCCTTCTGGACGAGGCGACAAGCGCACTCGATTCGGAGAACGAGGCCGAGGTGCAGGCGGCTATGGGCACGCTCGCACAGGGCAGGACTGTTGTCGCCATCGCGCACCGGCTGCGCACGGTGACGCGCGCCGACACCATATATGTGATCGACAGCGGTCGCGTCGCGGAGAGCGGCACCCACGAGTCGCTGCTTGCCAAGGGAGGGACCTACGCGAAACTGTGGGGACTCCAGACAGATCTTGACGCCTGGCGCGCAAAGCACCCGTACGGCAACGGCGACACGCCCGCACGATGACATCCTCCGAAGACAACGGCGTTCATCAACCACAAGAGAAAGGAAACATCATGGAACCACAAAAGAAGAGTACATCCTCGAGGGCTGCTATTTCCGCAGGCGTGTTCATTGCGCTCTACCTGGCCGTCTACGTCATCATCGGGATCGTGTGCATGCCGGTGCCGATTCTGTTTCTGCTCATGCCCGCCCTCGTCGCCCTACTTGCGGCACCCATCTTCCACATAATGCTCGCCAGGTCACCCTCGGGCGTGCCCATCTTCATCGCCGCTGTCCTTCCGAGCTTCGTCCTCATCGCCTCGGGACACATCCCCATCGCACCTGCTGTCTCGGTCCCTGCGGGCATCGTTGCGGTACTCATCGCACGTGCTGGAAAATATCGCAGCTTCGCATGGAACGCCGCAAGCCACGCCGTCTTCTCCTGGAACCTGCTCGGAGGCTTCGTGCCCATCTGGTTCATGCGCGACTACTTCTTCCAAGACATCCTTGAGCGGGGTATGAGCTCAAGCTTCTGCGAGACGCTCTATGCGCTCACGCCCGACTGGGTGCTTCCGGCCATGATGGTCGCCATCGTCATCTGCTCGATATTGGGCTCGCTGATCGCGCGCAAACTGCTCGCAGCCAAGCTCGGACGGGCAGGAATCCTGTGAACCCCCTCGAAAAGCTATATACGGAGCAGGGTCACAACGGAGGCATTGTCTTCGACCCTCGAACGAAGGCGACCCTGCTCGTCCTGCTCGACATAGCCGTCTTCCTCGGCCGCTCACTGCCCTACGAGGCCGCTATCTTTTTGGTTTGCGTCCTGATTGTGGCAGTCGGCGGCATGGCCAGCACCGCCCTGCGCTACTGCGCGGTCTTTTCCCTGCTCGTTGCCGTCCAACAGCTGATCGGTCCCATGGTGGGCCAAAGCGCCGTGCTTTCCCTCGTGCAATTCCTGGCAGTGGCGGTCCGCAAGGTCCTGCCATGCCTGCTTGTGGCCTACTGGGCCGTGGGGACAACCGGCGTTAGCGAGTTCTCGGCCGCCCTGTGGGGAAGCGGGGTGCCGAAGAGCGCCATAATCACAACGTCGGTGGCCTTCAGGTGCTTCCCGACTATTAGCGAGGAGTGGCGCGCCATAAGGTCCGCCATGAAGATGAGGGGTATCGGAACGGGCCTCTCATCCTGGCTGTTCCATCCCATCCAGACGATAGCCCACATCTATGTGCCGCTTTTCGCCTCCGTGATCTCTATAAGTGACGAACTCGCGGCTGCGGCTCTCTGCCGCGGCATGGACGATCCGGCACCTCACACCTGCCTGGCACAGATTGGGTTGCGCGCCCAGGACTGGCTGGCTCTGGCGATCGTAACTGCGGGAACGGCCGCGGCGGCGGCGTTCGCCATTGCCGGAAAGGGGCTCTGAAACGATGGGCCAGCCGATGATATCGCTCACCAACGTCAGCTTCTCCTATCGTGGAGCAGAATCCCCCAGCCTATCGTCGCTGTCGCTTGACGTGGAGGCGGGGGAATGCGTGCTCCTGTGCGGAAAGAGCGGTTGCGGAAAGTCAACCGTCCTCCGCCTGCTGAACGGCATGATACCCGAGTTCTTTGACGGTGACCTGACTGGGCGCGTGAGGGTTGGCGGCATGGATCCCACCACCTGCCCTCAGTACAAAGTGGCCCGCCGGGTAGGGACCGTGTTCCAGAATCCCCGCACGCAATTCTACACCCTCGACACCACGAGCGAGGTGGCCTTCGGCTGCGAGAACCGTGGGATGCCGCGAGCCGAGATCTCACGTAGGGTAAACGAAGCCGCAGCCGATTTGGGCATCGCGGCACTCATGAATCGCAACATCTTCCGCCTCTCGGGTGGTGAGAAGCAGCGCGTTGCCATCGCGAGCGTCTATGCTACCGGCCCGGAGGTGCTCCTACTGGACGAGCCATCGGCGAACCTCGACTTCCCCGCAATCAGGGAGCTGCGACGTACCTTGGGCATACTAAGGTCGAAGGGCAAGACGATCCTCATCGCCGAGCATCGCACGTGGTACCTCGAGGGCATAGTCGACCGCGCGGTCTACCTGGACGGCGGGAAGGCTTCCGATGTCTTCGCCATGGGCGAGCTCGCCTCGCTGAGCCGCAGCCAACGCCTCGAGACGGGCATACGACCCGTGAAGCTGGAGGGATTCGACCTCCCGAGGACAGACGCCCCAGTGAAACACACGCCCATGCACGAGATGTATCTCGACGGCCTCGTCTTCTCATACTCACGGCATGCCGTCCCCTCCCTCTCCGTCGACGACGCGCAGTTCGGGTCGGGTCGTGTCGAGGCGATTGTGGGAGACAACGGTGTGGGCAAGTCGACCCTCGCCTCGGTGGTGTGCGGGCTTGCCAGGGAACGGCGAGGCAGCATCGAAATCGACGGCGTCGCGCTCTCCGCGAGAAAGAGGTTACCCCTTAGCTATGAGGTGATGCAGGAGGTCAACCACCAGCTCTTCTGCGATAGCGTCGAGGAGGAGGTCGTCTTGGGGGCGAGCAACCCTGGTACCCGAGGCTTGGAGTCGGTGCTAGGTCAGTTGGACCTCCTCGACGTGAGGGGGCGCCACCCCCTGACGCTGTCGGGAGGGCAGAAGCAGAGGTGCGCCATAGCGGCTGCCATGTTCTGCGGCAAGAGGGTACTGGTCTTTGACGAACCGACGAGCGGGCTCGACTACGCCCATATGGCACAGACGGCCACGCTGCTGCGGGAGCTTGCCGCGTCCGGGGTCTTCGTCCTCGTCGTGACGCACGACTTCGAGCTGGCGCTGGCCGCCTGCGACAGGGTTACCGAGATGAAGGGCGGAAAGGTCACCGCCCAATACGGTCTCGACAAGGGTGGTGCGACGCGGCTGCGCGAGTTCTTCGGGATAGGGCGACCTTCCGCATTTAAGGAGGAAGGATTTTAATTTGCAAAGCTAAAGAATATTCTCCACCCGCATAGCGGGTGGTTTTGTGTTTCGCGAGTTACACGCGCTCAACAGGCTAAAGCCTCAAAAAAGACCAAGCAGGAAATGAAATTCCTGCTTGGTCTCTGCGGTGCCGTATGTTCGAATGGTACGTATGTCCAAACTCATCTATTTCTGAGGATAGAGAGCCTCAAGGATCTTCTCGGCAGAATCAAATGCACGTGGCGAGTAGTCGATATACTCAGAATATGGAATCTCAACGATGCTCTTGTTGGCAATAGCAGGGACGTTCTGCAGGGAGCTCTCGCCCAGAA
>CALLSD010000010.1 GCA_938014245.1 uncultured Actinomyces sp.
TGTAACGGAGGGCACAATCGCGATGTCGGGTATTACATTATCGAAGCGATCTGGGAATGCAAATACAGGTTTCATGAAAACGGCTAGGCTTAGAGCAGGACACTTGAGCAAAGGAACCTCATGGCAAGCACTACCGCATCCAGGCCTCCAGCCCTTATGCCCGTTAGCATTCGCATGGGTGAGAACACCGTCGACATGTCGGTGCCGACCAATGTTGCACTGGCAGAATTTGCCCCAAATATTGTGTCGCAAATCACACAATTATCTGCGAGTTCTGCCTCTCAGGGCTATCGAATTACAAATTCTCAGGGCAAGATCCTCGACCAAAGCCAGACTCTGATCAATCAGGGAATCCAAGCAGGATCCGTTCTGATTCTGTCGAAAATTGGCGACAGCACACAGGATTTGCGCTATGACGACCTGGTGGAAGCGGTAGGAACCGCGGTCGAAAATGATCAGGCTCCATGGAATTCTGACAATTCGGTCGATCTTAGCACACATGCTTCAGCGCTTTTAGTCCTCACAGCAGCCGTCCTCATCTTCACAGGCGGCCGCGGAAGCACCATGGGACTCATCGTCGGATTATCCGGTGCAGTCCTCGCTTCCCTCGCATGCGCGGTCATCGCACGCAACTCATCACGCCTCGCACCCCTATCCCTTGCCCACTCAATTCCGATCCTCGCGGGCGCAGCTGTCATGAGCGCAATTCCCGGCTCTTGGTCAGGTCTTCCCCTTGCAGGCTTTGGAATTGCAGCGATGCTCGCCGCCTCGGTACTCCTTGTCGTCCTCCCGAAAGCTCTGCGCGGATCCATCACGGCACCGCTCACCTACGGTTTCTCGGCCACAGCAATTGGCCTATTGACTGGCTTCGCACACCTTTCCACGCAACGCGCAGCAAGTGCGGTCTATACCTTATTAATAGTGCTTATTTTGATCGCACCCTGGTTTGCCATGGCCAGAATTCCTGTGCGCGTGACAGGAATCCAAGAAACCATCGATCCCTACGAGGTCGTCCACAAGGTTCACGAGGGTTATATTCTGACCGTTTCCCTCAAAACTGGTGCTTCACTGGGAAGCTTGATCTGTATCCCGCTCCTCCTCGATACACGCTATTCGCTGCTCCTCCTGATCTGTGCTGGTGTTGCACTCTTGCTCTCAACGCGCTCACTACGTTCACGCACCGAAGTCCTTATCGGCGCACTTCTGGGAATCATCCTGATCCTCAGCGGCGCAATCGGAAGCGCAGTCTTGATGCCTCAAGCACTGATCCCCATTGTTTTGTTGCTCTTCCTTGCAACGGGATTGGTACTTGCACTGACGGTTATCGATCCCAAGATGCGTCCTTGGGTTACGCGAATCGCCGATACCTTCTCCCTAGTTAGTTTGCTAGCGCTTGTCCCAATCACAACGCTCGTGTGGGGGGTTTTCTAATGCCTTCTAATAAGGATATTCTGGAAGCTCAGCGCTTTAACCGCCGTAGACTTGTCACTGCCTTCACCTCGGGTACGCCCGGAGGTAAGGAGCTCGAGTCAAAATCAACCACCCGTCCGCTGATTGTCGGAGCTTCCGTAGCCGCAGTCGTCCTTCTCATTGCTGTAGCAATCGGTCGATTTTTACCGACTTTGCCTTCAGGTTGGGAAAACTCGCATCTCATTATGACTAAAGGCGAAGGCGCAAGATACTACTCGATCGAAGGTACTCTGCGCCCCATCTCGAACGTCACCTCAGCAAAGCTTCTGAGCGAAACCGGAAAGCTCGTGACTTCGTCGGTCTCAACATCTTCGCTTGAAGGGATTCCCCGCGGTAGCGCAATTGGACTGGCGGACGTTCCGGACGATATTCCCACAGCTAACCAACTCCACTCCTACGAGTGGACCTCGTGCGCTACAACCTCAGGAATCAAAACTTGGGTTGCTGGTAACCCAAAGGGATTGGAAAGCGCTTCGACGGCTTTGGTCTCGAATGAGGGGCGTCTATATCTCGTTACTGGAGGAGTCCGTTACCCCATCGATATTGCGCATGCGCAAGCTGTTGTGAACGTTCTTGATCTTTCTGGACGGACGATTACTCCTGTTACCGCAAACTGGTTGAACTTATTTACCGAAGGTTCAATGTTAGAGCCGCTCGAAATTCCTAACGTCGGACGCCCCGTGTCAGGCATGTCCCCACGCATCACCGCAGCACAAATCGGAACCATTATTGAGGTTGATGAATCAGGTGCTCCCCGGCGCTACGTAATCACAGGTGACGGAACTATCACCCCGCTCACCGACTTTTCTTACAAACTCTACCAGGCCTCGTGGGCGGATCGAGGAAGCCCCCAAAACCTGATGATTGACCTCTCAGAGCTCGCATCGTTGACCGTTGTTACTCAAGGTATCGTCCCTTCAGACTGGCCAACACAAGTTGGTGATGTGCTCGGACCCGGTGTCGCTCCCTGCGCGCAGCTCGCGATCAGCCACTCCAGGGCGTCTACAGTCCTCGTATCGCTTCCAACTACTGAAATCACTCAGCAAAAACCACGTGAAGTTAACGTCCGTGGCGGATCCGGAGCACTGGTGCGTGCTTCTTCAGGTGGTTCAGGTGGACCAATCATTTTTATTTCTGACCTCGGGAAGGCCCACGGACTCGGACCTAATCCTTCGGATTCCTTAGCCCACCTCGGCCTTCCGGAGACAGCAGTTTCTCCTCTTCCTGCTGCGTGGCTTGCTCTCGTCCCTGAAGGGCAAGAACTGACCACCAGCGCTGCTTGGGAAACGGTAGGTGCTCAGTGAAACAAGGCAAGAGTACTCTCTTCGCTTCATGCACAGCTATCCTTCTATGCGCTATAACAGCAGTCCCGACAAGTTATGCCGACACTCCAACTCCAGGGAATACGCAAGGATCGGAGCAAGGCAACTCACAACATAAAGGTGCTTCAGCCTCGAAAAAGACCGAAGAAGCATGCCAAATCGGCGTTGACAAATGGCTGACACAAATGCCCTCCGCGTATGCGTTCCTCGGCATGAAGGATGCCTTGGAGTTATCCCGCGGAAACGTCCGCGTTGCTGTCGTCGATTCCGGAGTCGCTGCAGGAAACGCGCATTTTCAGGGTGCAGTCGAACCCGGTGTTGATCTTGTCGAATCCGGTGATGGCCGAAAGGATGTTTCTGGACACGGGACCGCGGTAGCAGGACAGATTGCAGCGCGCGAAGTCCCTAATTCCGGAGTCGTTGGCTTTGCTCCCCAATCAACAATAGTTCCTGTGAGGGTTTACATTGACGCGAGCGACGACAGCAAGCGCGCTGGTAAAGGTCCAACAGCTACGCGGACAGCCGAAGGAATCCGTTGGGCAGCCGACCAGGGAATCCGAGTCATCGTCGTCCCTCAATCCTTAGCCTCTGACGACGCTGCCCTACGCGGGGCGACTGAATACGCCCACGCAAAGGGAGCGCTCGTTGTCGCTTCAGCTGGAAATGTTGAGCAAACTCCCAATGGCTCTCAAGACACCGCAGTACGTTTTCCGGCCGGCTATCAACAGGCTCTCTCGGTGACGGCGGTGGATGCTGCTGGAAATCCGACTGATGCTGTCGTCCACGGAACGCACGTTGAAATCGCAGCTCCCGGCGCACAGATCGCGACCACCTTCTTCGCCAACGGTGACTGTATGTTCGCTGCCCAGGGGGCGTCAACCTCGTACGCGACGGGATACGTGGGCGCAATCACTGCACTGATTGCAGCACGCTATCCCGATGAAACGCCAGACCAGTGGAAGTACCGGCTCCTCGCAACTGCCTTGCGCAGCTCGCCTTCGCAGCGCACCGCCGAGGAAGGGTGGGGAATCGTCGCCCCCTTCAATGCGCTCAATTTTGTGAACGACGGGACCATGCCCGGGCCCCAAAACCCGATCTACCCGCCGATCCAAAAAACCGCGAACCCGGTCATGGTTAAACCGGATCTCCCCGTTGATACGACGACTCCGCGCCGGCTGTGGGCGCTTGGAATTTCCGGTGCGGGACTAACCATTGTCATTGCAGTCCTGCTGATCCGCCGCCTCCGAACGAAAGACGAGTAGGGCGGCCAAGCGTTCCGCTCTTCGCGGAGTCCCCGCTCATCCGACGACCCCGGTCGCCTTCCCGCTCGTCTAGTGAGCGCTGGATTGAGTTGTTGACGGAGTGCTCGGTTGAGTGCTCTTTTGCGCGCTTTGGCTTGGAGTGGGCTGCTCGATCAGCTGCCCATCATCTCCAATCTTCACGCAAGCCTTCGTCGGCTGCGAAGAACGGCCATTTTCAGCCACCGAAACAACCTCGATGCACACGTCACCGGGAACGGTCTTCACGGAAACCGCATTCTGACGAGTATCCGCAACAACATCATCTTGGCCGGGCTTACTGACCGTGTAAACGTAACGCCTGCGGCCAGCCGAAGAGGAAGCAGCCGCGGGGTCCGTCCAACTCCACTGAATGTTATCCCCGTTCACGCGGGCAACGAGCTGCTCGACCGCCGGCGGAGGAACCGAAACGGGGTCTTCTCCTTGCGCGCTTGTTGTTACGCTTGCGGAGGGAGTCGGGGTCGTATCGCCGACACCGACGATCTTCCCGCCACCCGTCAGCATTGCGACAATAACCGCGCCTAAAACAACCATTCCCAAGACGACAAGCGCAACGATCGCGATAATTCTCTTCGGGCCCGAAGATCGACCATCTGGCAGATATCCCAAGGGATGCGAGGTATCGAAGGTGTTCTCGGTTGTATGCCCTGGAGCTCGCCACGAGTCCGGCGCAGGCGCATAGCCCGCCCCAAACGCCTCACTCGCCCCTCCCTCAGCTGCAGGCGCCTGACCCATCTGCGAATTAGCTCCGGAAGGATCCCCAAGTTCGGCGGCGCCGGCTTGCGTTGGCGCCGCACCTGAAGCACCCTCCTGAGCTGCATTGATCCCCGAGGCCGAGGCCGGGCTGGCAGGAACATCGCCGCCAGCCCCGCCCCCGGTAGGTGCGGGCGAAGTAAAGGAATAATCGGGAGCCGATGAGGGGCGAAGATCCACAGAAGACGGACGCAGGCGCGTACGCTCCGCATCAATCGATGGCATCGCACGAAGACGCGTTGCCTCGTCTTGAGCGGCTCCCCCGGGAAACTGATCCGACTGGTCCGCATTCCACGAAGCTGAAGCATCCCCCGAAGACCCCGATGCAGCCTGCCCACCAAAACTGGAGAGCGCATTTCCATCGCGCAACTCCATCTTCGTGACAGGACGCCCCATGAGCGTCTGGATTTCCTGGAGCTGACGGCCTAACTCGGCGGCAGAAGAGGTTCGCTTTCGAGGATCCAATTGCATCGCGTGGCGCAAGACCCGCTCGAGTTCCTTGGGGGCATCGGGGCGCGAAAGACCACGAATTCGCCCCTCGTACACGCGGGCGGCAACAGAAGCTGCGCTATTGTCGCCAACCGGGTCCTCGAAAGGACTACGACCGCTCAGGAAAGTCCACAGCGTCGTTGCGAGCGCCCACACGTCCTGGGTCGGATGCGCATGAGTCGAACGATTGTGCTGTTCCGGAGGCGCCCAAAGAACAGAAAAACCGTCCAAGCTTCCCTTCTCCAGAGCGCCGATGCGAGCAGCAACACCAAAGTCACCCAACACCGGGTAGGAGTAGGAATCGAACATGACATTCGCGGGCTTGATATCGCGATGAACGTAGCCATTGCGGTGCAGCATTTCGACGCCGCCGCACAGCCTGATCACGACGTCAAGGGCGCGATCCACGGCCAAGGGCATTCGCCGTACCTGCTCGGCCACATTCGCTACTGGGCAAAACTCCATCTCCAGGTAGGGGCGACCATCTGGAGAGGTTCCAATGGAATACAACTCCACCACGGCGGGATGGCCGGCGATGGAGGTCATCACATCGGCCTCGTGGCGAATCTGCGCATACTCCACCTGATCGCCCACCGAGCGCGCAACCTTCACGGCAACTTCGCGCGCAGGCTGTTCTTGACGATACAGGTGCACGTCCGCGAAACCACCCGAGCCGAGCGAACGCAGCCAGGTGTGACCGGGCAGTTCCGGGGGCGGAAGGCGACGTGCTGGAACCGAAGGCGTCATGACTGGTGTCCTCTAAAAGGATGGCGGAGGCGTCGACGAAGCACCCCAAGCGGAGACGCTCCATGCTTTTGGCGGTAGCGTGCGCTCAAGGAGGTCACAGATAAGGCGCGACGAATCCTGGTCCAACGCGACGCATTCGATTTCAGCTCACTGCTGAGTTCATCAACGATCTGCCACGATTCATCGGCCTGCTGCGCAAGGGCCTCGTCACCGGAGAAGTCCGCGGTATCGGCCGCGCGCGCAACGCGTACTGGTCTGGGCAATTCCTCACCAAACTGGTACCACTGCGCGTTCGACATCGATCCTGGCTTCGCGGCACTCGCCGGCCACAAAGGCGAAGAGGTGAGCATCCACGCGGCTTCCTGGCGAGTCATATCGGTTGGAACGACAACGCCCGCGTCGCGCGCGAGATCAACGACCTCATCCCACGAACCCGTAAGCGCACGTGAAGGCACAGCCCCGCGACGCTTCTTACGGCGACGACTCTTTGCCACAAGAATGGCAAGCAACGGAACCGTCAGCAAGGCAAGAACACCGCCACCGGTTGCAATAGCTCCCCACGGAATCTTCAAGCGAGAATCATCATTCGAATCCGAACCACGGTCCGACGTCGAAGGCGGAAGATCTGCCGGTTCTTCGGGAGGCTCCGGGGGTTGGAGCACCTGGGGACGCGGGACTGAGCGAGGACGAGTTTCCTCTGTAATCGGCTTCTGATCCCTGGGCGGTGTCGGGTCAAAAATAGCCCAGCCGACACCCTGGAATTCAACCTCAACCCACGCGTGAATATCTGAACCGCGCAGGTCAATGTCTCCACCCTTCGAGTCATTCGGGTAGGCGCCCATGACAACCCGAGCGTTCATGCCCAGGCTGTGCAGCATGAGGGCCATGAGCACGGAATACTGCTCATCGTCACCGATCATCTGCTCGCTCTCGAGCATGCGAGTCAAACGGTCCGCGCGGCTACCCGGGCGAGACTTGGGATCATCGGCGTTCTCGTAAAAGCCCTTCTCCTTCAGGTGACGTTCGATCGCTCGAGCTTTAGCAAGGTCTCCCTGCTCGGCAGCAGACTTCTGGGTTGCGAACTCACGAATTTCGTCCGGGACACTGGTGTCTCCACCGGTATAGGGCACGGCGTGCGTTCCGGAAAGCTGACCATCAGACCAGATCGGAACGATCATCGACTCCGTGGAATACTCCATGCTTCCGCCCTGGACATTCTTCGTGGTCGACAGCGCGGCATTAGCCCACGCATCGTAGTAAAGACCATCCTGAAGAGTCGTCGCTTGCGCGGTAGCTTGAGTACCCGAGGCCGATGTGTCCTGGTTGAAGACGATAGTCGAGGGGGTTCCCACGATGGGGACCCACGGCCCCAAAAGCTGCGAGGTCTTCAAGGACATCTGGGCTGTTGAGCTACCCTCGACAGGCTTGTGCTGGGGCAAGGTCGATCCCACATGGATATAGCCGTTTGACGGTCCCCTACCCGGAGACAACATGGTCATCGTGGTGCCGTCGTAGCTATCCATGACACCGATACGCACGCGCGCACCCTCGGGCAAACCATCCACGTGAATCAATGTGTCTTCTTTGAGGTCCACATTGTAGTGGCGGAAAGCAGACAGAGGCGAAGGATATTGGCGAGCATCCAACGGGGGTTGAACGACATCGCGAAGAACGATGCGCGAATACCACGGGCCGTAAAGGTTCGTCAGTGGAACAGCTGCGCCCGCAACCAGGGCAATAACCAAGAGCCCGCCCGCAATTTGGCGTCCCACGTGGATCGTGCCCTGCGACCCTCCCCGAGTTGTTTCACCCAGGGTCGTTGCCGCATCGGCATCGATCGCTCCTCCGACGCGAACGTCTAGACCGGCCTCGAGGCGACGATACTGTCCTGCCCACGCGCACCAGCCCAAGGCAAGCGCCCACCACACAGCGACCAGGTAGATATTCGGGAAAGTTCCACCTTTACCCCACGCGATGCCAACAATGCCCATGATCGCAACAGGAAGAACCGCCGCGATCGCGCGTCCTGACCGCAGGACAAGGAGAGCTGCGATGAAAGAACACAGGAGTCCCGTCAGCCACGGAACCATCGTGGGACCGATGTACGCCGAGGCCGGAGGGGTAACAGTTAACAGGTCTTTCCACGAATACACGACCTGTAAAACCAAGAGCTGCAGGGTCCGGGCGGTCGGAAGGCCATAGAAAGTCGTCGAGGGATAAGCAGCCACTCCACCAACAAGGAAGTGGGTTGCAATGAGCCCCGCAATCGAAGAGATCGTATCCCAACGCCAGAAGGACGAGACCCACGCAACGAAAAGTCCCGCAGCAACGCCAGCGCCGGCGGCACGCAAGCCGGCCCACGATCCGAAGACGGCCTCGTGAATCCAGATTGTTGGAAGGAAAAGCGCAACCAAGCCGATGAGGAACCAGGCGGGCAAACCGGCGCGCGATACTTGGAAGCCCGCGCGCGCATCAAGATGAAGGCCTTGTGTCGATGTTGTCATCAGGACAGACCCCCCGCTGCTACCAGTCGAGGCAGATCCTCAAGCGTAGGACAATCCGCCAAAGTTCCATGACTCAAACGACGCATCTTCGGGTGTCCCGGGCGAACTCGGACAACCGCACTGCGCACATCGATCGGAATCGCATTGAGTAACTGCGACGCCTGATTGTCATCGACAGTCGGGGCGACAACGACGGTGACGACGGAAAGACCCGGGCGCTTCGCGATGGCCTCGCGCAGGCGAGCCATCAGGTCTTCCTCCCCGGAATCCTGAATCGCACACAGGGCATCGAGCATGCGCGTCGCGGCAGTCGTTGTCACCCAATCGGTGACCGTCGACAGTGACACATTTCGAGAGGCAGCCATATCTGCAACCGCAAGCGAAGCCGCAACCGAGACCGCATTTTCGAAGGAATCTCGGTCGCTCCACTGTCCAAGACGGGTATCCAAAATGATCAGGTGGTGAGAACGACGCGTTTCCTCGAATTGGCGAACAACCAAGCGGCCCGTATGTGCGCTCATCGGCCAGTGCACATTACGCCGGTCATCACCGGGAACGTAATCGCGCAAGGCATGGAAAGACACATCCGACGAGGATAGTTTCGCGGTTGTCACGCCTTCGACGTCCGCGTGAATACCCGTGGCATCGAAAGGAATGCGGATCGTCTTGGGGTGAACGTACAAAATCACAGGCTTAGACCAGGTGCCGATACGACGAATCAAACCCAAGGGATCGGCTCGAAGCGCGCGAGCGGGACCGACGGTGACAACGCCACGGCGGTGAGTAACGACCGAGAAAACCTCACTCCATACCTCACGACCACCCAAAGGCGGGACCAAGAACTGCAAAGCCGAGGACGCGATAGGAAGCTCGATCAGACCGCTGCGCGCGCGGCGATCCGAGGTGTTTTCTGCGGTAATTTCGCCGACGGCCGTCTGCCCGGCAACAATGCGCTGACGTGGAAGACGAATCGAAACCTTGTGAGGGGAAGGAACAATCACCCAGATGATGGCAATCAAGAGAGCACCCGCACCTGCGCAGGCGATGAAGAATGCTTCGACCCAACCCCACAGGTATGAGACGAGTGCAGCAAGGAGTACCGAGGCACCAACAGCCCAACCGACAGAAGTCACCGAGCGCGCGCCGAGGCGCAAGTACTTCATGCCTGGAGCCGAGGCAACAGAGTGCGCAAAACGAGCAATGCCCTGGCGGAGCCCGCTCAGAGATTCACGCAGATTTGCGCGCGCCGAGGCCAAGGATGAGCGCTTCTCAGCACGCTTACCAGAAGAGTGCCTACCCACGATCACCCACCTTTACTCGATACTGCAGCGATACGCGCATTGTCAGGCGCTCACCGCCGGTGCGGGAACCGAAGACAGTGCGCGAGCAATCACGCCCTGCGCGGTCGCTCCCGAGAAGGCCGCATCCGGGTCGACAACGATACGGTGTGCCCACACAGGTGCAGCGAGCGCCTTGATGTCATCGGGGAGGACGAAGTGACGGCCCTGAGCAGCGGCCCACACGCGCGCGCACCGGACCATGCCAATGGCGCCACGGGTCGACACACCCAAGGTTGCGCTGTCATCTTCGCGCGTGGCCTCGGCAAGGGCAGCAACGTACTCGAGCACGGCGCGCTCGGTGTAGGTCTGTGCGGCCAAATCCGCCAAGCGCACAACCTGCCCACTATCCAACAGGGGCTTAAGGCGCTTGGAGCGGTCCGGGGCCGCCGAACCGTCGAGGATTTCCGCCATGGCTGCACGCGAGGGGTAGCCAACCGAGGCCTTCATCAAGAAACGGTCAAGCTGAGCTTCGGGGAGCGGGTACGTTCCCGCCTGCTCCACAGGGTTTTGCGTTGCGATCACCATGAAGGGACGAGGCGCAGCGTGAGTCACGCCATCGACCGTGACCTGCGCTTCTTCCATGACTTCCAGGAGAGCGGATTGAGTCTTGGGCGAGGCGCGGTTGATTTCGTCAGCCAAGACGATGGAAGCGAAAATCGGACCCGAGCGGAAATGCCACTCGTTGTTCTTCTGGTCGTAGACATTCACGCCGGTGATGTCACTGGGGAGCATGTCGGGCGTGAACTGAATACGCGAATGAGTACCCGCAATGGTCGCAGCAATCGCGCGAGCAAGAGCGGTCTTTCCTGTACCCGGCGCATCTTCCAGAAGGAGGTGTCCCCCGGCGAACATGGTTGTCAGTGCCAGGCGGATCACTGGTTCTTTATCCAGAAGCGCCTGGGAAATACCGCCGACGAGGCCAGCGAAGGTTTCTGCGAAACGCTGGGCATCTTGCGTGCTAAGCGCCATGGGAGGGACTCCATTCATCTTTCAGTGTCGAGTGATGTGCATATTGATTGTGGGTGGCGGGGTTGGGTGCCCCGCGCGGGGCGGAGGGAGGTGGTGTCACGGCCTATCCTCCCAAGGAACAGGTGATTCGGCCAAGCAAAATTCCGAGGTTCCCGACGTTGTCCTTACTCAGGCGAACGCCAGTTTCAAACGAAGAGTTCGCTGTTCCTCGAGGCGTGAAAGTTGCATAGCTCTGCGAGAAGTCATCCCACATCTTGCACTTCATTGGGAGCGCGTCACTGGCCCACGATGAGGGCAAGTTAACACTGACCATCTGGCATTGCGCGACCTCGGCTCCTCGAGCATTCGCTGCAGTGCATTGTGTCGCAGTTCCACTGAAAGTACCAGGAACGTTAATCTTTGCGGTCTCAATGTTGGTTCCCGAGAGACGACCCCAAGTCGTTCCCAAAGAGTTTTGAGAACCGACAGAAACCTCGAGGACCTGCCCACCACTTGGGTTCAAAGTTGCGCTTCCCTGCAGGACCTTGCCCTGCGTGGGGCTGGCAGGGCCTGACGAGTCCTTGTACCAGAGGATGACTTCATCTGGGGCAAGGTAGCCAGCAGGCGGGGTTGCATCCCAGCTAACGACGACTGAGGTACCGTTCAGAACCATGCTGTACGTGGGAGGTGCCGGCTTCGAGTTTGCCTTTACCGTGACGGGCACAGCGTTACCGGGCACATCTTGGCCGTTCACATTTCCAACCTGGCGGATGAAAATCTGAATGTCGCCATCAGCTCCGACGTTGATGGTTTCGCCGCTGGTCACAGAATTCCACTGCCCATTTCCGCCAGAGCTTCGCGACCACTCCAAGTGCAGGTTGCGGTTATTGAAGCCCTGACCGGGTACGACAGCGAGGCCGTTCACCTTGGTCATTCCGTGCTCGCCCGTTGCGGTTGAAGAGAAGGACGACACATTCGGGTTCAGAGGCGAGGTGTAGACCTGGAAGGCAACCTCAGATGAATCCGAGCTTTGATCGCGCCAGTTGTAGGCGCGGATCTTCACATGGTAGTTCTCACCGGTGGCGAGTTCCGCCGTGTACTCGTTCTTATCTCCGCCAACTTCGCCAACGGAGCGACCGTTCACCTCGATGGTGTAACGCGTGATTTCCGCGCCATTCGCGTTGGGGGTCGGCCACGTGAAGCGGACACGTCCACGGTCACCTGAACCACCAAGGTTCTCGACGCGAATACCATCGGTGCGCTCAGGCGGTCCGAAGGGAACGACCTTTTGCGAGTTCTGTGACGTCGGTGAAGGTTCTTCTGCACCGTTACGCGCCGAGATCGCTACCGAGTAGGTCTGACCGTTGCGCAGGCCATCGACTCGGTATTCGGTCACATTTCCGGGGACCTCAATCTGGCGCGCGCCACCGTTCTCGTAGACGTAAAGCGTGTAGCTCTTGATTGCCGATCCCTGGTTCGTCGGGGGCCTCCAGCGCACGATAATTGCACCGTTTTCAGGCTCGACGGTCGGAGGAAGTGGCGCTTCAGGACGCATATCAATGAGAACTTCAGCCGAAGCAGCCGAGGGATCGGAGGTACCGACCGCGTTGTGTGCGACAACCGTGAAGGAGTGGCGAACACCGTTCTCAAGGCCATTCAACTGACATGAGCCAGACTCGCAGGAATAGCTGCGGCCGGTTGCACGGTCCGTCGCCGTGAATCCCGTAATGGTCGCACCGTTATCTGCTCCCGCCTGGAAGGTGACCAGAGCAGAACCGGGGCCGGTTGCCGTGACTGAAACATTCGTCGGAGCATCGGGACGGTCACGGACAACGAGTCGGACCTTGCCCTCGACGATACGGTCCGGGTCACCGGTCGCATCCATCAAACGGTACCTAACCGTCATCTGCCCACGGAATCCAACGGCGGGGGTGATATTCAGGTTCGTGCCCTGAGGATCGACGGTCCCTTCACCAATTTGGATGGAGGCACCGACGACGCGAATGGGCGTTCCCGGGAAGGGATTGATCGTGTAACGAGTCAGATCAACGACTTCGAGTCCGCCCGATCGCGCTGTCTCCAAGAGGGCATCAGAAACCTGGATGAGGGGGCGGGTCGATGCGACAACCGTAATGGGCAGCTGACCGCTGACCGCACCGGCGCCATCATCAACGCTGACGGTCACCATGCCAACCGGGCCCTTGGCACGGTCGACATCGGCGCGCACCAGCAAGGTGTGTCCGTCAAGGCTAATTGCCACGCCCTCGGGGAGGTTCGAAATCTCATACTTGAAGCCCGCAGGATCCGCGCCTTCCGGATCACGCACCATCTGTGCCAGATCAACTGCGGTGGCTTCTTCACCTGCGGCGACCCTGACCCCGGTCGGAACGAAAGCGACAGGCTGGTTTTGGGTCGCCTCGACCTTCAGGGGAAGAGTCAGTGTCGAGGTTAACGCCGAGTCGTCCCCTGCCGCTCCATCGGAGACTTCGAAGGAGAAGGATGACTTACCAGACCACTCTGAATTCACGTGGAAGTGAACGTGGCGGTCATCGCTGAGCGTCATTCCCTCATCGATGCCAGCGGAGGGACGCAGCGTCGCCGCGTTGGTAATGCGCGGGCTGCGACCGTCACGAACAATGACGTAGTCGGCGATATCCAAGGAGACATCTTCGCCAGCTCGTACCTTGACGGGAACCTTGGTGGTGTCAATAGCCGGGTGATTGCGTTCCAGTCCAGGGACGGACACAACCGCCGAGGAACTTAAACCATCAGCGTCAGTGATCGTGTAGACGATCAGCATGCGCTCTTCCTTCGGCGTGATCACCAGGTCAGAGCCGGAAACCTCGACACCTTCAGCCTTCGTCGTGACGCGGAGGTTATTGACATCCCCATCGGGATCCTCGTCGTTGGCCAAAACCGAGACCTTTACAGTTCCGCCCTTGGCGGGAAGCTGCGAGGTCGAGACGACGTCATCGCGCGCGATGGGCGGTTGAAGTTGAGCATCACTGGCGACGTTAATGGTCAATGTGCCACGTGAAACACCGCCGCGATTATCCGTGACCTGGTAGGACACCAAGTAGGAGCCGTCCGCGGCAGGAGTCGTCAGGAAGATGGAGTTACCGTGAATTTCGGGCTTGAGTTCTTCCGTCGAGGTCTGCAAAGAACCCGGAACAAGCGAAATCGTATCGCCATCGGGATCGATGTCATTGGTAAGGACAGCGACGCCGAGCTGCCTATTAGGACGGGTAAGAACCGTGTCCGGTACTGCCGTTGGCGGCTGGTTCAAGGTAGCTGGAGGCGCGATACCAACGCGGACTCGCGCCGATGCCTGCTTACCTTGACGGTCTTCAACGATGTAGGTGAAGATATCGGTTCCAATGGTATTCGGGGCAGGAGTGTATTCCAGCCAATCGACGCCGAGCTCGACGGTACCCTTGGTCGGGGATTGCTCGATGCCAACAAGAGTCACCGAGTCACCGTCGGGATCGATACCGTTCAAAGGCACGGAAATTCGCGTTGTTTCACCGCTGACTGCCCACGCAGTCAATGCCTTCGGCTGAGGCTGAGCATTCGTTCCGTTCTTCTCCAGAACCTCGAAAGTAACCGTTGAGGTTGCCATATTTCCGGCGCTATCGCGAACCGTGTAGGCAACGTGCATGACACCGGGGGTGTTGCCGGCCTCAAGGCGGACCAAGTTACCGGTCACGAAAGGCGTGCCCACGGCCTCGTTCGGGGTGTACTGAAGACTCGGGTCAACCTTCAAGCTCAATCCCGAAGGCGAACGGTCGTTGGCAAGCACCGGTACCGAGGCGATATCTCCGACGCGCACGCGAGTGCGGTCAGGCTGGAGCTCGGGCGGGAGTTTCGTATCTTCGGCAGTCGTTGGAACGACGGTCACGCGTGCACGAGCTGTATTCGTTCCGTTGGAGACCACGTAGTCAAAGGAGACTGACGAATCCAAACCAGCGGGCGCAGTGATGCGCAAGAGGTGACGGTCAACCAGGGTAACTTCCAGTCCGAGGCCGTCGGGAACCTCGACCTGCTGAACGACCAACACGCCACCGGCCGGATCGGAGTCATTATTCAGCGGAGCGACAAGGGCGGAACCACCCGCAGGAAGAACTGCCAAGTCGTCCTCGGCGACGGGGACTGCCTGTTCATCAACTTGGACAACATCGACTCGGACCACGCCCAAAGCGGTCGCGGGACCATCACTCACCGTGTAGGTGAACTGGTAAGAGCCCGGGGCCTGTGCGACGAAGTTGACGGTTCCCAGTTCAAGATCCGGAGTGATCTGGCTGCCTGCAGGAGCAACGGAAAGCGCAACCAATGAGAGGTTGTCACCGTTGGGATCGGTGTCATTTGCCAAGGGAGAAATCGTCGTGATTTCGCCAGCACGTGCGACATAGAAGTCAGCGTTGGCGACCGGGGGAAGGTTACCGGGATTTTGAACATTGACGGTCAAAGTTCCCGAAGTGGTCGTACGGCCGTCAGAAACTTCCAAAGCGATGGTGTGGATTCCCACGCTGGCGCCCAGGTCACGAATCTGAAGAGTTCCTTCCTCACGGAACTGCAGCTCGATTCCTTCAGGCGCGCGCGCGTTCGCCAAGAAGATCGGGTCGCCGTCCGGATCCTGCCAATCCGTCAAAACGTTGTATTCAATCTGCGCGCGGTGCCCCAAGGCGATACCCGGATCACGCAGCTGCTTGGGACCAGAATTCATATCCCACGGGTGGACAGTCACCGTCACCTTAGCGGTGTCAACTGCCTGACCGTCGGAGGCCTCGTAGGTGAAGGACGTACTTCCTGTTTGGTTATCAGCAATATCTGTAATCTGCAGCGCTCGGCCACCGCGAGTGCGCGTGACCTTACCGAATTGAGGATCGGTCACTGGTCGGGCAGTCAGAACATCGCCGTCTGCGTCTGAATCATTGTTCAGAACGGGAAGAGTCGTTGTGCGTCCCGGGCGAATACCGAACTCATCATCGACTGCGTCGGGAGGCGTGTTGTGATCTTGTCTTTGAGGATCAGCAATCTGGTCCGTGATCTGAGGAGAATCTTCTTCCTTCTCCTTCTTATCAAGATTCGGGTCCTGCTTATCCCAGTCATCCATCAAGACCATATTGTGTTCGGGTAGCCATACGGATCCCGAAGTAGTGTCATTCAGGACGATTCGAGTGCGGTTTGTTCTAAAGACGATCGTCGTTGCTTTCTTCAGGGAATCAACGATCATCTGGTTATTCAGGCTGGGATCCGTGCAGTTACGGACATATGCGCCTGATTTTGCCCACGCCCCATACGCGCATCCCTTATGAAAAACGGGACGCGCGGGAGTTCCTGAAGAACCGTCACTTGATGCCGGGATCTTCGTGACCGCACCGCCCTTGAGCGGGACCGAGATTAGTTCCCGATCGGTTGCAAGAAGAACCGAAGAAGAATCAGGGCCGACGTCTTGGAGGGTAACGGAAGCGCTAATCCCATCATCTGCAAGATTGCGCAGGGAGCCATCGGGGAGAACCAGAACCCTGTTGCGAGTATCCAAGGCAACCGGCTGCTCGCCAACAGCGGTTATCACCAATTCGGCATTAGCCGACAGCCCCTTGATATCGGTGGACTTGAGACGGTCAAGCTGCCCCTCGCGAGTCACACTGATTCGTCGTCCAGCGCGCGGAGAGATTGCAAAAAGAGTGCCTTTTTGGGAAACAGTCGCAACGCCTTGATCCATGTCGGTAGCAACTGCGCCCTCATCTGTGTAGGCGGTTGATGAAGGGCTAGATACCTGGGAAAGCCAGACCTGTCCCCCTGAAGCATCCATGACTGCCAAGCGTGAGCCGCCCTGAACAACGCGCGCGTTTTCGGGCAGAGACGTTGCAGCACCCAGTGACACCTGGGCAACATCAACCGGGGCAACCGAGTGAGCGGTCTTATCGGTAAAAGTCACATCGTTTCCGGACTGCCCGATATCAAATTCCGTGGTATTTGCTCGGAAAGCGCCATCGAGAATTCGGGAATCGTAGTTCAGGTGGCCAACGAGTTTCTTCGAAGAATTCGTCACCCAAATGCCGCCGTCATCGACGTCGACTTCAGCGGTCGTCACGCCCTGGTGAAGAATGGCAAGAGTCGAAACAGTGACAGTGAAAGCCGCAACCAACGCAGCCGGAATCCGGCGTCGGTTCATGCGCTTGCGCTGAACACTTTTCTTCTGCTTCATTTACTTCTCACCACTCTTGGACAGGATAGAGGTGTCGATTCTTAAAGTTGACCTCTTTTAGTGTCCCACGCACTGCCCTCATTTGAGGAACTGAAGTCCAACTTCACACAGGCTCCTTCGAGCTTTTTCCCGGAATCTCGGGAAAAAATCCGAAGAAATTACATTCATGTACGTATTGAGCGCTGTGGACAAGTCGTACACAAACCGGGCGGGGGCCTGCGCAACAATTCTCGCAGACCCCCGCTCGGCCTCGTACAACAAGTCACGGCGAACTCAAGGGGAACTACCCAAGGACGTCCACCGCTTACGGCCTCACTGACCGTTGAAGGTGAACTCTCGCTCTTCTCCTTCGCCCTTCACGCCGACAGTGACAACCTGCCCCGGAAGGATATCCCCGAAGAGAATGCGCTCGGAAAGCGCGTCCTCGATATCGCGCTGAATCGCACGACGCAGCGGACGAGCACCCAGAACCGGATCGAAACCGCGGTCCGCAAGCAGCTCGCGCGCCTCGTCGGTGATCTGGAGCTTCATATCCTGAGCCTCCATGCGCTTGGCAAGGTTGGCGATCATCAGATCCACGATCTGCTTGATCTGCTCCTTGTCGAGCGGCGGGAAGACCACGACCTCGTCCACGCGGTTGAGGAACTCGGGACGGAAGTGCTGCTTGAGCTCTTCATTGACCTTGGCCTTCATGCGCGAGTAGTCGTGAGTGATGTTCTCGGTGGACTGGAAGCCAGTGAGGACGCCCTTATTAATATCGCGTGTTCCAAGGTTGGTGGTCATGATGATCACCGTGTTCTTGAAGTCAACCTTGCGGCCCTGCGAATCGGTCAGGCGACCTTCTTCCAGAATCTGCAACAGCGAGTTGAAGATATCCGGGTGAGCCTTCTCGACCTCATCGAAGAGGACAACAGAGAAGGGACGACGACGGACCTTTTCGGTGAGCTCGCCACCCTCGTCGTAGCCAACGTAGCCGGGAGGAGCACCGAAGAGACGCGACGAGGTGTGCTTCTCAGAGAACTCGGACATATCGAGCTGGATCAGCGCATCCTCATCACCGAAGAGGAACTCAGCCAGAGCCTTCGCAAGCTCCGTCTTACCCACACCGGTCGGGCCGGCGAAGATGAACGAGCCACCGGGACGCTTCGGGTCCTTCAGGCCGCTTCGAGTTCGACGAATCGACTGAGCCAGAGCCTTAACCGCGGCATCTTGACCGATGACGCGCTTGTGCAGCTCGTCTTCCATCTTGAGCAGCTTCGCGGACTCAGTCTGAGTGAGCTTGAAGACCGGAATACCCGTCGACATAGCCAGAACCTCGGCGATATCGTCCTCGCCGACCTCGGCGATTGAGTCGCGCGAGCCATCGCGCCAGCTGGATTCCTTCTGCTTGCGCTCTTCGGTCAGCTTCTGCTCTTCATCGCGAAGAGCCGCAGCCTTCTCGAAGTCCTGATCGTCGATCGCGGACTCCTTGTTGCGCTTCACTTCGGCGATCTTCTCGTCGAGCTCACGCAACTCCGGCGGCGCGGTCATGCGGGAAATACGCAGGCGAGCACCGGCCTCGTCCATCAGGTCAATGGCCTTATCGGGCAGGAAACGATCCGAGACGTAGCGGTCGGCCAGCTCGGCGGCGGCCTGGATCGCAGCGTCGGTGATGATGACGCGGTGGTGGGCCTCGTAGCGATCACGCAGGCCCTTGAGGATGCCCACTGTCTCTTCGACGCTGGGCTCATCAACCTTCACCGGCTGGAAACGGCGCTCAAGAGCCGCGTCCTTTTCGATGTACTTGCGGTATTCGTCGTTGGTGGTTGCGCCGATCGTCTGAAGCTCGCCGCGTGCAAGCATGGGCTTGAGCATCTGCGAGGCGTCGATGGAGCCTTCCGCTGCGCCCGCTCCAACTAGGGTGTGGATCTCGTCGATGAAGAGGATGATATCGCCGCGAGTGCGGATCTCCTTGAGGATCTTCTTGAGGCGTTCTTCGAAATCACCGCGGTAGCGTGAACCGGCGACCAGCGCGCCCATATCAAGGCTGTAGATCTGCTTGTCCTTGATGGTTTCGGGCACGTCGCCGGCAACGATTGCCTGAGCGAGGCCTTCGACAACTGCGGTCTTTCCGACGCCCGGCTCGCCGACCAGAACGGGGTTGTTCTTCGTGCGGCGCGAGAGAATCTGCATGACGCGCTGCATTTCAGTGCGGCGGCCAATCACCGGGTCGAGCTTGTTTTCGCGGGCAGCCTGGGTGAGGTTGCGGCCGAATTGCTCGAGAATCGCCGAGTTTGTCTGGCCGCTTCCGCTTGAGGAAGCGCCGACGCCGACGCTTTCGCGGCCGTCGTCGCCATTGCGCTGGTAGCCGGAGAGGAGCTCGATCACGGTCTGGCGGACCTTGCCAAGGTCTGCGCCGAGCTTAATGAGGACCTGCGAGGCAACGCCTTCGCCTTCCTTGAGCAGGCCGAGGAGAAGATGCTCGGTGCCGATGTAGTTGTGGCCAAGCTGCAGCGCCTCACGCAGGCTCAGCTCGAAGACGCGCTTGGCGCGGGGGGTGAAGGGAATGTGGCCCTCGACGGGCTTTTCGCCTTCGCCAATGATGTCGATGACAGCTGTGCGAACGGCATCTTTATTGATGTCGAGGCTTTCGAGCGCCTTGGCTGCCACGCCTTCACCTTCGGTGATTAGACCGAGCAGCAGGTGCTCTGTCCCGATGTAATTGTGATTGAGGCTGCGCGCTTCGTCCTGCGCGAGGACCACGACCCGTCGGGCCCGGTCCGTAAAGCGTTCAAACATCGTTTCTCCCTTTTGTTCAGATCGCAGCGAGGCGCAGGCGACCTGGTTTTCACTGACTCCCACACTACGGGGAACTCAGGCCGCGCGCGCGTTTGTTCACCGAGGGCAGATGGGTTTTACGGAGCTTCGGACAGTATTCCATGCCCGATCCCGTGCCCACCTTCGGACAAAGTGCGTCAGAGTGCGCGAGGAAAAGACATGATCTGAACTCAGCGCCTCCGTTATGACGCACTTTGTCCGGGGGCGGCCTAATAGAGAGTCTGGCTGGGATAGGAGGAACGAGGGCAGGGGCCGGAGTGCGGGCGGGGAAGGGGGCTGGAGGTGGGGATGTATTGTGTCCGGGAAGAGGAGACAGCCTCGACGCAGCAAAACCATCGAAAACTGACAAAGGCCGGAGCTTTCACCAGCTCCGGCCCGCCCTACGACTTTTGTCTAAACCTCAATAACCAAGGTGTAGGGCCCGTCATTGACCAGATCCACCGACATCATGGCGCCAAAACGCCCCGTTTCAACATGGATTCCGCGCGCACGCAGCTCATCGACAACAGAATCAACCAAAGGCTCTGCCACAGGTCCAGGTGCAGCCTTTGACCATGATGGGCGGCGCCCCTTGCGCACATCGCCATAGAGAGTGAATTGGGAAACGATCAGTACGGATGCCCCGCTGTCCTGAATAGAGGTCTCATCCTCAAAGATGCGCAGTTCGGCGATCTTGCGGGCCAAGGTCTTCGCATTCTCGACCGTGTCATCATGAGTCACTCCAACAAGGACAACGGCTCCCTGACCATCAAATGCTCCAATAACCTGACCATCGACCGACACTGATGCGCGAGTAACGCGCTGCAAAATTCCACGCATGGGAGTGCTCCTTGGCTCCTAAGTTCACCATCTGCTTGTAGCTGTGCCAACCCATAGTTACCAGCGAGGCAATCATCCGGGCAACAGTGAGTCCTTACCGGCTACCTATTGACTTCCCTCCAAGCGCCGGAATATCCGGACGGCGCAATTCAGGATTATGCAGTCCAGCCCCCGGACGCTCCTTCGGCGATACCGAGGATTTCCCGTCGACCGGTACGATCAGCTCTTGCGCAGCTGCAATTCCATCCAAATCCAGCACGACCTGGGGCGGAAGGGCGCGCGAAACCAGTGCCAGCGCAATCGGCCCCATATCTGCGTGCCTTGCAACCGAGGTCACCATTCCCACGCGACGACCGTTGAGCTCAATAAACTGTCCCCGCTGGGGGATATCGCCCCTGGATCCGTCCAGTTGGAGGAAAACCAATCGGCGTGCGGGCCGCCCCAGATTCAAGATTCGCGCGACGGCTTCTTGCCCTCGGTAGCAGCCCTTGTTCGTGTGCACTGCGGTTCGCAGCCAGTCCAGTTCGGCGGGCATGGAACGTCCGTCGGTTTCGTATCCCAGACGAGGCCGCCACGCTGCGATGCGCGCCGCTTCCCACGCGTTTATTCCCGCTGCGCGGCGCTTGGGCTGGTCATTGCTCCACGCCTGCCAGAACTCGCGTGCTTTTTCCTTAGGAATCAGGTGAATATGGAAGGAGACGTTCTTTCCCGGATGCGAGCCGCGGAAGTACTCCGCTCCCCCATCGACCACGCCTGGCCATGGGTCATTCCAGGTCATCTCGACCTGTTCATAGTCAGAAACACCACTATTTCCAACGCTTCCAAGGATCCACCAACGTTGAGAGAGAGTGATTTCAACGCGGAGCGCAAAACGCATGGAGTTCAACCAATCCGCAAGGCCCTGTGCGCTGCTACGTTCCGTCACGAGGTAGAGAATTTCCCCATCGTCGATCGCGCCGGCCGCGTATTCAATGTGGCCCTGCGGATCGAGGATCAAGAGCTCCCGCGATTCCCCCGCTTCGATTCCGGTGAGGACTTGACTGGAAATCGAGGTGAGCCACGTCAAGCGATCTGGTCCGCGAACTTCGACGATGGCTAGATCGGGACGATCAACCAGCGCGCGACCAGCTTCTAAAGCCCACTGTTCTCCGGAAGGATCCCCGTAGTGCGCGACAGCGCCATAGCCTGCCGCCCCAGATTCCTGCGCGGTATTTTCCGCACCGCCAGTCGCTTCTTCGAGGTCCCCTTTCGTCTGATCAGCGTCAAGATCATCGAGCACAACAGCGCCGGGAAGCTTCGCAAGCGGAGACACCCACTGCGCTTCATTGGTCCTTCCGCCATCGCCGAGGCCGGCTCCCCCATTCTCCGAAGAGAAACCTTCTCCGACCAGCGTCACTTACTCTTCACCAGCCTCTTCATTAACGCGCATGAGACGTCCCGACAATTCAACCTGGTCTTCTTCGCCGTCAAGCTGCTTTTCGTTCGCCCACAGCATTTCGCCGGCAACGAGGCCGTACATTCGCGAAAAACGTTGGTAGACAGTTGCCGCGGGATCACAAATCAGGGCATCTGTTTCCATCTGAACACGTGGCCCCATGGAGCGCCCCACCCAGCGAGCGCTATAACCGTCACTTTGCGCACCCTGTGCGACCATTTCACGAGTCTCAAACTGGCCGGGTTCAGGCAGTACTCCAGATCCGGGAAGCAGAGAAACATAGAGCGTCTCTTCGCGCATCAGATCGCCAATTTCGAGGGCCGCTACGCCCGTGGCGGCATCCCAGACGGGATCGATCGACTCACGCGCGCTCGCAGAGTAAATCCTTGTCACGAGCTTCATCTGAACGCCACTAATCAGGCCCTCAACCTCTTCATAGATCGGCTGATCTTCGCCTTCATCAACGCTGAGCATCCCCCAGCCTTTCCATTGGCCGAGCATCCAAGCCAAGGGAGCGATTTCAGTGGGCAGATTTTCTGGAATGACCATCATGCATCCAGCCTAAGCGGCCCCACCTTCATCTGCGAACCGAAATTGACTGCCACCGCCCATCCCTGCGCGAACGCCCACATGGACTGGGGTTTCGAAACCATGGCTCCCCTAAGCGAACGCCCCACATCAACCGGGTCTCACACAGGGATTACGCGGCCAACCACTCCACGCAAGTCCCCCGAACACTACCACCCAGCCACGGCCTCGGAAATCGGCTAAATCCCGCCGATCCGGAACATGATATACACGGGCAAGGCGGCGAGCAGGAACTTTGCGCTTCCACGCGCAATCGCGCCCATCGTCGGCCGCGCCCACTCGGTGTCCCCCATGAAACCATCCAAAACAATGACAACCAAGGCAACCGCAATTCCCGTAAACACGCCCAAAATCACGACAGCCGTCGTCAGCCCCGAATAGGCCGCGAGGCCGGGCAGAACAATTGGACTCAGGTCCGCGCTTTGGCCGAGCTTCCACACGGCGACGGAGGCAAGGACGCCCGACAGGAGCGCCGCACCAAGCGCGCCAAAAGACTGTGAACGGAAACTCGCACCAATCTGATCGCCCCACACCGTGCACGAGACAATCACGCAAGCGATCGGAACCGCGATCCTCCACCCCTGCGAGGAGGCAAGGGTCACCCATGAAGACGCAGAAACAACCAGGAGCAGCGCGGTCATCGAGCTCATCAGCGAGGAAGTCGTCGAGCGCGCTGCCCACACGACCCGCCCGCTCTTCGAATAATCACGCGGTGTTGAAGCCGTAAAAACCTCGACAATCACAAGGCCAACCGTCCCCAAACCCATGACGGCGGTGGCCGCCATAAGGTCGGCGGTGAAAGTTACGACGCCCGCGGAAACACAGCCTGCGAGGCCGACCGCGACCTGGGCGGGGACCGTGACCTTTGTGTTCGTCAACGATGGCCAGCCCGCCGCCAACAGGCACGAGGCCAAGGCGACGACAACCGCGCACGCCCAGGATTCCCATGGTGAGAACCAGAGGGCACAGGTCGCGACGGAGAGAAGCAGCACCGTAAGAGCAGATGTGTGGAGGCCGCGACGAAGCTCGGGTTTGATCGACCGATGTTCGCGTGCGTGCGTGCTCGAGTGGCGTCCTTCAGCCGCAAGCGCGAGTTCTCCCGCTCGAATACCGTGGCGAACGCGAATGATACCTGTGCTCAGTGTCACGGGTTCAATCGTGTCGTCATACTCGAGAACACTACGCGACACCTGAGTGGGGCTTTCTTGCGCGGGTTCTTCCACCGCGCGTTGAGCAGCGAGTTCACGCTGGCGTTCGCGGCGCGAGGGTAGTTTCGGACGGGATGGCTCGAGGTGCTCCATTCCTCTATAGTCCCACATGGATGCCTCCGGGGTCTTAATCCCAGCGCGGAGCCCCATCATGCGCATGGCACGCTCGTGTTCTATGCTCATGCATGCGTACCGAGTTGTTAAGCCCCGGGCTCCAACTTCTGCCGCTACGAGCGGCCTTCGCGCCGACAGGCGCTTTCGGCTCGGTGCGCGCTTTTTTACGCGCAAATGGCGCCCACGTGCACCAACGCCGCGCTCCCTTCAACAGGGAAACGCGGCGCCGGCCTAAAAATCACGTGGCGGGAGGATCACTCCCCCAGCAGCGGGAAACGAATAACCGTTGCCTCGCGACCGGGACCAACACCGATCGACGAAATCCTACAGTTCACAAGCTCTTCGAGGCGAAGGATGTACTTCTGCGCGGCCTCGGGGAACTCATCAAAGCTCCGGCAGCCGGTGATATCCTCACTCCAGCCCTCGAGCATCTCGTAGACGGGGGTGGCGCGCGCGAAATCGACCTGATCCGGGGGCATTTCATCAACGACAACGCCATCAAGCTCGTAGCCGATGCAGACGGGAATTTCCTTGTAACCGGTGAGAACGTCGAGCTTGGTCAGGCACAGGTCGGTCAATCCGTTGACGCGCGTTGCATAGCGAACAACAACGGCATCGAACCAACCGGTACGACGCGGACGCCCAGTGGTGACGCCAAATTCTCCGCCACGCGTGCGCAGGTCGTCGCCGACCTCGTCGGTAAGTTCGGTCGGGAAGGGGCCCTCTCCCACGCGAGTCGTGTAGGCCTTTGCAACACCGACGACGCAATTGATTCGAGTCGGGCCAACGCCCGCGCCCGCGAGCGCACCACCAGCAGTCGGGTTCGATGAGGTGACGAAAGGATAGGTGCCGTGATCGATATCGAGCATGGTCGCCTGACCGCCCTCAAAAAGAACGGTATCGCCGCGGTCAAGAGCATCATTGACGACCAAGGACACATCGCACATCATCGGCTCAATACGATCGGCGAAGGACAGGAGGTGGTCGCTCACCTCGGCGGGGTCCAGGGTAGGCAGCCCCACGGCCTCGAAAATCGTGTTCTTGGGGGCAAGCGCGGCCTCGACCTTGGCGCGCAGCGTCTCGGGGTGGAAGAGGTCCTGGATGCGCAGGCCGATGCGGTTCATCTTGTCCGCGTACGTCGGGCCAATGCCGCGTCCGGTCGTGCCGATCTGGTTATTGCCACGGGCGCGCTCGTTGGCTTGGTCCATGAGGCGGTTGTAGGCGGGGATAATGTGTGCGTTTGCCGAGATCAGCAGGCGCGAGCAGTCCACGCCTCGCGCCGTGATGGCTTCGATCTCGTCGAAAAGAACATCGAGGTCAACGACGACGCCGTTACCGATGATCGGGGTGACGCCTTCGGAGAGGATGCCTGCGGGCAGAAGGTGGAGGGCGTACTTTTCGCCATCGATGACGACCGTGTGTCCCGCGTTGTTGCCGCCGTTGAATTTGACGACGTAGTCAGTGTGTTGTCCCAGCTGGTCGGTAGCTTTTCCCTTGCCTTCGTCGCCCCATTGGGCGCCGAGAACGATGACGGCGGGCATGTTTTCTCCGTTATTCAATGCGTTAGCGGGTATATGAAGTGATCGCGTCAGCGAAGGCGCAACAGGGCATAGTTTAGCCGAGGATTGCCGAGGCCGGGTTGAGTGAACTTTGTTGTCGCCAAGCAGGTGCTACTGACCTTTGCGTCGCCGCGTTGTGGATCGTGAGCGGTCGGGAGGCAGTATTCCGTATGTCCGCTGACTCCACTATAAAAAGGTCTGCGCGCGGGCAGGACACCCACGCGCAGGCACAAGATCAGTGATCGATGTTTCACCTGGCTCCGACGATGACAACGGCAAGCCACGCCGTTGCGGAAGAGAGCGCTGCGAAGAGCTCGATAGCAACCGACCATCCGAACGCTTTGAGGACTTGGAGCGTCGAGGCCGTTGCTGTCTGCTTATCCGTGGCACGAAGGTACTCAGCAATGTAGGTCGCCGCGGCCATTCCGATGAGCAATCCGAAGGGGAAAGCCACCACAAGTCCCGTGAGGGCAGAGAGGAACCATCCCACGAAGCCACCGAAACCACCCCAGACCAGTGTTGATTTGGGGATTCCTGCGTTGGCGATCTGTCGCGCGGGGATCACATATTTGAGAATCGCAGCAATTCCCAGAAGAACCGCAGCGATCGCGAAAACAGTCCAGGCAATTCCCGTTCCCGTCATCCACGCCCACACAAAGATTGCTCCACCAATGAAAGGTGAAGATGGCCAAACTTGAACGACTGCACCGATGATGCCGACAAGAATGACCAAACCGATGATGATTAGACCGATTGAACTCATGAGCGGATCATAGCATCCTTGAATCTGAAATTTTTCAGTGAGTGATTCTGACGCTCCTCAGTCATGATTTGGGCCTTATCCCGCCTTGATTTGCGCCCACACTAAAAGACACAATAAGGTGCCGAAGCGCATCCCCGAGCGAAGGAGTGACGATGGGTTTCATTAAACGCCGAGATCCCAATGAGCATCCCGGTTTTCTTACAACGTCGGTCGCTCGCTATTCAGCGATGTACCCGGTCAATGAATCACCCGAGCACGCTGTGGGACGCTGCCTTGATTTTTGGAATCGTTTCGGCGCACGCGGCGAGACTCCCGGATATAGGGAGGAGCTTGCCCTTCACGGATGGACGGGCACCGAGATCATTATCGGCTCGGACCTCAAAGAGTTGCTGTGGTCGGGAATTTCTGATGATTGGGTGAACTTCGCACCGCGTTTATTCCCGCAAAAGCTCAAGCGTTCGATGATCGGGAGGAACCGGGTTCTGATTGCCGCGCGCCGCGCGTCCGCAGAAGGAGGGTTCTTTACAGAGCTTTACTGCACCCCAAGCGACATCATCGCGAATAACGATTCGATTCTGAACGATGTTTTATACGTGACACTGCACCAGTTCGAAGAGGAATACCAAAGCACTGGTCTCTTGCGCGGGGGTGCAACGTATTTCTACGCCGCCGACCTGCCGAAAGACCATTTCTTAGAAACGCAAAACATCTACTGCATCCGCAGAGATGTCAAGCGCCGCCGCAAAGGCAAGATTTAAGGAAGTGCCCCCTGCACAGGCAGGGAGCACTATTCACAATGAGCGCTACTTTTCTGCGCGAGCGCGCCGAAGCGAATCGACCTCGTACAGGGCAATTCCCGTGGCGACCGCTGCGTTGAGCGATTCTACCGCCGAGGCGATCGGGATCGACACGATCTGATCGCAGGTCTGACGAACCAGACGAGACAGGCCACTTCCTTCGGCGCCGGTGACGACGACCAGCGGGCCATCGGCAAGCTTGAGATCGCGCAGTTCAGTGTCGCCGCCGCCATCGAGGCCGACAACGAAGAACCCGGCCTTCTTGCAGTCTTCGAGTGCACGCACAAGGTTTGTCGCACGTGCAACGGGCACGCGAGCAGCGGCACCGGCCGAGACCTTCCACGCAGTGGTATTCACACCCGCACTGCGACGCTCGGGGATAATCACCCCGTCCGCGCCAAAAGCACCGGAACTCCGCAAGACAGCGCCAAGGTTATGCGGGTCGGTAACCTGATCAAGGGCTACCAAGAGCGGGATATCCAGCTGCTGCAAAGACTCCGCAATGAGATCCTCAACGTCGCGGTATTCGTATCCGCGCACTTCAATGGCGACACCTTGGTGGACCGCACCGTCAGTTGCGACGTCTAGGTCGCGGCGCGTGACCTCGTATACCGGCGCTCCCATTCCCGAGGCCAGGCGGACAACTTCCTCAACGCGATCGTCCTTCACGTTGTCAAGGACAAAGACACGTTCGATGGGCACTCCCGCGCGCGCGGCCTCGGCAACGGGATTACGACCGGCGATGAGTTCATGGCCCTCAGCGATCTTGATGGAGGATTTCGCGCGAGCGCGTGCAATTGCGGCTTCCTGAGCCTCCCGGGCTTCGCGGGCTTTCTTGCGCTTAAATGCTGGGTGGTAGGTGCGGTCCTCGGCCTTGGGGGTCGGGCCCTTGCCTTCAAGGCGACGGCGCGAGTGACCGCCAGTGCCGACCTTTGGGCCCTTCTTCGAACCCGGTTTTCTTACGGCACCGCGACGTCCGTCATTTCCAGCCATCGTGTCTCCTTGTTTCGTCGTGAACTGACACAAGCATACGGCGTTCAAGTCGCGTAGGGGCCTCAAGGGCGCGTGTGGGCAAATATCACACTAGAGGGATCAGTCCCGCGAGAGCATTGCAGCGATCCGTTCAACCGTCGCACCGCTGCGGATTGTCACCTGGCGATAAAAGTCCTCGCGCATCAGGTACTTGTGGTAGGCGGTCTTGAGGAACGAGGCCTCGTCGAATTTTGCCCAGAACACGGCATGCTTGCCAAAGTGGACGGATTCATCTCCCAGCACCATTGCTTCGATGCGCTCGCGTACGTGGTCCTGCTCTAACCCGCGTGTGTAGAAAAGAACGTCGCGTCGAGCGGCATCCCCATGCCACCAGTGGGGTAGATCAGACAATTCCATAAGGTATTCCTGCCCAGACAGGAGAGCCAAGCGAATCGGGAAGGAATAGTATCGATCTAGGACAGACTCGACGCTACGAGCCACTTCTTCATGCGTAGCATCGGCTATAAAAACAAGGTTCCCGCTGTTGATGTATGAGCGTACTTCCACAAAGCCTTCACACGCGATTTGCTCACGCAGTTCGCTCATGACGACCTTGTTCTTACCACCGACGTTGATGCCGCGCAGTAACGCTACATACTCCATCATTCCTACCCGTCTGCACACTACCTGGTCTATCCGATGCTCCAGGTTGCTCCATCTTTCCCGTCGGCGACCTGGACTCCCGCTTCTGCGAGGCGATCACGAATCTGGTCAGCTGTTGCCCAGTCTTTGTCGGCGCGCGCCTGGGCACGCTGCTCGAGGAGAGCACCAACCAGCACGTCAAGCGCATGCTTTTGCGGGTCATCCCCGGTGTTTCCCGAGGCCGACGCACCCGCGCCTGCGTGTGCCCACTGCGGCGAGGCCGGGTCCAAACCGAGCACATCAAGCATGGAGCGAACCAGGATTTGCTGGCGTTTAGTGGCCTGGGAATCACCATCTGCCAGGGCAATATTGCCCAGCTTGAGCTGTTCGTGGACTGCGGCAAGGGCGCCCGCAACATTGAGGTCGTCATTCATTGCCTGAGTGAAGGCCTCGGGGAGTTCTTCGGGGCTCAAGAACAGCTCCTCCGGGCTTGCTTCACCGACGGCCTCGATCGAGCGAGTGACAAAAGTCGAGAACTTTTCCCATGCTGCATTCGCATCCGGGAGGGTATCCGGCCCCCACTCGATAGCGCTGCGGTAGTGCACGGTCGAGAGAGCCCAACGCACCGCAGCTGCTGGGAAATCCTCCGTGAGGGTGTCGATCGAGAGCACATTTCCCAAGGATTTCGACATTTTTTCGCCCTTGGTGGTCACCCATGCGTTGTGGACCCACAGGCGCGCGAAGTCCCAGCCGGCTCCGTGAGACTGGGCCTGCTCGTTTTCGTGGTGAGGGAAGCGCAGGTCGATTCCGCCGCCGTGAATATCGAAAGCCTCACCTAAGTAGCGGTACGACATAGCCGAGCATTCGAGGTGCCAGCCCGGACGTCCCTTCCCCCAAGGGGAATCCCACGAGGCCGTGGCTGGTTCTTCGGGCTTTGCAGCCTTCCAAAGTGCGAAGTCGCGCGGGTCCTTCTTCCCAGCCTCGGTTGCCGAATCGATCTGCGATTCATCTTCCGTCGTTCGCATATCTTCCAGGCGCTGGTGAGTGAGGGAACCGTAGTCTTCCTGAGAACTCACACTGAAGTACACGTTTCCCGCGCCATCGCTGTATGCGTGGCCGCGGTCAATGAGCCGCTGCACCAGTGCAATTTGTTCGGGAATATGACCCGTCGCGCGAGGTTCGTAGGTAGGTTCTAGAACGCCAAGCTTTTGGTATGCGGCGGTGAACTCGCGCTCATAGCGCTGTGCCCACGCCCACCACGGAACCCCAGCCTGGGCAGACTTATTCAGAATCTTGTCGTCAATATCAGTGACATTGCGAATGTAGGTCACTTCCAGACCTGCGCGCTTGAGCCAGCGGATCAGTGAATCGAAAGCAACCGCCGAGCGCAAGTGGCCGACGTGAGGGGACCCCTGAACAGTCGCACCACACAGGTAGATTCCCACGTGTCCGGGAATCACCGGTTCCAGCGGCTGGAGACGTGCAGTTTTCGAATCGTACAGATGAAGGCTCATGCTCTCATGGTAAACGGTGCTACCTGCATCTGGAGACCAGTTCAGTTCCCGGGACCGTGTAAACGCAGAGAAATTACCTTCCCGGCTGCACCCGCGTGCGGATCAGTTCCTTGAGAGCATCAACATCGCGAGGCAATGCAACGACCTTCTGTTCGTGCCCCTCAATATCCGCAAAACGCAGCGGGACCGGAGGAACAAAGCCCACGGCCTCGGCAATCGTTTCCTCAAACTTCACGGGAAGCGCAGTCTCCATCACCACGACGGGGCCCTCCAGCTGCTCAGCGACCTGGCGGGCAACCTGCACGCCATCGGCAGTGTGGGGATCGAGGAGGTAGTGCGATTCCTCCCAGGTGCGGCGGATTTGGGCGAGGCGATCTGCGTGCGTGGACGAGGCCGCGCAGAAGCCGAAGCGCTCGCGAAGTCCTGCGAATTCTTCGGTTTGTGAGAGATCAAAGTAGCCCTGGGTGGCAACCTGGTTGAAGAGTTCACGCGTACGAGCGGCATCTCGGCCCACAAGATCGAAGATGAATCGTTCAAAGTTCGAAGCCTTCGAGATATCCATCGAAGGCGAGGAAGTCGCAAGAGTATCTTCACTGCTTCGAACCCGGTAGACGCCCGTTCGGAAGAACTCCTCAAGAACATTATTTTCGTTTGTCGCAATGACCAAGGCGCCCAAGGGCAGCCCCATTTGGCGGGCAATGTGCGCAGCGCAGATATTGCCGAAGTTGCCGGAGGGAACGCACACGTTCACGCGCGCGTCTTCACCAAGGTGCTCACTCAGGCGCAACCATGTCGCAATGTAGTAGACAACCTGTGCCAGCAAACGGGCCCAATTGATGGAGTTAACCGCACCGACGTGCCACTGCTGTTTGAAGTCGGCATCGATGTTGACGGCTTTGACAAGATCTTGGCAGTCGTCGAAAACTCCATCAACAGCCACGTTAACGATGTTCTCATCGAGGAGAGAGAACATTTGTGCGCGTTGGAAAGGCGTCATGCGACCGGCGGGCGTCAACATGACAACGCTCAGGCCCTTGCGCCCGCGGAGGGCGTACTCGGCGGCGCTTCCCGTATCACCCGAGGTCGCACCGACGATGGTGAGCCAATCTCCACGGCGCTCAAGTTCATACTCGAAAAGTTCGCCGAGCAGCTGCATGGCCATGTCCTTGAATGCGGCTGTGGGGCCGTTGGACAGGTGCGCAAGCCAGAGGTTTTCTTCTTCACTCAGGCAGGTTACGGGGACAATTTCGGGGTCGGAAAAGACCGGGGTGCGGTAGGCACGAGCGCAGATTGCTTCAATATCTGAGCGGGGAATATCGTCGATAAACAGCTCAAGAACTCGAGCTGCAAGGGCGGCGTAACCGTGTTCTTTGAGCAGTGTCTGCCACTCGCTCAACTGATTACTGCTGAGCGATGGGTAGCTTTCGGGCAGGTACAGGCCGCCGTCAGGCGCAAGTCCAGCGAGCAAAATATCGCAGAAGGACGCGGAAGTGGCCTGGGTGTCTCTGGTCGAAATGTAACGCACGGTCTCACCCTACCGTGAGCACAGGCAGGCAGCGGGGTGAATCGATTCATCTGAGACGCTTTGCTTGAGTTAAGAAAAACTGTACGCAAATGCCGGCGAGGACATTTAGGCTACTGGCATGAGTGAAATGTCTTCCCCTTTTCGTGTCGGACACGCAATCGACGTCCACGCCTTTGCTTCATCCGTTTCGCCCCATGACGGGAAAACGCTGATGCTTGCCTGCCTGGAATGGCCGGGGGAAACCCCTCTTGAAGGGCACTCTGATGGGGATGCCGCTGCCCACGCGGCCTGCGACGCGCTTCTCGCCGCTGCCGGCCTCGGAGATCTGGGAACGAACTTCGGAACGGATCGCCCAGAATGGTCGGGTGCCTCTGGGCAAGCGTTCCTCACGGAAGTACGGCGAATGCTCTGCGAAGCCGGATGGACGATTGGAAACGTCACCGTCCAGGTAATCGCAAAACGGCCGCGAATGATGACGCGACTACCCGAAGCCTCAGAAAAGATGAGCCAGATTCTGGGGGCTCCAGTGTCAGTTTCAGCTACAACGACTGACGGCCTCGGTTTCACCGGAAGGGGGGAAGGAATCGCAGCAAGCGCAACAGCATTGATTTTCCGCGCGTAGGGGCGTACGAGCGCCTAAGGGGTCGCACGAAGGCGCAAGGACCACAGACTCTTCGCAGTAACGGCCACCTTATCAACAACCATGGCGCGCGTAGGGGCTATGCGGATGCCCCAAGCCCCCGCCGGTTACTGCAGGCCAGGCAACTTTGGCCCAGTCGAGGCTATTGCCCCGAGCTACTGCAGGCTATCGAGCCGCGCCTTCGCCGGGTGAACGAAGAGCGTCAAGATCAAGCCCAGAGCCAAGATCAAAATGATGCCCAGAATTCCCCAGTAGGTGTAGTCGTGGCCAGCCGGCGTCCACCTGCGGCCAAGGTTCAAGAACACCGCGTACATCGCGGGGGCCAAGAAGGACACTGCTCGTCCTGTCGTCGCGTAGAGCCCGAAGACCTCGCCTTCACGACCTTCGGGAATCATGCGTCCCAGGAAAGACCGAGATGCAGACTGAGTCGGGCCGACAAAAACGCACAGCGCCAAACCAAAAGTCCAGAAAATGATCTTTCCGCCATTGTGCAGGAAGAAGACGCTCATTCCCGCAACCACCATGCAGCTCAGTGACAGCACAATGAGCTGCTTCGGGCCAATGACGTCATCCAAGGTGCCCATCGCAATAGTGGCAATTCCTGCAACGATATTCGCGGCGATCGCGAAGATAATTACTTCACCCGATGTGAAGCCGAAAGCGGTACCCGCCAAGATCGCGCCGAAGGTGAAAACACCAGCGAGCCCGTCACGGAAGACCGCCGAAGCGATCAGGAAGAACAGGGTGTGCGGAGTGTCCTTAGCCAGGGACTTCACCGTACTTCCCAGCTTGCGGTAGGAATCCCATAGGGTCTCGTGCTCGCCGTGCTTTTCGTCAATGTGCTTGGGCTTAACCGGGTGGAACATCAACGGCAAAGAGGACAGCAGCATCCACAGCGCGGCAATGACCATCGAAACTCGAATATTCAGCCCATTCTCGTGGGTGATTCCAAACCAACCGACCTCGGGGTTAATGAGGCCGACGTACAGAATAAGGAGCAGAACAATTCCACCAACGTAACCCGAACCCCATCCAAGGCCCGAAATACGGCCCATGTTGTCCTTCGTTGACAGGTGGTTCAGCATCGCGTTGTAGTTCACCGAGGCGAACTCGAAGAAAATATTTCCCACACCAAGCAGGCCGATGCCCAACAGCAATCCCCCACGCGGCCCCAGGGGCCCCTGCGGCGCAACGAAGAACATCAACGCCAGGCAGATCACCACAAGAACCGTGAAGATTGAGAGCGCGACGCCACCTTTTCCACGGCGGTCTGCCCTCTGTCCGGTGATCGGGGCCAGGAGTGCGATGATGATTCCCGCGGCGAAAAGACCCCACGAGAGGTAATCACTGGCAGTTCCCTTGTCAGTGAAAGTGCCATCGTGTGTCAGGTACACCGAAAAGACGAAAGTCGTTGCAACTGCGTTGAACGCTGCCGATCCCCAGTCCCACATTGCCCACTCAATGACGGGCTTCGTCAGGATCGATGATTTCTTCTTCGACGAAGCATTCATCGACTGAGGGGTCGTCGTTTCACTCATATTCACTCCTTATGCGCCTACGACCTTAGGCCTACATGTGAACCTAGCACGGCACAGTTCAGAAAAAGAAAAAATAGATGTGATGGTCGTCAAGCTTGAGCGCCCTCGGCCAAGATCGCGCGAGCAAAAACCAGATCAATTGGGGTCGTAATCTTGAGTGCACGCCCCTCACCCGGGACGATCCGAACGGGAATCCCCGCGTTCTGAGCCAAGCCAGCGTCATCAGTAAGCGCTGTTTCCTCACTGTTTCCAAAGGACGCAGCACCCCTATGCAGTTCCCGAATCACCGACCACGGAAATCCCTGAGGAGTTTGGACAGCAACCAGTCCACTACGATCAACGGTCGCATCGACATAGCGCGCGCTCGAGGATTCCCCAGCCGAGGCCTCGTCAATCAGGCGGAAACTCTTCAAGGTATCGGCAACCGGAAGCCCCGGAATGACAGCCTTCTCACCGGATCGGAGGGCTTCGATGACCCGCCGAACCAGCTGCGCAGACACCAGGGGGCGCGCAGCGTCGTGAATCAGCACCGGCATATCCTCCCCCACTGCCGAGGCCGTGGAATGCGATGCAGAAAGAGCACCCTTTCGGGCAGCGTCCTCTTCCCCCAAGATTTCTGCAAGCGCGTCCAAGCCTGCCGCAACAGAGGCTTGACGCGATAGAGGAGAACCGGGGACAACACGCGAGATTGCACGTAATTCCGGCGAGGAAAGGGCCTCGTTGAATTCGTCAAGGTGAGCGGGAGGGGCCGTAATGATCGAAAAGCCAACACCACCCGCGTGGAGATTACGCAGAGCACGCTCAACAAGAGACATACCCTCAAGATCGACCAAGGCTTTAGGGCGATCCGAGCCCAGCCGACTACCTGATCCTGCGGCAGTGATTACCGCAAAAACTCGATCGGAATGAGTCTGTGTCACTCTTCCGAATCGTCTTCCGGGAGGTCGTCCGCGATGGCGAGGGAGGCGTCGTATCCCTCGGCAAGGACCTCATCGAGTCGAGCAGCAGCAGCGGACTTATCGATGCCGCGGGCAAGAGCAAGTTCTGAACTGAGGATCTGGCGCGCCTTCGTCAGCATGCGCTTCTCACCCGTCGAGAGCTTCTTTTGATCATCGCGACGAGTAAGATCGCGGACAACCTCGGCAACCTTCACAATGTCACCGGTCGCGATCTTCTCTTGGTTTGCCTTGAAACGACGAGACCAGTTCGTCGGTTCCTCAATATAGGGAGCGCGAAGAACCGAGAGAACGGTTTCAAGCCCGTCTTCGTCCACAACGTCACGAACCCCAACAAGGTCAACGTTTTCGGCGGGAACCTGAATAGTAAGATCTCCCTGGCTCACGCGAAGAGTCAGGTAGATCTTCTCTTCTCCGCGAATCATGCGGGTGGAGATTTCCTCAATCTTGGCGGCACCGTGGTGAGGGTAAACAACGGTCTGACCGATCTCAAATGACATAGAAGAAACTCCTGCACTCCAGCTGAACTGCGGTTTATATTCTATCAGTTCGTGCCCTTTGTGTGCCCGGGACGAGAACTCGCTTTTTCCTGAGGATTCACAGAGCTTTGCTGCTCGAAGTCTTTACGCGGGAAGGTAGCAGTTCTCCCGCGGCCAGCAGTTACCGAAACTTCAAAGTCGGACGCGCTCTTCGTTCCCGTTTCCCTCCGCGTACAAGTGACCCCGGGGCCCGCTTCCATCTACCGAAATGAGTCTCGGGTTTCTCTCCACACACAAGCGATCCCTAGCCATTAGATCGGACTCTGAGTCGTTTTCGTCGCTTCGCTTGCCAGAGAAGAATCTCGGAAAGCTGTCTCAGAACGAGGGATGGTTCGGCCAGCGCACTCCACCGCAGACGAACGACTTTCCAGCCCTCGGCCTCGAGACGACACTGGCGATCTTGCTCATCTTCAATCACCGAATGAACCTGATCGACGGTATCCCCATATTTCTGGCGGCCATCAAATTCGTATGCGATTTTGTGCCTCGGAAAAGCAATATCGACGAAACACTGCCGACCGACAGCAATGACTTCATATTGGGTCTGCATTTGAGGAGCCCTGGCAGATTACAAAATGAACAGGAGACGAGATTCGCCGGGAGATTCGCAGCCTGCATCAAGTCTGGGGATCAAGGATCGAAGCTTGGCGGCGTTACGAATATTGCGGGCAAGGCTCGCATGAATGAGTTGAAGATTCTCCCGAACTGAGCGTTCCCGGGCGCGAGAAACCCCTTGCCTGAAACGATTGAAGTTGACGATGGCCGCAAAAATCATGTTGATCTGGGCAAAAAGATCAGCCAAGTGCACGTGGCGAGGTGCACGCGTCACGCAGCGGATGAGGAGAGATTCTTGATCTAAGAAACGCAGTCCTGAAAGAGTCTTAAGACCCGCACGCCCATCACAATGACGCGGGCGGACGCTGATCGCAGCTGCGACGACGTGCTGATCGAGAGCAACTGCTGGGAAATGCAGAGGACGAAGGCTGTGATCTTTGCCGTGACACAAATCCGGAGCGAGGGCAAAGTCGTGCGTGTAGCCATAGATAAAGAGTGACGGACGAGAATCAAGCACAAGATAGGGGCGTCGGTGGATCGCCGCCAGAGCTCGTGCGATCAGGACCACGAATTGGCCATTCACGGTCCCTTGATGACAAGCTGATCGGAGGACAGATGAGGGAAGATAACTTCCTCTGATAATCCGAACAATTTCACCGAATCGACAACGATTGGCGAGAACTCGTCGGTTACTTGTAGACGAGTAGAGCATTGCTTGGGACACACTCCGAATAATCGAGGAGATGAGACGTGGCTCAATATCGATCTTCATCGCACCCTCCTCTTTCGGATCTGCACCCGATAAACACTGTTCATCTATAAACAAGGATGCGTGCTGCGACTTCAACGGGTGGGACAGTTACACAATCTGTGGATAACTCAGCTCAAGCACAACACTGTGGATGCGCAATCACTGCACTTCAGGCCCAAAACCAAACCGCTCGTACGGCCACAAAGTGACCGTTACCAGCTCGCCCGTTGCCCTAGCAGTCACAAACCCTCGCCTCACCGGTCAAAGTCGCAGTCACCGACACAGTTTCATCCCAAACAGACCCAAACCACCCCGTACAGCAGCTACTCAAATGGCCCACCCTTGCGATCGCACCCTAGCGCGTCCAAATCTCCACTCAACCGGACAAAGTGCGTCTGGATGAGGAGGCAAAGGTACAAATACTGCGAATCGGTTGATACTCTGACGCACTTTGTCCGGACTGAAGCGTCGCAACAGCATCGGCGCTGGAACTACAAGTATCTTCCCCTTGGCGTCAACAAACAGAACCCCACAGCAGATATAACGAAGTCCCGGCATCACCTGAAAAGGCGACGCCGGGACTCCGCTCAGATCACTTGCCCTGGTTAGCGACCGCGGCGATCTTCGCCTCGGCCTCAGGATCCAGGTAGGTGCCACCCTTCTTGATGGGCTTGAGGGTCTCCTCGTCGAGCT
>CALLSD010000011.1 GCA_938014245.1 uncultured Actinomyces sp.
CAGCAGTCATGCGACCAAGAATAGCGGGTAATCTACGACACACAAGCTAGGTGGCGTGGTGGGTGGGGGTACAAGGGGATTGCTGCGCAGGTGAGCAGCAGCTGCGGGGTAGCGGGTATATGTTTCCGCCGTTTCATTGATCGTTCCGGCTAACTGTGGGTATATTTCTCAGTAAGTGTTCGGGCTGCTGCGCCGCATGCCCATGATCCAAGGAAGGAAGTAGAGCTGCGATGAGTAATCTCGGGGCATATCAGATGGTCACTACGGGAATCAAGGCAATGGGCGGGCCAGCTAAAGCTGGTCTTATTGCTGTTGGCTCTGTTGTAGCGCTCACGAGTTCTGTTTACCGCTTTGGTGTTAATCGTGGTGTCAATATGGGCGATCGTCAGACTTTCGAGGCGAAGGTCACTGAATGGGTGCGTTCAAGATTTGCCCAATTCAATGCTCATGAGCTTTCTGAGGTGTATACGGTCTCTGCTGACGTTGAGTGTGGCGGTGGTCTGATGCTGCGCGCAGGTGATAGGTTCCGCGTGGGCAAGGTTATCGATGACATGGTCTATATCGAGGTTGAAGGCAGCGACGATAACCCATTTATTGTGTCGGCCGAACAACTGACACTGCACTCTGACTATCCCTTGCATGTTAAGGAGGAGGATGACCTAGCGACTGTCCATTGAGTGCTACTGCAACAAGAGGGCGCGTGATAATGAGTCGGTATATACGGGAATGTGCGCGTCTGCTGGCTCTTACCCAAGCACTAGGTGCACCAATGGGAGCAGTGCCACCAATAACAACTACTAATCCTCAAAACGCCTGCTCTGCAAACCAGACCAGACCTAAAGAAAGGCATAACTCAAATGGCTGTTTTCTATAGTTTTCACTATGAACGAGATGTTCACCGTGTGCAGTTAATCCGTAATATGGGAAGTGTTGAAGGGCGAAAAGTTCTCAACGCTCAAGAGTGGGAGGCAGTTCGCGTAAATAGTGACGATGCTATCCGCTATTGGATTGAGGAACAGATGAAGTGGAAGAGTACCGTAGTCGTACTTATCGGCGCAGAAACTGCTTCTCGCCGATGGGTGAAGTACGAGATTCAGCGAGCATGGGACCTGCGTAAACCTCTCCTCGGAATACGTATTCACGGACTTTCATCAATGGGATCTACAGACACTGAAGGAGTAGATCCATTTTGTAGCATCAACGGATTTAGAGGATACAATCCTGGGATTCCTATCTTTGATCCCACGCAGCGTGATTTTTGGGGAAAGATTGACTCTAAGGCGACATACGATAAGCTGGCATCGAACTTGAAATCTTGGATAGAGCAAGGACGTTTTAGGAAATGACTAGTCTACAGTGCTGTCCCTTTTGCTCGATTGTTCGAGGAGAAGATGCAGTTGTGCGCGAAGTTGCACGTAATGACAAGGTCGTGGTGTTTTTCCCAACAGAGCCTGCTGTCCCCGGTCACTGTATGGTGATTCCTCGCCGCCATGTTGAAGAGTTCACCGCGTTGACTTCTGACGAGGTTAGCGCGGTGATGACTTCAGCCCAAGCCGTGGCTATGAGCCTGCGCGAAACCCAGCATCCGGATGGAATCAACATCATCCAATCCAACGGTGAGGCAGCTACACAGACCGTTCCTCATGTCCACGTACATATTGTGCCCAGGTGGGATGGCGATGCCTTTGGGGAAATTTGGCCATCCAAGACAGACTTCTCTGATGAGGAGAAGGACCGGGCTTTAGCGAAGTTACGCGCAACAACTCTTCTTCCTGATAGTTCCGTTACGCCTGAGGATCGTCGGCAGCATCTATCCTTTGCTCAGAACGTCATCAGTCGTATGGCGCAATCGTCTTCCAACACGAAAAGTTGGTTGCTTCCCGTAGTGACGGCAGCTTATGGGTATTCACTCACGAAGTGCTCCGTCGCACTTGCTCTCCTAGGCATCGTTGCTACGGTTGTTTTCGCATTCCTGGATGTTGGATACCTGAGGACTGAGCGCAAATATCGCGACCTCTACGAGCGTATAGCGGCCGGTGACCCCGATGTTTCTCCATATTCGCTGAATTACCAGTGCTCTGGGGAAACCTGGAGAACCCGATTCTTGGAATATTGCTTGGTCATTAAAGGGTGGGCGATCTGGCCATTCTACGGGACTCTACTTATCTGTGGGCTCGCGTCCTTAGGAATGGCGCTTCTGCGTGGACATTGATAAGGGGTTCTTCGTTCTCGGTTAACTACGTGGGAAGTGTTTTTGGTCGCGCCGCAGCAGTGCGGCGCCCCCAACTAGCTCTGCGCGACCTCAGCCCGGATGAGGGGGATCGGGTAGGCCGCCGCCGAGATGGGGGAGAGGAGCGAGTCGGTGATGCCTGCCGTGAACGCGTCGATGCCGAGGACCTTGTACAGGGCGTTGCGGCCGAACTTCG
>CALLSD010000012.1 GCA_938014245.1 uncultured Actinomyces sp.
CCTGGGCTCGCTCAACATTGCGAAGACCATGGATTCCCCGGACTTCTCCAAGACCATTGAGACCGCAATCCGCGGCCTGACCGCCGTCTCCGACCTTTCAGATATCCAATCGGTGCCCTCGATCGCCCGCGGTAACGCCATGAGCCACGCCATCGGCCTGGGCCAAATGAACCTCCACGGCTACCTCGCCCGCGAACACATCTACTACGGCAGCGAAGAAGCCCTGGACTTCACGAATATGTACTTCATGGCCGTCGCCTACGAGGCCATCAAGGCATCCTGCCTGATCGCCCGCGAGCGCGGAGTGAGCTTCGAAGGCTTCGAAGACTCCAAGTACGCCTCGGGCGAGTACTTCCGTAAGTACATCGACCAGGTGTGGGAGCCGCAAACTGAGCGTTGCCGCGAACTTCTTGCGGCCTCGACAATCCACCTGCCCACGCAGGAGGATTGGGCAGCCCTGGCAGCTGACGTGGCCCAGTACGGTATGTACAACCAGAACCTCCAGGCGGTCCCGCCGACCGGTTCAATCTCCTACATCAACGGCTCGACCTCGTCGATCCACCCGATCGTCTCGCGCATCGAAATCCGCAAGGAAGGCAAGATCGGTCGTGTCTACTACCCGGCGCCCTACATGACGAACGAAAACCTGGAGTACTACCAGGATGCGTACGAAATCGGCCCCGAGAAGATCATCGATACCTACGCAGTGGCGACCCAGCATGTCGATCAGGGCCTGTCGCTCACGCTGTTCTACCCCGATACGGTGACCACGCGTGACCTCAATAAGTCCTACATCTACGCGTGGAGGAAGGGCATCAAGACCCTGTACTACATGCGACTGCGCCAGATGGCACTGGAAGGCACCGAAGTTTCGGGCTGCGTGTCCTGCATGCTGTGACGTTAGGTCCGTATAGCGGGTAAAGCGGGGGTCGGGAAACCGGCCCCCGCACTGCATGTGCGCTGGTGCGGGGGGTGCGGGTGCGCGGCCTCGTCCGCGGCCTCGGAAAGACACACGGGGCACGACGCGGGCGCGGGCGCGGGCGCGGCCTCGGAAAGTCACACGAAGTCGGGAAATGACACAGGGCATAACCTGTGACAAACACCGACTTCATGTAGAGCAGGCGGGCAGGAGCAGGCCTGGAGCCGGCTCGGCGCAGACACGAGCAGTCTTGCGAATCCGAATAGACACACGAAGTTGGAAAAAGACACAGGCCATAACCTGTGACAAACACCGACTTCATGTAGAGCAGGCGGGCAGGAGCAGGCGGGCGGGCAGGAGCAGGCGGGAGCAAGCTTCGCGCAAGCAGGAACAGGCCTGGACGGGCAAGAGCAGACAGGCAGGCAGGCATGAACAAGCTTGGAACGCGCCTGGACCTCATGCCATTGCCTATGATGGAGACATGACGCAACCAGATCCTCAAGCGCCCAACGTATTCCAGCCGCCGAACATGCCGACGCCTCGGGCGCCGCAGGACTCAGCAGGGCCACAGCCAAGCGCCCCGTTGAGCGCGCAGCAGAGCGATCTGATCAACGCGCAGCAAAGCGCGCCCATGGGCTCACAAACGACACCCGAGGCCACGCCGCAGACTCCTGTTGGTACCCCCTGGGGCACACCCGAGAGCGATCGCTTCAGCATGCCGCACGCGTCCCAGCAGAGCGCATCCGCGCCTCTCGCTGCCTCGGCAAGCGGCGCCTTCGCGCCCCAAGCACCCCTCGGCGCCCCGGAGTTCACCTACAACCCCACCTCGCCGAGCATGCAGGCCGAAAGCATCCCCAGCACGGGCCCCATGGTTTTCGCGGTCCTCGGCCTGTTCCTTATCGGTCTTTTCGGCACGATTCCCGCGTGGGTCTGGTCAAACACGGCAATCAGGCGCGCACGCGCCGCTCAGATCCCCGAAAGCGCCTACCAGCAGGCACTGATTGCGCGCACTCTCGGCGTGATCGGCACCGCCATCCACATCTGCCTGGCCGGTTACCTGATCTACTACGCGGTCACAACCATCTCCGCAGCGGTCGGCTGATCACCCATGTCACCTCGCGATTCTTCACCTTCAGCGCGAATTCCCGGACAGAGTTCGACCGCCGAGTACCGCAAGCACACCGGGAGCGACCGCGATCTCATTCGCGCACTTCATCAACTCGACGGGCGTTCCTACCCGGGATACAAGTCAGTCCTCGGAATGTGGGATTACGGCAGTTTTTCCCTGTCTATCGACCGCATCCAGGCCGATCCCTATGCACCGCCCTCGAAGGTGCGCGCAATTTCGACACCGCAGGAAATGGGGCTACCCCAGGCCGCGATTGCGTCTTCCGAGGCGCGCCTGGCCTGCGCGGACTACCTCCTTCGCGCCTTTAATCGCTCGCTTCGCGAGAGGCGCCTCAGTGACCTTCAGGTCATGTCACCCAGCGTTGAAATCCTCGAGCGCAGCGCCTGCACGGTCAAACCCGACCGCGTCGAGCTCCGCTTCGAGGTTCGTATGCCCGCGCGCGGTCGCACGATTTTGGGCCGCCGCGCCGCGCAGATTTTCGACCTCGATATTCCTGATGCTGTCCAAGACACTTTCGACTACCTCAGCGATATTCCCGAAGTTGAGCGCGAACGCCAGGACCTTCTGCACCACATCGAGGTCTACGAGGACTACTGCGCACTCCAGTCCATCCTGAGCGAGCGCGGCTGGGTGTCCTTCGTCGCCAACGGTTCGGTCCTTGCGCGCCGCAGCGGGGTCTCCCAATTCCCCCTCGTGGACGCTATCCCCTTCTCTTCCCCCTCCACTCTCGAGGCCGAGGTTGAGCTCCCCCACGCGGGCACCCTCCGCGGGATGGCTATTGAGCCGGGCGTTACGGTGATCGTGGGCGGCGGTTATCACGGTAAGTCCACGCTGCTGGGTGCGATTCAGCGCGGTGTCTATGCGCATATCCCAGGCGACGGCCGCGAGTATGTGGCCACTGCACCGAATGCGATGAAGATCCGTGCTGCTGATGGCCGCGCCGTCACGGGAGTGGATGTTTCTCCCTTTATTACGCATCTGCCCGGAAACGCTGATACCTCGCGTTTCTCGACGGAAAACGCCTCGGGATCGACGTCTCAGGCTGCTTCCTTGGTCGAGGCAATTGAGCTGGGTTCTCCCCTGCTATTGATCGATGAGGACACAAGCGCAACGAACCTCATGATTCGCGATGGGCGTATGCGCGAGCTCGTCCAGGCAGAGAAGGAACCGATCACTCCCTTGGTTGATCGTATTTCCTCTCTTCACCGCGACCTTGGTGTTTCGACGATTTTGGTCATGGGGGGTTCTGGCGATTACCTCGATCAAGCCGATCGCGTGCTCATGATGGACCACTATCGATGCGTCGATGTCACCGATCGTGCGCGCGAGGTTGTCTCGCGCTTGCCTCGTCCCCATGAGGACCTGCCCATGAGCGCTCCCGCCGAGCCTCGTTTCCCCCTTCGCTTGCGCGCACCCGAGCGTGCAAAGACAAAGGCTGCGGGCTTGTCCTCGATTACGTTGGACAAGGTGCACCTTGACTTGGGCGACGTGGAGCAGATTGTTGACCCGGGACAGACCGAGGCGATTGCGTGGATGGTGCGCGGGTTGCTCTTCTCGTACGCGGATGGGAAGTTGGATATCAACCAGCTCTTAGCTCGCCTTGAGCGTGCGATGAATTCTGAGGGCTTGGACGTTGTTGCCAAGTTCGGTGCGCATTCTTTGCCGGGGCACCTTGCCCGCCCACGCCTCGTCGATGTCGCAGCAGCGGTGAATCGATTCAGGGGACTGCGGCTGGGGGAAAGCGCAAACAACTAGGGCTGAAGCTCAGAGAAGCGCTGCACTAGGAACGAGGCCGTGGAAGCGGCGCTCCCTCCTGCAGGCACGCACATAAACACTGCGGCTTCGGGGTCACCACCGGGGAAAATCAGGGGACACCCGGGGCATCCCCCCATAGTGGAGAGCACACCGCTGCGCGCAAGATAGTGGACATGAATACTTTTCCATCTACAACCCCGGTTGTTCGCCTCTCACACGTGTCCAAAATCTACGGATCGGGCGACACCCAGGTCAGCGCGCTCAACAACGTCAGTGTCGATTTCTACTCGGGCGAATTCACCGCAATCATGGGCCCCTCAGGTTCAGGTAAGTCAACGATGATGCACATCCTGGCCGGACTTGATTCGCTCACCTCAGGAACCGTATTCATTGAAAATACTGATATCACGGCGCTTAAAGACAGCCAATTGACAAAGCTTCGACGCGATCGGATCGGCTTCGTTTTCCAGAGCTTCAACCTCATCCCCACCCTGGACGCACAAGCGAACATCCTGCTCCCCCTAGAGCTCGCCGGGCAGAAAGTCGACGAGGACTGGTTCAAGCTCATCGTTTCCTCACTGGGATTGGAACAACGCCTGAGCCACAGGCCCTCCGAGCTCTCGGGTGGCCAACAGCAGCGCGTCGCCGTTGCCCGCGCACTCATGAGCCGCCCCGCAGTCATCGTCGCAGACGAACCGACCGGTAACCTCGATTCGCACTCCTCCAAGGAAGTTCTTGGCCTTCTGCGCCGAGCAGTCAACGAACTCGACCAGTCCGTCATCATGGTGACGCACGACGTCCACGCGGCCTCCTACGCCGATCGCGTCCTAGTTGTCCGCGACGGCGCAATCGTTTCAGACCTTCGCGAGGCCAGCGAAGACGAGCTCAACGCCGCGCTGAGGTGACACCCGTGAGTTCAACATCCACTCTGCTTCGAGCAAACCTACGCACCCACGGTCGCCGCTATTTCTCAACCGGCCTGGCCGTTGCAATTTCCACCGCCTTCATCATCGTGACCTTGCTCTTCACGAACACGACGACCTCGGCCCTCACCCGAAGCATTCGCGAGGCCTATCGAGGCACGACAGCACTTGTCACCATCAATCCCTCCCGCGACGATAACGCCGAGGAACCCACCCCCGAAAGCGTTACCCAGCAATTCGCCTCGGTGACCTCTCAGATCGAGAAGATTCCGGGAGTCACAGCCGTCGGCATCTCCACGCAATACCCCCTCATGGGCAAGGCTCACGACGAGCGAGAGGCCTTCTTCCTCTCTCCCCTCCTCCCCGATCCTTTCCTCTCGCTGAAGTACACGCAAGGGAAAGCCCCGGCCACGGCCTCGGAAATCACGATCCCCTCCACTTCGGCGAATGAACTGGGCCTGCAGGTGGGCGAAACCCTCACGCTCACCTCCCAAGGGACGGAAAGCGCACACGATTTCACGGTCAGCGGGATCTACGACTCGGGGTCAAATATCACAGCAGCTTCGTATGTGAGCACCGAGGGCTTCACCTCGGCGGTTGGCATGGGACCGACCGGTCAGATCCGCGTGGCAACGAACCTTCCCGGGGACAGGTACGGGAACCCGAGTGCAGCCGAGCAGGACACCTGGGTGAAGACTCTCGAGTCGAATCTCAGCACCGTCAAGGGAGTGAAGGTCCAGAGCGTGGCATCGGAAGTCGAGAAGGACCTCAAAGCGATTCAGGTATCGGGGGCTCTCCTCACTGCGATTGCCCTGATTTTCCCGGCGATTGCCATTCTTGTCGCCTCGGTTGTTGTCTCCTCGACGTTTAAAGTCATTCTTCAGCAACGCCGCCGCGAGTTGGCGCTCCTGCGTGCACTCGGTGCGGACGTTCAGCAGGTGCGTTCACTTGTTCGGCGTGAAACCTACGCAATTGGCGCGATCTCGGCGTTCATTGGCGTGATCTTGGGGCTTCTGGTTGGCGGTTTCGGCCTGGGACATATGGTCGAGGGAGAGAATTTCCTCTCGATCGTCGCGTCCCTATCCATCCCCTACGCGATCGGCGTGTGGTCATTCGGAACGCTCCTCACCGTCTTCGTCGGACGCAAGCCAGCCCGCGCGGTCTCCCAAGTTCCACCGATCGCTGCCCTTTCTCCCGTGAACGAGGCCGACGCCTCTTCTCGCGCAGCGCGCCGCCTCACCCTGGTCGTCGGTCTTTTCCTGGCCGTTGTCGGTGGAGGATGCCTCCTTGCGGCTTTGAAGATCAGCAGCGCCACGCAGAAGTTCGCCCTGTCCTTCTGTATGTCCATGGCATGCCTCATCGGTATTCTGCTGATCTGCACGGTTATTGTTCCCACTCTCACCAAACTCTTTGGCCGCCTGTGGCCGGGAATGCTCGCTCGTATGGCACGCGAGAACGCTGTCCGTAACCCCGGACGCACCTCCGCAACCGGAACTTCAATCGTCATTGGCGTCACCCTGGTTGTCACCATGATGGTCGGTGCGTCTTCGATGCGAGACTCCCTCATCAATGAGGTCAATGAGCGTCGTCCATTCGATCTTTCCGTCAGTACGATCACGGCTGGGGAACTCAGCAGTGATATTCAGGCGCGCGTCGCATCAACCGAGGGCGTTGCTGCAAGCATTCCCGCCCACTCGATCTACGGCACCGTAAAGCTTGAAGGAGAGGCGCCGGCAGGTAATGGCGATGCCGACGAACAGAGTCAGATTTTCGGGGAGCCAAACTATTCGACAGTCGCCCACTCAAAGGTCGAGCAGATCGATGACTCAACTGTCTTGGTCGGGATGGAAGCCTGGAACGGCAAGGACCTCAAAGTCTGCACGAATGAGGGAAAATGCCTGACCCTGAAAGGCAAATACACCAAGAACTTCAATGGCACCTACGAAGTAAGCGAAGCAAACCTACTCAAGCTCAATCCGAAAGCACCCGTGAGGGACATGATCGTCAAGCTGAAGGACGGAGTATCGGCGGCAAGCGTTCAGAAGGACCTCGCAAAAATCGATAGTTCCTTAATCGTTAACGGGTCAGCGCTTGAGCGCGAGATGTACTCCAAGATGATCGATCAGATGCTGCTCATCGTCGTTGGCCTCTTGGGAGTATCGGTTCTGGTCGCTCTTGTCGGTGTTGCTAATACTCTTTCACTCTCCGTTGCCGAACGTACTCGGGAGAACGGGCTGCTCCGTGCTCTTGGCCTCACCAAGCGTCAGATGAAAACCATGCTCGCCTTGGAGGCAGTCTTTATTTCGGTAACCGGAGCCATCATCGGCTCCGCACTCGGAATCTTCTTCGGGGCCGTCGGGATCCTGGCACTCCCCTTGGAAGGACTCACCATTTTCATCACTATCCCGTGGATTCAAATCGCGGCGGTTATAGGGATTGCGGTGCTTGCCTCCCTTGTTGCCTCGTGGCTGCCGGGACGTCGAGCGGCAAAAGTCAGTCCTTCGGCGGCTCTTGCAACCGAATAGGGGACACCGAATGGGTGTGGGGCCGAGCATGTCTGCTCGGCCCCACACCCATAAGCTCAGGGTCTACAGGCCTAAGAAGGCCTCCCACCTGGGAAGATCTGCGCGTGCACGAGCAACACCCGCATCGTAGGCATCTTCCAGACGATCAACATTCATCTCCATCTTGTCGATGCCCAGGTCTCCCGGAGTCACGATCAGTGCTCGCCCTTGTTCTTCCAATTGAAAAAGCTTGCGGCGAGCAGCGTTGTAGGCGACGGTGCGACGGGCCACGGCCTCGGCAATGGAAGGAAGACGCGGGAAAGCCAGGCGCAGGGCGGAGCACACACCCGGTTTCGTCGGGGTTTTCACGAAGTCGCGCGGGCGGGTGAGGACGACGAAGAACTTGCGGTAGCCGTCGCGCATCGGTGCATCCAAGGGGATTCCTCCGTTGGGGCCAAGAGCGCCGTCAACGTAGGTGTCGCCGTCAATTGTGACCGTGGGCATGATGATGGGAAGAGTCGACGAGGCACGCACGCAGCGTCCGACTTCTTCCACCGTGCGCATATCGTCCTTTGTGAACCACACTTCTTCACCTCGGGTGGCGTTGAAGGCGCCGATCCGGACCTCAGCTGGGTTGGCAAGGAAGGTATCCAGATCCAAGGGGGCGTCGCCGTCAGGCTGGGCGATCTCGTCGTAGAGGTAATCGACGTTAAACATGCCGCGGCCTTCGATCCAGTGACGGAAGCCCCCAAAATCGGGACTGTCTGCGACAGTGGTGAAGGTGTCGTGTGCGCGCTTGGCATCTCGAGACACGTAGTTCACGGTGTTCGACGAACCCGCAGAAATCCCGGAAACGTGCGGGAAGTCAATTCCTTCTTCGATCAGAGTGGCGACAATTCCTGCTGTGAAGGCGCCGCGCATACCACCGCCCTCAAAAACCAGTGCGGTGTCATCAATGTGCTTCAGATTCGTCGATTTCACCTTTCGACTCTACGTCCGAGGCGGGACTCCTGCGAAGGGAGGACGGTGCTTTTATGGCGAAAATTACCCGGCTACTCCCGGGCGTACGGAAGGTGCGCGGCTTTGGGTACGAGGCCTCGTCGACGCTTACTTCGTTGAATTTCCGGTGAAAACGACGTAGTGATAGAAGACGAAACGGAATGCCGTTCCCAGAGCAAAGCCCACGACGTAGGCGGAAATATTGTCGGCCAGCGGCGAGGTCAATCCCAGAATGTGGTGACTGAATAGCAGGCAGAATTGCGTGATTCCGATGCCGCAGAGGTTCGCGAAGAAGAAGAGGAAGGCCTCGCGACCCGCATTTTCTTGGGTGCGTCCGCGGTAGGTCCACACTCGGTTCATGATCCACGAGTAGATCGTCGCGACGCTGGCAGCCACGGCGTTGGCGGTGTTTGCGTGGCCGGCAAGGACGCCGAGGGGACCGTGTTGGAGCAGGTTGAAGAGCCCCATGTCGATCACAAATGCGGTTGCGCCGACCAGACCGAATTGGATGAATTCCTTGATCCATGCGCGCAGTGTTTCCGCGAGGCTTTGGGGGGCGGGGGGTTTGGGGGCGCTTGCGGGGGTGGCCGGGCGTGAGGGTGCGCTTGCGGGGGCCGGCTGTTCGACGCTTGCCGAGGCCGTGGGGGGCGTCACTTGTTCTGTTTCCTGTGTGGGCACGGTAAAGATTTTAACGTTTATTTCGTCGAGCGTTTGGGAAGGCTCAGCTCAAGTGCGCTCCAGATGCCGGTGTGCTCCCTTAGAGTATGAACATGACTGAAGAGACCGCTCCTGTTGCCCCGCAGCGTTTTGGGACGCGCGTTCGTTCCATTCACGGGGACCATTTTGATGATCCGTGGGATTGGTTGCGTCAGCGTGACAACCCGGATGTTATTGCCCATGTCCATGCGGAAAATCAATGGGCGGAACATGTCTGCAAGCCTGCGCAGAGGCTGGCTGAGAACCTCGTTTCGGAGTTTGATTCTTTCACCGCGCCGGTTGTGTATTCGGCTCCCCAGCGCGTTGGGGACTGGTGGTATTTCCAACGCCAGTATCACGGAGACTCCTATGCAAAGCACTACCGCGTGTCGGCCTCGCACTACCCGAACACTCCGGTGCTGGCAGATAGCGAAACACTGGAAGGCGAGCAGCTTCTTCTCGACGAAAACCTCTGCGCCCAAGGTGAAGAGTTCTTCAAGGTCGGGGAATTGGTGCCAACCTCGGATGGGCGTTTGATCGCCTGGTCTCAAGATACCGAAGGCGACGAACGCTGGACGTGGATCATTCAAGACGCGTCCAGCGGCGACATCATTGATCAGCGTGTCAGCGACGCGGGCTATGGGTTTGCGTGGGCCGCGGATTCTCAGTCCTTCATCTACACGCGAGTCGATGACGCGTGGAGGCAATTCCAGCTCATGCATCACCGCGTGGGTGCGGATGCCGATGGTGACTCCCTGCTGCTGGAAGAACCTGACGAGGCCTTTGACCTGTGGTTTTCCGCATCGAACGACCCCTGGCACGTCGTTGTTCATTCGACCTCAACAACCAGTGGCGGCGCATGGCTGTGGGATCCTTATGCTCCCAGCGTTCCGCCGCGGCCTATTGTCGCTAAACGTGATGATGTCCAGGTCAATGTTGAGCCCGCAGGCGATCACCTGCTTGTCATCCACACAGCACTTTCACGCGAAGGAAGCTTGGCGTGTATTCCTTTGCCTCAAGAGGGTGCCGCTGATTCGGTCGTGGACCCCGAATGCTGGGTGACGCTCTACACCGCCGGCGACGGGGAGCGCCTGAGCGATCTCGAGGCCTATCGCGATTTCTTCACGCTGTCCTACAGGCGTGACGCACTCCCCCAAGCACGCTACTACCGGCGCACACGACCCCTCGAAGTTGTCGATGGAAAGCCCGTTTCGGCCTCGGATTGCAGTGATCTGTGGGCACTCGGGGAAGAACTCAACAAAGAGGGCACGATCCGTAGCCTCTATCCCCTCAGTTCCGGGCGATTTGAAGACTGCCTTGTTCGAGTGGGATACCAGAGCGTCCTGACCTCGCCCACCGTGGAAGAACTCGATCTGCGAACTGGGAAGTCGCGGATCCTCAAGGTCACTCAGGTTCCCAACTGGGATCCGTCTGATTTCACGGAAGAGCGAGTGTGGGTGACCGCGCGGGATGGACACACACAGATTCCCGTGACCTTGGTTCACCGCCGCGATGCCCAGCCCGACGGTACTCACGCGGGGTGGATCCACGGCTACGGTTCCTACGAGGTTTCCTTCGACCCCGAGTTCGACATCCTGCGTCTTCCCGCCCTCAAGCGAGGCGTCGTTCACGCGATCGCACATATTCGCGGTGGTGGCGAAATGGGACGCTCATGGTACGAAGACGGTAAGAAACTAGTGAAAACACACACCTTCACCGATTTCTTGGATGTCGCAAACTATCTGGTCGATTCCGGCTGGGTTCACCCCGAACGCTTGATCGCCGAAGGCCGCAGCGCGGGTGGTCTCCTCATGGGGGCGGTCACGAACGCGCAGCCTGATCGTTTTGCTGCGGTGATCGCAGGAGTCCCTTTCGTTGACGCGCTAACAACCATCTTGGATCCCTCACTCCCCTTGACCGTGGGCGAGTGGGAGGAATGGGGTAACCCCATTGAAGATCCTGAAATTTACGCGCTCATGCGCTCCTACACACCCTACGAAAATGTCTGCCAGGGCGTGCGCTACCCGGCGATCATGGCGACCACCTCGATCAATGACACGCGCGTCTTCTACGTTGAACCCCATAAGTGGGTCCAGCGCCTTCGACAGGCCACCGCACAGGTTCCCGACCAGCCTCCTATCGTGATCCGCACCGAAATGGTCGCAGGGCACGCGGGAGCTTCTGGGCGCAAGGGACGTTGGCAGGCTCGGGCTCAAGAATTTGCCTTCGCACTCCACCAGGTCGAAATCACCAAGTAGAGGAACTTCCTATGACGATTACAGCCGCAGTGGATGGTTCTTCTCTGGGTAATCCGGGGCCTGCTGGATGGGCTTGGGTGGTCTCGGAGGATTGTTGGGATGCGGGCGGGTGGCCCAGCGGTACCAACAATCTGGGCGAATTGAATGCTGTCCTTGAACTCCTCAAGGCCACTGCTCAGGCCGGTCTTGCCGACCAAGAGCTCCACATCCTCGCGGACTCTCAGTACGCGATCAATGTGATCTCCAAGTGGTCACCGGGGTGGAAGAAACGCGGGTGGGTGAAGGCCGATAAGAAACCCATTAAAAACTTGGAGCTCATTCAAGAGATTGACCGCGCCATGCAGGGGCGCATCGTGACCTTCGAGTGGGTGAAGGGCCATGCGGGGCATCCTCTCAACGAGCGCGCCGATGATGCCGCGCGCTTGTGCGCGGAAGCTTATCGCGATGGCCGCGATATTCCCACGGGCCCGGGCTTTGCTTCGACTGAAAGCACCGAATCTGGCACTGGGGTATCCGCTACCGCCGCGGAAGCGTCGAGTACGGCCGGTACTGCGGCAAGCGCGGCGACGGAATTGGGCGCTGCCACGCTCAAGGCTGATGCGGCCTCGGCAGGCAGGGAAAATCAGGGAAACGCAACGGGGACGGAAGCTCCGGAAGTACTGCTTGAGCGCCAATTCCTTGACGCGTGGCTTCGGGCAGATTCCCGCGCACTGAAGGCGCTCGAGGCACCCGGGTGCATTCGGATCTGGCATAACGGTTCTCTCACGCAGGGTTTGGAAGGGCGCGCACCCGAGCACGTGGAGGCCTCGAATTTCCAAGTGATCCCGGTGACAAGACTGCGCGAAGACAGCGCTGTTCTGAGCGATTCTGCGGCGATAGCCCGCTGCGAAGGACAAGCATCACTGCCCAATCACACCAGTTCAGACAGTGTTTCATGTACAACACCAAGTGTCGGTTGGGTCGTGACCTACGTTTTAACGTGGACGGGCGGGAAACTACGCGAAAGCAGCACCTGGGTTGTGGGGAAGGAGGGGCCTCGAATTCTCATGCACCAGTCCTCACCAATCCGGTAGCAGGGCCTTCCAGCTCACCGAAATGCTCAAGCTGCCTCGGCCTCAGCTGTGCAGAACACTGCACCTGCCCCGGCACGCCAGTCCAACAACGGCGGCTCTGGCCGTATCGGTCTCAGTCCCGGTCAAGCTAACCGACCCAACCGCCCCCAGATACTCCCGCCAAAATCGGCCGCATCGACCGATTACAATAGAGGGATGCCATCCTCAACCCGCGCGGAAATCCTCACCGGAATCCGTATGACCGCACCCATCGCGGCGGGTTACATTCCTCTGGGGATTGCATACGGCATCTTGGTCATGCAGCTGGGAATGCCGTGGTGGATGGCCCCGGCACTGTCAATAGCAGCTTTCTCGGGGTCTGCTGAGCTACTCGTCATCGCTTTGGCGGCCTCGTACACTCCAATTGCCGTCATCGCTGTGACGATGCTGCTCGTAAACTTCCGGCATCTTTTCTACGCCTTCTCCTTCCCTCTTCACCTGGTCGAGGGTAGGTTCGCGCGCCTATTTTCCATGTACGCCCTGGTTGACGAGGCCTACGCGATCACCGCAGCGCGACCCGAAGGCTGGACGAAGCCTCGTCTGCTTGCCATGCAAGTCACCTATCACGCGACGTGGGTGGTCTCTGGTTTAGTTGGCGTTCTTGCAGGGTCTTTCATTCCCGCTCAGATCCAGGGCCTGGATTTCGCGCTCACGGCGCTGTTTATCACCCTGACCGTCGACTCGATTCGCTCCCTCAAGGACATTCCCTCGGTTGTTTTGGCAGCTGGGTCGTTCCTCATCGCAATGGCCATCTGGCCTAAACAAAAGCTATTGCTTGCGCTGCTGCTATTCGTCGCTTCTCTCGTGGTACGCCATGTGTTCTCAAGAGGACGCGAAAGAATATCCGGCCTCGGTGCTGATTCCGCCTGCGACTCGCAGCCTGCCGCAAACGGGCTCTCTGCCCCTGATACGCGCTCCGATTACGACTCCCCTTCCCCCTCAGACTCACTCTCCGCCTCGGGCTCCGATCGCGACGACCAAGCGCACGCACGACACGCCGGTGAGGAGGCCTGATGTCTCACTCGCTCCCCTACCTCTTCGGAATCCTCTTGGTCGTCTTCGTCATCGACTTCACCTTGCGCGCGCTCCCCTTCAAGATCCTCGAGCCCCTGCGCGAGTCAAGCTTCGTTCGAAATATGGCCGTGTGGATGCCTCCGGGGATTTTGTTGATCCTCGTCGTGGCGACGCTCAGTGATAACACGAGCGTCGCAGGCTCTCAGTGGTGGGCGGCCATTATCGCAACTGTCATCACCGTCGTTGTCCACCTGGTAACGAAACGGCGCCTTCTGTGGAGCGTCGGCCTCGGGACCCTCAGCTACATCCTCATGCTGAACTGGCTCTAGAAGCCTGACGTACGCTGCCCACGGCCGAGCCCGCGCCACGCCTCGGCCCGCACACCCAGCACCCTCGCCTCGGCCCGCGCGCCGCCTCGTTCCTCATCCCTCACCCTCCACACGAAGGCACACGCCCCTCGACACGAAGTCAGTAAAAGACACAGCTTATTCCCTGCGACATTCACCAACTTCGTATGTCTTTTGGCACTGAACAGCAGTACACGATGTCACGCGCCTTCCCGTCCTGCGCTTAACCGGCTACCTCCACACGAAGTCAGTAAAAGACGCAGCTTATTCCCTGCGACATTTACCGACTTCGTGTGATATTCGGGGAGCGGCAGGCGGAACGGCGCCCGCAGCCGACTCCGCGGCGCACCCCGCACGCCGCGCGCTCTGCGGCGCTACCCTTGTCCCATGCGTACGAACTCCTACATCCACCACGCTCACACCGTTTACGAACACCGTCTCGACGTCCCCCTCGATCACACGCGTCCCCTCGGCGCAGATAACCCGACCATCGAGATTTTCGCGCGCGAGGTCGTGCGTCCCGGCAAGGAAAACGCGCCCTACGCCGTCTTCCTCCAGGGCGGTCCCGGCTACCCCAGCCCTCGCTTCGGCACCTTCGACGGCGGGTGGATGAATCGTCTCCTGCAGGATTACCGCGTGGTCCTCCTCGATCAACGAGGCACCGGCCAGTCCACCCGCATGGATGCGCAATCCCTTTCCTTCCTTCCGACCCCACAGGAAAAGGCCAACTACCTGCGCTATTTCCGCCAAGATCAGATCGTCTACGATGCCGAGGCCTTCCGCCACGAGCTCGCGGGAGATGAACCATGGACGACTCTCGGCCAGTCCTACGGCGGCTTCATCACGACTTCGTACCTCTCGCTTGCGCCCCAGGGCCTGAAAGCCAGCCTCATCACGGGAGGCCTGCCCGGCCTCGTCCATGTCGATGAGATCTACCGCCTGACCTACCAGCGCACTGCAGCGCGCAACCGCGTCTATTTCCAGCGTCACCCCGAGGACGAAACAACAGTCCGCGAAATCGCAGCGCACCTGCGCGACACTGAGGAACTCCTCCCGACCGGCGAGCGCCTCAGCAGTGCACGCTTCCGCCAGATCGGCATGATGCTGGGCGGACAGGGACGCACCGACCAGCTGCACTATTTGCTCGAGGGCCCGTGGGTGACCATCAACGGCCAGCGCCGCCTGTCTACCCAATTCCTCGAAGCAATCGGAGACGCAACGAATGTTGCCCCGATTTACGGTGTTTTCCAGGAATTCATCTACGCCTGTGCAACGCCCGAATTACACGGAACCGCAACGAATTGGGCAGCAGATCGCCTGGCCGAAGAGATCCCCGGTTTCGCGAAGGACGCTGATCCCCTGGATACTTCCGAGCCCTACTACCTCACCGGCGAGCACTTCATGCATCGCGTCTTCGACGAGGACCCGGGACTCGCTCCCTTGGCAGAGGTCGCGCAAATCCTCGCTGAAACGACGGATGCGACTCCCGTCTATTTCCCCGAGGCCTTGGCACACAACACCGTCCCCGTCGCCGCCGCGGTGTACTACGACGACATGTTTGTCCCGCGCGAGCTCTCCCTTCAGACGGGTGAACTCATGGGAGCGCATCACTACATCACGAACGAGTACCAGCACGATGGATCGCTCTACTCCGGCGGCAAGGTTCTTGATCATCTGCTCAAGCTTTTGGCGGACTAGCTCCTAGCCTCGTCATTTTCGTGATTCATTCGATCAGAGGCAGATTTCAACCGACGAAGACGGTAGTCTTTAGAACTATCAGGCCCGCTTCCTATCCCGGATCGCGCCGCATGAAACACTCGTGTCAGGAGGACGCGTGAGCGTAACACCCGTTTTTGAAGCCATTAACTGGAACCGCATCGAAGACGATAAAGACCTCGAGGTCTGGGATCGTCTGACCGGTAATTTCTGGCTCCCCGAAAAGGTGCCCTTGAGCAACGACTTGGCATCGTGGAAGACGCTCACCGCCGAAGAACAGCGCATGACGAACCGCGTTTTCACCGGCTTGACCCTGCTCGACACGCTCCAGGGAACCATCGGCGCGGTCTCGCTGATTCCGGACGCCCGGACCCCCCACGAAGAAGCGGTTTACACGAATATCGCCTTCATGGAGTCCGTGCACGCGAAGTCGTACTCTTCGATCTTCTCCACGCTTTTGTCCACCGAGGAGATCAATGAGTCCTTCCGCTGGTCGAACGAGAACGAGGCCCTGCAGCGCAAGGCAGAGATCGTGAAGTCCTACTACCAGGGTGACGACCCGGAAAAGCGCAAGGTCGCCTCGACGATGCTCGAGTCCTTCCTTTTCTACTCAGGCTTCTACGCGCCCATGTACTGGAGCGCTCACGCGAAGCTCACCAACACCGCCGACTTGATCCGCCTGATCATTCGCGACGAGGCCGTGCACGGCTACTACATTGGCTACAAGTACCAGCTGGCCGTGAACGAGTCCGACGAGGCTCGTCGCCAGGAGCTCAAGGACTACACCTTCTCCCTGCTCTTCGAGCTGTACGAAAACGAGGAAGAGTACACCGAAGACCTCTACGATCCGCTCGGCCTGACCGAGGACGTCAAGAAGTTCCTGCGTTCCCGGCCGACGCGACCGACGTGAACCCCGCGATCCTGGCGGCCCTGAGCCCGAACGCGGATGAGAACCACGATTTCTTCTCGGGGTCTGGTTCTTCCTACGTCATGGGCGAAGTGGTCGACACCGAAGATGAGGACTGGGACTTCTGAGTTCTGAGCCCTGCTTAACTCACCTGACTGAGCATTAAAGGAGGGGGCGCCCACCAAACGGCGGGCGCCCCCTCCTTCGCTATTTCTTAGGCTTCACACCCTTCGCGTCGCCTCATCCACAAGATGCCACCGGCAGCAACCATCAGTACTGCACCCGCTCCAAGGTAGGGGTAGATGCCCGTGGACCCGGCTACTGGTAGATGCCCAACCTGAGTATCAACCACGCGAATACCCGGCAAAGCAGCATCTCCAGTGCCGGCCTTTGCGGGCAAAACTCGCACGGAGGAGAAACCATCATCAGGACCAAAATCGGTAGTGATCACGGTCGAGGCAGCAGCATCGGTTCCAACACTGATGTGGAAGGGAATGGGACGCGGCAGCAGAACGTGTCCTGCAGGTGCGCGGGTCTCAACCAGCCAGTAAGTCTTCCCTGTCGCCAAAGAAGCACTGATAAAACTGGATCCGCCATCAAGAACACTGATCGGAGCACCACTGAGTGCCTGATTGTCATAGATCGCGAAAGCCGCGCCATCGAGCGGATAGGTCCCATCATCGTTTTGAGTTCCGACCGGTTGGGTGCCGGCCTTCTCAATGCGAATCGGTCGCGGGCGAACCGGGGCACAGGCCTCGTTATTGGATTCACCATCGTGGTCGTAGTCTCCGCTAACGCGGTTATACAGACCTTTCTTTGGAGTAAGGCGATTATTCTGGGTCGCGCACTCGAGCGCGACCTCGTTGTAGCCCGCCGCGGTCTTATCTCGGCTCACACGCATACGGATGTACCACGTGGCTGACTGACCGGGCTCAAGATCCGCGCCTTCGGTAAGGACATAGGATGCGGCGGCCGGCTGCACTGCAGCGCTTGCAAGGCCCTCAAGAGTGGTCGCGACCGCAGCCGAGCGAACATTCAATCCCGGTGCGAACTCCGGAGTGTCGGTCAAACGACCTGTTGTTCCCTTGAGAGAGCCGTCGTTAGTGGCGCTGATGCGATAGGTCACTGTAATGTCATCGGTCGTTGCGCCTTCAACGCTTTCCAGGTCCTTCTGGATGCGCAGCTTGGGGACCTTTTCTTCATTCGTGAAGGTGCAGGTGATGGGTAGGGCTGCGGGGGATGAGGCCGGGGCGACCTGGGAGAAGTCCACACCGCCCGTGTCAGGGTCACGAGTAACGTTGACCCGCTCGCCAATGCCGTTCAGACAGGTCACGTCGACGAGGTTCCACTGCGCGGAGTTCGGGTCGTCACTGGTCTTCCAGGGGCCGAAACGCCCCGGTGCTCCAAACTGCAACGGGAATCGGCCGGCGATGCGCGGCCCTGTCTCAGCGACGACGAACTGAGAGAAGCCGGGCATGAAGGCCCTGTACCCGGAGGTGACCGCCCCGGCCTTGCCGAAAGCGGTCGGGGTCAGGTTCGCATCCTCGAAGGAGTTCCAACCGACGAAGCCGTCGGCCGTAACGCTGGTGCCGAGCGGTGTTCCCGTGGGCGCAGACCAGTCACCAACGCCCATCGTTGTAAAGGTGAACGGCGGGATCGTTTCGCCCACCTGCTCGGAGTCCTCGGTGACCGCCTTCGCGACGCGCAGGTAGCGCTCTTGGCTGAAGGAGCCGTAGAGGCAGCCGAAGGAGGTCTGGTTTTCCTTCGTCGTGAAGGTAGAGACCGGGGTCGAGCCCGCGGGAGGAGTGGCGGGGCAGTTGCCGTCCGCGTTGGGCACAAATCCGTAGAGGACGAGGCGGTAGGGGATCCCGTTGACGCTGATCGTCTGGTCCGAGGTGGTCTTCGTGATCGTCAGGACGTCGTCTGACTGGGGGGTATGGCCGGGCACGCCCGCCGAACCCGGATAGTACTGGGGCTGATCCGTGTAGATGTCGTAGTTCCCTTTTCCTTCACCAACTTTTTTGAAGCAATGCCAGTTGCCATCGGATCGAGCGAGCGCATAGTAGGGGGCAGTCGATGGGCAGGTGCGCGGCGCGGAGGCACGGGAGACCCACTCGTAGGGGCCTCCCTTGCGTCGCACGGCCGTCGTGTCCGTGTCGTTATCCGTCTCGTGCTGGTCGAAGGGGAAAGATTCTTCAAGATCACCGATACGGATATCGAAAGAAGAGTGCACCCAGTGAATCTGAGAGTAGATCGGGAAGTTGTTGTGGCGCACCGCCCCGATGAGGAAGGTGCTGTTGAGGGAGACCGTTCCGGGGTTGTTCGGCTTGTATCCGAGCGCACTGGTTGTCGAGGTCGAAATCGCGTTGGGTGTGTAGTCCCCGTAGTAGTACTGCCGGTTGCGCACGGCCATGTGGTAGTCCCAGGCCACACCTCGAGTAACGTAGGACCAGTAGTCGCCGTTATTCGCAACATTCGCGTCAAGCCAGTCTTGGGAATAACCCGCGCGATAAGCGACGGAGCGCTGGTTCGGATCCGAGGAGTCGTAGTTGGTCATTCCACGGACGACACCGAAGTAAGAGTTGTCCGCGACGACGGTGGTGCGATCCGTACCGGAGTCATTCAGAACGGCCTTGCCAATTCGGCCTTCGGATCGATTGAAAGTAATGCTGTCGGCACCGGGTGTTTCAAGGGGGCATCTGCCCGGGCCGGCGATTGGAAATTAGTCACTGCGGGAAGGGCAATGAGGGCTGCAAGGATGCACGAAATCACCGCATAGCGCGCAGACTTTCGACACTCAGGACGACGCTGTACATGCTGCGGTTGGGGGGCAATTCTGAACCGATTCATGTGTCTCCATATCAGGGATCTCACATGATATTAACAGTATTAATTAACATTGCAAACATGTGACCTGCGTCATCAATAGAGCACCTTAACGGGCCCACTCAAATAGCCTTTCAATTACCCTTCACCCCGCCCAATTTGGGACGAAACTGTAAAATACTGTCAGTAGGTCTATCGGATCCTTCGGGTCAGGGCCTGCACGCAAGGGTTAGATACCGAACAAGGAACAGTCTGCATGAGTATTTTCGACCGTTTTGAAAGCGCCGTCGAGCGCGGTGTAAACGGCGCCTTCTCGCGCGTTTTCCGTTCGGGAATCAAAGCAGTTGACATCACCTCGGCGCTCAAGCGCTCCATGGAAGACCACGTCCAAGAGCTCTCCACCGACCGTGCAATTGCCCCCAACCACTTCCTCATCCGCATGGCACCCTCCGATATGGACGCATTGGGTGACCTCGACATCCTCGCGGGCGAATTTGCCCAGCAGGTAACCGATCACGCAGCCTCTCAGGGATACGCTCTTCTCGGCCCTATTTCCATTGACTTCACGCGCGACTCGGAGGAATTCACCGGCCAGCTCCAAGTGGAAGCACGCAACGAACGAGGCGCTGCCGCCCCGGCCACGGCCTCGTCACCCTCCCCCGAGCACCCCATCCTCGACATCGACGGCCAGAAGTGGCTCCTCACCGAACCCGTCACTGTCATTGGCCGCGGAGCCGAGGCCGACATCACCGTTGCAGACTCGGGCGTTTCGCGCCGTCACCTGGAACTTCGTATTACTCCGACCGGCGTGATTGCTACCGATTTGGGTTCAACAAATGGTACTTTCGTTGAAGGCCACCGCATTGATGCAGCGACCCTTTTGGACGGAAACCAGATCACCATCGGACGCACCCGAATCCTGTTCTGGACGCACCCGCAAAGTGAGGATGCCCAGTGACTTCAGATCTCACCTTCACCCTCTTCCGCCTGGGCTACCTTGTCCTCTTGTGGCTCCTCGTTTTGGGAGCGGTCTCAACTCTGCGCCGAGATATCTTCGGCACGGTCGTGACCCCGCGCGGAAAAGGACGCAAGGATGCGGATCGTAAGCGCCGCGAATCCAGGCGTTCAACACATACTTCCGAACCGCGAAATCTTCTCCTGACCGGAGGCCCGCTTGTGGGCACGATCATTCCCCTCGGAAGCACACAGATCATCATTGGACGTTCACCCTCATCAACACTGGTTTTGGAAGACGAATACGCATCTTCCCAACACGCGCGCCTGACCCCCGCTGACGGACGTTGGTGGATCGAAGACCTCGGTTCCCGAAACGGAACTTTCGTGGACGACGAAAGACTGACGTCGCCTCGGGAATTGAACGTGGGAGATATCGTCCGAATCGGCCAAACGACCCTCGAATTGGTGAAGTAACATGGCCCCAACCAAGCCCGTCGAATTTCACTACGCCGCTCGCAGCGACGTCGGCTTGGTGCGCCAAAATAACCAAGATTCCGGCTATGCGGGCGCAAATCTTCTGGTCTTAGCCGACGGAATGGGCGGCCCCGCAGGCGGCGATATCGCTTCCTCGGTTGCTATCGCTCACTTGGTTCCCCTAGACACCGACTCCCACCCCGCTGAGACTCTCCTCCCCTCTCTTCGCGATGCCCTCATGGACGCGCACGAGGAACTTTCCGAGCGCTCCGAACAAGACCCCGAGCTCGCAGGGCTGGGGACAACCTGTATCGCGCTTATGCGTTCGGGAAACAAGCTCGCCATGGTCCACATCGGTGACTCACGCGCCTACCTCTTGCGCGGCGACACTCTCACCCAGGTCACCACCGATCATTCTTTCGTTCAGTACCTGGTGGACAGCGGCCAAATCACCCCTGAAGAGGCCGAACATCACCCGCAGCGCAATGTCGTCATGCGAATCCTTGGAGATTCTCAAGCAGACGTCACTCCCGATGAGACCATGCGCGAGGCAGTCGTGGGAGACCGCTGGCTACTGTGCTCTGATGGCCTTTCCGGAGTCGTCTCCTCCGATACGATCGCCGAGATTCTCACCGATGTCCGCGATCCGGGAGAGTGCGCCGAAGAGCTGATCCGGCTGGCTTTGCTTGCGGGTGGTCCAGATAACGTCACCTGCGTGGTCGCCGATATCGTTCCCGCGGGCACCATCCCTCCCAGCGCACCGCAGATTGTCGGCGCTGCTGCGAAGGATCGCTTAGCGCCCACTCGCGGGGGTGGCGGGGCAGCCGCTCGCGCTGCGGCTTTGGCTTCCCCGACCAAAGAACTTCCCGTCGACGACGAGGCCGAGGCAGAAGCCGACGCTCCTCGGCGCTCACGTTTCGCATGGCTCCTGCCCGTCATCAGCTTGATGCTCGCAATTGGCGTTGTCATTGCCGGTTGGTTGGGCTGGCAGTGGAGCCAATCCCAGTACTACGTCATGGGTAAAGACGGCTCCGTCGTCATTTTCCAAGGGATCCCACAGTCCATCGGCTCGTGGAACCTCTCCCACGCCGTTGAAATCACCGACGTCAAGCTCGACCAGCTCGCAGCGGTCGATCAGCAGCGTCTTCAAGAGCCCGTCACGCGTTCCTCGCGCGGTGAAGTCGACGCCTATGTTGCGATCTTGCGCTCGAACGCCCGCGAGCGTGCCCTTCAGCAGGCGCGCGAGGCTCAGCAGGCTCAACAATCTCAGCAAAACAACGACCAACAAAACCAGAGCCAACCCACCCCCACCCCTGAAGCAACACAGGAGGGGGGCAACTAGTGGCTACCGTTTCCATTAATCCTGTCCGCCCCCGGCGCGTCCTTGAGCTCTTCCTCATGCTGATCGCACTGGCGGTTGGAATCGGCGGCTACGTCCTGACCACACTCAACCGCACGGGGGAAATCCCCGCGAATTTGGGACTCCACATCGGGATCTTGGTGGCTCTGGCGATTGTTGCCGAGGTCGGTGTTCACTTCCTCGCCCCCTACGCGGACCCCGTGATCTTACCGATTGCGGTTGCCCTGACCGGCATGGGCTTGGCGATGATCTACCGAATCGACTTATCTCTTGATGCCCTAGGCATGGACACCGTCGGTGTCCGACAGTTGATGTTCGTTGGAATCGCCATCGTCCTTGCCGCGGTTGTCTTGGTGCTGGTGCGTGATCACCGTGTTCTTCGCCGCTACACCTACACTTTTGGCCTGGTTTCCGTTGTTTTGCTTCTGCTTCCTATGATTCCTGGCCTCGGCAAGGAAACCTACGGAGCACGAGTGTGGATCAGCCTCGGCCCGCTGTCTATGCAGCCGGGCGAGCTTGTGAAGATTACTTTGGCGATTTTCTTCGCCGGTTACCTGGTCACTAACCGCGATAATTTGACCATCGGCGGCCCGAAGGTGTTGGGATTACGTCTTCCACGCGCGCGCGACCTGGGTCCGATCTTGGTCGTCTGGCTTGTCGGTGTGGCAATTCTTGTCCTCCAGCGCGATCTGGGAACCTCGCTTCTCTTCTTCGGGCTTTTCGTTGCAACCCTCTACGTCGCAACGAATCGAGTCTCGTGGTTGGTCATCGGTTTCACCATGTTCGTCCCCGCAATTTTCATTGCGATCAAGACATTTAGTCACGTGCGCGCTCGCTTTGACGTGTGGCTCAATGCCCTTGAACCCGATGTGTACAACGCCGAGGCGGGAGGCTCCTACCAGCTGGTTCAGGGGCTCTTCGGCCAGGCCTCGGGCGGGCTCATGGGAACCGGGTGGGGCCGCGGTTACCCGCAGCTCGTCCCCCTGGCGAACTCGGACTTCATTTTGTCTTCTTTCGCCGAGGAGCTGGGAATCACCGGTCTTGCGGCGATCCTTGTCCTGTACTTGGTCCTCATTGAACGAGGCCTGCGCGCAGCGATCGGCGTCCGAGACGGTTTCGGAAAGCTTTTGGCCACGGGTCTGAGCTTCTCCTTTGCCATCCAGATTTTCGTTGTTTTGGGCGGAATTACCCGCCTGATTCCTCTGACCGGCTTGACCGCGCCTTTCTTGGCGGCCGGTGGCTCCTCGATGGTGTCTTCTTGGCTGGCTGTTGCGCTCCTGATCCGAGTCTCTGACGCTGCGCGCCGTCCTTCCGTGCCTTCCGCATGGACGTCTGGCAGCCTCCCCGAGGTGGAACCTAAGCGCCGTCAAGCACCCGAGCACATGGGAGGTCGCGCGTGAATACTCAGATTCGTCGCCTTTTTGTCATTGTGCTCATGATGTTCGCGGCCCTCGGTTTGATGGTGACCAATAACCAGGTCATTCAAGCCCCTTCGCTGAACGCTGATGGCCGCAATCAACGCACGATTTTGCACGCTGCTGAAACCGATCGCGGCCCGATCATTGTTGATGGCACTGCGATTGCGTCCTCCGAAAAGGTTGAAGGATCCTCGCGCTACCAGCGCTCTTATTCCCAGGGTCCGCTCTACGCGCACACGACCGGCTATTTCTCGGCGGCCTTCTCTCAGTCCACCGGGATGGAAGCTGCGGCTGAAGATATCTTAGATGGCCAGTCTCAGGCCCTCCTCGCTCAGCGTTTCCGCAATCTCTTCACGGGTCAGAACCGTCAAGGTGGCGGCGTTGTTTTGACGCTCAACCCACAAATGCAGCAAATCGCCGCAGAAAAGCTGGGGAATCGTAAGGGAGCAGTCGTTGCTCTCGACGCCAAGACCGGTGCCGTTTTAGCCATGTATTCTTCGCCGTCCTATGACCCGAATTCCCTGGCGGTTTTTGATTCCCAGGAAGCCAACACGGCCTACACGAATCTGATTAATAACCCCTCCAAGCCCCTGTATAACCGCGCGATTGCTGGCGATCTTTACGCTCCCGGTTCGAGCTTCAAGATCCTCACCACCATTGCCCTGCTTGAGAAGGGCGCTGTCACGCCGCAAACAGAGATGGATTCTCCCGTCTCAACAGTTCTTCCGGGAACCCAGACCTCGGTGTCGAATATCGAGTCGACGGAGTGCGGTAACGGACACCCCACTCTTGCCGAGGCCTTCGCACGCTCGTGTAACACGACTTTCGTTCTTGCCAGCGAAAAGCTCACTCATACAGATTTGGCTGACCTGACGAATCGTTTCGAGTTCGGGACAAGCCAGAAGATCCCCTTGAGCGTGACTGCCTCGCAGTTCCCGGATTCAACGGATTCTGCGCAGCTCGCGATGAGCTCCATTGGCCAGTACTCGGTGAAGGTCACGCCTTTGGAAATGGCAATGGTCTCGCAGACCATTGCCAACAAGGGCACCATGATGCGTCCCTACATGATTTCGCAGATCGTTGACTCTGACCTCCAGGTTCAGTCCGAGACTTCTCCGGTGCGCGTCGGTCAAAAGATCAGTCCCGAGATCGCTTCCCAGATGACTGAGCTCATGCAGGGAGTCGTCTCCCAGCCCTACGGAACGGGCACCGAAATGGCTCTTCCCGGTATTTCCGTGGCGGCGAAGACCGGAACGGCTGAAGTGGGCGACGGTTCGGGACGCGCAAACGCATGGGCCGTTGGTTTTGCGCCGGCTGACAACCCGAAGATTGCCTTCGCAGTCTTGGTTGAGGGCGATGATTCCAGGCCTGTTCCCCACGGCGGAAGCGATGCGGGTCCCATCGCACGCGCACTCCTCCAGGAGGGATTGAAGTGAGCGATTCGAAGCCTTCGACTGCCCCTAACCAGCTTGCCGGACGACTTCTTGGCGGCAGATATCTCCTGCTCTCCCTGATCGCGCAGGGCGGCATGGGCGAGGTGTGGAAGGCACGTGACCGTGTCACGGGCCGAACCCTTGCCGCGAAGGTCTTGCGCCCCGAGCTTTCCGGGCAGGAACTTTCCCTATCTCGCCTGCGCATTGAGGCTCGAAACGCGATGAGCGTTGAGCACCCGAATATCGCGAACGTTCTTGATTCTGGCGAAGAAAATGGCCGTGGCTGGATCATCATGGAGTTGGTTGAGGGCCGCCCCCTGACCGATTACCTGCGAGGCGGACAGTCAATCTCTCCCGAGTACCTCATGCCGATCCTCATGCAGATCGCCATGGCCCTTGGTGCGGCAGCCCAAGCCGGAGTCGTTCACCGTGACATTAAGCCCGCGAACGTTCTTATTCGACCCGATGGCATGGTGAAGCTTACCGATTTCGGGATCTCGCGCACGGACTCGCAGATTGATCTCACCGCCGACGGCATGGTCATGGGGACCGCCCAGTACCTTCCCCCCGAACAGGCGATGGGCGAGAAGGCCACGTCTTTGGGTGACCTTTACGCCCTGGGTGTGATTGCGTACGAGGCCGCAGCTGGGGTACGCCCCTTCACCGGGAAGTCACAGGTCGATATCGCTTTCGCCCATGTGAATGAGCCTGTCCCTGCGCTTCCAGATTCGGTTCCCGAACCCTTGGCCCGAGTCATCTATCACCTCCTCGATAAGGATCCTCAGCGGCGCCCTGAATCGGGTTCGGCATTGGTCCGCGAGTTGGTTGCGGCTGGAAGTGAGATGGGGGTTTCCCTCCGAGCGCGTCCGCTTCCCCAGCCGACGATTGAGGCTCCCCACCACGGGGCTCCTCCGACTCCCGGAGCTCCCGCTGTGGAGACTCGCGTAAATCCCACTCTTCGCTCCGGTGCCCCGGTTCAGCACACGCAGCGGCGCTCGCTTCCGCCGGATCTCCTCGAGCCGGTCGATCTTGAGGCGCAGGCAGCGAAGCCTTCCTTGGCTGCGCGCAAGCCTGCGGCCTCGCGAATGGGAAGTGTCCCGCGCACGCCTCGTCTGCCCGAAACGACGACGCCCGAGGCGCAGGCCGCGAAACCTGCTGCGCCCACGCGTCAGAGCCGGCCTTCCCCCACGAAGGCGGCCGCCGCCTCGGCAGAGATGCCCCGGCGCCGTAGAAGCGCAACACGACCACAGCGCGTGACGATCAATCCCGCTCTCATCCGCTGGCACGCAGTCACCGAAGAGAACGCGACAATCCGCACAAGTGCTCCCGTGAAGACTCGCTACAATCGTTCTGTTGTGGCACCGGAGCCAACGCGTAAGGACCAGATCGGGAAGTGGTTGGTCATCTTCTTGATCTCTCTCACGATTTTCTTAATTGCAGTTGCTACTATCCACAACAGATTCGGGTCGCTCTTGCACCGAACAAGTGCAGAGGTCTCATCCAATCAGGAGGTTACGACATGGCAGATTCCGCCCCTCGAGTTCTAGGGGGACGCTATGAGGTGCGCTCGCTTATCGGGCGCGGAGGCATGGCCGAAGTACACCTCGGGTTCGACAAGCGCCTGTCGCGCATCGTTGCTATCAAGACGCTGCGAACTGACTTGGCGATGGATTCCGTCTTTCAGGCACGATTCCGCCGCGAAGCGCAGTCAGCTGCTTCGCTGAACCACCCCAACATCGTCGCCGTTTACGACACGGGTGAAGAGGCAACGCTTCTCCCCGATGGTCGTAAGGTCTCGATCCCCTACATCGTCATGGAGTACGTCGATGGGCGTCCGCTCAAGGACCTCCTCTCTGATGATGCGGGTCCTTTCCCGATCGCCGAGGTCGTCGACATTGTTGCCGGCGTCTTGTCAGCGCTCGAGTACTCGCATTCGGCTGGCCTCGTGCACCGCGATATCAAGCCCGGAAATGTCATGCTGACCTCCAAGGGTGAGGTCAAGGTCATGGACTTCGGTATTGCTCGCGCAATCGCCGATTCACAGGCGACTATGACGCAGACCAATGCGGTCGTGGGCACAGCTCAGTACCTCTCCCCCGAGCAGGCGCAGGGTAAGCCTGTTGATGCTCGTTCGGATCTGTATTCCACGGGCGTGCTGCTTTTCGAGTTGCTCACTGGAAAGCCGCCTTTCACGGGTGATTCTGCCGTGGCCGTTGCCTACCAGCACGTCCAGACCATTCCGCCGCTCCCCTCGTCCATTGCGGGAGATGTTCCCGAGGCCATGGACCGCGTCGTCATGAAGGCACTGGCTAAGAATCCTGACGATCGTTATTCTTCCGCGGCGGCAATGAAGGCTGACCTCTTGCGCGCGGCTCACGGTGCTCATGTGAATGCCCCCGAGACCGCTGTGTGGGAAAGCGCGGCAACCCAGACGCTTCCTGCAGTTGCGGCTGCGCCGGCATTCCCTTCGCCCTCTTCACCTTCGGATGCAACGCAGACCAGGATCGCACGCCCGGGTTCGCAGGCAACCGCGGTCCGTCGCGCAGATGAAGACGAGGAAGAAGACTCCAAGAAGAAGCGTCCTGCAGGTTTGATCGCTGGGATCATCACTGTCGTTCTTGTCGCTCTCATTGGCATTACGTGGCTCGTGGTCACGCATTCTCGCGAAGATTCCACCTCCGAGGTTCCCAACGTTGTCGGTCAGTCTCAGGCCGAGGCGATGCAGACCATCAAGAGCAAGGGCTTTGAGTGGGCGGTCGCCGAGGAACAGGTTGCCTCCGATACGATCCCCGCGGGTTCTGTCGTGTCGACGGATCCGGCTGCGGGTACGGCTGCTAAGCCCGGTTCTCGCGTGATTGCAACGATTTCTTCCGGTCCCGCTTCGATTACGCTCCCCGATAACCTTGTTGGCATGAGCCCCGCTCAAGCCCAGCAGACCGTCGAGGCGCTTGGTTTGAAGTGGACTCTGTCGGATCAGAAGGAAGCTTCAGATAACGTCGAAAGCGGCAAGATTGCGCGCGTCAGTCCTTCTGCTGGTTCGAAGGTCCGCGCTGGTTCGACCATTACCGGTTATGTTTCTTCCGGTTCTCAGAAGGTCACGGTCCCCGATGTCACGGGTATGAGCCAGGATCAGGCGCGTAATGCTCTGACCCAGGCCGGTTTGTCCGTTGGCAATGTCAATACTGTTGACGAGGCCGGGGCATCGCAGGGCCGCGTCGTGTCGACTTCACCCGCAGTTGGTTCCGAAGCGAAGCGCGGTGACACGATCTCGCTCAACATCGCTTCGGGTAACGTCGTCGTCCCCAATAACTTGACGGGACAGAACTACACGACCGTGGCCTCGTCGCTGGAAGCTCTGGGCTTGCGCGTCACCATCATTCAGATGCCTGATCGTAATGCTGCTGCCGGTACCGTCACCGGCGTGACGCCTAGCGAGGGTTCCTCGGTGCGCCAGGGTAGTTCCATCACCCTGTACGTCTCGCAGGGGGCCAACGGCTCGGCATCGCCCAGCGCGTCGAGTCACTGAGGCGGAACGTAACACTCACATAGTGTTGGGGGCTTGGCAATGCCAAGCCCCCAAGACGTTTATTCAGCAACTTACTGGCGCTGCCCACTCACAGCAGCCGCAGCCTGGTCGATCAGACTGAAGCGCCACCCAAGCCGAAGAAGCGCTCTGCCCACGGGAAGACGTAGGCGAAAAGCACTGCGACTGCGAAGGCAGCGATGACCAGGCACAAGAAGACGCGGAACCACGTGGGTCCCGGAAGGTGGCGGAAGAACCATCCGTACATGTTTTTTCCTTCCTTACTCCACGGGCTCGTCAAGCAATTCGGCGGGGACACCCGTGTTCTTCGGGGTCCACGATTCAAGCTTGAGGTGGACGATGAATCGTTCGGAATTTCCGTATTCGGGGTTGCAGGTCGTCATGGTCATCAGACGCTCAGTCGGCTGCTTCGAGAAGGTCAGGTCACCCGGTACTGGCGCGATGACGCGGATATTTGTTTCGTCGCTGGCGGGAACGATCTCGTTGGACTGGTAGGTGTAGACCAAGTAGAGGTCATTCGTCTCGACAACGACCTTGTCGTTTTGCTTGAGCAGATCGATGAAACGGAAGGAGTTACCGTAGGAACGACGGTGTGCAGCGACGGAGAAGTTACCAAGTTGGCCCGGCTGTGCGGTGTCCTTGTAGTGACCGGCCCAGCCCTGATCAATGATCGTCCCGGTTGTGCCCTCACCCAAGGGGATTTTCATCCAATTCCATGAGGGAACGTGGATGACGCCGTAGAGTTCGTCGATTGCGGGGGTCTGGGTAAACTCCGGCGGGTCCTCGGTGTGGCGCTCACCGAGTGTGCGCTTCGAGGGGTGCTGATTGGAGAAGTCAGCAACGGCCTGCGCGCGCGGGCCCTCCACCTTGTAGCTGGTCCAGTACAACTGCCACACGGCAAATAACCCCAAAATGACGGCAATCGTAATGAGGAGCTCGCCGATGACCGAGAGGAAGGTGGCGCGCGACCGGCGGGGGGCTGCCGGTTCTTCTACGTGTTCACCCATTCTCTTTCACCACCTGTGCGTATCGAAGGGATAGATCTTGGGCGGACGCCGGAAACTCGAGGTTATCTGAAGTTTTCAGATCCCAGCCCAATCCGTAGCGTGCCACATAACGTTGGTAATTGACGACTCGAGGATTCGTTTCGACCGAATTTCGGAGCTGATTCACATTTCCGATGGCCGAGATCTTGTAGGGCGGCGAGTACGATGTGCCGCCAACGAGGATGACGTTTCCGATGCATCGAACGACGGTCCGCGGCGCGATGCGTACTCCCTGTACTGTCATTGCCTCGGCGCCGCCCTCCCACATGGCGTTCATGACATCATCGATGTCTTGCTGGTGGATCACGAGGTCGTTCGGGTTGACGTTATCGGGAACCGTGTCGGTTGGGGCGTCGGAGAGCGTTACGGTGATGCCCGGGCCAGAAACGGGGTGCTTGGATAATTCATCGACGGTGTCCGAACCCTGTTGGTTTGTGGCGGGGACATGGCCGGCAATCTGATCCTTCAGCGAAGCGACGGAGTCTTGGAGTTCCTTCACTTCGTTTTGGCGGTGTCCGACGAGGCCGGCGAGGTCGACGTGGGTTTGCGAGCGGGTTTCCGAGTTGGAGTGTGCGCTTGCGACGAAGAGGATTCCCGAGGCCGTGGTGACGAGGAGAACCGAGGCCGCCGAACGCAGGGTGCGCCCCCGCGGACGCTTAAGCGGTCGTCCAAATAGTTTCACATCGTCTCCTGGTTGCGAGCAGGCTTTCATAGAGCCCGGGCAGTGTAGTTCTAGTATCCCCTGTTTGGGGTATATACGCCCAGTTGCTTTTGATGTTTGGCCCAGTCCAGCTAGGCTAGAGGGAGGCCGCCTGTCGCGGCGTTACCCGGGAGTAGCTCCCGAATACCTGCCGCAAGAAAGGATAATCGTGGCTGAGCCGAAGAAGAGCGAGAGCGAGAAGGACACGAAGTCGCAGTCCGAAGAGACTCAGGCAGAAGAGTCAAAGCGCGAGGATCGCAAGCGCGAAACCAGCGAGAAGGATGAGCGCTCGAAGCGCGAGAAGCGCGGCAAGGCTGGCAAGCGCGATAAGGCAAAGCGCGACAAGCGTGCGAAGGCTGCGAAGCGTGCAGCCGCTGAGTCCGAGTCTGAGATTCACGCCTGGACCGATGGTATTCCGCTCTCTCCCGTGTGGTGGGCTCCGTTGTTCACGACGCTCATGATTGTGGGCCTGTTGTGGATCGTTGTCTTCTACATTTCGAGCGCCGCCTACCCGATCCCGCAGCTGGGCCAATGGAACCTCGCAGTGGGTGGTGGCATCGCGTTCATCGGCTTCTTGATGACAATGCGCTGGCGCTAAGCGCTGATCTAGAAAAGCTCCTGCTGGGGGGTGTTCGCACGCGAACATCCCCCAGCTTTGTATGCATTTCACACGCTATCCACATACTCGCGCAAAAATCCACATCCACCCACACTCTATCCACAGGCGAATCCACAGCTGGGGATAAATCTCACGCATGTAATTACCCAGCTTCGATTCCCAGATTTACGCATGAATTCGATTGGATGAATTGTGTATTGAGACCAGAAAACCGCGAAATATCAACGAAAATCTAGAATCTACTGCAAAGATCACGAAAAATGTGATTTTTCCCTTGACTTTCAGCTTCCAAAGCTCATTCGCTGCAGTATCCACACGTTATCCACACCCTCAAAACTAAACAACAGCTAGTTCGCACCAGGTGTACAGTAATCATTCAGGAACGTGGGGAAAGGGTAAGAAAATAGCCCTGAAATGGGCTTTTCCCTTCGAGTAAATCGACGCTGTGACTATGCCGCGCTACTAGTGAGCGTGAAACTCGATGCGTCTTCCAGCCTCGTACATGCCTCCAAGCAAGTGGCCACTCAGTGCCGGTTGGAAGGAAGCGACATCAGTTACCGAGAAGGTTGTCAAAGCATCCACGCCATACTCCGCAAGCATCGGTGCCGCAGGAGAGGAGGGACCAACAATGATCGTGCGCGCGCCTCGGGAAAGTTCAAGAAGGCGCGGCATGGTCTTGTTGACGAAAGCAGAACCCGTAATAAACACGTAATCACACGTCGGCAGAACATACTCGGCGGCTGAATCCGGCAAGTCACCGGGGAGAGTATTGCGCTCGAGAACGATCAATTCACTGACCGCGGAAAGGGCGGCTGGAGCGAAGGGAAAATGGCCGATGACCGCAACCCTCTTGCCTGCGGTTTCCTTCGCCCACGGATCAAAAAGGTTCTGCCAGTTATTGACCTCGCAGGGCTCAAATCCGGCAGCTTCAGCACGGGATGGAAGGGCATACCACGAGTTGAGCGCAGCCATGCCGACCGCGGCCTCGGCAAAGTTCCAACTTTTCGCGAAAGCTGCAACCTCGCGCAAACTCAGTCCCGTGATGTCTTCGGGAAGGGAACGCGGCACAGACTCAACGGGCATATGGAAAGCCATCCCGGCTCCGGCCTCGGAATTCTCAACAAAGGCCCACTTGCCTGCGCGCCCGCACGCGCTCACGCGCACGGAAGGATCGATCTGTTCGATCAAACGGTCGTAGATCTCCCACGGATTCCACATATCCAGCATTGTGAGTCCTAAATTCCGATGAGCACCATGTAGGTGACAACAAGGATGACGATCTCAGCGGCAAACATTCCCGCAACGCCAATAGCTGTGCGTACTCCTTGTTTTTTCGCGGTCATTCCAGCGCGTGGCCGGCCCAGAAGGAGCAACGCCCAGGCGCAGAGCATTCCCGCGATGAGGCCACCGATATGCGCCTGCCAGGAAATGCCCGAAACAATAAAACCGTAGAGGAGGTTGACGGCAAGGAGTCCGGCGATTGCGCGTGCATCAATACCCGCCGCGCGCTGAAGAACGAAAACCGCGCCGAAGAGGCCAAATATTGCACCCGAAGCACCTACGGTAACCGTATTCACCGTAGAGGTATCAATGAGCGCCCATCCGAGGACACCGATTGAGCCGCCAAGGGCACTGATCAGGTATAGGGCAAAGAAACGGGCTCGCCCCAAGAGGGGTTCCAGCGCTCGGCCAACGGCGTAGAGCGAGATCATGTTGAAGGCCAAGTGCGTGAGATTGAGATGCAGATATGCGGTCGTCAAAATACGCCACGGCTGAATGAGCCCGTAGAGGGGAGTGAACCCCAAGTATCGCGTGACAACGTGGTTGCTCACAAAGTCCCCGAGCCACAGGCCGATACACAAAATAATGGTCGCATAGGTGATCAGCGGGGTCTCGGCGCCGATCCGCACATTCCCGACCTGACGAGGCCGAGCCGCTCGGGAACGACCAAAGAAGTTGCCTCGGCCTCTGCCCGCGCAATCCACACAGATCGAACGAACTTCCGTGGGGACAACACACTGGGCGCACATCGGTCGATTACAGCGTTTGCAATAGTCGACGCTGCGCACACCCGGGTGGCGCGGGCATTCTGGTGCGGCGTAGGGATCCGAACGCCGCCCATAGAGAGGCTGAGACATAGTTTCCTTAGTGTCAGTCGACGATATCGATCGAGGAGATCACGACATCTTCAACCGGACGGTCACCGCGACCGGTGCGGGTCGTGGCAATCGCGTCAACAACGCGCTTGGACTCGTCGTCAATCACTTCACCGAAGATGGTGTGGTTGCCCAGCAGCCACGGGGTCGGGGCGACGGTGATGAAGAACTGGGAGCCGTTGGTGCCTTTGCCCATGCGCTTGCCCGCGTTGGCCATGGCCAGCAGGTAGGGCTTGTCGAAGTTCAGGTCGGGGTGGATTTCGTCATTGAACTGGTATCCGGGGCCGCCTGTGCCGGTGCCCAGCGGGTCACCGCCCTGAATCATGAAGCCGTCGATCACGCGGTGGAAGATCGTGCCGTCATACAGCGGACGGGAGGTCTGCTGGCCGGTCGAAGGATCGGTCCATTCGCGCTCGCCCTTCGCAAGGGAGGTGAAGTTCTTGACGGTGTTGGGCGCCTGCTCGGGGAAAAGCTCGAGTCGGATATCGCCCATATTGGTATGAATTGTTGCTTCCATGACTCCATCGTTCCAGATTCACGTGAAATCGGCACGGGATTTTGCCAAGTTTTCCCGCGATTACGCTGCATGCGAAGGAGGAAGAGTGCACAATAGAGGGGTCACATACGTTCAAAAGCGAACGCAACTCTCTTAGACAGATTCGGAGACATCATGGCTAGGACCCCGAACATCGACACCGAAAAGCTCAAGGCTCAGAGCCTGCAGCTCCGTGACGCAGCAGCAGTGCACGCGGGCCGCATTGCCGTGCGCGCCGCCGATCTGGCAGAACAGGGACTGGATTGGGCAGCTCCCCGTGCACAGGCTGCACTGGCAAGCGCAATCGAGCGCGCCACTCCCCTCGTCGAGTCCGCAACTGATCGCGCACAGGCCGTCGCTGATCGCGCACAGCCCTTCCTATCCGATATTCACGGTCATGTCGTCGACGACTACCTGCCTCGCCTCAACCGTGCAGTGACCGAGTCCGCTGCTGCACTGTCCAGCGAAGGCGATCTTGGCGCACGCGCACGCGCCGCACGCTCGGCATCTGCAAAGGCCCTGACGACTCCGGCTCGCAAGAAGTCCTGCAAGAAGTGCCGTCTTCTGCGCGCCCTGTGCTTCACCGCTGTTGCCGCAGCAGCAGCCGGCGCAGGCTACGTCCTGTGGAAGCGCAGCCAGCCGATCGAAGATCCCTGGGCCGAGGACTACTGGGCAGACCTGGAAGTTGAAGACTACTCCGCCGATCAGGAAGCTTCTGCCGAGTAAGACAGAAGGCCTCCAATAGGCTTCATGCTTTGGGGGGTCGCGACGCACCGCGTCGCGACCCCCCCATCAGCTTTTCGTCAAACCCGTCGTCAGCGAAGGCGCACGATCCTCTAACGCCCCACTACACGCCGAACGCGTAGAACGACGCTCCCACAAACCCAAGAATCCCAAGCACCCAGGGGCTCACATTCAAAGCGATTCCCCACGTGTTGAGCTTGCGCTGTTTCTCCGACACAGGGACTGCAGCACTCGGCATGGCCAAAACCACGCCGAAAATGTTGACTGGCGCAACAAGACCGATCCACATCATCAAAAAGAGGATCCACACCCAGCCGGCGCCTTCGGGGTGTCCACTCTTAATCGCGTCTCGAATGACGAGGTAGGGCAGTAAGAACGAGCACGCGACAAGCACCCAGCCGATAAAACCAAGAATGAGCGGCGAACGCTTCAGCTTGGCTTCACCTTGGACCAGAGGTGCACCCACGTATTGGCCAGCCGGCTGCGGCATTGCCTGGTACCCAGGGCCCTGATAGAGCGCGGCGCCCTGCTGAACAGCCTGAGGATTCAGCGGCACTCCAGCGGCTTGCGGCATTGCTGCTCCTTGGAGCGGCACTGTGCTCTGCGGCTGCCCCTGATCAGGGACTCCTCCAGCGACTCCGCCCTGATAGGGATTGCTTCCTTGGCCCGGTCCGCCCGACATGCTCACAATGTCCTCCTTGCGAATAAGTATTCCGGGGATTGAGACTATAGGAGGCCGGGCACCTACGCAAAGCTTTATTCAGCAAGAAGAGCCCGCAGCACCTGCACAACCCCGGCCTCGTTATTCGAAGGCGCAAGGAATCGCGCCGCTGCACGCACGTCAGCGGAGGCATTCTCCATCGCGAAAGAAAACTCAGCCTGAGCGATCATCGACAGGTCATTTCCCGCATCGCCGAAAACAGCCGTCTGCCCCGGAGTAACTCCCAAATAGTCTTGAAGTGCGCGCAATGCGCGTCCCTTATCAACGCCGCGGTCTTGCAGATCAGCCCAATTCGCGGCCGAGATCGCAAACTGATGACTGCGCGCAAAGCGCCCCAAAGTTTGATCCGCAAGCGCAGTCACGTCACCGGCACTGTAAACGGCGAGCTTAATGATCGCCTCGTCCATCCGCCCCTGTTCGATCTCGTCGATCACCCTCATCAGGTCATCGACGCATTGCGTGCGCGTGTAATAGGGTGCGACAGCCGCCAAAAAAGCTTCGTCCGTGCGCTCCACGTACGCGCAGTTTTTCCCGCATACGACGAGGCCACCGTCGAAGTTCTCTCGTAGGCTCCCCTCAGGTGCGCCCTCCCCGGCGTCCTCGCGTGCGGCCGTCGCGCCCGGCCTCGGCAATGCGTATTGACGGACCAAGCGCACGCTCTCACGCACCGTCGCAAGGTCAAGCGGGGCCGAAGAGATTTCGCGGCCGTCGCGCATGACGATCGCGCCGTTTTCTCCAATAAAAGTGAGTCCGGGGCGCTCGGGGAACATATCGATCAAGGTCCACACTTGACGGCCAGAAGCGGGAACAAAGACGACTCCACGTTGCTCCAAGTGATCAAGAAGCTCGTCTAATCCGGGAGGAAAATTCTTCTCATCGTCGAGGAGCGTTCCATCCATGTCGACGGCGACAAGACGGATCTGGGCACCGGCATAGGATGAGGGATCGCTGACCATAGTTTTTACTCTCGCTGAAGTCACAGGTAGAAGATGTAGATGTCCATGAGACGATCAAAGAGTTCCTCGCCCGCAAGCATCAGGTTCACGAGCACAATAAGAATGACCCCAGCGATGGCATATCCGCCCAAACTCCACAGGCGCGTCCCGTGCGCTCGCGAGGCGGTCAGGGCATATAGCCCCACGAAAAACGCGACGACTCCCAAGGGAAGCTCATAGACCGCAAATGCCTCCACGAAGAGACGGGTGGCCCACCCACGGCCAACAATTTCACTGAAGAAGGCCAGTAGAAACATCACAAGCATCAGCGCTGCGCATACGGCAGAGATGACGCCGGACATTGAAATCACGCTGCCCGAAGATGGATGTGTCTTGGGTTGATCTGCTTCTTTCCTTTTCTGCATCGACCGTCTCCTCTCGACCTTTGAGCGCCAACGATGTCTGCTCACACTATCCCATTGCCATCTCAAAGAAAACTGCCAGGGACACCCCTTGCCCCGCCATCAGCTGGAATAGCGAATCTGCTAGGTTGATGGATATGACCCATGCGCAATTGCTCCTGCGCGCCTATGCTCGCGCAACAAATATGTTGATCGCCGGTCGGCGTTTCATCACCTCCGACGGCGAGCTCACCGCGCTCCTTGAGGCTTTCGGAGCCCAGGTCATTACCCCGGATTGTGCCGAGGACACTCCCTCGACTCCCACTGGCCTCGACGTGATTTTCGATCTGGATGAGGGGGCATTTCCGCGCCCGGGTGCGATCACCGTCCTCGCTCCCGGTGGCAGCTTCCAAGGAGTTTACGCTCCCGATACCTCACTTTTGCGTGGCCCCGAGGATCCCGAGCGCATTGCGTGGGCCCGTTCGCTCATGCCCGTCACCGAGGCCGCGGTGGGCCGCATTGCCCACCTCCTCCCGGGGCGTCGCATCGGCCTCGCCCTGGTTTTGGAACCGAAAACTGCGGCGCTTGCCCTGATGCTTGCCGAGGCCGGTGCTGAAGTTTCCGTCTTTGGGCACGCAAGCGAGACCCGAGATGACGTTGCCGACGCACTGCGCCGCGCGGGGCTGAAGGTCTTCGCCGACTCCCAAGCAAGCCCTGAGCAGGAAGAAGCACTCGCCCGCGACTTCCTCGCGGAAAACAATGAGTACCTGCTGGATGACGGTTCGCATCTTATTCGCATGGCTCACGATCCGGGTCGCGCTCCCACAGCGCTTTCCGCCTTGCGCGGCGCTGCCGAGGAAACGACCTCGGGACTGCGACCGCTGCGTGATTTCCCTCTGCGCGTTCCTGTGATTGCCAGCAATGATGCACGTTCCAAGACCCTCTTCGATAACGCCTACGGAACGGGCCAATCCTGTTGGACAACGATTCTTGACATCATTGACCCCGCAGGGATTGGGGCCCCCGTCCCTGGAATGACGATCGGAGTGATTGGTTATGGAGACGTCGGCAAGGGGTGTGCTCGCTTTGGCCGAGCACTGGGAGGAAAGGTCAGCGTCGTAGAACTTGACCCGGTTCGCGCTCTCCAAGCACGCATGGATGGTTTCACTGTCACCCCACTGTCTGAGCTTGCCGCTCGCGCGGGTATGTTGATTTCCGCGACGGGTGAGCCTTCGACCATTCCCCTTGGCGCGCTTGAGGCTCTCCCCGAAAACGCTATTGTCACCGTCGCGGGCGGTGTGGTCGGTGAAGTTGAGGTCGAGCAGGCACTGGTCGCGGGGTGGACTCTTACCGAGGCCGGTCCCGCACACATCCAGAACCTGAGTGATCCGAAGGGCAAGTCCCTACGCCTCCTGGAAAAGGGAGAGGGCATCAACTACACAGCAGGTGAGGGGAACCCCATCGAGATCATGGACATGAGTTTCGGAGTCCAAGTCGCGGCGCTCACTGAATTATTGACCCGTGGGGAAGAGCTTTCTCCTGGGCTTCACAATCTTCCTCACCAAGCTGATGATGCGGTATCTCGGGCTGCGCTTGATGCACTTCGTGGAACAAGCAATGCACAATAGTTCCATGACTTCGACGCTTTCCCAAGATGACGCAGAGATCCAAAGCCCCCGTCCACACTCCGACGTCGTCGAGGTCTACTCAGCCGGGCTCGTCATTCCGATCACCGCTCCATCCGTCTTGGACGGTGCTATTGCGGTTTCCGGCGGGCGAATCGAACACGTAGGATCGCGCGATTGGGTGATCCACGCCCTTGAACAGGCGGGGTGTCCCTTCGTCGAACACCACGTAGACGGGGTACTCATGCCCGGCCTCGTCAATGCGCACACCCACCTGCAGTACACAGGAATGGCGCAGGTCGGCGCGAGGCGCTACACGGGTTTCCCCGCGTGGGCGCAGGCTTTCGACGCGGTCTATGACCATACCGAATTCGATTGGAAGGCCGAGGCCGCGCGCGGTGCTCGCCTCTCGATCCGCTATGGGACAACCAGCGCCGCCGACGTCGTCACCGATCCCGAGGCCGCGGGCGCGCTCCACGACCTGGGCCTGCACGGCGTCGCCTACTGGGAAGTCATGGGCTGGTCGAATGAGGATTGGGCGGCTCGCGGTCCGGCGAGCGTCAATGCATCCCTAGACGCAATGCCCACTCCCCCGCAGATCGGCATTTCCCCGCATGCACCTTATTCCTTGGATGCAGAACCGCTTTTAGATCTTCCCGACCTTGCGCGCCGACGTAACCTTCGCCTGCATATCCACTTGGGTGAATCCCATTCCGAGGCCGAGTGGAAAGAAGGCCGAACCGCGCAATTGGACGATTTGTGGCGCAGCGGAGCATCGACCTCCTTCACGGAAATGCGTTCCTTGGGCGGAGGCTTCTCGGCGACACAATTCGTCGACCAACTGGGGGTTTTGGGTCCTGATTGCCATGTGGCCCACGGCGTGTACATGACCGCAGATGACCGGCGTCGCCTGCGTTCTCGCAATACTGCTGTTGCTTTGTGTCCGCGCTCGAATCGTGTGATTGGCTTGGATGCTCCCCCTGTTGCCGCCTACCTGAATGAGGGCAATTTGCTGGCCGTGGGGACGGACTCTCTGTCCTCTTCTCCCAGCCTTGACGTCATGGAAGACGTTGCGCTCTTGTATAAGATCGCTCGCGCTCAGGGTTATGGGGAAGGCGACCTGGCTCGCCGTCTTTTGCACACGGCGACCTTGGGTGGGGCTGTCGCACTGGGATTGTCGACTGGCCGGCAGCGTGTCGGGCAGCTTCAGTCCGGTGCGGTCGCAGACATGGTGTTTTTCGATGTACCCGTGACGACGATTGTCGACACCATCGAAGAGCTCGTTCAAACCGGTGCTTCTCGTCAGATTGCAACGATTATTGACGGGAACCTGCGCTGGGTTGATCCGCGTTTTGCCGACATCTTTGAGGGAGACATGCAATGACTACCCTCACCCCGCTCGCTTCCACACTTGTGAAGCAACTTAACCTTGCTCCTCACCCCGAGGGCGGCCACTTCCGTCGCACCTGGACCGCACCCACGCATGTGGAAACCCCTCGCGGCCAGCGAGCCACGGCCTCGGCAATCCTCTTTGTGCTCGATCGCGACGAGGAAGCTGCTTGGCATCTGGTGCACTCCGATGAGTTGTGGATCTGGTCGGGGCCGGGAGCCTTGGAGATTCACCTCGGCGGAGATGGCGAGGCTCCAAGTTCCGAGCCGCAGATCGTGATCTTAGGATCGCCGGCAGCTGAGGAAGAGGAACTCTCCCCTTCTGAGCCTTCGAACCCCGTGCAATTCCTTGTCCCCGCCGGTTCGTGGCAGCGTACTTTTGCTCGAGGCCAAGCGGCGCTGGCCACTTGCGTTGTCTCGCCCGAATTCTCTTTCGAGGACTGGAAATTAGCCTCGGCTGGCGAATAAGAGATTCGCGCGTCTAAAAGGATTCACAGTAGACGCGTCCCCCTCCGCTTCGGATCACGCGACGCACATCGGCGACCATGGTCGGTGAGCCGCACACGTAGTAGTCGGCGCTTTGATCGATGCCGCTCGTGCGAAGGTAGTCCGTGACGCGGCCCTTAAATGCGGTAGTGCTTGATTCGCGTGTTATGCAGCGGATGATGGGAGGGATCGGGGTTTCGAGTCGTAGCGTCAGATCCTCATCCGTGTTTGCGCATCCAAAGATCAGCAGCTCGTCAGCACGGATCCCCTCCTCAAAAGCAGCACAAAATGGCGCAATCCCGCTTCCCGTTGCAATGAAGATCCTGCGGCGGGTGGGAGCCTCGTCGTTTTCGGCATCTTCGCTGTGAATTTCGAAATTACCCAATGGGAGTTGGAGTTCAACCTTGTCTCCAGGCTCTAGGCCGCGCGCGAATGCTGCTCCCTTCCCCTTGGTTCTCACATCGATGAGGAAACGGGCACTTTCTCCAGATGCACTTGCCAAGGAATATGGCCGCCACTCAAAGGGAGCAACTCGGATCAGGGCATACTGGCCGGGGCGCCACTGCAGTGAACGCGGGAGCTTGAGGACAATGTCTCGGATGTGGGGGCTTAGCCAGTCCGCATGGACGACCTGAGCGGCGAGGCGTGGCGCGCTGCGGGATGGGTCCTGTGTTGGTTCTGGATCTGAGGTTTCACATGCACTCTCCGGGTCGCTGCTCAGGCTCTGATTGATCTGCAGATAGCCTTTTGGCCCGAGGATTCGACATGCGCTTGTCCACCCCGCCATTGTGGCCCCGACAATTCCAGGGAATCCTGCATCTTGGCCCGTCAGGAAGAGCCCTGGGATCGGCGTTTCTGGGGTGGTCAGTCCCGCTGTGAATCGTTGCGGGGTGAGGGGGAGGCCGTAGAAGCATCCCTTTGAATGAGAGGTGTAGTGTTCAATACTCAGAGGCGTGGCTACTTCTTCGTAGCGAACAGAGTGCGCAAAACCCGGGAGAGTGCGATCAACGAGTGCGACCAGTCCCCGTGCCATTGTTGATTTAAGCAAGTCGTAGTCACTTCCTCGGTCCCCTTTCATTGTGTCCTCCCACGCACGAAAAGCACCGGCTTCAACGAAGGAGACAATTTCTGCGGTGGCGTGCTGGTCGCCTGCTTTGAGCCCCGGGAAGGAAACGAATGCCGTTTGTGGGGTGCCGTTGAGCAGGGAAGTGGTTAACTCCGCGGGAGTCTGCGAACCATCACCCTCATTGATCCAGATGTTGGAGCCGTCGATCCCTTCGGGATAGTGGTCAAGCGTGAGGTAGACGATGACCGCTGTTCCTCCGTTTCCCATGCGCGCGATCGTTTTGCGTATCTCTTCCGTGAGTTTTCCAATGCTTCCCTGCGTTGGAAGTAGACGGTTATACGTTTCACTAGCCCCGACTCCTGAAACGATGATCGGTGCGCGTTCTTCATAGGTCACTGGATGCGTACCGGAAGTATCGATGACGCGGACTCCGACCGCCTGACCGTTTTGGACAATAATTTCTTCGACGCTTTGAGAGACGCGGATTTCTCCCCCGTTTGAGCGGATTCTTTCCTCAACCATTCGCGAGATTTGCCCGCTTCCTCCCTGGGGAAACCACGCTCCATTCATGTAGTGGCCGACGATCATCGCGTGGGCGACAAAAGCACTGCGCTCGGGTTCGACTCCGTAGTCTCCCCAGTGCGTCGTCAGGAGTGTTCTCAACGCGGGATTATGAAAGCGGCGCTTCATGTAGTGCGCGGTCGTTTCACATGCGAGGGAGGTGTGCATCTTCTGTGCCAAAGCGACAAGAGGGGCCACCTGTTGCGGGACAACCTGGCGCACATAGTTGAGAGTCATCCACGAGTATGCCCGCGCAACATCCTTGAAATAGCGCTTCAGTGCTCGTTTCTCCTTCGGAAAGAGCGCTTCGAGTCGCTGGCGATAGACACCGGCATCCGAGGGGACATCAAGATTCACCCCGAGCTTTGGGAGACAAAAGCGATCGTAGCTATCGGGCATCTGCATCCAGGAAAGCTTCCCGCCCGTGAGGTAATCAATGATTTGACGAGGCCGAGTCCCCGGGGCCATGTCGCCGACGTAGTGCAAACCCACGTCCCAGCTTGCGCCTTGGCGTCGAAATGCGTGGGTGAGTCCCCCTGGGGCGGAGTGTTTTTCGAGGACGAGCACCCGCTTCTTCGCCACGACTGCGAGCAGTCCTGCGGTTGTCAATGAACCTATTCCTGAACCGATCACAATTGCGTCGTACATACACACCCCTTCTGCTTGACAGTGTCTAGTAATAGAATCATGCGCTCCTAGACACTGTCAAGTAGTGACGGTCTATTTCCCCTATACTGATGCCATGACACGCTCAAGCGAAGCCCCCGGCCTACGCGAAACAATCCTCACTATCAGCGGAGAACTCCTCAACGAAGGAGGGCCCGCTTCCCTATCCATGCGCGAGGTCTCGAGGCGAGCCGGATGCACACACCAGGCTCCCTACCACCACTTCAAAACCCGAGAGGGAATCCTTGCAGCGCTGATCACAGAGGGATTCCTCGCCTTGGAAAAATCGCTCAGCGAAGCACTTCGTGCCAGCGCCAACGCAACCCCCCAGGAGACGACACGCGCAGCAGGACACGCATATCTGACTTTCGCGCTTAAAAATCCAGGGGTTTTTCGCATCATGTTCCGCTCTGACATGTACGATCCCAACTCACACCCCGAGCTTGTCCAGGCCAGCAAGGCAGCGCGCTCCCAGCTCCATGGCCTCGCAAAAATTGCCTACGGGAGCGAGGATCCACGCGCAGAAGCAACGCTTTGGGCCTACATCCACGGCCTCGCGATCCTCATTCTCGACGGACCGCCCGCACTTGGGGGGAACGAAAGAGAAGAAACACACCAATTCGCCCACGGGTGCATCGACTCCCCCTTCTTCATCGATGGTGTTCCTAGGGAGTGAGGAGAATATGCGCGATGCGTCACCCCAGCCTCCTTTAAAGATTGAATCTATCGACAAGAACACCGCCGTGCCCTAGGCTGAGAGAACGTTCCGGTAATCACTGGAAACACCCCTATTCAAGGAGCCCACCGTGGATCTGGAAAACATCAAGAAGCAGGCCGAAGAGGGCTTGGAAACCGCAAAGGACAAGGCCGAAGATCTCAAGGACAAGGTCGGAGAAGCTGTAGAGGCAGCGAAAGATAAGGCCGAGGACGTCGTTTCAGACATCAAAGACAAGCTTGGCAAGTGACCATTAGCGTCAAATAAATCAGAGGGCAGATCCAATCATCGGGTCTGCCCTCGGGTATTAGATATAGTCTAACCCGCATCCCAGAGTGATTTTTACCAAATCTCACCATCTGCACTATCGCTTCCCACCCGGGCGCAATTGCATTTAGCCTTATAGCGTGGGTGCTTCACCCTTGGGTTGACAGGCACTCACAACAAAATTGTCCCAATATTTCCTTAGGGAGCACACGTGGTTCGTCCCAAGATCCGTTTCCGTAAGTCCGCACTCGTCGCAATCGCAGCAACCACCATCATGGCCCTGAGCGCGTGCGCGGGCGGGACCACTTCAAGCAACACCACTTCCGCAAGCGCCGACGCTAACGCAACCGGCGAAGCACTTCCCACCGTCACCAAGGGCAAGCTGACCATCGCCACCGGCGATCCGGCCTACAGCCCCTGGGTCCTCAACGATAACCCCGAATCCGGTGAAGGCTACGAGGCCGCAGTTGCCTACGCCGTCGCCAGCGAGCTCGGTTTCTCCAAGGATCAGGTCGTGTGGAAGCGCACCACCTTCGATTCGGCAATCGCACCCGGCGCCAAGGACTGGGACTTCAACATCCAGCAGTTCTCCATCACCGATGCGCGTAAGCAGGCTGTGGACTTCTCCAGCCCCTACTACACGACCTCTGAAGCGGTTGTTGCCGTTAAGGGCACTCCCGCTGCTGAAGCAAAGAGCATCAACGATCTGAAGAAGCTCAAGTTCGGCGTTCAGGCCGGTACTACTTCCCAGAACTACGTGATGAACAAGCTCAAGCCCAGCGTTGATCCCCTGGTCTTCAACGGCTCTGCCGATGTTGTCCAGGCCCTCAAGGGCGGACAGGTTGACGCGATCGTCGTCGATCTGCCCACCGCATTCAACGTGATCGCAACCCAGGTTGACAACGGCACGGTCGTCGGCCAGTTCACCGCAAACGAGGACGGCAATAGCTTCGGTCTGCTGCTGCCCAAGGGAAGCGCGCTGACCCCTGCAGTCACCAAGGCTGTCGACAAGCTGCGTGACAACGGCACTCTGGCCGAGCTCCAGAAGAAGTGGCTGGCGGATGCCGCGTCAGCTCCGATCTTCGAGCAGTGATTCTTCTTCTCCGGCTTGGGGTCCTCCCCAAGCCGGAGAATTTTCATTTATCCTTCCGCTGATTGCCCCGCGCACTCGTTATCCATTTAGAGGACCCCGTGCTCAATCACTCTCGTTCAGATGACCCAATGGCTGAATTCCCAGTCTCTGCGGTCGAAGAGCAGCGCCGTCGTTATCGACGTAAACGCACCACTCGTTCACTTTTTATCTCCGCGATTTCAACCCTGATTATCGCCGCCATCATTGTTGCGGTCCTCGCTTCCTCTCCCGGATGGAAGACCACTCAGGAAACCTTCTTTAACTGGGAGTATGCACGTCAGGCCATCCCCGCTGTGCTCTCTGGCATGTGGCTGAATATCCGCATGCTGCTGGTGGCAGCAACCGGCGTAGCGATCTTCGCTACCCTCCTGGCTGCTACCCGCACCTTGGCTGGACCGGTGTTCTTCCCGCTGCGTTTCCTCGCGGCCGCCTACACCGATATCTTCCGCGGGATCCCCTTCATCGTCGTCTTGTACTTGATCGGCTTCGGTATCCCGGCACTCAATCCCACGAGGCGCATCGATGTCACGCTCTTGGGAACTGTCGCGCTCATCATCACCTACACCTCGTACGTTTCTGAGGTTCTACGCGCAGGTCTTGAATCCGTTCACCCCTCGCAGCGCTATGCAGCACGCTCCCTTGGCCTCACCCACGGTCAGACCATGCGTCACATCATCGTTCCCCAGGCAGTCCGCAAGGTCACCCCGGCACTGATGAATGACTTCATTTCAATGCAAAAGGACGTGGGCCTGATCTCGGTCCTGGGCGCAACGGATGCCATCCGAGCCGCTCAGCTCCAGCAGGCGACTACCTACAACTTCACCTCCTACGTGGTTGCAGGCATCTTCTTCATCATCTTGTCCTTCCCCTTCATTCGTCTTTCCGATTGGTACACCGCGCGCCTACGTAAGCGCGAACAGATGGGAGGAACCGTCTGATGAGCCAGACACCAGTCACGAACGAGGCCACCGAGCAAGCGGCCTGTGATGAAACCGTTCTGAGTATCCAAGGCGTCGTCAAGCGCTTCGGATCCAATATCGTGTTGCGCGGCCTCGACCTTGACGTCCGCCGTCACGAGGTCGTAGTCCTCTTGGGTGCATCCGGTTCCGGTAAGTCCACCCTCCTTCGCTGCGCCAACCTCTTGGAACGCGTTGATGACGGACAGATCTTCCTCTCGGGCCAAGACATCACCGATCCGAGCATCAACGCGGACAAGATTCGCGCGCAGATCGGTGTCGTCTTCCAGCACTACAACCTCTTCCCTCACATGTCGGTCATCGACAACGTCACCCTTGCAGCACGCAAGGTTCACGGGTGGAGCCCCGAAGAGGCAGCGGAGCGCGGAATGAGCCTGCTCGAGCGAATCGGTCTTGCCTCAAAGGCCCGCGAGTTCCCCGATCGTCTTTCGGGCGGTCAGCAGCAGCGCGTGGCAATTGTTCGCGCGCTCGCCACGAACCCCGAACTTTTGCTTCTTGACGAGATCACCTCGGCACTGGACCCCATGCTGGTCGGTGAAGTGCTCGACTTGGTTCGCGAGGTCAAGGACGGCGGTTCAACGATCCTCATGGCCACACACGAGATTGGCTTTGCCCGTCAGGTTGCCGACCGTGTCGTCTTCCTGGAGCGCGGAAAGATCGTCGAACAGGGACCGCCGGAGGAAGTCATCGGAAACCCGAAGATGCCTCAGACTCAAGAGTTCCTTGCTCGAGTGTTCCACTGAGAATAAGCGAATAGTTGTGTGCCCCTTGGCGGCTTCCCGCGGAAGCCGCCAAGGGGCACACGGCATTTAGTCCGCAAGTGCTTCGATGTCTTCCCAAAAGCGCGTGACGACATCGGCCAAAACAGCAGGATTTTCCAATTGGGCACTGTGCTTCGCATCGGGAATAGTCTCATAGCGTGCTCCAAGAACCAGAGCTTCTTGGCGATGCATTCTCTCCGGCCAGACCCTATCCCGCACTCCATGTGCAATCAGTACGGGAAGTCCGCTCTGGCGCAGGGGCACAGAAACATCTGGATAACGGGCCAGAATAATGGCCGCTCCCATCAGCGAATCCTCACTTGTCACCATCGATCGATGCGCAATGAGCTCTTCCCGAGGATCCTCACTCAAGAACTGCGAGATATACCAAGCCGAAAGTCTCTTCCCCGTTGCCGAAGACAGCAGACGCTGACGCAAGGGAGTCCACCGCATTCCTTCGGGAGGCCTGGGGCCGGTAGAAAACAGCGTCAGCGAACGGAAAAGCTCAGGGGCTTTCACAGCGGCCTGCCGTGCAATGACACCTCCGAAGGAGTGTCCCAATAGGTGCACAGGATTCTCTTGTGCACCCATTGATCGAGCAACCTCAATCAGATCACCGACAAAATCACTCAAACGATAATTTTTCACGCCTACCGGGGCCGCGGAATCAGCTTGTCCTCGCTGCGAATATGCAAGAGCTGCCCGACCGCACTGTGCCAAATAGGGCATAAAGGGAGTGAAGTCTTCTTTAGAACCGGTAAAACCTGGCACGAGGAGCGCAGGGGTAGACCCAGCCACGGCCTCGTCAGTTACTACCGCGGTCAAGACGCCAGCAGCACTGGGAATCCCCAGGCAACGCACACCCTCGGGAAGCTCTCCCCCAAAAGGCTCGCAATGAACTTCTCCACGTATCTGCATACATCCCCCCACGCACGTGGGAATTTCACTCGAGCTCAAAAGCTCCCGTGTACAGCTGGTAGTACACGCCCTTTTGAGCAATCAGTTCGTCGTGGCTTCCACGTTCAATAATACGGCCGTGATCCAACACCATAATGGCATCAGAATTGCGCACCGTGGAGAGGCGGTGAGCAATGACGAAGACCGTGCGTCCTTCCATGAGGTTATCCATGCCGTTTTGGACCAGTGACTCGGTACGCGTATCGATCGAAGAGGTCGCCTCGTCCAGAATCATCGCCGGCGGATCGGCAACAGCTGCGCGGGCAATAGAGAGCAGCTGGGCCTGGCCCTGCGACAGGTTCGAACCATTTCCACTCAACATGGTCTGGTAGCCATCGGGCAGACGCTCGATGAAGGAATGTGCATTCGCGAGCTTCGCGGCAGCAATACACTCTTCATCACTCGCGTCCAAGCGCCCGAAGCGGATATTGTCCATGACCGTTCCAGTGAAGAGCTTCACGTCTTGGAGGACAACGCCCAGAGAGCGACGCAGATCCGGCTTGTGAATCTTGGTGATATTGATTCCGTCAAAGCGGATCTTGCCATCGGCAATATCGTAGAAACGGTTGATCAAGTTGGTGATGGTCGTCTTACCCGCACCCGTCGCACCAACGAAGGCGATCTTCTGACCGGGAGTTGCCCACAGCGAGATATCGTGCAGAACCATCTTCTTCCCGTCGTAGGAGAAGTCGACATTTTCCATGACCAACTCGCCGCGAAGACGCGTGTAGGTGATCGTTCCATCGCTGTGGGGGTGGCGCCATGCCCACACTCCCGTACGTTCCTCAGTGGGGTGGACCTCGCCGTTTTCATCGACGCGTGCGCGGACCAGTGTCACATAACCTTCGTCTTCTTCGCTCTCTTGCTCCATGAGGGCGAAGACTCGCGAGGCGCCGGCCAGACCCAGTGCGATCATCGGGACCTGCATCGAGGCCTGCCCCAGCGTCTGCGTGAAGTTACGCACCATGCCCAGGAAGGAGACGACAATACCGACGGTGATTGTGCCCATTCCCGCAAAACCAAGGTTCGGGGCGTGCAACTCGATCATGACTCCGCCGATGAGTGCGACCAAGACGTAGAGAATATTTCCGATGTTTCCCAGCGCCGGCATGAGCATATTGCCGTACTGATTCGCGCGCTGCGAATCGTTGAAGAGCTGGTGGTTGTATGTGAGGAACTCTTCCTTGACGGCGTCTTCGTGGTTGAAGACCTTGATGACCTTCTGGCCATCCATCATTTCTTCGATATAGCCTTCTTCGTCGGCCAGCGAGCGTTGCTGGGCAATCATGAATTTCGCTGAGCCACCGCCCATCTTCTTGGTTACGCCGAACATTGTTCCCGATATCAAAAGGACCACAAGTGTCAGCCACACCGAGTAGCTCAGCATAGTTGCGAGCAGCGCAACGATGGTCAAGATGGAAGAAATCAAGGTCGGAATCGACTGACCGATCAACTGACGAATCGCATCCGTATCGTTCGTGTAGGTCGACATCACCGCGCCGTGCGGGTGCGTATCGAAGAACTTCAGGGGCAAGGACTCCATGCGATCAAACATGTCATCGCGCATCTTCTTCAAGGTGCCCTGGGTGATGATGGCCATCAGTCGCGTGTAGATGAAGGAACACACGATTCCCGAACCGAAAACAATCCCCATCACGGTAACGATGCGGATCAAGGTCGGCATAACCGCAGGAAGGCCCTGATCCATACCGGGAAGGATGACACGGTCAACGATTTGCTGGAGGAAGATCGCGCCAACAGCCGATGCGATTCCCGAAACAATGATGCACACGAAAACTACAAGGAGAAGACCCTTGTAATTCGCCCACAGGTACTTGAGGAGGCGGCCGAGAGGCTTAGGGACGCCCTCGAGCTTGTGCGGATCTTTTTCTTCCGCTTGCAGTGCCTGTTCTTTTTGTTCCGTTTGCTGCGTCGTCATCTCAGGCCACCTCGCTTTCGCTCGGGCTGTTTTGCGTGTCGTAAAGTTCGCGGTACTCCCCGCCCAAGTCCAGAAGCTCTTGGTGCGTGCCGTGTTCTTTAATACGTCCATCGTCCAAAACGATGATCTGGTCGGCGTGCTGAACCGAAGAAATGCGCTGGGCGATGATGATCGTCGTCGTATCGGGAATTTCGGTCTCGAAGGCTTGGCGAATCAGGGCATCGGTCTTGGTATCCACCGCACTGGTTGAGTCATCCAAAATGAGGATCATGGGCTTCTTGAGGAGCGCACGAGCAATGCACAGGCGCTGCTTTTGGCCGCCGGAAAGGTTGGCGCCGCCTCGTTCGACCATGGTGTCGTAGCCGTCGGGGAATTGGCGGATGAACTCGTCCGCCTGGGAAAGCTCGCACGCACGGATCAGTTCCGCATCGGTCGCGTCAGGGTTACCCCAACGCAGGTTCTCTTTGATGGTTCCCGAGAAGAGAATGTTCTTTTGGAGGACGATGGAAACTGCATCTCGCAGGGGTTCGAGGCGGTAGTCGCGAACGTCGATGCCGCCGACCGTGACCTTTCCTTCGGTGACGTCATACAGGCGAGGGATTAACTGGATGAGTGAGGTCTTTGCGGAACCTGTTCCGCCCACGATGCCCAGTGTTGAACCGGCGGGAACGGTCAAGGAGATATCCGATAGAGCGGGGCGCTCTGAATCTTCCCGGTACTTGAAGGTGACGTTTTCGAAGGTGATATCCCCTGTGGGGACCTCGCGAATACCGTATTCGGGAGAGGTCAACGGGGATTCGTAACGAAGAACCTCCGCGATACGATTCGCGGATTCTCCGGCAATCGTGATCATGACGAAGATGAAGGCGAGCATCATCATGGCCGTCAGGATTTGGATGCCGTAGGTGATCAGGGCCGAGAGCTGGCCTGTGGTCAACTCCGTGCCGCCAGAGGCAACAATCATCTGCGCGCCGATGAAGTCCACCAGCATGATTGCCCCGAAGATGAAAAGCATCATGACGGGAGTATTGAGCGCCAGAACTTTCTCCGCGAAAGTGAAGTCCGCTCGCACTTCTTCCGAGCGCTTGGCGAAACGGGTCTTTTCGTACTCTTCGTTGACGAAGGACTTCACAACTCGGATGCCTGCGATATTCTCTTGGACCGAGTTATTCAGAGCATCGTACTTCTTAAAGATTCGACGGAAAACCGGGAAGATAAAGATGATAATCCCGAACATGATTGCCGCCAGGAAAGGCAACATGATGAGGAAAATCAGGGACATATGCCAGTTGATGCGAAGCGTCATGATGATCGAGAAGACAACCATCAAGGGGACGCGGACGGCAACACGGATAATCATGCCGTAGGCGTTTTGGACGTTTGTCACGTCCGTTGTCATGCGGGTAACCAGAGAGGATGTCGAAAAACGATCGACATCTCCAAAAGAGAAATCCTGGACCTTGAAGAAGAGGTCTTGACGCAGGTGCTTCGCCAGCCCGGCTGCTGCGGTCGCACCGAAGCGCGCAGCGAGGATCCCGAAAAGGAGCGAGAACATCGCCATGACCAGCATGAAGATACCGAGGCGCACGACCGGAGTGAGTGCACCTCCTTGGAGGTGATCGACCAAGGAGGCCATGACCAGGGGGAGGAAGCACTCAAGAATGACTTCTCCCGTCACGAAAAACGGCGTCAGGAGTGATGGGCGACGATACTCGCGAAGGCTCCTCAACAAGGTGCGAATAGTTGACATATAGTACTGAACCCCTGGCTGATTACTGTGTGTAGCACATACCTACCCGGCGGTGTTTTGAGCACGAAGCTTCACCGCGACCACTGTAGGAATGCCGAAAAGATGTGATGCCTTCATATTAACTGTCGCCGCATCAATTGGCATTGCGCGTCATTTCCTCCGCCATTCTCATTCATAGCTTATTCATAGCTTGACCCCAAAGCTCCCACAGATTCGCCTCGTACATTTGCAATATCAGACATCGGGGGTCGCAAGGTCCCGTCTCCTTTTACCTGTTGAGGGACGCTGTTTTTTACGCATATTGTGTTGATGGGATGCACTGTGGGGGTCGGTTTCACCGGCCCCCACAGTGTTTTTCTATCCATGCAGGTGCCTCCCATAGAAGCCACTAAATCTTCAAACTTTCTTTCGTTATACTGTGCCCCGCACAATCTACTCACAAGACAGCAAACCTAGAGGAGCACGAACAATGACGAACGAACAGGTAGTACCGCAGGCGACCCCCGAAAAGCAGACCGAGGACAGTATTCCTACTCGCCGCCTCGACCCCGCCGCCGACGTACTCGGGGCAGCTGAGTGGACCTGGGGATTTTCTACCAAGCACACGCCCTCAACGATGCTGTACCTTCTTCTCCTCCCGGTGGCCATCATGCTTCTGTGGGCGGGGTTGACCAGCCGTGAGAACCTATTCCTCCCCATTTCAGTAACCTTGGGGGTTTTCTTAACCGCTCTGGGCGCTCAGAGCCGTTCATTTCTACTCTGCACGATTTCCGTCATGATTCTGCTCTTCCCGGTCTATCTCGTCGTCTACGGACTTCTTTTTAATCCGTAATAGACAATGAGGCCAGTGAGCTCTTATCCGCGGACCTCACTGACATGTGTTACCACGCGCGTCCGGGGATACATCGAGATGGTAAAAGTGTCCTCATAGATGCAGTGCTTACGTAGTTGTCTGTATGCGTGAGTATTCGTGTAATTCGTGCCGTCAGTGAACTTCACATGGATATCGTCGCCCGATTCGGTCTCGAAGGTGACACGCGTGGTAAATATGCGGGTCTTTAAATTTCTCCTGCGCATCACGGTTGATGTTTCTTCTTGATGATCGAGGCAGCGCACGGTGAGTTCCTGACTTCCCGACACTGCATCTGCTACGACCTGGGCGCATAAGACCGACCCCATTCCGACAAGACCGCAGTCGATGGCAACCAGCCCAACGCATAACACTTTTGACATCGTGGGAGACAAGCGGCGACGGAATCGCACCGAATCACGCACGCTTCCCTGAGCGCAGCGCTTGATGATGGGAATCAACAACATCGCAACAGCGATAGGCGTCACGCACACCAGTGCCCAGCTCACCAAGGCAAAAGACCACAATTTTGGCGACATGAGGTAGAAGAGTGGCCCGGTGATTCCAGTGATGATGAATAACCACAGGTTGACTGTTCCACGCCGACTCATTGAGCGAAGCGATAGCAGTGGTTTCACCTTTACTCCTGCCCGAGTGCCCTCTCCAATGCACTCAGCCCCATTGCCAGCAGCGCGGAATCACTTCCCTGTGCCTGGCTCATTGATTGATCGACAAGTTCGCGCCATGGACCTTGCCGTAGAACACAACCATTCTTCAATACGATGATCCGCGCGTCCAGTGCCGCGGCGTCTTCGATCTGGTGCGTGGCCATAACGATCGTCCTGCCCGCAAAGCGCTGCGCAATCAACTCGCGCAAGCCGCGCGCCGCCTCGACGTCAAGCGCCGCCATCGGCTCATCCAAGAGCAGCACATCCGGGTCTACGACCAGCGCTCGCGCGAGCGCGATTCGCTGTGCTTGGCCCCCAGACACCTGCGCAGGCCGACGCTGCTCCAATCCTGCCAAACCCACAGACTCCAGGGCTTCGCGCGCACGCACTTCGGCCTCGGCAGGGGGAATGCCCACGCAACGCAAGGGGAAGGCAACATTGGCGAGTACACTCATGTGAGGGAATAGAACGGGCTTCTGCTCCAAGGTTGTGATCTTCGGCTGGCGACCTGAAGCGCCATCTGGCCACTGCCAGGTACAGGTCATCTGCGGAGCATCGAGGGAAGCAGAGAGCACCGACAAAAGCGTGCTTTTTCCCGAACCGTTGTGCCCCATGAACGCGGTGACGGCGCCGCCATGACAGGTGAGGTCGACATCGATACGTCGCACGGGAAGTTCTCCGACAATCCGCACGCCGGGGGCAACGCGCGGAAGCTGACCCTGCGCGTCTCCATTCTCATTCTCGAGGCCGTGGCTGGGCTGCGTAGCCTCTGAGGGAACATTCGCCTCGTCAAGGGCGGCGCCACTCATCAGGCGCGAATACCACCACTGTGAAAAGGCCGAAGCTCCGCCAACCAAGACAAGTGCGACAAAGACCAAGATGACTGACAGCATAAGGGCCATGTCGGTTGATTCTTCGCGCTGGAGGTAAATCTCGAGGGGAAGCGTGCGGGTTACTCCAGCCAAAGACCCCGCAAAAGTGATCGTCGCACCGAATTCACCGAGCGCTCGCGAGAAAGCCAAAGCGGTCGAAGACACCAACGCGGGAATCGTAAGCGGCAGGGTGACTGACCAGAGCGTCCGTGAGGGGGTAGCGCCCAACGACGAAGCGACACGTTCCTCATTGAAACCTCGCGTGCGCAATGCACCTTCGAGCGAAGACACAAAGAAAGGCAGCGAGACGAAGGTCTGCGCCATAATGACCGCCAGCGTCGTGAAAGCAATATTGATGCCAAAGATTTGCAGATAGGCACCGATCAGGCCACGACGGCCCCACGTAATGAGAAGCGCCAAACCTGCGACAACCGGCGGAAGAACCATGGGCAAGGTGACCATGGAGCGCAGGAGCCGCGACCACCACGTATCTCGCGCACGCGCACACACCAGCGCCAGCGGGAGTCCAACAATGATGCATACAAGGGTCGAGGCAAGACAGGTGCGCAGCGAGAGCGCAAGGGCCTGCGAACCCAGTGCTTGAGTGAATAGGTGGGGAAATTGAACCCAATCAATGCGCACGAGCAGCGCAATGAAGGGAACAAGGAGAAAAAGAACAGCACAGGCTGAAGGGATCGCAATCCATCGCGGGATCCCCGCATGCCTGTGCGTGCGCGTCATCGGTATGAATTCTGTTCTCTTCGGAATCTCAGCCCTGATCAGAGGCAATCGGACCCGAGAAGCCGTACTTCTTCAGAATCGCCTGTCCCTTATCGGAAAGGACAGCGTCGATAAACTTCTGTGCGGCTTCCTTGTTCTTTGTCGAGACGGTCAGGGCGATCGGGTATGAGTTCACGACCTCATTTGCACGAGCAACCTCGATGGTTTCAACCTTGTCGCCAGCAGCCTTCGCATCGGTCGCATAGACCAGGCCTGCATCGGCTTCACCGCTCTCGACCTTTGCGCGTACGTCCGTCACCTTCTGTTCTTCAGAAACCGGGTTGAGCGTGACGCCAAGCTTTTCAGCCAATTGCTTGGTCGCGTTACCGCAGGGAACGCCCTGTGCGCACACAACGAGCTTCTTCCCATCCAAAGAAGCGTCGAGGCCGGTGATCTTTCCGGGATTTCCCTTGGGGACAATCAGTGTCAGGACATTAGATGCGAAGGGCTTCGGCGTATCCACAAGCTTCGCGTCGCTCGCTTTGGCCATGTTCTTCTGATCCGCAGAGGCGAAAACGTCAGTAGGTGCGCCCTCCTTCATCTGGTCAACCAGAGTCGATGAGCCCTGGAAGTTGAAGGTCACCTTGATGTTCGGATCACTTTCCTTGAGGACCGTGTCGGCGATCTCGGGGAATGCCTTGTTGAGCGAGGCTGCTGCGAAAACCTTGAGTTCGACGGGCTCTGTGACAGTTGTAGTTGCAGCTGGCGCGGCCGTTGAGGACGTTGAGGAGGACGTTCCAGCACCTCCCGAACATGATGAAAGAGTAACGAGACTGAATGCCGCGACTACGGCAATTCCATTGAAGCGTTTCATAGGTTCCCTCCGCGCGGGATTTGAAGAGAAACATTCGTTGCTTTGATTTGTGCCATAGCAATAGAGCCAACCTCGAGGCCCAGCTCACGCACCCCTTCAGTGGAGATCAGAGAGACGACTCGATAGGGCCCGCACTGCAGGTCAACTTGGCTCATTACAGTGTCACTGCGGATAGCAATTACCAGCCCTTGAAGGTGGTTTCGAACGGACTGAGAGTCCTGCCCTGCAGCGATCTGGTGAACTTCGGGTTGACTGACGATGAGCTCGGCAACCGATGCGCCATCAACGCGTAGTGGCCCATTATTTCCATTGTTTTCCGCGCGTCTAACTAGACCCTCATCGAGCCAACGGCGAACGGTATCGTCACTAACACCAAGGAGAGTCGCAAGAGTGGAGACTTTGTAGTGAGGCACTCAATTAGTCTAATGGAAATAACCCAATTTCTCCGAATAAATTGCGATCTATTAATGAAATCTCCGCAAATACGTCATTCTCCAGCTGCTTGGCGTACGGGAATATCTTCAAAGAGCACACGACATCCGCAATCATCAGCAAAGGGAACAACCGTCAAGGAGATATCCCCATTGCTCAGCTCCTCCACAATGTGGCGGACGGCCGAGCCGTGCATGCGACAAACAATCTGTTGAATACGGGTATCCCCAATACCCACGTAGGGGCAGGAATTAATGGAAAGATTCCCGTCATCGGTATTTTCGGCACGGAAGCCGCGCGTCGAGAGGAACACCCTCAACAAAGAGAAGAGCGCGTCCTGATCATCTCGAGCAGCATCAAAAGCACCTGATTCGCGAATGAGGTCAACGTACTGCTGCCCCCAATTGCGCCCCATTGCGTCAGCGAGTTGCTCCCCACCATCGTCCGCTTGCGCCATTGCCGAGGCCGCAGCAATAAGGAGTTCCGTCGACTGACGCTGGAGGCGGGCAGCATCTTCAAGGACAGCAATTTCGTAGTACATCGCGGGACGACCGCGACCTTCGGGCGAATGCGTGCGGCGCACAACCAAACCCTGTTCGAGTAAGGGGATCAGGGTCTCACGGACAGAGTTCTTGTGAATGCCAAGGTACTCGGCAACCTCAACGACGGTTGCCTCTCGACCAATATCTGTCAACGCATGCAAAACCTTGCGTTGAGCGGGAGACGCGGTCGCTAGTTGGGCCATCATGTCTTCAATACCAACGGGCCCAGCCTTCGTCTCGCTACCGATCACTGCCTCTCCTTGTGTGCCATGTGTTACGGGATATGTTCTTCATTCTAATGCAGAGGAAATCTGGTGCCCCAGCACGTTTCAAATTGCGAGGCCGTATGCGCTGGTCAGCGCATACGGCCTCAGTGTTTCAACCGATTTACGCACCCTGGTAGGGGGCGTCGTCAGAGGGGAAGTCCTTGCTCGACGGTCCTGCAGCGCCACCTCGAACCGGAGTCCATCCACGAGCCGGCTGCGAAGCAGCGGTCGCGGCCGAACGTGAACGATAGACGACATAGGGGCGAGTCGGGTAGGCGACAGGGGCAGAAAGAACATGCACCAAGCGCGTGAAAGGCCAGACCGCGAACAGGATCAGGCCAGCAATGATGTGCAGCTTGAATTGAAGCGGAACATCGGTCATCAAGGAGACATCGGGCTGGAACATGAAGATCGAACGGAACCAAACCGAAATCGTCTCACGGTAGTTGTATCCGCCGTCCTTACCCAGAATCTGCGTTGTCAGCGTTGCAGCACCGCCAAGGAAGATCGCAACGGACAAAAGCAGGTACATGATGATGTCGTTACGCGTAGTTGCCAGGCGCACAGACTTCTTCACAATGCGACGGTAGAGCAGACCCAGCAGGCCAACCAAGGTCATGAGTCCAGCGATACCACCACCAATGATCGCAACCATGTGGTAGGCATGCTCGCTCACTCCCATGGCCTCGGTCCACGACTGCGGAATCACCAAGCCCATAACGTGACCAAGCGCCACACCCAAAATTCCGAAGTGGAACAAGGGCGAGGACAGTCGCAGGATACGACCCTCGTTGAGCTGGGAGGATCGTGAAGTCCACCCGTACTGGTCACTGCGGTAACGCCAAATCAACCCACCGATCAGAAGGGTGAATGAAATGTAGGGAAGCACTCCCCAGAGGAAAAGGTTCATGACAATCCTTAGAGTTCGTTCTCACCCGCGGGGGAAAGAAGGGATGACGGAGTTTGTACTGTGGGCCAAGGAAGATCACCGCGATCAGCCATTCCCACCATTTCACTGGGAGGACCTTGACGGACAAGGGTCTGCATACGGGCAAAAGTAGCCTCGTCTACCTCGGGCAGCGCCATACGCAAGGCAGCGACAACATGCGCCCACGGAGAGGACAAAGACAGCAACGCAGCGTGAAGAATCTCGATTCCCTCGCGGTGCGAGGCCAGCATCGATTCCACGAGCTCATGCTCTTCACCCTCGGTGCGCGCGGCAAGCTCGAGGATATTTGGCAAGTAGTCAGGAAGCTGATCATTATCGAGCTGCCACCCAACTGCCGCGTAGAGATCGCGAACAATGGTCAGAGCGATTCCCCGCTGTCGGGTGTCCCCCGTTGCGTAGTAGGTCAGCTCCAAGCAGCAGCGACGCTTCTGATCAAAGGTTTCAACGTAGGCTTCCTCGACCTCGCGACGCGAGCGTTCCCCCGCCCAGTCAAGGAACTGGGAGAACTCAACCGCGGCCTCGTCAGGAAGCTGAGCCAAGGCAGAACCTACCTCGGTCAAGATCTCGTCCCATTCCTGCCCCGGGTAATCCAAAAGGGCGGCGGCAATCATGAAGGTCGCCGCGCGCGACTCACGGCTCTGCTTCACGGCCGGAAGGGCAGGAGCCGGATTGCGCGTAGGAATAAAGGTCGCTGTTGAGGGACTCATTCGGGTCGCCGTCCAATGCTCACGGGAACCTTTCCACCCTTCTTCGATCCGCAACCGGACTCGGAACCTTCACCCACGGGGCACAGGTAAGGAGTCGGTGTGCGCATGTCTTCGGGGTGTGAAGTCGGGATCACGTAGCGGTCCTCGTACTTCGCGATAGACAACAGGCGATACATCGCCAGAATGTCTTCCTCGGTCATGCCCACGGCCTCGGGAATCGACGGGTCGACGGGCTGACCCATGTTGACGTCACGCATGTAGGAACGCATGGCAGCCAAGCGACGCAAGGAAAGCTCGACGGGGCGCGTGTCCCCAGCGGTGAAGAGACCCGCAAGGTATTCCAAAGGAATGCGCATAGTCGACAGCGCCGTCAAGAGAATCTTGTGGTTCTCGCCATCGGCACCCGAATTGGTGACGGCATCAACGACCGGTGAAAGCGGCGGGATGTACCACACCATGGGGAGTGTGCGGAACTCCGGGTGCAGCGGGAGCGCCAGACGGTAGTCAACGATCAGCTTGTAGACCGGCGAATTCTGCGCGGCCTCGATGAAGGAACGGGGAATGCCACCAGCCTGGGCAGCAGCGATGACCTCGGGATCGAAGGGATCCAAGATCAGCTCGCGCTGTGCGTAGTACAGTTCCTGCTCGTTCTTCATCGAAGCTGCTTCGGTCACGCGATCAGCATCGTAGAGGACAACACCCAAGTAGCGCAGGCGACCAACACAGGTCTCAGAGCAGATCGTCGGCTCACCGACCTCGATGCGCGGGTAGCACAGGGTGCACTTCTCGGCCTTACCGGTCGAGTGGTTGAAGTAGACCTTCTTGTAGGGGCAGCCCGACACACACATGCGCCAGCCGCGGCACGCATCCTGGTCAACCAGCACAATGCCATCTTCTGCGCGCTTGTACATTGCACCCGAGGGGCATGCAGACACGCAGGTGGGGTTCAAGCAGTGGTTGCAGATACGCGGCAGGTAGAACATGAATGCTTCTTCGATGCTGGTTTGCACCATGGTCTGCATCTTGGCAAGCGTCGGGTCCTCGTGCATGGTCTCCAAGGAACCACCCAAGTTGTCGTCCCAGTTCGGGCCCCACTCGATGGTGTCGATGGTCTTACCCGTCATCTGCGAGCGTGCGCGAGCAGTCGGCATTGCCTTCGCTCCGGCGGGAGTCTGGAGCAGACGATCGTAGTCGTAGGTCCACGGCTCGTAGTAGTCGTCGATCTCAGGCATATCGGGGTTTGCGAAGATCGTTGCGAGCTTCTTCAAACGCCCACCGCTGCGAGGAACGAGCTTGCCGGACTTGGTCAGGCGCCACCCGCCCTTCCAGTGATCCTGATCTTCCCAGGTGCGCGGATAGCCAACACCCGGTCGGGTCTCAACGTTGTTGAACCACATGTACTCGGTACCTTCGCGGTTCGTCCATGCCTGCTTACAGGTCACCGAACAGGTGTGGCAGCCAATGCACTTGTCAAGGTTCATCACCATGACGACTTGACTCATGACCTTCATCGTTTCATTCCCTCTCTTCAGATCTGGGGGACGAACCCTCAGAACTCCACATCCTGGCTACGGCGACGAATCATGGTGACTTCATCGCGCTGGTTACCCGTCGGACCGACGTAGTTATAGGCGTAGGTGAACTGGCCATAACCACCGATCAAGTGCGAGGGCTTCAAGAAGATGCGCGTCAAGGAGTTATGCGAACCACCACGACGCCCGGTCGATTCATTCAAAGGAGTGTTCGCAACACGCTCTTGAGCGTGGTGCATATACACGGTGCCCTCCGGAATACGGTGTGAAACCACTGCGCGAGCAGAGACCACACCGTTACGGTTGTGGGCCTCGATCCAATCGTTATCGCGTACGCCGATCTTCTCGGCATCCTGCGGGCTCATCCACACGGTCTGGCCACCGCGTCCCAGGGTGAGCATGTAGAGGTTGTCGAAGTACTGCGAGTGGATCGCCCACTTGTTGTGGGGGGTCAGGTAGCGCACGGCGACCTCGGCTTGGCCTCGGCCATCGCGACCCATCGTGCCGGGAGCAGCCTCACCCAAGAGGTGATGCAGATCCAAGGGAGGACGGAAGGTCGGGAGTGACTCGCCCATCGCCTGCATCCAGTCGTGATCCAGGTAGTAGTGCATACGACCCGTCAGCGTGTGCCACGGCTTGTGGTACTCGATGTTTTGGCTAAATGCCGTGTAGCGACGTCCACCGTGTTCCGAACCGGACCACTCGGGGCTGGTAACGACGGAAACGGGGGCTGCCTGAACATCCTTGAAGGTCACGTGCTTTTCTTCGTCGCCTTCGGCCATTTCGGCCATGTTTCCTGTGCCCACGCGTTCCTGCAAAGTCTTGAAACCGCGAGTTGCCATGGAACCATTGGTCGTACCCGAGAAACGGAGGATGAACTCGCATGCTCGCTTATCGGTATCCATGCGCGGACGCGGACCCATGAAGGTTTCCAGCGTTCCTTCCATCGCGATGAACTCGTCGATTTCCTTCTGGGCATTGAAAGCGAGGCCCTTCGTTGCCATTCCAGCCTTCTCGATGAGCGGGCCGACGGTGTTGTACCTGTCGGAAATCGTGCGGTAGTCACGGACGACGGGGATGAGCTTGGGCATGTTCACACCCGGGACCCAGCCGATTTCTTCACGAGGCGCAACGCGACCATGCGGGGTCAGCAGTTCGTCGGGTGAATCGTGAGTGAGCGGGGAAGCGATGACGTCCTGCATCGGCTCGGGCAGGTGCACTTCCGCCATCTTCGATACGTACGCCGAGAGGTCCTGGAAGAGCTCGAAGTCGGTTCGCGCATCCCACGGCGGGTTGATTGCCGCGTTGAAGGTGTGCACATAGGGGTGCATATCGGTGCTGGACAGATCGTACTTCTCGTACCAGGTGGCCGCGGGAAGGATGACGTCCGAGTGCAGGGTGGTCGTGGTGTTGCGGAAGTCCGCAGTGACCATGAGGTCAAGCTTGCCTTCCGCGGGGGCATCGCGCCACACCATTGACTTGGGGCGATCTTCAGCTTCAAGTTCGCGAGCCTGAACATCGTCATCGGCACCGAGCATGTGACGCATGAAGAACTCCGCACCCTTAGCGGAAGAACCCAAGAGGTTCGTACGCCAGTTGAAGAGGATACGCGGATAGTTGACCGGGTTATCCGGGTCTTCACATGCGAACTTCAAGGAGCCCTCAGTGAGTTGTCCGGAGATGTACTCTCCGACGCTGACTCCTGCTTCTTCGGCCGCACGTCCCAGTTCCAGGGAGGAGCGGTCGAAGGAGGGGAAGGTCGGCATCCATCCGCGCTGCGAGGCCTCGACCAAGGTGTCGGCAACCGTCTGGTCGCCGAATGCCTGGCCTCCCAGCGGCGAAGCGAGGCGCTGGGCCTCCAGGCCGTCGTAACGCCACTGGTCCGTGGTGAGGTACCAGAAACCGGTCGCGATCATTTGACGTGCGGGGCGCTGCCAGTCGAGCGCGAAGGAGTACTGCGTCCAACCAGTGATCGGGCGGACCTTTTCCTGACCGACGTAGTGGGCCCAGCCACCACCATTAATGCCCTGGGTTCCACAGAATGTGGTGAGGGCAAGCATGGTGCGGTAGATCTGATCGGCGTGGTAGAAGTGGTTGACACCTGCGCCGAAGATGATCTGTGAGCGCCCCTCAGAGTCGATGGCGTTCTGTGCGAATTCGCGGCCGATACGGATTGCGGCTTCCGCGGCGACGCCGGTGAGTTCTTCCTGCCATGCGGGAGTTCCGGGGGTCGAGGCATCGGTGTAGCTCGTGGGCCAGGTGCCGGGAAGACCCGGACGTGCCACGGCATACTGGGCAAGCATCAAGTCGTAGACAGTGGTGACGAGCTTGCCACCAACGCGACGGACGGGAACGCCTCGGGTCACAACGCCTGCACCAACCGCTGCGGTCGGGGCCTCGTCTGCAACCAGGTCGAAGCGAGGCAGCTTCACTTCGGCGCTCTCGCAACCTTCCTCGTAGAGGGAGAGGCGTGCGTCGACGCCGTCCATCGTGAGGTTCCACTTGCCCTTACCCTCATCGGTGTAGCGATCGGCCAAGGTGCCGCGCGGGTCACGCACAGCGCCCGACTTGTCCATCACGAGGAAGCGGAATTCGGGGTTGGGACGGTTGCGGGTCTCTTCATCGACAGCCTCGGGAACATCCGCAACGGAGAGGAACTTGCCGGGGACGAGGCCTTCGGGAGTTTCGTCCAGCTCCAAAAGGAAGGGTGAATCCGTGTAGTGGAGCATGTAGTCCTGGAAGCGCTCGGTGGGGTGCTCCACGTGGAATTCCTTGAGGATCACGTGGCCCATGGCCATGGCCAAAGCGCCGTCGGTACCGGGGTTCACGCGGAGCCATTCATCGGCAAACTTCGTGTTGTCCGAGTAGTCGGGGGCAACGGAGACAACCTTTTGGCCGTGGTAGCGGGCCTCAGTCATGAAGTGTGCATCGGGAGTACGCGTCAGCGGCAGGTTCGAACCCCACACGATGAGGTACTGGGAGTTGAACCAGTCACCGGCCTCGGGAACGTCGGTCTGGTCGCCGAAAACCTGGGGCGAAGCGACGGGGAGGTCTGCGTACCAATCGTAGAAGGAGAGGTTGACGCCGCCGATGAGCTGCAGGTAGCGGGCACCCGCACCGAAAGACACCATCGACATTGCGGGAAGCACGGAGAAGCCGGCGATACGGTCCGGACCCCAGTCGGCGATCGTCGCAACATTCGCTGCTGCAACGATTTCCATTGCCTCTTCCCAAGTGGTGCGTACCAATCCACCCTTGCCTCGAGCACGCTTGTAAGCGCGGGAGATTTCGGGATCGGAAGTAACCGCGCGCCATGCCTCCACGGGATCGCCCAAGCGCGCCTTGGCCTCGCGATAGGGCTCGAGGAGGGCTGAACGAACGTAGGGGTGACGGATACGCGTCGGCGAGTATTCGTACCAGGAGAAGGCAGCGCCTCGGGGGCAACCGCGAGGTTCATAGTCGGGCATATCCGGCCCGGTCGAGGGGTAGTCAACCTGCTGGGCTTCCCAGGTGATGATCCCGTCCTTGACGAAGACCTTCCACGAGCACGAACCCGTGCAGTTCACGCCGTGAGTGGAACGTACGACGCGATCGTGGCTGAAACGTTGACGGTAGAAGGCATCGGCCTCACGTCCGCCAACTAAGAACATTTGACGCGCGTCAGCGCTGACCTCGCCGCGGCGCAGACGGCCGCCCAGCGTCAGGAGTCGGTGGTCGATCATGATGTGTACTTCCTCATCGGCATGGCCTCGGGGATTCTCGAGGCAGTGTCACAGTTGTTGCTGGGCGAGTCTTTCGCCCGCAGTCGGTGGCGCAATAAGCGCATTCATGAACTTATGAAAGTGAAGGGTGGCGGGCTTGCGGAGGGATATTGAAGCCCGCCACGGATAGAGGTGGCTCAGCCCGGGAAAGGCGCGCCCTTGCGTGCGTACTGGCGCCAGCACAGGACCGAGGCCAAAATGCAGAAGATCGCACAGCCCACGAAGAAGGTCCATGCGCCCTTCGCGCCGACAGCTGAAAGAGCAGCGCCGACCAAGAAGGGACCAAGGGAGGCAATCGCTGAGGTGAAGCCGATGGCGCCACCAGCCTGACGTGCGGGCATAATCATGGGCATCTGCTTGAAGGTGCCTGCGTTTCCGAAGCCGGAGAACAGGAACATGGTGAGCATGAGCGCCATGAAGATGTAGAAGTCGGTCCAACCGGTGGGGTTGTACAGGACCCAGGCGATGCCGCCCAGGGTGATCGCCATGCCGACGCCGGAGATGAAGGTCCAGATGGCGCCGCCCATGCGGTCGCAGAAGATGCCCCAGGACATGCGGATGAGCGAGCCGATGAGGGGGCCGAGGAACGCGTAGGTCG
>CALLSD010000013.1 GCA_938014245.1 uncultured Actinomyces sp.
CACCATGGTGCAGATGTTGACGGCGGTGCCCAGGTCGTGGGGGATGCGCTCACGACGACGGTAGATGCGAGCACGCTCGGTGTTCCAAGAGCGGAAAACGGCCTCGATGGCCATGTCCATCTGGGTGCGAGGATCCTGCGGGAATTCTTCACCGGTCTGCTCGTAGACGATGGTCTTAAAGATATCCACCAGGCCCTTGAGGTCCTCGGCGTTGAGCTCGGTATCGCCCTTAACGCCGCGTTCCTTCTTCATGTTGTCCAGCGCGTCAGAGAAGAGGTCTCCGTCGATGTCCAAAACGGTCTTGCCGAACATCTGGACGAGGCGACGGTAGGAGTCCCACGCGAAACGCTCGTTGCCGGAAACTTCGGCCAGGCCGTGGACGGATTCGTCGTTCAGGCCGATGTTGAGGACGGTTTCCATCATGCCGGGCATGGAGAACTTTGCGCCCGAGCGGACGGAGACAAGGAGCGGATCCTTGGGATCGCCCAGCTTGCGGCCCATTTCTTCTTCGACCTTGCGAAGGGCGACGGTCACTTCAGTATCGAGACTCTCGGGGGCAGTACCGTCGTGCAGGTAGACGCGGCATGCTTCGGTGGTAATTGTGAATCCGGGAGGAACAGGCAGGCCGAGCTTCGTCATCTCTGCCAGGTTCGCACCCTTACCTCCGAGCAAGTCCTTCATTGACTTGTCGCCCTCGGAGAAGTCGTATACATACTTGACCATCTGGTCCCTCAACTTCCGTTGTTTTGGGGGGATACCCGTCCTCGGGTCCCTGTGTATTCACATAGTAACTAATGGAAAAGTGCCCTCCAAATGATACGGGCCACGCCGCGGAATCCCGCGGGGTGGCCCGTTCAGAATATGGTCAGGGTTTATCGGACGATGAATTCGACCAAGACGTTCTCTCCCAAGTCAATAACGTCACCATCGTTGAGCGCAACGGTCACGCGCGGAGGCACATCTTGAACGTTGCCGTTTGAGCTGCGAAGGAGCGTTCCATTGGCGCTTCCCAAGTCCATGAGCATCCAAGAACCAAATCCGCTGGGCATGACCGCCGCGTGCGAGCGCGAGATTTCGTTCGCGGGGCTGGGCACGCGCATTACGGTTGCGGCGGGGCGACCGGTGAGGACGCGCGCGTTGGGGTCGCGGCCCAAGATGACATCGTGGGTGAGTTCGACGGGCGCGGCGCCCGCGTAGACCAGGTATCCGACGCTCGTGTGAGCGGAGTCGTCGCTCACGCGGCGCAGGACGGTTGCGCCTGTGTCCGCGTTGTCGAGTTCGAAGGCGGGTGCGAGCGGCCCCGCCGGCGTGCTTTCTTCGACTGCCGAGGCCGCATCTGGGTTTTCCTCAACAACCGGGGCTTCCTGCGGGGTGACATCCGTCACTTCTGCCACTTCCGCCTGAGGCTCTGCTTCAACCTGCGCCGGCATTTCGCTAGCCACCGGGACTTGTTCCTCTTCAGCGACCGGGAATTCCTGGGGAACTTCAGTCGCTTCGGGGGCGACAGAGGATTCGGGAGTCTGTTCAACGAACTGGGCTGCTTCGTAGGATTCAGCACTCTCTTCCACCTGCGGAGCATCCGCGTAGGTTTCGGCGCCGGCGGGCTCTTGAGCAGCAGCTTCCTGCGCTGCAGCGTCTTGCATTGCGGCGAAAGCTTCAGAAGTGATGGTTGCTTCTAGGGCCTCGGGGCTGGTGTAGGCGGGTGCAGCTGCGGGAGAAAGCACGGCCTGCGTCGCGGCGACTTGGGCTCCTGCTGCAAAGTCCGAGGCGTCCTCGCTCTGGGCGTTATCCGCTTCGGGTTCGGGTGCCCACAGGTACTGCGGGGCGGGTTCGTTTGCGGGCTCCTCAACGGGGGTTTCCACGACGGGCTCAGCGATGGGTTCCCACACACTCTGCTGGGCCTCGGGCTCGGGAGTCGCGGCGGGCTCAACGGAATCCTCTTGCACCTGCGGAGCTTCCGCGGCAGGCTCGGGCGCGGCCTCGTGAGTGGAGGCGGGGGCTGCGGAGAGCTCGGGCTCGACGGGGTAACCGACGCGGACCTGGTTGGCCTCGGCTGCCGTATCGGCGAAGTGCACCCACTGCTGGGAATCGTCGAAGGAGGACAAGGCGATGTCCATGATGGTCCACTCGCCGGGGACGAACTCCCACATGGATAGCGGACCGCCCCAGGTGAAGGGGGTTTCGTAACCGGGGGCAACGGCGCGTACATTCGCGCTTCCGCCAAGGGAGAGCAGCGGCACAGCGCCGCGCAAATCCATGTGAGCAAAGGGCAGTCCGGTGCTGGCAGCGTGATCCACCCACGTTGCCAAGTCCTCGTTTGAATCGTTGACAAGGCGCTGAGCGGAATCGGCGAGCTCAGCGGGAACCAAAGCAAAACCGAGGGGTCCGGCAACGATGAACCCACCGTTACCGCGAACTGCATGGCGGCCCAATTGCAGCATGGAAAAACTCTTTTCTCTTATCGGGCGCGGCGCGCCGTCGTGACCGGGAGGGGCCTCACTGGGATACGTGGACGCACGCTCGCGCGTATGTCCCCATCGTAGCGGCTTCCCACAACCGATTGTGCACGGACGACAAGAGCGGTTGCGTTATCGCGCGTGCCCGCAGCCAAGGCCTGGTCGACTAAGGCGTTTGCGATCTCTTGCGGGGAAGCATCGTCACTGACCGCGGCGAGGATGTCTTCGTTGCTCAGAACTCCGTGGACTCCATCGGAGCAGACCAGGACAAGGTCGCCTTCGCACATGGGAGTGAGGACGTAGTCGGCCTGCGGGAGCTCGGGCATTGCGGCGCCGAGCGCTCGAGTGATGACATTCGAAGGGGGAAGAACAAGGTCTGCGCCTGTGCGCTGCGCGAATTCTTTTGCTTCTTGAAGGGCCGAGTGGTCCGTCGTGAGCTGAACGATGCTGCCCTGGGCGATCAGGTAGGCGCGCGAATCGCCAATATTAAAGGTCAACCACTGGGGGCCGTCTTGGTCGATGGTGAGAGTCCCGCACAGCGTGGTCCCCGGGGCGGCTGGGTCTCCCTCCTCCCCTAACGAGGCCACAGCCTCGGCTGCGTCGCGGATCGCGTCGACCAGCTCGGCGGGGTTGGGGTCGATGGCGGAGAGGGCCTCGGGGCTGAGTGCGGTGGAGAGAACTTCCAGCGCGGTTGTCGAGGCGAGTTCGCCCTCGGTGTTTCCGCCCATTCCGTCTGCGACGGCAAAGAGGGGTTCTTGGACGAGCCAGGAGTCTTGGTTCGAGGAACGTACGGGGCCAATGTCACTGGTCGCACCCCACGCGGTGCGGATCACGGTCCCACAGAGAGGAAGGTCCACAGTGCAACCTCCTTTGACGTACGTTCTCTTTTACGCGAAAATAATCCCATATATCGAAGGACTTGTGCACCTTTGAACGGGATTGCACATTTTCAAAGGCAAAAGGGACACTGTTAAGCTTCTCGATAACAGGGTTGCACATGGGAGAAAGAGGATCCTATGCAGGGAGTATTTGAGGTATCACACGCTGCCTTGGATGCCGCACAGAAGCAGTTGGAGAACACTCGAGGCGAGTTCTCCCACGCCGCACCCCAGCAAGCAAGCGCACTTAGGGATGTTCAGAACTCGGCAAAATGGGGAATTGAAGTTGGCCCCCTTTTGGCACGCCGTCAGTATTCGTCATCGATCGACGATATTCGCTCCGAGTTAATCAACCACAACGCAGAGCTTATCGCTTTCCTTATGGCTGTAGATGCCACACAGAGGAAGTTCAAGGGCGACGAAGCTACTAACCTTGACCAAGTTCAGTACTTAACCGAGCAGTTTGAAGCAATGCGCGGCTTGTCGCGCGCTCGGGCAGAGGTTGAGTCAAAGGGCAAAACGGTTGGCACATTCGCATCGTCGCTCTTGGGAGTTTTGGCGCCCCTGCAAGCTGCCACACAGTCAAAGAAAGCTTAATTCGTCCAACTTTCCCGCCGTTCAGAAAGACTTCTCATGGTAGTTGTAATGCCCGCGTCGCCGTTCTACGGCCGACTCACAAACGTGGCTCATCTTGACTATTCGGATCCCGATTCCGGGATGCTCAGTGAGCTGCGCGAACAGATCGGTGTCTTAAAGCAAGCATGCAGTTCTTTCTCCGGTAATACCGGAGTCTCTGGAAACACAAATAACGCTATGGCCGCCTGGGTTTCCGAATTTGAAGGCAAACTCACAAAACTGCAGGATCGGCTTGAGTGCGTAGGCGAAGTTCATTCCGGTACACGTGGCATGATGGAGGCCGCAAAGCGGGTGCATGGGACGCTCAGCCCTGAGCTTCTTCACCCGGCGGACTACTCCGCTGCTGCACGAATGTTCCGCGGTTCAAAACATGCTCGCCGGCTTGAGGAAGAGTATCTAAGTAATTTGGCAATCCAGCGAAATGCACAACGCGAAGCTGTTGCAAGCGCCACCCTAGTATCCATGAACACTGGTGTTTCTACGGCTTCCGTTGGCTTCTCTATGGACAGCTTGAGTGACCTTAAGAAGCTTGGTTTAACTGCCTTGACGGCCGCAATTGGCGGATCACTCGGTGCCACTATTGGTAAGAAGCTCACTAAGCTAAAGCATGCGCCTATTGGAGGACTGAGTCTTCTTCCTTCGGTTTCACCCTCATCTTCGATTTTGGCAGGTGTGGACGTCACAACTATGCCCATCGGTGGCTACATGACCGCCGATGGCCCTGTTGGTGGACACATCCCCGCTCCCGTTACGGATGCAAATGATCCACGCTGGCATCCTGACTACCGTCCTTCTTTTGATGTTTCTTCACAATCGAAGGGCTTGGCAATTGCTGGCGGCGCTCTGACTACCGGTGGCGCTTTAGCCGGTTTGGGGCGTATGACAACTAGCATGTCTTCGATCGCTAGTTCGATGGGAACTTTGGCTTCACGCGCCGCTAGCGCACAGTTTGGTACGGTTCCTGCGGGTGGATCTTTTGCTCCTTCGACGGCTTCGCGTCTCGCATCGTCAAATGCTATCTCACGCGTCATGAACAACTTTGAGAATGGTGCACTCACACCCCGCGGTACTGCACAGGCCGGAAACTGGGGTAGCGCCGCCCGCATGGCAAACACCGCTTCTCCATCTGCAACCGGAGCAAATGCGGCTCGCGCTGGCAGCGGTTTCCCCCGCGGCATGGGAGCTCCCGCTGCCGGTGGAGCGGCTTCTGGCAAGGCGGCAGGCTCTACCTCTGCGGGCCGAGGTTCGGCGATGTCGGCTCGCGCGCGTGCCGCCGCTAGCATTCGTCCTGCTGGTGCACCGGCGGCTGGTGCCGCTAAGGCCACAACTGGAGCGAAGGGCGCTGCATCGCCAAAGACTGCCGCTTCTTCTACCCTGAAGTCTGCTACTGCTGCCTCAGCTAAGGGCACTGCAGGAAGCACAAAGGCCACGTCGTCGCCTTCCACAACGAGCCCTAAGGGCGCTGCGAGTGCTGGTGCTGCAGGTTCGACTGCCCGCGCAGCAGCATCGTCGGCCGTGGGACGAGGCCCTGTGGGTACTGTTGCCGGCGCAGCTTCGAAGGAAGACAAGGAACGCGCAAAGCGTCGAGCTCTTGCTGGCCTGAAGGCTGTTCGTGTTGACGGCGTTGAAGAGCAGATTCCGATGGCTGCTGGACTTTCCGCTGGCAGCGCTGATGCAATGAAGCCGGTTGCCGTACGCGACCAGGGTGATCAGTGGTAAGAGAATAAACGTGAGGGGCACGAGACTGAAGTCTCGTGCCCCTTTTCATTTCCCGTCGAGAACTTCGTCGGTATATCGTGAAGTGTGTTTCCCTATGGAGGAGGAAAAATGAAGGTTTTCACTGTCGAATACCACTATGTTACTGACCGTGACGAGGAGATGGCCGAGGTCCGCCCCACGCACCGCGCGTTTAACGGCGAGCTTGCAGCCAAGGGCAGTCTGATTGCGGCAGGCCCCTACACCGGCACTCATGACGCGTTGATCATCGTGCGCGCGGAAGATGCTGCCGGTGCTCTGGAGCTCCTAGAGGCCGACCCGTTTAATCAGGCCGGTTTCATTGCCGAGCGTATCCCACGTGAGTGGAACCCTGTGATTGGGAGTATTTCGGTAGAAGGGTAGATACGCATCTAAAAAGTTGTGGGTTGGGGTATCAGACAATTCCCTCAACCCACAACTAAATAACCAGTAGCACCAACACTTAGATAAACAAAGACTGCTACAAGTGACAGCAAAAACCAGTCGCTCACAGTTTGTATTGCTTATCCAGGAAGGCTTCCCACGTGGTTTCCTTCGCAGCCCGAAGCCCTTCACGTGCTTGGGTTTTATCACTCAGAAAATCCCTGAATCGCACTCGCTGTTCTTCGGTCAATGATCTGTACGGAGGAAACTTTCCATCTTCAGTAAGCTTCACACCGTCACGATGCGGTGCTTCTTCCTCCATAAATTCCGAGATGAGTTCTTCTTTCGTCTTCCCTAGGGCATTTGGCCAATCTGAATGCCTTACGAACTCTTCTGCAAGAGTATCTGCTACAAGCGCGTTCGCCTTGTAATTGCTATTCACTTGTGCCTTCAGATCCTCCTCAGAGAAATCTGTCGGAAGAACAGAATCCAAAACTGTGTTCTTAGCACCGTCAAATGCTCCCGAGGCCATAGCTTCGACGATCTTCGGTCCAGGGAGTTTACCAAAAGGAACGGCATCTGCCAAAACATCAATACCTTGACGAATCATCTCATTCCGACTTGCAAGTGTCGCATGGTGCGCAATCGTTTTATCAGCTGATGCACTTTCAATCTGAGCTAACAAATGCCCCCATTTATTAACGCTAGCAGTAATATTGTCCGAAGCACTCTCTCCAGGCAGCATCGTACCAGCGAAGCCACGCTTTAGGTCCTCCTTAAAACCACCATAAGCACCGGCCTCGAGGGCATTCAATGCCGGTGGCCGACCATCCACGAACTTATCATCCCAAGTATACGGAGTATCCTTGCCAGCAATTTGTTCGGGATTGTCATAGGCAAGATCGTTGAGAAGTCCACCAGTTTTGTAAAGAGAATCACGCAAACCGGGGGCGAGTGAAAATGTTGCTTGTCCTGTTGCTGAACTTACACGACCTTCTCTCACGCTCCCTGCAGCCGTCGTCGTTGGATTTGCGGCATCGTCATCCATTAAGGCAAGACTCTCCGCCCATTTACCCAAAATCATACCGGTATGAGACCTCAGCTTCGGATTCTTCGCACCATAGGCATCCTCATCCCCAACCTTTTCGCCGTCGAGATCCAAACCGTCTTGATAACCAGCGACATAGTTACCGACAATAGAAGCCTGTGTAACAGCCGTTTCCTTCCAACGAGGATCCCCCAGCAGAGTCTTCGTCTCTCCATCGAGAGGAGAGGTCATATCCTCAATCATTTTTCCAAAGGAGTCACCCCCATCGATAAAGCCACGATAATCAGCATCTCCGCGGTTCCCCGTCAGATAGCGCACCATCGATATCTTTTCAGTACTCGAGGATCCATTACGATCCCAGTCTCCGTTCAACTCAAAGGGAGTGTCCTGCATCATGAAGTTACGTACCGAACCCAAACGATCCTGCTCGGCAATCGCTAATTCGGGATGCTCTCTCGAATACCATGGAGCTTGCATACTATCTGGAGTATCTGAAAGTTCATAAAGCGCCTGCAGAGGATCCCTACAGTGGTCGAACGCAAGCTGGTCCTCATTGGTGTAATTTACGATCGAAAACATATTCGCTTGATCAGCAGGGATCTGTGTAGCTAATCCGCGCCTATAGTCGTAATCGTACTTAACAAGTTTCGCAGCGAGCGAGTCATCACCACCTTCATAAACCGCCCGCCCAAATGCCAAATCAGGATTCTTCGCAGCCGCATAGCCTGTAGCTTGAGTCAAGATATCGTAGCCACGAATGATAGGAGATCCCATAACATTAAAACGCTTGTACTCTTTCTCACCTGTAGCTATAAAATCTGCAATATTCGCCTGCTCGATCTGTGAAACCGTAGTCTTTCCGTCGCCCCATAACAGTGCGTCCTTGACTTTTGCATAACTCTCGGAGGTTTCAAGGCCCGCAGCGGATGCATCAACTCCACCAGTAGACAAAACCATGGCCGTACCAAGACTATTCGTGAGCGAATTTCTTGTTGCCCGTTCATCTTCATCGGGAACCCGTTCCCCCGCAGCATTAATCGCTAGCTTATTCAGCATGTCAGAAAAGACTCCGTCACCGCCATGCTTACGGCGCGATTCCGCTGCTACTGCCTGAACATAGTAGGGATTCTTAAGTTTTTCCCCCCATTTATCCTGGAGAGCTTGCACTTGCTCTGCAGTCAGGGGTTCCTTCGAATTTGCGGCTTCCTCGAGATCTCGAAGCATCTCTTTGGCACTATCTTGCGCAGCTGACCACTCAGCAGCACCGTCAAGAATAGGCGTATCTGAACCGAACAGCGCGGCCGCAAGAGCTCCACGTCCTTGTTTTTTCAGGTTATCCGGGACTATCTCTTGGCGCGCACCATCTACTTCGGAAGCAGCCGACTTTGCCAACTCGTTTAGAGTTACAATTACGCTATCATATTTGGCTTGAATGACTTTCTGCGCGCTCTCCAATTGATCCCTAGCTATTCCCAGTTGAATTCTTCTAGATGGATCTCCCTGGGAATACTGCGCCTCAATATTGGCTACGCTTTGTTTATATGCTGAAACCTCAGCATCCCAGCGCCGTTGCAGGGTCACAATCGCACTGCTCGAGTCTGATACCGCACTTGACCATGAAGATAGGGCCGCAGCTGCACGCGGGAAAATGCTTGCTAGATTTTCCGTCTTCTCGCCGAGTACTTTAATCTCGGCGGAAGCTGCATCTGCGGCAGCACCAGTCCATTCCTCCGGGGGTAAGGATTTATTTTGTGCAACTTGGGTATTTCCAATTGCCGTACCCAATCTCGCAATTTCAGCTCTTGCTTCCTCAGCCTTTCCAGAAACATCCGGAATCTGCGGCAGCGCATCCGCGCCGCTCCTCATATCTGCCATTTCAGAGTTTCTCCCCTACTCCAAGGCGTGCAGCGGCTGCACGGGCCTTAGCTTCGTTGTACTTCTCAGAACTATCTGCATCTTGCGTATAGTCCGCGATACCTGAGCCTAATTCAGCGCATGCGTCAGAATACTCATAAACCGCACAGCCCACGTAGTACGCAAATTCATTCACTGCAGTCGCGAGGGCTGTGACACCATCAGTTGGATCCTTCGGAAGAGGCAGCGCTACATCGTACTTATTCAGCCTACTGACAGCTGCGCCAACCTGTCCTAAGTCCTCAGCATCAGTCCATTGAGCCTTCTCAACAATTCCAATTGCCTCACGATCGAAGCTAATTTCTGTCATTTGAACCTCTCAATGCTCGAGCATGCGAAGGGCGGATCACCGTCGGCCGTACATTACCGTTGAAGAATAACATTTCAACCTTAACAGATACTAAAAAAGTATTGCCTGTGGGAAATTCCCACAGGCAATACCAACTAGAATTCACACAGTCTAGTGGCGGCTAGTTCACCCTATTTTCCCTTCGGGCGGACAGGATTCCCATCTTGTTCCGCATCCTGTTGCGCTTGATACTGATGATCAAGAACATCATGGAAATCACTATTGATTCCCTTGAAGTAACCATCAACTGTTGCGCGCTCGTCGTCAGTTAACGAGTCATAAGGCTTGATAGTGCCGTCCTGATTGACGAATGAGAAGCCCTTATTTGCCAGCCCCTGGCTACCAGGCGACACATCCACCGTGCCTCCACGCTCAGTCCAATACGGCGAATCGTACATCACACGCGTCAGACCGCGCTGCATGAGTTCGTGTGCCGATTTGTTTGTGTCGTGGCGCCCCGCATCCCAGACCTTTGACTCATTGTCGGTCGGCCACCATGCGTCTTCACCTGCACCAGCAGCAGACTTGATCGCATGCTGCAGCAAGTCTCCACCAACGGGAACCTTACTACTCGCATAGTCTGATCCCTTGTCGACAATGAAATCGACAATCTTACGCGCTTCTTCGTTTGACTTATCAAGTGCGCGTGCGACTTCCACGTTCTTGTCTGAGTGCGCATCGAAGGTTTCCTGGATCAGCTCAGTCCAGATGTCAGTAGTGCGGTTAACCCTTGACATACGAACGCCATAGTCTGGCTCTTCCATCGCCTGAGCAACACCGTCCATGTAACCAGTGTAGGCGGCTACCTGAACTGCCTTCAGGGCCGGCATCCGCCCGCCCTCATACCTATCATCCAGGGGGTTACCGTTATCGTAATGGCCATCCTTGATGACTTCCGGCTGGTCGAAGGCAAGGTCTTGGAGCAAACCACCCGGTCCTTTAAAGCGATCGACCATGTCTCGACTGAAACGCATATGCGCCGTGTGATTTTCACCCATTCGGGATCCAGCCTGCATTCCAGGCGACGAGTTATTGTGCATCTGATCGGCCAAATCAGCTGCGTAAGGCGAAATAATCGATCCCATCCACGAACGCAAGCGCGAATTGTGGTTGCCGTAAATGTCTTCACCTTGCTTGGTCTTATCTTCGACCCCGCTACCCCATCCACCAGAGTTATCGCGAGATAAGCCATCCTGATAACCGGCCATAGTATTCGCCGCGATCGTCGGTCGCGCACGAGAGTCACGTTCCCAAATATCGTGAGCAGCCTTAAACTGCTTCTGATCCGGGTCGTCAGGGAAATCACCGGCCACGGGCTCAGCTGCACTAGCAGTGTGAGGATTAGAAGCGTCGTTCAGCATGCTGCCAAGCGCATCGCCCCCATCGACGGTTCCAAGGAACGCCCCAGGTCCACCCTGATTTCGATTACCAGTCAGATAACGAGCGACATTAATCGGCCCATCTTTACCCGCACCATCAGGAAGATCAACATCGAAGGGCGTATCCCCATCGAGGAAACTTCGCAAATACATCAACCGGTTAGTCTCAGCCTTTTGCATAGATGCGGGCCCCGCCCCATCCTGCAATGCATCGGGAGTATCCGACAACATATACAGTCCCTGCATCGGGTCTAGAGCATAGCCTCGAGCAGTAACGTCATCCTTCGTCATCGCAATCAATGAATAACGAGAAACGTCGTCGACAACGCCCCCATACAGGGAGTTATAGCCGCGTTGAGCCTGATGATCATAGGCCATAATGTCGGACGCAAGAGAAGTCTCACCGGGTGCAGCATGGTAAACCCCAGCGCCCAAAGTGAGATCCGGATTCTTCGCCGCGGCATACCCCGTCAATTGGGAAAATACGTCAAAGCCGTTGAACTGCGCTGTGGCTCCTTGCCCCGGGAAGCGCTCATAAGACTGACTTCCGGTCTCCTTGAAGTCAGCAATATTGTTCGCTTCAATCTGCGCAATCGTAGTCGTACCATCGACGCCACGGAGGCCAGCTCTTACTGTCTGATAGGCCGCATTAGTATCAATAGCTCCTGTACTTGCATCGACACCACCGGTCGCAAGAACCATTGCGCTGCCAACTGATGCCATCAGTTGGTTACGTGTTCCACCCGAGTCGTACTCATCTTGCGGCGTGCCAGCGGCATTAATTGCCAGCCTATTGAGCACGTCGGAGAAGTTTGCATCTTTACCGTGTTTCGTACGGTAAGAGTCAGCCAGGGCTTGGACCCAGTACGGATTCTGCAGTTTATCGCCCCATTTTTCTTGAAGCTTCTTGACCTCTTCCTCGGTCAAGGGCTTATCAGAATTTGCTGCCTTCTCAATATCATCGCGCATCTTGGGCGCCTGATCGCGAGCATACTCCCACTCCGCTGCACCATCGGAAATAGGCATATCAGTACCAAAAAGTGCAGCACCGACCGCGGCACGCCCGCCCTTCACCGCCTCAGGCGAAATCTTATCATCTGACGCTTTTCTAATTTCAGTTGCAGCCTTCTTCGCAGCATCATCAAGCTGATGAATCTCATCATCATAAGACTTTTTCAGCGGAGCTTGGGCGGAAGACAACGTCTCACGTGCAGCCTTACGATCCGGCGCGGGGTTATAGTCCTTATCCGCCGCAGCACGCGCAGCGATCTCAGCCATTCGGCGTTTATAGACTGCAATAGCCTCGTCCCACTGCTGTTGGAAGTGTCGAACTCTCTTAATCCCCTGTGCATTCCGTTCGTCCCAAGTGTTGAGTGCACTCGCAGGACCCGGGAAGGCTGCAGAAAGATCTGAAAGCTTCCCACCGAGTTTCTGAATCTCAGCCGAAGCAGCATCTGCAGCCACGCCCGTCCAGGATTCAGGAGGAATCGACGCATTCTGGACAGCCTGAGTCTGCGTTAAGGCCGAACCAATTGCAGTCCAACGGGACGCAACCTCGGCCGCCATCGGCACAGGTTTCGGTTCTTCAAGGGCAGTCGCACCCGGGCGAAGATCAATACTCATTTATTCCACTCCACTCCGAGCTTAGCCGCGCGCTCCTGGTTGTACTTCTCGGTGCTGTCAAAGTTTGCTGAGGCACTCTTTGTAGCCGATCCAAGGTTTGACGCCGCATCCGAATACTCCAGAATGACCATGGACATTGCCTTATTGAAGGCATCCACAGCAGACGTAAGATCCTGTGGTCCTCCGCCACCAAGACCAGGAAGAGGCACGGCTACACCCGCTGAGGAAATACGGCCCGCAGAGGCGCCAATCTGCCCCAGAGACTCAGCATCCTGCCACTGTTTTTTCTCGACAACTCCGATTGCCTCGCGATCGAAAGTGATCTTATCTGCCACAGTTCACTTCTTTCCGTTGTGACCGGCAAACCAACACAGACTACGCACAAACCCGGGCCGATCAGCGAACTTATCAGCCGACAATCTACCATCTTAAGCATTAAATTCCCTGGGAATTCCGAGCTTTAAGATTTGATCGTAGTGTCGCTACTACTGAACCTTGGATTCACTCCACGCCATCTGTGCCAAGAAGGTGCCCTGATCTCGAGAAATCACAAGGCCTCGGCCCTTAGCCAACGCACGAGGACGCTCGCGACCAATGACCATCCCCTCCGAAGGGTTACCCGACATCATGATTCCAGTAGCTGAAAGTTCAGCCAAGGACTGCAAAATCGGTTCGTAGGCAGCGCGCGAGGCACCACCCATGCGGCGCGTGATCACCAAATGGAAGCCGATATCTTGTGCCTGAGACAAGAGAGGTTGCAGCGGCTGCAGCGGCGAGCCACTCAAACCACCCGTTGAGATCAGGTCATAGTCATCAACGAGAACCCAAGCTTCGGCCCCCTTCCACCAGTTGCGCTTACGCAACTGTTCGGGCGTCACGTCAGGGCCTGGAAGGCGCATACGCAGCTGCTCGGCAACTGCCTCCATACTTCCCAAGATCTCATCTCGGTTCGAGATATACATCGGCATATCTTCGTCACTCCACTCACCCAGTAGGGTGCGTCGCACGTCGACGACAACGAGCATTGCTTTGCGGCTTCCAGGCTTGGCCAAGACCTGATTGCCCAGGTTGCGCAAGAAAGCGGTCTTTCCACACTTCGCGTCGCCAAAGACATACATGTGGGACTCGTTTTCGGGATCGAAAGTCCACGGCCCCAAACGCCGTTCTTCCAGACCAAGAACAATCTTCTTCTGTTCCCCACGGCTCGCCTCAATCTGCGCAGCAGTAATTCTCTCAGGCAGCAGGCGCAGACGCGGGCCGGTCTCTGTCGATTCTGCAATCCGGACCAGCGTCTCTTCGACGCCCTCACCTATCGTTGCTGGATCGTGAATACCATCCGCGCGAGGAAGAGCAACCAAGGTATGGTGTCCAGTCATCGACAGACCACGGCCCGGGCGTCCCTCAGGAACCTTACTGCCCACTTCACGCCTAAATTCTGAGTCCGAAGGATCACCCATGCGGAGCTCAAGACGCGAACCGAAAATGTCTTGCATCTGAATGCGGAAGTCCATCTTACGCAGTGCAGTTGCAATGAAGTGGACACCGAAGGACAAAGCGCGTTCAGCCAAGAGACGGATGCGGTCTTCAGCGTCAGAGAAATCACTCCGTAAAGTTCCCCAACCGTCGACGATCAAGAAGATGTCTCCGTACCCATCGTCAAAACGCCCCTGTGCACGGCCGCGGCGATAGGTCGCCATAGAGTCGATACGGTTCGCGCGGAAGTAAGCCGAACGGTCTTCGATGATGCCTTCAATTTCAGACACCATACGATTCAAGATATCCTCATCTTCACGAGAAGCAACACCAGCAATATGCGCCGCGCCTTCGAAAGAAGCGAAGGTTCCGGAGAAGTCAATGACAAAGAACTGCACTTCCTTCGGAGTATGAGTCAAGGACAGTGCCATGACCACCGAACGCAACGCAGTCGACTTACCGGAGAGAGGCCCGCCCAAGATCGACATATGTCCACCCGCTCCGGAGAAATCGTATTCCAAGATCTCTCGACGCTGCTCGTGAGGAAGATCGACAATACCCAAGGGAATACGCAGCGGGCCCTTCGAACGCCACTCGCGAGAAATAAGACCGAGCTCTGGATCAACAGCCAAGTCTGGCATGAGCGAATCCATGGTGTCCGGGACATCCAGGGGCGGCAACCATACCTGGTGAGCAGGCATTCCCTTGCCCTTCATTCGCGCAACGGCGATATCAATCTCTGTCATTCCCTCCCAGAGTTCATCACCGGGAGCAACGAGACCACCCTCGGGAATTTCCTCATCAGGAGTGTCGTCCAGTACCTCCCCCAAAGAGAAGGGCAGCAGACGAATGCGTGCAGCCTCAGTCTGTGCATTAGGAAGTGCGCTACGAGGCGGTGGTGGAGCTGCAACATAAGAAGCGCGGAAACGAATCAGCTGATCCGTACCAGGCTGAAGGAAGCCTGAACCTGGGTAAGGAGGAAGATCGTACGCGTCAGTCACGCCCAGAACTTCTCGAGATTCAGACGCCGAGAAGGTCTTCAAACCAATGCGATACGAAAGGTGCGAATCCAAGCCCTTGAGCTTGCCCGATTCCAATCGCTGTGACGAAAGCAGAATGTGGATAGAGAGCGAACGTCCCAGACGACCAATCGCCACGAAGAGTTCACCAAAGTCAGGCTTAGCAGTAAGCAGTTCAGAGAATTCGTCCAGAATAATAAACAGCGCTGGAATGACAGGAAAATCGTGTTTTCCAGCCAAACGGTCTTCTTCATAGTCAGTAACGTTGGCGTAGTTACCCGCGTCGCGAAGGATCTCCTGACGACGAACCATTTCGCCATGGAGAGCGTCCTCCATACGATCAACCAGGGATAATTCCGATTCCAGGTTCGAAATCATGGCCGAGACGTGGGGCAAATCAGACATGCCCGCGAAGGTCGCACCACCCTTGAAGTCAACAAGAACAAAGTTGAGTTGTTCGGGCGAATGCGTAAGCGCCAAGGCCAATACCAAGGTACGCAACACTTCGGACTTACCTGAACCGGTCGCACCGATCAGCAGGCCGTGGGGACCCATACCCTGCTGGGCAGCTTCCTTGATGTCCAAGACAACCGGGATGCCCTCGGGGGTCACCGCAAAAGGCACGCGCAAGCGGTCACGACCAACCCTGCGCTTCCACTGGCGTTCCGCATCAAAATCACGAACGTCGCCGATATTAAGCAATTCCATAAGGTCTTGGGAACGTTTGGGGTCAGGCTTGCCTACAGGAGTTGCCGCATCTCGACCACCCGCCGTCAGGAAGCGGGTCAATCGACGCGCCACGGCCTCGGCCTGAGGAATCCCCATATAGTCAGCGTTTGCAAGCACCGGCTTCGTTTCCAAAAGGAGGATTTCCATAGGAGTACGATCATCCGACGGCGGGTGAAGCAGAAGGCGAACACCGGTTGGGGAATTGAACATCCCCCAGGTCGTCAAGACTTTGACAATCGTGACACCTGCGGATCCCTCGATAGAGCCCAAGTGAGAGTCCAAAGGAAGTTCTTGACCGTCAGTCACGACAAGCAAATGAGGCCAGGGGCTCGCGTCATTTCGAGGTTGGAAATGACCTCGCGTCGTCAGTTCTTCGCCCAAGAGATTTTCAAGGTCCGTATAGCTGGTACAGACCATGCGCGCACCACCCAGAGCATCAGTCACTTCAGCAGAGCGAATATGAGGAAGCCACTTCATCCACTCCCAATGAGGCAGATTCTCCGGTGTTGTCAGCACCGCGATCTTTAGCACGGTATCTGGAGCCATAACCGCCAAGTGACAGATAAGTGAACGCACTTCTCCGCGAGCGAGATCGGCATCGCCGGCCACTTCAATATGTGAGAACTGGCCGAGATCCAAACTAAAGGGAAGATCCTCAACAGTCTGGTGAACATCCAAGAAACGACGCATCGCTGAATGACACACCACATCAGGATTAGCCATCTGCGGAATATCCGGCTCAACCAGCCTCATTGCAAGTTCCTGATCTGACGTACCCACGCGGGTAGAGACCGCCGTATCATCTCCCAGTTCACGCTCCCACAAGCGGGAACCTTCTTCAGCCAAGAGCACCAGTGCGTCAGGTTCGGGAAGGTACCACTGCATAAAAATGCGCTGTTTCGCGGCAATATTACGCACGCTGGTACGCGTCTCAGATAGGTAGGAAAGATACTCGCGGCGCTGTGAATTCACTTTATTGCGGTATTGCGAGACCTGGCGGTAAATGTTGAAACCTACCATCGACAACATCATGAAGACCATACCGCCGGCCATTAAGAGCATGCGCGTGTTCTGCCCTTGTGTGAGTGCCATGATCACCATGACGCCCATCGAGCCCATCATGGGAATCGCGGTCGCGAGGATTGATCCCATTCCACCAGCCTCAACCTGGCTTGGCGGCTTTTCAACAGCGATTTCACCGCTGGGGAGCTCGGGGGCTTCCGTTTGCTCATTGACGGCCATACAGTCTCCTGGAGTGCAATCTCCCGTTTTCGTTCACATCTGTATGTATCCTAGCTTGTAGCTCAGCAGACCGTAGTACGGCGTGGCACGGTGCTTGTAACGTCAGGTAGTCTGAATGATGACTTTTGAACAGAAATGTCCGCAAACTCGAGGGGCATCAAGGTGAAGGAGAGGGCGTGACTCTTAAACAGGCAGCAGTCACTGTCACCGATGCTTCCGGTACCCAAGATGTGGTAGTTCCTTTGGGAACAACACTCACTGGCCTTCTGTCCATGCTTGATATCGATTCGACCGATCCTAGTCTTCAGATCACTGGCGCTGACGGTCGGCCTTTGAATCTGGGAGCGGTTCTAGGGAAGGATCTTCCCCAGGGAGTCCTAATTTCCATCACTTCAGGACGCGAGCGACTTCGCCAAGAACAACGTGCTATTGAAAGAACCTCTGACCCTTGGTTCCGCCCCTCGCTGGTTTTGAGTATCTGTGCACTTCTTGCATGTGCCATGGATGCGCTCCTGATCTTTTCTGCACTCATTGCTCCCCGTTTTGCGGCAAAGTTTTCCCTTCCCTGGTGGGCAACGCTCACGGTCGGAGCACTGTCCTTGGTGCTTTGCTTGGTCATGCTCTTCCAACGACGTGTTCACACCAACGCAGGTCTGTTATGCGCATGGACATTAAGCGCAGGTATTTCTTTCCTAGGAGTACTACCCGTACTGGGTGGAGCTGGCATCTACACCGACGCTTTGCAAGTCGCAACGATGTCACAAGTGACTGCTCTCTTGTTCCCACTGTGGGGGGCAACCGGAGTTGCATTGGGCCTGTGGCTGTGGCGCAGTGTTCCTCTCACCACCGCGCATGCCTTGAGCTGGGGAATTCTTACCGCCTGTGCAACGGTACTGACTTTCATCAATGCTCCCATCGCACGTATTGCTCCTTTCGCAATTGCATTCGCAATGTGTGCAATTACTGCTTCTCCGAGCCTGTCGGTTCGCATCCCCGCAACCCAGCTACTCGATATGCCACTTGTAACGACTTCCGCACCGACTGTCCGCTCCCCCGAGGTTCCTTCTCCCTCACGAATTACCGGGCGCCGCATCAACCGCACGGTCATCGATGCAACCTCACGCACTCGCCTCGTACAATACGTGGGTTTGGGATTGATCGTTTTAGGTGCTCCCGTCATCTATTCAATGGTCGGGATCCACTCCACTCAGCAAATTGCATCCTCCGCACTGGTCTGCGCATCGATCATTGCACTACTAGTTGTTCCCCGCGAACGTCGCTGGGCGTCGTCTCGCGTGGTTCCCCGCGTGGGAGCCCTAATCTTGCTTGCAACTTTGCTCATTTCCCCGGCCTCTCGAAGCCTAGTAGGCAACACTTATGCAGCTGCCGCTCTAGTCGCGCTGGGCTGTATCTCTGTTCTTTGGACTCGCATGCGTGTAGGAAAAGAGCACTCCCCATTGATTGGCCGGCTTACTGACATTCTCCAAGCACTTTCATTGACCATTATTTTTCCCGCCTCTTTCTTCGCTGCGGATCTCTTTGACCTCGTTCGACAGGTGGCATCATGAGTGAGCTTCGTATTACTCCGATCCAAGTTCCCATTTCCCAAGCAAAAGGCCTTGATCCTGATGGGCTATTTGGTGCTGGGGAGCACGCTCAATTCAGCCCTCAGCCCAGCGCGATGCCGCCTATGACTGCACAAATGCACCCTGAGCGCGTCTACTCTGCGCCCGCAACGGGTGGCGCATTGGTGGCTGCATACGTCATCGATATGGCTCTTCTTGTGGCGGTTACTGCTCTCACCTGGTGGTTCTATCCTTCATGGTTGATTTCGCTGATCGTCATTGCAGAAGTGTGGATCATCGGCACGCTCATCCGTGCGCGCTCGGGTAGAACCCCTGGAGCTTTCGTCATGCAAGTCGCTGCAGTTTCAGCACAAGCGACTCCTACGAGCAACGGTTTAGAGCAAGACCATGCCCCTGGTCTTGCTCGTCAAAGTGCTCACAGTTTAATCATGCTGCTTCTTCACGCCACGGCAATCGGCCCTATCGTGACTTGGGCAATTCCACGCAATGGTCGAACGTGGGTCGATCGCATCTGCGGGACAGCGAACCTTGACATTCGAGCAAGCCGTACGAGTCAAGATGCACAGCTCTTTGCTTCGCAAGTTTCTGGCATTGCATCCCCGCTCGTTGAATCTGATCTTCCGGGAATCGAAAACCAAGCATTTGACGAGGCGGCTATCGCTCGCGCCCACCAATGGGCAGGGCCAAGCGCTTTCCCAGAACTTCTTACTGCGGAACCGCAGGTAGCGCCACCCTTTTCGGCACCAATTCACTCGCTACCGTCTTCCTCAATGCCAGCACCGACGGAGGCACCAGTCGTTTCATCGGCTGTGACAACTACCGCTGCTTCGGCATCTGTCGACATTCCTGCCCAGCAACCGGTCCAGCCGGCGGCACATCCTAAGCCTCAGCCAACGGTTCAATCGCAGCCTCAGACCAAGCCACAAACCCAGGCACAGCTCCAGGTTCAGCCCGTTCCTCCAGTGCAGGCTCCCGTTGCACCCAGTGTTGCTGCACCTGCACGCCAGAGCGTAGCCTCGGCACTGCCGAAGGTTCCCCAAGCACCAGCTCCACAGGTAAGCACGCCGCAGCAGAGCGGCTCGGGATCCTTTTTCACGCAAACACGAACCCTCACACTTATCGTCGACGATGGACAGCGCATTGAAGTCAATGCTCAGATTGTCCTAGGACGTGCACCCGAGAAGACTCCCGCGGACGCACGAGCTGTAGCAATTGCAGATTCCACGCGTTCGCTGTCACGCACACACCTACGCGTCGCACCGGCCGAGGGCGAAATGATGTGGGTCGAAGATACTTTCTCAGCGAATGGGACGCGCCTGCAGGCGGCAGACGGTTCAACCCAGTCATTGCCCCGCGGGCAACGCATTAAGGTTGCCGCAGGAACCCTACTCCTGCTGGGTGAACGCAAACTATCGGTTAGCCGATAATGGCCGATCAAAGTTATCGTTCTAAGTATTTGACGCGGATACAAAAATCCACTCGCTGAACCGGAAAAGTTGGGGTCTGAACACAACGGTGTTCAGACCCCAATCAGCTCAAGCCGGTGAAATCACTCTTCCGGAATATCGATCTCTACACGACCAGATACGAAGTCACGCGGACTCTCTGTCGTCCCATCAGAAGGGCGGAGGCCCGTCTGATAACGCAGATAGGTCGACTTACCTTGATGGACAGTCACGTATAAGAAGCCACCGTTTGCGGAATCACTCCACGAGAGCTGGCGCACCCCACTCTTGTCCGAACCTAGTTCATACTCTGGGTAAAGTTCAGCAAAAAATTCGCGGCCAATCTTCTCGACCTCTTCAACAGGAACATACGGACCTGCGACGGTCTGTCCAACTAATTCCCATGCTTTCTGATCAAAACCAGCCGAATTATCGTCCCACTGCGAAATCGACGATCCAAAGTCACGGGCTTCCCATGAACCGCCACCAACTTCGGCAAGGCGATTACGGAACGCAAGAATCGTCGGTTCTGCATCACGCTGGAAAGCCTGAACAGACTGACGTTCCTCTAGGGGAAGATCTCCATCCCAATAATTCACTTTATTAACCTTTCCCTTCGCCGAGGCCGACGATCCTGAAGTCGACGCTGTTCTATTATCCGTCGTATCGCGCACACCCGGCGAACAGGCGCAGAGTGTGAGTGCTACTACGGCACCCAGTACCAGTACACGCCGCACTATTATTTCACTCCTGCGACAACACGACCGAAGTCTTGCAGAGTCTCTGTGCCATTTTCCAGATAAATGCTGTGGTTGTCGAAGTTAAAGTTGTGCGGTTTGCTTGCCGGCGCAGTGGGATCATATAGCGGAGAACCTGTTGCATCGCTGGACAGATGCGTAAAGCTCGAATCCTCGTCCAGCGGATTCTTCCCGAGGTGGCCGAAACCAATCTTACTGCCTGGAAGAACTGATCCCATTCCTTGGACACTGTCTCCCCTAGGAACACCAGACACCCAGCGGTGTGACTCATCAACATTAATGTCCGATGTGTTATATGTTCCCATTCCCGGAGAACCGCAGAGAACTAGATCATCAATCACGCCTGAATTGACTTTTGTTGAAGCCATACCCGAAGTCGTCGAACCATAAGAGTGGCCGACCAAGGTCATGTGCGCATCCCCGGCACCGTAGTCACGGGAAGCCTGCAATCCGTTCATGAATCCAGCCAAACGATCGGAGCCAGCCTGCGCCATCTTCGGCGAAGCAATGTCCTTTGCATTACCCAGGCTTGCTTCGCCCGGGGCATCGTAACCGAGCCACGCGATCGTAGCTACATCCTTTGCTTGGAGTCCGCCCTGGTTGATAGCGGCTTGACGCAAGTTTCCAGTTTGACGGATGTAGTCATGGAGGCTGCCATCGACGGTGGTCGAGATACCCGGCACGAAAGTTGCAACGTGCTTCGCATTATCAACATCACCCTGCGCAACTGCAGCCTTCACACGCAGACCATCATCTTGCAGGGTCAGAAGCGAAATCGGCTCGCCCTTCTTCCCATGCTGATAGTCCTCAAGACTCACACCGTTCTTTAAGGCTTCATCAATCTTCTCGTAGCTAGCTAGGGCCTCCCGAGCATGATCAAGTTTTTCCTTAATCGCACTCTTCTCCCAAGGCCAGGCATTTTCGTACTGCTCCCGGTACTTGTCGACTTCCCCCCGAGCAGCTTCCATCTTCTTGCCGAGGTTCAGTCGGTTTGAGCGATCACGTGCCCAGGCCTCGACGCCATCGGCATTCCCGATCATTTCTGGGTAACGATCACAGAGGTGGCGCTTCTGATCTTCAGACTGCTCAGACCAGTACTTCGCTCGCTCCTCGGGCGTCATGTTCTTGAAGCGAGCTTGCTCTGTAGGCGACAAATCGTGCGTCTTTGACGACTTTGACGAAGCCGCCGTCTTTGCCAGACCCGGCATACCAGCCGACCGCAGAGCCGCGCTAAATGTGGTATCAGCGGTAGTAGCAAGCATTACCGCTTTCTTAACGAGCAGATCCACAGTCATTTCCGCCATACGCCGATAGGCTTCGGTGTACGGGCTGGGGGGAATATGGCAGGTTGACTTTCCAATCGGAGAAATGGAGCACTGCATCGCCGTGGCAGTCGCAAGCGTAACCTTAACCGCAGCTTCGACCGTACCGACACTACTTGCCGCGCCTGTAACAGCAGAACGAATCTGGCCGAGTTCTTCCGCCACGTCATCCAACTTGTTCTTAGCGGTGATCATCTGCTCTCGCAGGGAATTAGCTGCCGCACCCTGCCCCTGGAAAGATGAAATGCGCTGCGAAACGGTGGCAGATTGGGTTTCGATAAGCGCTCGTTTCGTAGCCAAAACACCTGCATAGCTACTTAGCCCAGACGAAGTCCACGTCTTGATCTGGCCCCATGTTAAAGACATTATTTATTCCTTTTACTCGTCAGTTCACGCGCTAACAGTCGCACCGGCGGGTCGGGTCTGCTCGGAAGCATCGCCAGCCATTACCTGACCTTGCTCTTCTCCGGTGGCTGCCACTTCTGCAGAGGCATCAGTACTCGGTAGATCAGTTGGGGGCACAGGATTTTCAACCGAAGGGATCTCAGGTTGTTCGGTGGGAAGTTGAACATCGGGAATCTCCGGGGCTTTATCGTGATTGAAGAGCGAGTCAAGATCAACCGATCCTTGAACCCGGAAATCCTCGCCCCCAAATCCGAAATCAAGATTTGCTCCGTCTGCACCCCAACGAATATTCACGCCATTGCCGCTATTGGGAAGGCCCATTGCTGGCTGGTCGTTACCTGAGGGAACAAATGGAGGCGTTGCGAGATCAGGACGACGGATAGGAGCACTAGCCTGTCCACCGAGAGTACCCGCACCAGACTGGTCAGGAACAAAAGGCGGGGTTGCGAGATCAGGACGACGGATAGGAGCACTAGCCTGTCCACCATCCGGGGTAGTTGGGTGAGAGTGTGCTGCCCGGCCAACACCGCGGGTGCCTTTGCGGCCGCGCGAACCTTCGCCACTGCCACCACCATTGAGCACAGAGGCAGCCTTCTTCGCTGCCGACGAGCCAGCACCCGAGCTGCCTGAACGCGCCGCAGTACCGTTCAGTGCCGCATCACCTTGGCTCTTCACACGCTTCTGGTTTTCAGCTTCTGCCTTTTCAAGTTCTGCACCAACTTTACGCGTTGCAACTGCAAGCGCTTGTAGAGCTTGCGACTGGGTTTGCAACAGAGAGGCGACACGTGACTGAACGCTTACCGCCGCAGAGATTGAGCGCGCAGTTGGCATTGATCCTTGCACGGCATGTGAAAGATCGCCGATCTTCGCGCCTTGAATTTCACTCGACACCTGGCTCAAGGCATCGGATGTCGCTCCGTATTCACCGGCGACGACATTGACGAGACTCATGCTCAACCCCCCCTGGAGGAATGTGACAGAAAAAGATCAGCCCTCAAGGACTGAACAAATTGAAGAAATTATGGGTGTGGGTGAGCATATTGCGCTGCTCACCCACACTCCGTACGCGCACGACACTTAACGGCATCGTGCAGTAGAAAAATCAGCGTCCGGTCGACAGGGCGCTGAACGTCTGCGATCCAGCCTGGTCAGTCGTGATGTAGTTGCTTGCCAGCTCATCAACGAGGACCGCAAAAGCCTGGAGAGCCTGCTGCATCTGTTGCATACCGTCGGTCCACTGGGCGTGCTTCTCCGAGTAGGATTCCTTTGCAGCACCTTCCCATGTTGCGCTACGAGCCTGGACATCCTTGTTAAAGCTTTCAAGCTGGCTGAGCAGTTCTGCGGCCTGCGCGCGCATATCAGTCGAGGTCTGCTGCAGCAGCTGAGGGGTTACGCGAAAGTCTCCGCTAGTCATTTTCCGTCCGATCTACTCACAGGTTGAGCATAGCTGCGCCGGTCTTGGCGACAGTCTGCTGATTTTCTTGTTCGCTCTGCGTCACCTGGGCGCCAACAGAAGCGAGTGCGCTCTCGAAGTCGCTCAGTGCCTGGGTGGTCTTGTTCGACCCAGCGTCCCACTGCTCCATAACCGAGTTGAATGCCTGTGCGGCTCCACCCTGCCATCCACCGATGACAGTGGCGACCTGACCCTTGACCTTTGAGTTCAGTCCCTGCAGAAAGCCCTGCAGATTAGTGACCGCACTACGAATGGCATCATAACTAGCTTGTTCCGCAGAGATGTTTGCGTTGCTCATTAGTTCACCCTCCTAAGTTTCCGTTCGGGTTCCCCCGAAGTTCGTTGGTGATTGAACCCTTGTAACGGAGGGCACAATCGCGATGTCGGGTATTACATTATCGAAGCGATCTGGG
>CALLSD010000014.1 GCA_938014245.1 uncultured Actinomyces sp.
TGTCCGACGCCCTGAACGGCTGACGCTCTGACGCTGCCCGCTCACGCGGGTTGCGTGAAGGGGGGCGGCGCTCGATTGAGCGCCGCCCCCCTTCGTCATCTAGCAGGTTGCTGAGTTGGATCTCGTCACGACTGCGTGCCAGCGGCAACGTCGGCGAACCAGTCCGGCACGCGTCCGGGGATATCCGCCAGCTCCTGAGGATTAGCGGACGTTCCATCGCTGCGCAGGTATCCCGTGTAATAGTTGACCGACGTCAACCAACTCTCCGAAACCATGACATCAACAGTCGTTCCATAGCGTTCACTCGTCCACGCCAAGACGGTGTCTGTCGTTCCACCATCGCCCGCATCGGTACTGCGACGCAGGTCAAAACCGAGGGGCTTAAGCTCGGTATCAAATGCCTCTCGTACACGCTCCGGATCGTGCTCATCAAAGTCGTACGAGCGCGAAATCAATCGGTACAGCGTCTGGTCACCAACGCCATACTGCGAAATGTAGTCTGTCCCGTAGTAACTACGGTAGTTGTCACGCGTCATGACCTTGTTGCGTGCCCGGATAATCGCTGGTTCCACGTCTCGCTTGAACGCCTCAATGGATTCAAGAGACGCGGCTCGCTCCAGGTCTTTCTTTTGTTCCGGGTTCATTCCTTTTCCTCCTCCGAACGGTACGCACGCGGCGCACGCCACTGCTAGAACAACCGCGAGGACCCCAAAGAGCGGACGCCTCACTTCTTACCCCGCCCCGCGATGACCTTCGAGATATCGTCGAGCGCCTTGCTTCCCTCGTTGAAGTATCCACCGTGCTTCTGGAACGCGTAGGGCTGCGACTCATCGATCTTGTCGCCAACATCGCCGGACAGGTGGTTGTAGCCCGGCATCTTGGCGGGATCTTTTCCAAATCGTAAATCGTCGCCCATGCCCTGCACCCGGTCTTGTTCGATGTCCGTGGCGCTCACCCAGGCGTGTCCCTTCTCGAGCTTGAACTCGGAGACGTCCTGAACACCCGCGCCCGGAGAGCCGAACTGGATGAGGTCGTCCACGACGCCGGGATTGACCTTGGTGAGCGCGATGCCGGCGGTCGTCGACCCGAAGGAGTGGCCGGCGACGCTAATGTGGGCATCGCCTGCCGGTCCGGCTTCGCGCGAGGCATCCAGGCCGTTGAGGAATCCAGCCAGCTTGTCCGCGCCCTTCTGCGCGTAGCCGATATCCGCAACCTCTGCAATGTTCTGGGGCGCCTCGTATCCCAGGTAGGAAATCATCGCAACGCTCTCGCCATTGCTATGCTTCCTCACGTTCGCACCCATGACCTTAGCATCGTCGTCGTACTTGCCCAAGTTGGTCGCCACGTTGGAGTAGAGGCCAGGAACGATCACACCGACGTGATCAGCCGTGTCGACGTTGCCCTGGGCGACAGCTGCGGTGACGTGCTTGCCCGAGGTGTCCAGACTGAGAAGCTGGCGTTGTATTCCGTCTCCATCCGGCCAGGGCTCCTCGCGATCGATCGTGTCCTTGACATTATGGAGCGCCTTCACACGCTCTTCGACGAGCTCCAGCTCCTGGCGCTCGCGGCGCGAGGGATGCGGGCCGTAGCGCTTCTTGAGACGCTCGAGCTTCTTCTCTTCGCGCTTGGTGGCGTCCTCCAGGTAAATACGATTCGCCTTGTTACGCGACGTTCCGTCGATACCGTTCAGGTTGCCGATCTCCTGGGGGTGAGCCTTGATCATCTGCTCTTTTTCGGCGTCGCTGAGCGACGACCACCACTTGGCCACTTCCTTCTCGGAGGCGCCCTTAGGCGGCAGCTTCAGATCCTTCTTCGGGACGCGCGTTCCCGTGGTCGCCCCATTCGCGTAGGAGCTTGCTCCACCACCCAGGGCCGCGAGCTTGCTCTGCGCGTTCTGGACAACACTTCTCGCCTTCTGGACAATCGCGCTCACCTGGTCGGAGACGATCTTCATGTTCTTCTTGATCGTCACCGCATCTGCTGGAGACACGTTGTGCGGTCCCACGTACTGAACGGATCCATCCGCCCCGATATGGATGGAGTGGTTCGCGGCGGTGCCGTCGAGCTTCCTGGCAGCCGTACCGACGGTTTCAGCACCCTCCGAGGCCTCGCTGAGGATACTCGCGATGGCCTCCATCTTGACCGCCTGCTCTTCGATTTCCACGCGAAGCTTCAACAGCGCACGACGGGCAGCATTGACCGTGTTCCCCTGACCGGTCAGGGAGCTCAGGTTGGCATCAAGGCTCTCAGAGGCACTCTTGAGGGACTCCACGTTTTTGTCATAGACCTGCGCTTGCTGGCTGAGGGACGAACCCTCCCACTGCAGGAGATCAGACCACTTCATTGTTACGACTGCCCTCCGAGTTCTGCGCTAAAGCGATTGAATCCCAGATTCCGCGGCTCGATTGGATCCACCATCGGGGTCGGATTTCCCATCGTGGGCCGCGGGATCGGAGGCACCTTGGGAAGCTCAATGGCAGGTTTCGGAAGGGGGTGAGGCCCCCTCGGCCCCGTGACAATGGGAGAAATGGGCATGACGGGGTCAAAGAGCATGGGCTCGACCTTCGGCCGACCGGTGCCAGGGTTCGGTCGGCGGTGGCCACGAGTCCCCTCGCCCGGGTGGTGACCACCCCTCTGCTTGCCCGGGTCACCGGGAAGACGCGGGCCACGCTGAGGCGGATTGCCGCCGCTGATCGGCGAGGGGAGAGGAACCAGTCGCGGGTTCTTACGACTGTCTCCGCCACCACCCGGACCGGAGTGGCCGCAGTCGTCGCCATTGATGATCGAGCCGATGAGCTGGCCGTTCTCTTCCTCCGCAGCGATGAAGTCTCGTTCGGCGGCCTCGAGGGCGTCAGCGTGTTCCTCCAGCTTCATGCTGGTCTTCACGCACTGGTCGGCAACTTTCTCTTCAACTGCCTGCATGGGTGAGGCAAGGTTAGCGCCGGGCATCGCCGAAGCGAATGCGCTCGCCCCTCCTTCCGGGCGTGCAGACCGGACAGCGTCCGCGGTTTCACGCGAGGTCGCGGCAAGCTTCGGGAACTCACCCGCAACGAAGGACAGATCGCTCATCATTGACTCCATTGAATACTGACCAGTGACACAGACAATATTACTGGATGAATATCTTCGTCGCACCGACTCACCACGACTGCGCGGCAGATAGTTCTTCCACATCACCAACCAGTTTCACCGCTTTTATCCCTAGAAAATTGCGAGCAAGGTCGCTACCTTGGCACTGTCCCCAGATGGGAACACCGGCAACGCCCACCTACTCCAGGAGCCCACATGAGCGAGGCATCCCGCCCACCCGCACGCGACGCGGGAC
>CALLSD010000015.1 GCA_938014245.1 uncultured Actinomyces sp.
CCACGACACGCCGAACCCCGCATACCACCCCCACACCCTCAATTATGAAGAGCCGACAAAGGTTGGTCTACTCTTAGGGCGGTCCTTGAGGTGAGAATACGGAAAAAATATAATGCGGTACCCTAGTCGGACCATTCCGTACTGTGGGATTTTTCTAATGTTGTATAATTCGACCGGCTTTCCTAGTAAGCGAAGCTCCTGAGATGCTTTGTTATACTCACTCCTCAATTCTTCTTCTGTGACGCCGGACAAAGCACCCATCAGGGAGAGCGTCTCCTCATCATATGGGCTAGGGATAGCGTAACGCATTCGGACCTGTCTGGTCTGAATTGCTTCCTCAATGGCATTCGCGTTTCCTCGGAGCCATGCGGATCCGGCCCACCAGCAGACGTCGATTTCGTCAGCGTCAGCAATATATTTATTTCAGGGAATTCCATGTTGGAAATCTGTCGTGGTGTTTAAAATCCCCTGATCGGCTAATGTGTTGGAAAGTCCGGCATCTCGAACAGCCTTATCGATATGATGCTGAAGTTCTTGTAGAAGTGCATTCTTGCCGAGTACTTCCCATGCAAAACCGACGGTGAAAGTAGCAAACAATGTGAGCAGCACCGTATCAGACAATTGATAGAGCACGCCCCACAAGTCGCCTCCAGCATCAAGGAGGCGTAGAACTAGGACAATGATGATGCAGAGAAGAGCGAGGCACAGACAGACAAATATTCCTGGATTCTTTGGCCGCAAGCCCTTAAGCCTCGTTATAATGCCACTTCTTACCTTCTCCTTGGAATCGCCCATGATTATTTTCCTTCCGGAATCTCAAGTGGTGGCAGCGTCGCCAGGAGCTCCTGGGTGCGCATAGAGACTGTGACCAGTCGCTTGATCAAGTCCACAACCGCATCCGGGCGGCCCTGCTCACGTAAGAAAGCGTTCGGATCCTTCGTAATACCTGATCCCAGATAATTTTTCTCTACCCAGTAGCAGTAAATGACCCATCCTAATGGGCTGCGTCCCGAAATTGTGTATCGTTGAGCTTGCTCGGGAATACCTACCAAAGTCACATACTCGTTGTACTCTAGACGAGTGTAGTCTATCTTTTTACTGTCAAATGCATCTTAGCCCCAATCTGATACCGCTGCCAAGCATCCTCAGGTGCATGCAGGCTATCCTCTTCCTGTACTGACTCCCAAGGTTCCACCTGCTCGTAATTCACGTGCAGATGCGCAAGTTTACGTCCGACGTCTGCATAGTGTGCGAAGCCCTCAACCTTAGGGATATGCGGCAACATTTTCTTCAAGTCGGCTTCATAATGCTCGCGGTACTCTGGGTGATGCAACAAGGCGTACACATAGAAGAAAATATCTTCCTTAGTGATAGCTGTATCTGCATAATGCGCTCGGTAAGCCGCTAAAGTCGCATCAGTAATGTTGTCTACACGACGGTAACCATTTAGTAGTACCGGAATTTGCTCACCAATAGGACGAGTGAAATCTAGCGCTGAGGTGCAGGCAGCTTCATCTGTCTGTGTAGTTTCTTCTTCAACATCCAGACTGAACAGGTCAGGTTCATGATTACTGGCAGACGAGATTGGCTCCCAGGTATAAAGGGGGAAAGTCTGTGCATCCCCGACTAAGTGAAGGTCAGGTAGAGAATCGATCATTAAGGGACCAATTTTGGTGATATCCCCCTGAGAAACAACAAACGAAACATTTGGATGTGCTGGCGTCGGGAAGAGTTTCGGTAGCTGATAAATCATATCGTTCATCTCACGAGCAAAGTACACGTGTTGTGCGCAGAACGGACGACGGAAACCTTTTCGAATTAAAGATGAATCGAAAAAGTGATGCTTTCCATTAGCTAGATCGTCTAAAAGCTGGCGGTTCCACTTGATTCTTGTTGGATCCCTGTTGATTGGTTCAGCAGTTACTACTGAATTAACTTCAGCATTGTAATTGCTGATCATGCGGCTCATATTGTTGGACACCACGTCACGTGAGAAGCCATAGCACCAAGCATCACGGCTTGTTGCGAGTCCACGTGAGAACTGTCGGAAAACAGCAGGTGAAGTTTCTTTACCTTTAAATTTTTTACTCGTGTTGCCGATCTCCTGGAAGGCGGCAAAGCGTTCATCACGAACACTGATCCAGTCACCATACTTATTCGGCTTAATGTGCCTAAAAGCCTCAGCTTTATTGATGCCTGCAATGGAAGAGTAGGCCTGGATTTGGTTCAACTTCTCTTGACGGGGCGCATAATCCTCAGCTTCTGCATAGAAAATCTCAGCAGAGCCAACATATTCAGGATCCTTAACCAACACGGTGATAGCTACACCCGTGCGTGAGCCAGATCCGAAGATCTTTCCGCCCTCGCGTTGGCTACGTTCTCCAGATGTACGCTGATTTCCCTTAAGGTTGTAGATGAAGATCCGCGAGAATTCTTCCTGCAAAGATAGACGCACGCCGTCGGCGGAGTTTCCGTCAATGAAAGAGTTATTAGAGACGAAGGCAATTACGCCGCGCTGACCAATACGGTCTGACGCCCAGCGCAGAGCACGGAAGTAAGAGTCATAGAGACTGTTCTTGTTTGCTCCGGTTGACTTGGCTGCGTAAGTATCTTTGATCCGCTCGTCTAGGCGCGGGTATGCCAGGTTCTGGTTGTTATCGTTAGCGCTCTTTTGACCTGCAGAATAGGGCGGATTCATAATCACCACAGTGATAGGGGCAGCCTTCTCAGCGCGAGCGCGCTCATTATTAGCAGCCAAACCCTCAAAACCCTCAAGCATGGTGCCGTCATCTTCATGCAGCTGGAAAGTGTCCGTAAGCGTCATGCCCGGGAACTCAACATAACCCTCATCCACGCCATGCTCCGCGCGCACCTGGTGGTATACCTGCTCAATGTTGATAGAAGCAATGTAGTAGGAGAGTAGCACCACCTCGTTGGCAAAGATCTCCTGCAAATACTTGCGTTCCAAAGCCTGAGGTGGGATCACACCCAATTGCAACAGACGCGCCACAAATGTACCCGTGCCAGCAAAAGGCTCAATAATAGCCACACCAGGATCAGCCAAAGTCTGGTTAAAAGCAGTGCGCATAGCGTCGTCGGCACTACGAATAATAAAGTCCACTACCTCCACGGGCGTGAAGACAATACCCAGGCGCTCACTCATGCTCGGGAAAGCTTGAGAGAAGAAACGGTCATAGAGCGTGCGCATGATCTCTTGCTTGCCAGCCAAGGTGTGCACTGCCTCAATACGCTCAATCATTGCCTGATAGAAGGCATCCAGAGAGGTGCGCTCGTTTTCAAACATCGAGTGTGAAGCCAGCATCTCCACAATAGTGTTCATAGCCCGGCTAACCGGGTTCTGCTTGGAGAAAGAATGATCTGGGAACATAGCCTCAAACAGAGGAGCCGTCAGCATGTGCTGAGCCAGCATCTCCACCGCAGCGTTACGGTCTACAGCCGGATTCAAAGTAGTTTGCAGGGCCTTAACGAAATCCTGGAACGCACTTTGCCGCTGAGGATCCTCAAGCAGCTGGTTAATCAAGTGAATGTAGCGGTTTGCTACCGTGGCAATATCCTTGCTCCAGTCCACCCAGTAAAGGGAAGAACCCACCTTCTTAACAATCCTGCCAAAGACAGCTTCCTTCCAATCTGAAGGCAACAGAGCAAGATGCCCCTGCACCCCAGTAGCCAGCGGATCTTGCTCACCCGGCTCGGTGCTAGACCCCTCAAGTGGATCTGAACTGCGCTTGTCGCTAGCCAGTGAGACAGTGTCAACAATGATGTTTTCTGGGCCTTGGCCATTTAACTCCATGGAATTAATGGCCGCGTCTAAACGCTCGTCGTGTGAGCGCAGAGCCTTTAGAACCTGCCACACCACCTTGAAACGCTTATTATCATCTAGGGCCTGCTCAGGTGACATGCCGGCGGGGATAGCTACTGGCAAAATAATGTAGCCAAAATCCTTGCCCTCAGCGCGGCGCATTACGCGCCCTACCGCCTGAATAACATCCACCTGAGAGTTACGCGGTGACAGGAAAAGCACAGCGTCCAGCGTGGGAACGTCCACGCCCTCACTCAAGCAACGCGCATTAGTGAGAATCCGGCAAACTGGCTCCTCATCCGTGCCCGAGCCTTCAGTTAGCCAAGCCATTTCTTGTGCGCGTACAGCCGCGTTCATAGTGCCATCAACGTGGCGGCACTCAACCTGCAGATTATCGCTAGCATCGGCATTAGTTAGATTACTAAGCCCACTGGTGCCATTTACCAGGTCAGGGAACTGATCCGTTACCTGCTTAGAAGCCTTAATATCACGGCAGAAAGCCACAGCGCGGCGCATAGGGGAGCAGTCACTGCCATAGTCCACATCTGAGCCAGGGTTTTTGCGCTTAGCTAGAGCATTCCAGCAACCAGTTAGCTTTGCGGCAGTATCAAGATTTAGCTCGCCATCCATCTCAGCAATCAACTGATACTTCTGGGAGACCTCTTCCTCACTAACCGTCAGGATGATGACCTTGTAGTCCGTCAGCAGGTTCTCCTTCACCGCTTGGCCGAAGCCCAGGCGGAAGAACACCGGCCCATAGGTGTCCTTATCATCCATTGAAGTGAGGATTACATCCTTCTGAGAGGCCTTACTCTTAGCGTTCTCCGCGAAAATACGCGGGGTTGCCGTCATGTAGAGAGTCTTAGAGCGGCGAATAAAAGCGTCATCATGAATCTTGGTGAAGGCACTTTCATTTGCGGTGGTTAGCTTTGCGCCGGTGGTGCGGTGGGCCTCATCGCAAATAACCAGATCAAAGTCGCGCCAAGTCTCACCAGCTAGCTCCTGGGCTTGGTGGATAACCTCAATGGACTGGTAGGTAGCAAATACAACCTGCAAGCCTTCAGCATCATTATTGGCACCAAGTGAAAGCGCTAAACGCTGTGCATCCGTGGTGGCCGGGATAGGTAGATCCACTGTTGAATCTGCCGGGGCATCAGAGCGAGCAGAAACTTTAGTGTCAGAGCATACAGCCCAAGCGGTGAAAGCAGAATCAACCTCAACAGACCAGTCATCTAGCGTCTGCTTCAACAAAGCCAAAGAAGGCACCGCAAACAGAATCCGGGCACTACCACCCTCACGCTCCATAAACTCGCGTGCAATGATCAAAGAGGTGAAAGTTTTACCGGTACCACAGGCCATAATCAGCTGGCCTCGATCACTGGTGTCAAAACCAGCCATCACTGCGCTGCGAGCACGCACCTGGTGATCGCGAGGCACCTTACGTTCACGTGTAGTGGGGGCCTGCCTTGAACCCAGTGAATAGGTACGCCAGTCAATATCCGAATCGCGCAGGTCAGCTAGAGTAATGCGGGAAACTGGGATGTGCTGGCCCTCAATAGCATCCTGGGAATTCTTGCCCCAAGCAGTGCCTGAAGTATCAACCAAAATACGTCGGGTAAAAGGCGCCTTACCTGAAGCAGTCAGGAAAGAATCAATATCGCGCTTATGGACCGTGTGACCAGGGGCGTAGAACTTACACTGAATCGCTACTAGGCCAGCATTCTCATCGGCAGGAATAGCTACCAAATCAATGCCAGTATCGCCAGTTTGGCGCTCAGGCCACTCACTCCACAGGTAAACCTCTTTGAACTGGTGAGCAAAGCGCGCATCGTGAAGCAAAAACTGGCGCGTGAGCTCCTCAAACATGGCGCCCTTTTCACGTTCACTGGTTGCCAGAGTGCGGTACTCGTTTAAAAGTGAATCTAGGGCAGAAGCCGAGCTTGCGGTGGGGAGAGCTTCAGCGCGCGCATTCGTCATAAGCCTGAAGTTAGTGGCCAGGGACGTTACTAGCAACCCAGAAACAGTAGTTTGGGTAACAAGTTGAGTAGCGGTTTAGCTTTTGGTGCTAGCTATAGCGCAGGCTGAGTTGGTGGGGTTAGCTGGAGTTTGCGCCCGTGCCAGTGTTGAATCAGCCAACGGTCATGGCTGGCCAGGATCAAGGTGCCACGCCAGGCGCGCAGCGCATCTTCAAGCACATGCATGGTTTCCAGGTCGAGGTAGTTTGTGGGCTCATCCATGATCAAAACAGCTGGGCTATTAGCAAGCGCAACAGCTAGCTGCGCGCGCCTTTGATTACCCGCCGAAAGCTGCCAGATAGGGGTTGACCACATAGAAGGGTGCAAAATTCCCTTACCGCGCTCACCAATACCCTCACGCCAAGACAGCGGCCCAAACCCCGCATCGCTCTCAAGCGGTAAACGTTGCGGAATAAAACTAACCGGCTCGGCGCGAGAAATAACGCCGCTAGCTTGCGCACCTACAGCAGGCGCCGCCGTCGCGATCCAATTAAGCAAAGTAGATTTACCCGACCCATTAGGGCCAGTGACAAGCAAATGCTCGCCAGCAGACAAATCAAAATTGACCGGGCTTAGCCTGCCACAAACACTCGCCTGCCTAGCACACAGCGCTAAAGCGCCGCCAACGCGCCCCTCAAAGCAAGGAAAATCAAGCTGATAGAAACGCGGCTTACGAACCTCCTGCTTGGCAAGCCGGCTAAGGCGCACGTCGTCATTGCGGGTACGTTTAACAGAAGTAGCCGCAGCCCTATCGGCAAAAAACTTCTTAGCCATGCCAGAAGCAGTTTTTAAACGTACCCCACCCTTAGCGATATGCATACTTTCCTGCCGGTGCTCGCGCAGCCCGCGCTTTTGGGCCTGCTGATCAGCATAGATGCGAGAGCGTTTAGCGTAAGCAGTAGTTTTTGCCTCAAGATAGGCGCTGTAATTACCCGCATTACGCACCAGGCCTACCAGCTCACCTTTGCCCTCGGCCCTAGCCAGCTGCTGCCACACACTTATATCCAGGTCATAAATGACAGTGGCGCTCTCTTCAATAAAAGCTCGGTCATGGCTGGTGGCAAGCACCGGGCCAGGCCAATTTTTAAGAGTATGCACCAAAAAACTAGTGGCCTGCTCATCAAGGTGATTCGTGGGCTCATCCAAAATCAACACTTCAGGGGCCAACAGCAACAAAGCCGCCAGCCGTACGCGCGAGCGCTGCCCAGGAGACAAGGTAGCTAACTGCCGGTTAAAACCTGACTCTTTAAGATCACTTAAGCCAAGGCCGCTAAGAGTCTCACCAATACGCGCCTGCAGCGACCACACGTCACGGGCACTCATCTGCGCCAGCAGCTCGTCATATTCGCCTTCACAGCCAGTCTCGCCACTAGCAAGCGCCGCTGTGACCTGCTCAAAACGCGCCGCCAAAGACTTTAGTGGTGCCAGGGCAACATCAATAAACTGCTCTACCGTTCCCTCAAAACCTTCATCAGGGATGGTTTGCGGGAAAGGGCCAGAAACTAGCTGCCCGCTATCAGGGGCAAGCTGGCCGGTCAGTAGCTTTAACAAAGTAGTTTTGCCGCTACCATTTGGGCCCACCAAAAAAGCCCGCTCGCCGGCGCCAACCTTCAGACTTACGCGGTCAAGTACCAGGTGAGAGCCGTAAGAAAAAGAAACGTCAGTAACAATGATTGAGGGCATAATGATCTTCCAGACGCGAAAAAACTTCTGACACGTCTCAGCAAAGCTGAGTGAAGATCACTTGATCATGGCGCCGAAAACCCCTTAAAAACATGTTCCCTCAGGCAAAACCAGTATAGCTGGCGCGGCACCTGAGGGAACAGGGGGTTTAGGTCGGTTAGTGTGGTGATGGTGGCCCTCGTTAGTGCACAGACGATACAGGGCCTCGCCGTCGTCGGAACGGACCGTATCTACCAAATCCTCCTCAGCCAAAGACTGCAAATTCCGGTAGACCGTAGCCAAACCAACCTTAGTGCCCTCCTCCTCAAGCTCGGCGTGAATCTGCTGGGCAGAAAGAAACACCTGGCTGTCGAAACAAGGGTGGTTGGATTCGCAGTGGGGACACCGCTGTGTGATGATAGTGGCTGTCTTGGCGGAGATCCCGCCGCGTGCATTCGGGGAGACCGTGAGGGGGTGTCGTGTTGGATCGGAGTATTTCCTCGACTATTACGGTGGGTGGCGCGACGAATGCTGGGACGTTTGAGGCAGCGGAGCTGATGGTTGCCGGTATGAATGCCCGCGAGGCGAGCGGCGTGTTGTTCGAGCAGAATCTGGTGGTTGCGGATTCAGAATCGACAAGGAGGCACTTGGCGACTGCGACGACGAAGCATCTGTCGTTCCTTGAGGATGATGCTCTTCGTTTCGTTGCGAATCGCGAGTATGGTTGGGAGCTTGTCATGTGGCTGGCTCTCGTCACCGAGTCCTACGTGTTCGCGGCCTGTGCGCGCGAGGTTGCGTGGCTGCGGCTGGTCGTGGATGAGGCTGCACTGACCTCGTCGGATATCGGCGAATTCGTTGAACGTCAGCGCAGGGTGGACCCCGCGATGTCGACGCTGACGGTGAAGAGCGGGCAGAAAATACGCTCGGAGATCGATGCGAAGGTCGCGGAGGTTCAGGGCTTTATTGACTCGGTCCTGCAGCCCCTCGCTCAGCGCCGCACCCGCCTGGACCTTGACGACGGCGTGCGCATCAACCGCCTCAAGCTCGCCTACGGCTGGCGCTCGGACCTGGCCGACCTCCCGCAGTCGGCTATCGGCGCTGCCACATCGGAGGTCAAGAAGGGAATCGCGACTGACCTGAAGTGGGCCCGTGGGGAAATCAAGAAGAACAACGTGTGGTGGTCCTGACAGTGCCTCCACCCCGTGGGACACTGGAGAGGCACCCGGTCTGGCAACGAAAGGACACAACGTGAAGCTGACGCACATCGCCATCACGAACTGGCGCAACTTCGCCCATATCGAGTTCGACCTGTCCTCGCGCCTCTTCGTCGTCGGCCCCAACTCCTCAGGAAAGACCAACCTTCTCGGCGCACTGCGATTCCTGGGTGATATTGGGCGCCGTGGGCTTGTGGCCGCTTCGGAGGATCTGGGTGGCCCAGACCGATACTTTCGTTCTGGCGCGGATTCTGCCGCTTTCGTCGCGACATTTAACGACACCCAGAACTCGGCGGAATTCGCTTTGTTTCTTCGGCTGATGTCGGCGGGTCCCAAGTCGACGAAACGCGGCAGTGATGCCGATCAAACGTTCGCGTTTCCGATGACGGATCCACTCACTGGTGAGCCCAACGACAGGTATCTGGACGTTCATCAAACAATCACGGCAGGGGGCAAGAAGCCTGCAGACGAAGGCGAGTCCTTCCCGGTTGAAGATGAGGAAGCGCAGCGAACAAGAGTTCGTCAAACCCTCGCGGGCATCCGATACATCCATCCGAATCCCAAGAAGATGCTTGAGCGTTCAGATCGCTACGACCCCGACCACGGGACGGGCTTCTTCCAGCACGCGGGGCGCTTCTCGGATCAGCAGCTGGATGCCGTGGTTGACCGCATTCGCCCGATCATGGCCTCGGTGGTTCCGGAAGTCCCGAACCTGTCTTACCAGCGGATGGGGCTCGGCACGGAGGTCGTGTTCTACAGCGATACTCCCGTGCGCGGAGCGAGCGGCGTCTACTCGCACGAGCAGTTCTCCGAGGGAACGCTGCGCCTGCTTGGCATGCTTTTTGACCTGGCGACGCTACCGCGCGACACGAGCGTCGTCCTCATCGAAGAACCCGAGACCTTCCTGCAGGCCTCCGTCGTCCGTTCGCTCCCCTCGCTGCTGGCAGAGGTCGCCATGAACCGTGACGTGCAGATGGTCATCAGCACCCATTCGCCGGAACTCATCGACTCCGAGCTGGTGCTCCCCAGCCAGGTCCTGATGTTGCGCTCGGAGAACGGGGAGACGACGGGTGAGCTGCTGTCGGAGTCGAACGACCCGCGCATCAAAGCCGTGGTTAGCGCTGGCCTGCCCAAGTCGCAGGGCATCGACGCTGTCAATGGTCGCACGATTCCCCTGGGAACCTGGTAAGCGATGGAGGGCTACGTCTACGCCCAGGTCATCGTCGAGGGCTCGACTGACATACCGGTTGTTACCGCGCTGATGTACGCGGCGGGATGGGCCGATAGTGAATTCTCTGTCACGAGCGCCAACGGCAAGGGTGCGATTGACAGGGATATCAAGAAGTACTGGGAAGCCGCTCGCGTTCTCCCATACGTCATCTTTCGTGACCTCGATCAGGACGGTGAGGGATGCCCCGTGACACTTCGTGCGGAACTCGTCGAACACACTCCGGGTGAGTCACCGGATCTGCTAATTCGTATCGTCGACCAGTGTATCGAGTCGTGGATCCTGGCGGATCGGCAGGGCGTCGCAGAGTTCTGCGGCAGATCGGTGGCGAGTGTAAAGCCGCCCGCCTCCCACCACAAGCCCTACCTGCTCCGCATGATGAAGGACGCGAAGCTCAAGGATGCTGTCGAAGAAAAAGGACGCGAGCTGGATTTTGGTCCCGCTTACGCGCTACACCTACAGCGCCTCATGACGCGCCATTGGAGCATCGAGCGTGCCGCCGTCGAAAGCGATAGCCTCAGGCGTGCACTGGAGCGCCTGACGGACCTGCATGACCGACTCGGAGGAGGCACACAAGGAGCGGAATCGATGCCTCTCGGCTGGCAGAGGAACTGAACGCCTTGCTCGAGCAGGGGCGTATCGTCACGTGGTTGGATCGCAACAGCGAATATGCGGACGACCTTGACGCCGTCCAAGAACTGCTCGACGGCGCCACCCTGATCACCATCAACGCCAACCTCTTCAAGACCAAACTCCGCATCTTTGCAGAAGACACCAAGTCTCGCTACGCGCCCTTCTTCAAATCCAGCGCGCGTGTTGCCGACCTCAAGAAGCACCTCGCTGGCATCGCTGACGCCGACAAACGATCTGACCGCAAGACCTTCCTTGCCGCAATGAGCGCCGTCCTGCTCAAAACCCAGCAGCGTTCCTTCTCCGTCCTCTTCGCTAAGCTCGCCACGGCCTCCTCCGTGGATGGCAATGATCCCCTCAAGGCCCTTAAATGGGGTCTTGACGCGTACTTCTGGGAAGGCGCTCACGCCATCTGGGGATACGAAGGTGAACACACCTTCGACGCCCTCATGACGTGGCTCTTCGTTATGAACGCGCGAGGGTGGGACTACCGGCACAACTCCGCGCAGCGCGACTTCAGTACGTGGACCCACGATGTCGCGACGCGAGACGACGCCCGCCGATGGGCTAAGCAAGTCGACGAGGTCACCGGAGCCAGCTCAGCGCTGCACGGTGCGACTACCGATTCCCTCCTCATCGACACGACCACGCCCGGCGTTGACCGAGAACTCATCTCCCGCCTCGTCTGCGGAATCATTGACGGATCCGTCGGCGTTGCTCAGGTCGAAGAGCAGCGCGAAAGGCGCCGCAAAGAGCTCTGGTTCGACGATACGAAGGCCTGTGGGATGCCGCCCGCGCGGGGGCACATCTGCTCACCCACCTGCGTGCGCTCCCGGGTATCGCCTTCTCGGACGCAGCCGAGGGCTTCGCCCGCTACACGGCCCCGGACGGCGGCCTGTGGACCATCGATCAGGAGTATCGCCACTACGTGCGCGCCTCTAGAGCCGTTCACGTCAACGACGTCCTCACCGACCTCGACCGACACGTCGAAAACGCGTACCGCGACGATTACCTGCGTCCCCTCTCGCGCACGTGGGATGACGCGCTGCGCGGCATGCGCACATGGGACATCACCGTTCCGCCGTCCAGTGGACGCATCGACTCGTTCTATCGGCTGCTCCTCGCCGGCTCGCACAGGCGAACGGTCGTCATCATCTCTGACGCGCTCCGCTACGAGGCCGGTGTCGAGCTCGCCGACAAGCTGCGCTACCTCGGACGAGGCGCTGCGCTCCCTCGGACGAGGCGCTGTCTCCCTCGGACGAGGCGCTGTCTCCCTCGGACGAGGCGCTGTCTCCGTGAACCCCTGGTACACGATGCTGCCGTCGATCACCGCCCTTGGCATGGCCGCGCTTCTCCCGCATCGAGAGCTGACCCTCGGTGTGCGAGGCAAGGACCAGGTCGTCGTCGAAACAGATGGGCAATCCACCGCCGGGATCGATGCGCGCCGGACAATCCTCGAAGGCACCGATGGGCGTGCGTTCACCTACGAGGAGCTGAAACAGGACACCATTAAGGTGATGCGCTCGAAGTTCAAGGGCACCTCCGCCGTGTACATCTACCACGACGTCATCGACGCGACCGGCGATCACGCGGCCTCGGAAAGTGGCACCCCTGATGCTGTCAACCGCGCGATCGATGAACTCTCCGCCCTCGTCAGCAAGCTCATCTCCGCAGACATCACCCGCATCCTCGTGACCGCCGACCACGGCTTCCTCTTCCAGGACAGCGAACCCGCCAACGATGACACCGCGAAACAGGGCGGCGTCCCGCGCGGACGTTCCATCTCTGTGAAGAAGCGCCGAGGACGTCCGCGACGTCGGCATCGCCCTGCACTACGACGACACGTCCCTGAAGGTCAACCGTTTCAGCCCCCGCGTCATCCAACAAGAGCCCATCAGCCCGACGCGGCGACCGCTCACCGTCACGATTAGGCTTGAGAGCATGTCGGGTGAGCAGCTGTCGAGCACTCGCGTCATCACCCTGGACGCGGCTGAGCGCTCCGAGGTGTCGCTCAAGCAGAGCAGCGAACTCATCCTTTTCGACGGGGTGCTGCAGAGACACTCCGGGGAGGCTGTCCGGATCGTCGCCTACAAGACTGTTCATGGACAGGTTGTCGGCGATCCCATCGCGATACATCAGCTGACTCTTAACGACAACGGGTTCGGAGGATTTGGAGGATTCGACCTATGAGCATCCCGCCGGAAGAAATGGTAGAGCGCGTGGATTCCCAGGCCTCGTTCCCGGTCGAGGACAGCAAGAGGGGAGTGCTCGCCGGTTACGAGGAGACAGCTGCCCGTGCCTTCGACGGTTTTGTCGTTCGAAAGGACCTGGTCGGGCAAGTCAAGGGAAACGCGATCGTGCCTTCCTACGTGCTCGAATTCCTGCTCGCGCAGTACTGCGCGACCACCAGCGAGTCGGCGATTATTGAGGGCGTCGAGAGTGTTCGTCGCATCCTCGCCCGGCACTACGTCAACCGCGGAGATTCCGAGCTCATCAAGTCTCGCATCTACGAAGCCGGGCAATACCGCATCATCGACAAGGTTTCCGTCACTCTTGACGACATACATGACCGATATAGCGCGACCTTCGAAAATCTTGGGATCACCAACGCGCTGGTGTCTGACGAGACTGTCCGCGAGAACGACCGCCTCCTTACCGGGGGTGTGTGGTGCATGGCTGACGTGTCCTACGTGTCGACAGGAGACACCGGCGCGAAGGCAACCAGCCCGTGGATCGTCTCTCGCCTTCAAGCCATCCAGCTGCCGCGCTTCGATTTTGACCGCTACTGCAGGGGGCGCGCCTCTTTCAGCGCCGACCAGTGGATCGACCTGCTCGTTGCCTCGGTCGGCCTCGATCCTGCGAAGCTCAGCCGCCGCGCGAAACTCTTCCAGCTGACCCGCCTCGTTCCCTACGTCGAGCGTAACTACAACCTCGTCGAACTAGGGCCCAAGGGCACCGGAAAATCGCACATCTACTCCGAGTTTTCACCCCACGGCATTCTTGTGTCAGGTGGCGAGGTGACGCTGGCAAAGCTCTTCGTTAACAACGCGACCCGGCGCATCGGCCTGGTCGGATACTGGGACGTTGTCGCTTTCGACGAATTCGCGGGACGCAAGCGCGTGGAGCGCAGCCTGGTTGACACGCTGAAGAACTACCTTGCGAACAAGTCCTTCTCGCGCGGTGACAGTACGATTACCGCCGAGGCTTCGATGGTCTTCGTCGGTAACACGACGCGCACCGTGCCCGCCATGCTGGCCACCGCCGACCTCTTCGAGGCTCTGCCCGAGGCTTACCACGACACCGCCTACATGGATCGTATCCACTACTACCTGCCAGGATGGGAGGTCGACATCGTGCGGCCCGAGCTCTTCTCGCGCGGATACGGGCTCATCGTCGACTACCTGGCGGAGGCGCTACGGCACCTGCGCACCCTCGATTATTCGGGTGATCTGGATACATTGGCGACGCTGGATCCTGCCATGTCGAAACGCGATCAGGACGCCGTGCGAAAGACGTTCTCAGGATTGGCGAAACTCATCTTCCCGGCGCGTGACGGTGCGCCTGAAGAGCTTGAGGAACTACTTCGATTCGCGATCGAGGGGCGCAAGCGCGTCAAGGATCAGATCATTCGGCTGGATGACACGATGGCTGCGTCCGGCTCTCACTTCACGTACATGCTCGGGCGCGTGGACCAGGATCACTATGACGCTGCGCGTGCGTGCGCGGTGCCCACTCAGGAGGAGCTGGATTACCCGCAGTACTTCACGTCGCACAGCGATGCTGATGAGCAGGGGAGCAGTCAACGGGGTGGCGAAGAGCTTTCCGACGGTGTTCCGAAGTCGGACGGCGTTGTCGATGCACGCGGAGACAGCAGGCCGGCCTCGCCCGTCTTTGACCGTCGAGCCCTGTTGAAATCGCGCGCCATCCCCATACGCTACAAGATCGAGCCGAGCAGGGGTCATTCCATGCCGGGCATCCTGCTTCCGTACCTGTTCGATGCGGCTGAGATTCGGATCCGTGACCCGTACTTGCGTCATCCGTACCAAATCCGGAACGTGCACGAGATTTTGCTACTGCTGATCCAGCATGCTGACGCCGCTAGGCTGCCGCACGTTGTCATCGAGACCTGTGCGAGCGATGAGGATGAGTATCGCGCGAAGCAGGAAGTGACGTTCGAACAGCTACAGCAATCGTGGGGACAGTTCGGGATCGTCATCGATTGGAGCATCGTTGATGACTTCCACGACCGTAGCATCGTGACCGATACCGGCTGGGTGATCGATCTTGGTCGCGGGCTGGACGTTTATGAGGCGTACACGCCGCTATCGCAATTCGACCCCCGTTACGCGATCCCCCAGCTGTGGTGGACGAAGGATACCACGATTAATGTCAGCCGGGATACAGAGGGCCACGCGTGAATCGTGGGGATGCGACGAGATTGTTGATGGAGCTTTGTTTGTTGGCTAGTTGAGTTGGGGGCGCCTCGCGTCAGCGGGGCGCCCCAGGGCTGTTGACATGCCTTAATTAAGTGGGCGGCCCCGCCGCCTACTTGGGCTTAGCTGTTGGCCTGATTTTTGGCTTGCTTTTGGGAGCAGTCATTGCACAGGCCGAAGAATTCGGCCACGTGCTCTACCTTGGTAAAACCATTGGCTGAGGCAATGTCATGCACCCAGTTTTCAAACAAGGAGCCGGCAATCTCCACCGCCTTGCCGCAGCTGCGGCACACCAAGTGGTGATGGTGGCCCTCGTTAGTGCACAGACGATACAGGGCTTCGCCGTCGTCGACGCCGCCAGCTCATGACGCCCCCACCCGACTGGGCAGCAGGGCTCCCATTCGACGCCGACGGCTACGAATGCGACTACTACCGCAAGGATTAGACGCGCCAAAGAGGCAACTCGCGCCAGTTGTCAGGTGCGCCTATGCGAGAAAACGGCACGATGGGATTGTGCGGGTAAGTGTCGAACAGCTTGGGCGACATGCCGTACAGGTATGACAGCATTCCCCAATCCATGATTTCGACGG
>CALLSD010000016.1 GCA_938014245.1 uncultured Actinomyces sp.
CGAGGGGCGGCAGGACGTGCTCGGCGTACTCGACGAGGTGGGTTTCGAAGCCTCGGTGTGCGAGGGCTTCGGTGGCCTCGATGCCGATGAATCCGGCGCCGAGGACGACGGCTCGCATGCCCGAGGCCTCGCGCAGGGCGAGGGCGTCGTCGACAGTGCGCAGGGTGTGCACGCGCGGCGAGTCGAGGCCGTCGATCGGAGGCCGGCTCGCGATGGCTCCCGGGGAGAGAATCAGGTGATCATAGGTGAGCGTGTAAGCCTCGCCGGTCTCGGCGTTGTTGACCTGGACGGTGTGCGCGCCCGGGTCGATCGCCGTGACCTCGGAGTTGATGCGCACGTCGAGGTTGAGCGCCGCCTTGAGGGTTTGCGGGGTGTGGAGGAGGAGCTTGGCGGGTTCTTCAATCTCGCCGCCAACGTAGTACGGGAGCCCGCAGTTCGCGAAGGACACGTACTTACTGCGCTCCAGCACGATGATCTCAGCGCCCTCGTCGCGCCTGCGCAGGCGTGCCGCCGCGCTCATGCCACCGGCGACTCCTCCGACGACTACTACTCGCATGTGCGGCTCACTTTCTGATTGAAGGGGATGGTCTTCTTCGACTGTTCTGAGGATACCCGTTGGACAAGTTGAAAACCTGAGTTCTCCACGGGTTTTCCAACGCTTCGAGGTGTTCAAAAACCAGAGTCTCAAACAGAGCACAAGGTGATCAACAACATCCGCGTCGAGGCGTTGGAAAATTGAAACAATCGATTGAGCCTACAAGGCTATACGATCACTTTCACCCAATCCAACAGTCAGAAACTCGACAACCCAAACCGCAAGTATTGTTCACGAGCTCAAGCAAAACGATCAACCCCTCCATCACCACAAAAGGTCAAGTAATAAGGAAACTGACACCTACTCCTTTGCAGTAGCAGCCAAATAGAGCTTAAACAAATGTACGACTATTTTGTACTCATCACCACCAAAGTCAACGCCATAAGCAGCCTCAACTGCCGCATCAAGCCTTTCATGAGCAAGCCGCAAATCATCTGGCATCGTAACACGATCATAAAGAGTTGCAAGCGTGCGATCCGAATAATTCTGGCGCGCATTAAGCACAGCCCGAGCACAGCTCTCAACGGAACGCCGCTGCTCATCGGTCGGATCCGGCCAGACGAAATTATTGTAGACAATCTCTTTCGAATAACGATAGTCACTTTTCATACGCGCCCCAACAGCACGCATCCACGAATTGTGGAAACATGATGTGAGGATCCCGAACTCATAAATCCCAACATCCTCAATTATAAATAGAGTGTTTCCAGCGATCACACCGTCGTCCAAAAATCCAATAGGAACATAATCTCTATTTTGCGACGAGGTGATAGGAATGGCGACAAAATGTTTCGGATTCCGCTGTTCCCTAAATAGGTGTGGCGTCGACGCCCTCTTGCGCGCACCCGGATCATTACTGTCCGCCCGCATAGCACGAACACGTTCAACCCGCTCCCGAACCAGCGCCATACCATTTATAACATCATCACTAACACCATCAAGCCAAAGACACCAACGAAGTTTTCCATTGATAAACTCATTACCCATCATGTACCGCTTAACATAGGGTGCAGCCTCGGGTTGTCTACGCATGAATTCATCATACTCTGCGGAATCAATAATAAGGTTACCTCCATCCATCGCCTGATTCCCCATTATCATCGGAGGCACCTCACAAAGGGGTTTAGTACGGCTCATGATGTAGACATCCTCGAAATCAATGAGATAACAATTTATATTTTTAACAACACGCTCTTCATCATCAAAATAGATCTTTTTCTCAGAAACGCCCTCCTTCGAAAAACCTACTATTACACAATGTACACTAGCCTTTTCACTTGCCTCACTATCCCAAACAAACGTCCGATGAGCAAAGTCAATCTGAATACCAAGCCCACGCTGAAGCTGACTCCAAAGATCAGCAGCCATCTTCCCCTGACACACAGAGTTCGTTGAAACAAATGCTGCATGGCAAGAGGTATTTTGCATATATCGACCCGCTTTCATATACCACGCACACACATAGTCGAGCAACTTTGCCTGCAGACCAAAGATCGCATGCATATCATCCTTCTGCGCTGCGCTCGCAGACTTAAATCCAACGAACGGAGGATTTCCCATCATAAATGAACACTTGGTCGCAGGAAGAACATCGTTCCAGTCAATCCTAAGCGCATTACCTTCAACGATGTTCGCAGATTCATTCAGCGGAAAATCATTATCTCCACCTTCATAAAACATGAAGTTATCACCATTGGCTTTGAGACGACTAATCCATAGCGCTGACTCAGCAACCTTAACAGCAAAATCGTTGATTTCAATTCCATAAAATTGATTTAGACTGACACGACGCCCCCCAATTTCATCATCCACAAATCCGAATTCTGTCTGACCCTGGCGCAACTCATTCAGAACAGCGTCCTCAAGCTTTCGTAAACAGATGTAAGTCTCCGTGAGGAAATTCCCACTGCCGCACGCGGGGTCAAAAAATTTGAGACTACAGAGCTTGGCATGGAACCGAGCCAGGGCATTTTTCTTCTTGCGGGGAGTTGTCCCTTCCTCATCTCGAATAGCGGCAAACTCCGCCTTGAGTTCATCTAGAAACAGCGGATCAATCACCTTATGAATATTCTCTGGTGACGTATAGTGCATACCACCAGACCGCCGCGTTTCGGGATTTAGCGTACTCTCAAAGATACCGCCGAAGATCGTCGGTGAAATTTGAGACCAGTTCACCGGACGAGCTACCTTCTCAAGAAGGAATTGCTTGGCCTCTTCGGTAAAGTTTGGAATTTCAGTATCTTCTCTAAACAAGCCGCCGTTGACATACGGAAAAACCTTCACATCCGCGTCATAGGGATCCCGCTTCTTCAAGTCCGTATCCAAGGCGACAAACAGTCTCCGTAGTGCCGTACGGAATTGAGTCGCAGGAACATCCTTGAGGTAGTTATAGAAGGAATCTTTTTCAAAGAGGTCCGCATCTTCACAGTAGAGGCAGAAGACGAGTCGAACACACAACACGTTCAGCGCATGCATTGACTCTTCACTATCTGGGTCAATATACCCTTCACGCATCATGTCATAGAGCTCTCCAATGAGCTCGCCAGCCTTAATTGAAACTTGCTTTTCTTTTTCAAGGCGACTATTGCCCGGGTCCGTTATAAAACCCATGTACTCGGGATGTTCAGCAAGTTCATCCAGCGTGAACTCAAAGGCATTATCCGCTAGCTGACTCTTACTCCACTTGTCTCGGTCGTAGACACGGAAGATGCCAAAGTTGCAAGTAACGACGAAGCGAGGCTGTTTCGGCCTAGGAAGTTCCTCGACATAGTCCAGCGCCTGCATGAGAGGCGTTTTCTTCTTCTTTTGCCTGAGTTCATAGTCGTCGAGGCTGACACCGAAAGACTTTTGTTCAATGAGGACATCTGCGTCCGGAATCCACACATCTGCAAACCCGCCAGAGGGGAGGTGATATTCAAATAACACATCATCAACATGCGGATATCCGATGGCGCGAAGAGCCTGCAGCCAGAACTGCTGCGTTTCACCTTTTTCGTAGCCCCTCCCGCGCCAGCGCTCAGTGAACTCACGCAGTTCTTTCTTACTGTAAGCCACAGCCATATCCTTCCAGATTTCCGCTTGTATTTAGGCCAGCTGAGCCCTTCAGGCTCAAGCCGTTTAACGTTCAGCTGCCGAGCACGCGTTTCTTCTTTGAAGTAACCAACACAGTCTTATCGGTCGTCATCACGTTCTCTCCTAACCATAGCCCTTCGACACAAGGTTGTGGTGCATACACACCATCCACTTCGACTTGGGGAGCTATTGACACATACGTGGCACCGGGCTAGTAGCGCAGAGCATAAAGAAGGGACATGCCTCGGTGTGTGTCACGCACGCGTGTCACGCATCAAGGCATGCCCCGATTTACCGCAGAATCTCGCGGTTTTTGTTGTGGAGATGGGGGGAATCGAACCCCCGTCCAATGGCCGGCCCC
>CALLSD010000017.1 GCA_938014245.1 uncultured Actinomyces sp.
TAGGACGTGGGCGACAGGTCCCCTTGAGTTCCCCCTTGGTCGGGGTATCAACTTCGAGGTTCAGACCGAAGAGCTGGACAGTGCATGGCACCGCATGGCCGAGGTAGGGTGGCCGATCTTCGTCGAACCCGAAGAGAAGTGGTATCGGGCGGGAGATATTGAAATCGGCGTCCGCCAGTTCCTCATCCAAGACCCCGACGGATACCTTGTGCGGCTCCAGCAGGAAATCGGCGAGAGACCCGCGCGGCGAGGATAACTTAGACGGCGGGGCAATATCGATCCTAAGTCGGAATGGTGGCTGCCCCTCTTGAGGTGAGAGGGTGCTACTGCTCCTCTCCGGGTGTAACTCTCAGCTCTTTGAGACCTCTTATGTTGTGTGGGTGGGGTCTCTGCACTACAGTTGTAATCAATCAATTACAACAAAGGGGAAAATATGAAGATTCTTGTCATTCAGGGCAGCCCTGACGAGGGAAGCTACTCGCATGAACTCGCAACGGCTTACGCTGATGAGGCGCGCAGCGCCGGGCATGATGTGCGCATGATTGACCTGGCGACAGAGGATTTTGATCCCGTTCTGCGCTACGGATACCGCCAGCACATGGAGGACGAAAGTGATCCCAAGCGGTATCAGGAGGACATAGCCTGGGCCGATCACCTCGTGTTCAGCTTCCCGATTTGGTGGTCTGCTGAACCGGCGATTCTGAAAGGTTTCCTTGATCGCACTCTCACGCCGGGATTCGGGTACCGGTATGTCGACGGTAAGAGCCAGGGCCTGCTGAAAGATAAGACCGCGGCACTCATCGTCACCTCCCGTGCTCCTTCGTTTATCTACCGCATCTTCGGTGGTCTGATCTGGCGGTGGAAGAGTATGGTCCTGGGCTTCGTGGGGATTCGCTTAACCAAATCTCTGATGCTTGGCCGCATTGAGCAGGATGTTGATACTCCTGCTTACCGCGCTGCGTTTGTCGAGACAGTTCGAGCTTACGCGCGCGGATAGACTGTCCATATCGCCGAGATTGGGAGGACTAGGTATGGCCGCGACTCGTATGCCAGCCAATGAACGCAAGGCACTCATGCTGGAGGCTGCCGTCCGTGTGTTTGCGCGGGTTGGCTACGCCGCGGCCACGACGGACTCGATCGCGCGCGAGGCTGGCGTCAGTCAGGCGTATGTCGTACGTTTCTTCCGGTCGAAGGAAACACTTTTCGAGGAAGCTGCAACGTATGTTGTTGAGCAGCTGTGTCGACGTTTTGCTGAGGCGCCCGTAGCGGCGGATTCTACCGATGCTGAACGTCGGGAATTGCTAGGGGATATGTACGCGGAGATCGTGAAAGACCACGCCATGTTCATGATGATCATGCGCCTATTCATGATGGGATCCGATCCGCGTTTCGGGCAGCTCTCCCGCGATAGCTTTGCACGTGTGTACCGCGTCCTGCGAGAAGACGTCGGGATGGATGCTGAACAGGCTAGGCTCTTCCTCTCCCACGGTTTGTTGATGAACCTCGTGCTGTCGCTGCGTCTGTGGGAAGGCGAAAGAGCCTTGTCGGATGAGATCCTTGGATTTCTCGGGAAAGGACGCGCGGAGGCTATGTATTCACTGCATGACGCGCCTGGTTCCTCGAATGATGAAGGATCTACCGCGCCCCGACGGTGATCGTGGCCAGGGCGACGCGGTTCGCCTCGTCTGAGGCGGGCACGTCCACGAG
>CALLSD010000018.1 GCA_938014245.1 uncultured Actinomyces sp.
GGGCAAGGCCGGCCGTATGCGCTGGAAGGGCAAGCGCCCGCATGTCCGTGGTGTTGTTATGAACCCGGTTGACCACCCACACGGTGGTGGTGAAGGCCGTACCTCTGGTGGTCGTCACCCTGTGTCGCCTTGGGGCAAGCCCGAGGGCCGCACCCGTCGTCCGAACAAGGCCAGCGACCGCATGATCGTGCGTCGTCGCAAGACCGGCAAGAATCGCTGAGTAGGAGCTGGGAATGCCTCGTAGTTTGAAGAAGGGCCCCTTCGTCGACGATCACCTTATGAAGAAGGTTGACGCGGCGGTCGAATCCGGCTCGAAGAACGTTATCAAGACCTGGTCGCGTCGTTCGGTCATCACCCCGGATTTCCTGGGACTGACCATCGCCGTGCACGACGGTCGCAAGCACGTGCCCGTTTTCGTCACTGAGTCGATGGTGGGCCACAAGCTCGGAGAGTTCGCTCCCACGCGTACTTTCCGTAGCCACGACAAGGACGATCGCAAGGGACGTCGGCGCTGAGCCGGCCTTGCGTACGGAAGAAAAGGCAGGATTTCATGGAAGCCAAGGCGCAGGCGCGTTTTGTCCGCGTCACGCCCCAGAAGGCACGCCGTGTCGTGAACGAGGTTCGCGGCAAGGCTGCTTTGGAGGCAGCCGACATTCTGCGGTTTGCCCCGCAGGCCGTCGCCACCGATGTCCGCAAGGTTCTCTTGAGCGCCGTCGCTAACGCGAAGGTGAAGGCAGAAGCCGCTAAGGAGACCTTCAACGAGGCGGATCTTTTGATCCTCGAAGCCTTTGTTGATGAAGGTCCCACCATGAAGCGCTTCCGCCCCCGCGCTCAGGGCCGTGCAGGACGCATTCTTAAGCGCACGAGCCACATCACTGTTGTGGTCGGCACTAAGGAAGATCAGAAGAAGGGAGACCGGTAAATGGGCCAGAAGGTTAACCCCACCGGGTTCCGCCTGGGAATCACTACTGATCACCGGTCTCGTTGGTTCTCCGATTCGACGACTGCAGGTCAGCGTTACGCCGACTACGTTGCAGAAGACGTCGCAATTCGTAAGAACCTGACTGAGAATCTCGAGCGTGCAGGTATTGCAAAGGTCGATATTGAGCGTACGCGTGACCGCGTTCGCGTCGATCTGCACACCGCTCGCCCCGGTATCGTTATTGGTCGCCGCGGAGCAGAAGCAGATCGGCTTCGCCAGAACCTGGAGAAGCTCACCGGCAAGCAGGTTCAGCTGAACATCCTCGAGGTCAAGAACCCCGACTTGGTTGCACAGCTGGTCGCACAGGGAATCGCCGAGCAGCTCGCTGCCCGTGTGTCTTTCCGTCGTGCGATGCGTAAGGGCATTCAGTCCGCACAGCGTGCGGGAGCCAAGGGCATCCGTGTCCAGGTCTCCGGCCGTCTGGGTGGCGCTGAAATGAGCCGTAGCGAGTTCTACCGCGAAGGCCGTGTTCCGTTGCAGACCCTGCGCGCGAACATCGACTTTGGATTCCACGAGGCGCGTACCACCTTTGGTCGTATTGGCGTCAAGGTGTGGATCTACAAGGGCGATATCACCGAGCGTGAGTTTGCCCGCCAGCAGGCTGAGCAGGCCAACCGCGGCGGACGCCGTGGTGGCGAGCGCCGCAACCCGCGTCGCGGCCAGCGTGGCCAGCAGCAGCAGGAGAACACTCAGCAGCAGGAAGCTTCAACTGAGGCACCTGCCGCTACCGAGACCGGAACGGAGGCCTGAGCCCAATGCTCATTCCCCGTCGTACTAAGTGGCGTAAGCAGCACCGCCCGCACCGCACCGGTTTTGCGACCGGCGGCACGGAGCTCGCATTCGGCGATTACGGCATTCAGGCACTTGAGGGTGCCTACGTGACCAACCGTCAGATCGAAGCTGCTCGTATCGCAATGACCCGTCACGTTAAGCGTGGTGGCAAGGTGTGGATCAACATCTTCCCCGACCGCCCGCTGACCAAGAAGCCCGCCGAAACCCGTATGGGTTCCGGTAAGGGTGCCGTTGAGTGGTGGGTCGCTCCCGTTAAGCCGGGACGCATCATGTTCGAGCTGGCCGGCGTGCCCGAGGCTCTTGCCCGCGAGGCAATGCGTCGCGCCCAGCACAAGCTTCCGATGAAGACCCGTTTCGTGGTCCGCGAGGGTGGTGACAACTGATGGCCGAAAAGGGTCTGACCACCGCCGATCTCGACGCCATGGACGATGCACAACTGTCCACCGAACTCGAGAAGGCAAAGGCTGAGCTCTTCAACCTCCGCTTCGCGCAGGCAGTTGGCTCCCTTGAAGACAACGGTCGCATGAAGACTGTTCGTCGTAATATCGCCCGCATTTACACCATCGCGCGTGAACGGGAGCTTGGCTACCGCACCGCACCTGGCACTGAGGAGTGACAAACATGGCAGAAAGCACTGTGCGCAACGAGCGCAAGGTCCGTCGTGGCTACGTCACCAGTGACAAGATGGACAAGACCGTTGTCGTTGAGATTGAGGACCGTGTCAAGCACGCCCTCTACGGCAAGGTTATGCGCAAGAGCAAGAAGGTCAAGGTTCACGACGAGCACAACGAGTGCTCCGTTGGCGACCTCGTCCTGATTATGGAGACTCGTCCGCTCTCCGCCACCAAGCGGTGGCGCGTGGTCGAGATTCTCGAAAAGGCGAAGTGACCTTCGCCTAACAGACCGAAATCCGTTCGGCAAGGCTCGGCCCCGGAGGCAACTCCGGGGCAGAGAACCGGCTCGACGACAGGAGTCAGTAGAAAATGATCCAGCAGGAGTCGCGACTGAAGGTCGCCGACAACACAGGTGCTAAGGAAATCCTCACCATCCGTGTTCTCGGCGGATCTGGTCGGCGTTATGCCGGAATCGGCGACGTGATCGTCGCCACCGTCAAGGATGCTATCCCTGGCGGCAATGTCAAGAAGGGGGACGTCGTCAAGGCGGTCATCGTGCGTACGCGCAAGGAGACCCGTCGCCCCGACGGTTCCTACATCCGTTTCGATGAAAACGCGGCAGTCATTCTCAAGAATGACGGTGAACCCCGCGGTACGCGTATCTTCGGCCCCGTGGGCCGCGAGCTGCGTGAAAAGAAGTTCATGCGAATCGTTTCTCTCGCACCGGAGGTGATCTGATGGCAGCGAAGATTCGTAAGGGTGACTTGGTCGAGGTCGTTCGTGGACGTACCTCGGATGAAAAGGAACTCGCAAAGCGCAATGCTCGCCGTGCGGAGCAGGGCCTCGCGCCCCTCAAGCCCGGCGACAAGGGCAAGCAGGGTCGCGTTATCCGCGTTTTCCCCGCTGAGGAAAAGGTCCTCGTTGAGGGCATTAACCTGAAGACCCGCCATGTTCGTCAGGGACAGACTCAGGGCCAGGCCGGCGGCATCATCACCGTCGAGGCTCCGATCTCGCTGTCGAAGGTTGCTCTGGTGGATCCCGAGACGAAGCAGCGCGTTCGCGTTGGCTTCCGCGAGGACACCGTTGAGCGTGACGGCCGTACGCGCACCGTTCGCGTCCGCGTCACCCGTGGCGGTGCTCGCCGCGGTATCGAGCAGGGCAAGGAGATCTGACAATGGCCCCGCGTTTGAAGGAAAAGTACAACTCCGAAATTCGTGACGCTCTGCGCGAAGAGTTCAAGCACGAAAACCCCATGCAGGTTGGCGGTCTTGTCAAGATCGTTGTCAACATGGGCGTCGGCGAGGCGGCTCGTGATTCGAAGGCACTTGAGGGCGCGATCCGCGACCTCACTGCCATCACCGGCCAGAAGCCTCAGACGAGTAAGGCAAAGAAGTCGATCGCACAGTTCAAGCTGCGTGAGGGCCAGGTTATTGGCGCTTTCGTGACGCTGCGTGGCGATCGCATGTGGGAGTTCCTTGACCGTCTGCTCTCGACTGCGCTTCCGCGTATTCGTGACTTCCGCGGTCTGTCCTCGAAGCAGTTCGACGGACACGGCAACTACACCTTTGGCCTGACGGAGCAGTCCATGTTCCACGAGATCGATCAGGACTCCATCGACCGCGTTCGCGGCATGGACATCACGGTCGTCACCTCGGCCTCCACCGACGAAGAGGGCCGCGCCCTCCTGCGTCACCTCGGCTTCCCGTTTAAGGAGGACTGACCATGGCTAAGACGTCACTGAAGATCAAGGCTGCGCGTAAGCCCAAGTTCGGCGTGCGCGGCTACACCCGGTGCAACCGCTGCGGTCGTCCCCGCTCGGTGTACCGCAAGTTCGGACTGTGCCGTGTGTGCCTGCGTGAGCTCGCCCTTCGTGGCGATCTTCCGGGTGTCACCAAGAGCAGCTGGTAAAACTGACGTCGTAGGTCCCGGGTTACCGGAGAAACCGCGACGAGGAAGGGGAGAATCCCCAAATGACAATGACTGATCCGATCGCAGATATGCTGACGCGTCTGCGTAACGCGAACCATGCGCGCCACGAGTCGGTTTCAATGCCGTACTCGAAGCTCAAGGCCGCAATCGCGAAGATTCTCGTCGAGGAAGGCTACATTGCCTCCATCGACGTCGAGGATGCCAAGGTCGGCAAGACGCTCGTCATCACCCTCAAGTACGGCTCGCACCGCGAAGCCGCTATCGAGGGCCTGCAGCGCGTTTCCAAGCCCGGTCTGCGCGTCTATGCCAAGTCCACCAACCTGCCCAAGGTCCGCGGCGGCCTCGGCGTGGCAATTCTGTCCACGTCTTCCGGCCTGCTCACCGACCGCCAGGCAGCCGAGAAGGGTGTGGGTGGGGAAGTCCTCGCCTACATCTGGTGATGAGGAGGCTGAGTAATGTCGCGTATTGGTAAGAATCCGATCGATATCCCCGCCGGCGTTGACGTCACCATCAATGGTGCAGACGTTACCGTCAAGGGCCCCAAGGGAACGCTGAGCCACGTTGTGGCTGAACCGATCAACGTCGCCATCGAAGGAAGCCAGGTCGTTGTGACCCGCCCCAGCGATGACCGCGTCGCGCGTTCGCTTCACGGCCTGACTCGCACCCTGATCGCTAACATGATCGAAGGTGTGACGAAGGGCTTCTCCAAGCAGCTCGAAATCGCCGGTACCGGTTACCGCGTTGTTGCCAAGGGCAAGGACCTTGAGTTCTCCCTCGGTTTCTCGCACACGGTCCTGGTCACCGCTCCCGAGGGCATCGAGTTCACCGTTGAGTCTCAGACGAAGTTCACCGTCGCAGGCATCGACAAGCAGCTCGTTGGAGAGACCGCCGCTCGCATCCGTAAGCTCAAGAAGCCTGAACCCTACAAGGGCAAAGGTATCCACTACGTGGGCGAGACCATCCGTCGCAAGGTTGGAAAGGCTGGTAAGTGATGGCGTACACAGTCAAGGGCAAGGGCAAGTTCGTCGCTCGCAAGCGTCGTCACCTGCGCCTGCGCAAGAAGGTTCAGGGCACCCCTGCGCGTCCGCGTTTGGTTGTCACCCGTTCGAACCGCCATATGGTCGCACAGATTGTGGACGATACCATCGGTCACACTCTGGTCTCCGCTTCGACCAAGGAAGCTGCACTCGTTGCCGCTGAAGGTACGAAGAAGGACAAGGCCTACCAGGTCGGCACTCTCATTGCAGAGCGCGCAAAGGCCGCAGGCATCACCGCTGTGGTCTTCGACCGCGGTGGCAATAAGTACCACGGCCGCGTTGCGGCAGTCGCAGAAGCCGCCCGTGAGGGCGGACTTGAGCTGTGACTGAGGCTCGAGGAAAGGGAGATCAACTGATGGCTGCATCGCAGCGAAGCAGGAACGGTCAGGAAGGCGCCGAGCGCTCAGGCGACGGCGAACGCCGTGACCGTCGCTCCGGTCGCGAGAACCGCGACGCTCGTCGGGGCGAAAACAAAGATCAGTACATCGAGCGTGTTGTCACCATCAACCGCGTGTCCAAGGTTGTGAAGGGTGGACGTCGTTTCTCCTTCACCGCTCTGGTTGTCGTCGGTGACGGTGAAGGCACCGTCGGTATCGGCTACGGAAAGGCCAAGGAAGTTCCCCAGGCTATTTCCAAGGGTGTTGAGGAAGCGAAGAAGAACTTCTTCCGCGTCCCCATGATCCGCCGTACCATCACTCACGTTGTTCAGGGCCGCGACGCGGCCGGCGAGGTTCTGCTTCGTCCGGCAGCCCCCGGTACCGGCGTTATCGCCGGCGGCCCCGTCCGTGCAGTCCTCGAGGCTGCAGGCGTCCACGACGTGTTGACGAAGTCGCTCGGTTCTGACAACGCAATCAACATTGTTCATGCAACTGTTGCCGCACTGAAGCTTCTGGAACAGCCCGAAGCAGTCGCAGCTCGCCGCGGTCTTCCGCTCGAGCGCGTTGCTCCGGCCTCGATGCTCCGTGCACGCGCAGAAGGCGAAGCTGAGAAGCGCGCTGCCGCAGAGGCAAGCGAAGCTGACAAGGCTGCAGCGGGGGTGACTGAGTGATGGCAAATCTGAAGATCACACAGGTCAAGTCCTCCATCGGCGCCAAGCAGAACATGAAGGACACACTGCGCACCCTCGGGCTGCGCAAGATCGGCCAGAGCGTCGTTCGTGAGGATTCGGAAACCGTTCGCGGTGCGATCCACACGGTGCGTCACCTGGTTACTGTTGAGGAGGTCGACTGACCATGGCGGACTCCACGAAGAACACCGGTGAAGAGCAGGTGCGCGTCGTTCGACTGCACCACCTGCGTCCCGCCGCTGGTGCAAAGACCGCGAAGACCCGCGTTGGCCGCGGTGAAGGTTCAAAGGGTAAGACCGCTGGACGTGGTACCAAGGGCACCAAGGCCCGTTACCAGGTTCCCGCAGGCTTCGAGGGTGGACAGATGCCCATCCACATGCGCCTTCCCAAGCTGCGTGGTTTCAAGAACCCCTTCCGCGTTGAGTACCAGGTCGTCAACGTTGGTCGTCTGCAGGAGCTTTTCCCCGAAGGTGGAAAGGTGACTGTCGAGGATCTCGTTGCACGCAATGCGGTGCGCGACGGTTGGGCAGTTAAGGTGCTGGGCACCGGCGAGCTCACTGTTAAGCTCGAGGTTGAGGTCGACTCTTGGTCGGCTTCTGCAGAAGCAAAGATTACTGCTGCTGGCGGATCCATCAAGACCCGCTGACCAGTGATTGCCACGGGGTGGCTCGGTTTCCGGGCCACCCCGTTCCGCATTTCTCATCAACAGGGCCTAATCCCCGCAAGCAGCATTATGCGCATAGGGGAGAGGGCCTTTACCCATCTCACAGTTTCCCAAGTTTGCTACTTTTAATTCACAGAATCAGTGTTATTTCAGGTAGGCTTTTGGGAGTCCTGCGATCTGTGGATCGCATTTATTCCATTTACTAGGAGGAAGCCTTGCTCAGTGCGTTCGCGCAGGCATTCCGTACCCCAGATCTTCGACGGAAGCTTCTTTTCTCGCTGTTCATTATGGCGATGTTCCGTCTTGGATCTTTTATCCCAACTCCGGGCGTTGATTCGCAGGCAGTTGCGAAGTGTCTAGCTCAGCAAAATGACGCCTCGCTTCTGGACCTCGTCAACCTATTCTCCGGTGGGGCGCTCCTCCAGTTGTCTGTCTTCGCGTTGGGCATCATGCCCTACATCACCGCGTCGATTATTATCCAGCTTCTTCGCGTCGTGATTCCGCGCTTCGATGACCTCCACAAGGAAGGTCAGACAGGCCAGGCGAAGCTCACGCAGTACACCCGTTACCTGACAATCTTCCTGGGTATTCTCCAGTCGACGACGATGATCTCACTGGCCCGCTCCGGCAACCTTTTCGCCGGATGCTCTGAGAAGGTCATCCCCTCGAACTCCGTGTGGACTTTCCTCCTCATGATGATCGTGATGACGGCCGGTACCGGTGTCATCATGTGGCTGGGTGAATTGATCACCGAGCGCGGCATCGGTAACGGTATGTCCCTCTTGATCTTCACCTCAATCACCGCGCGTATGCCCGCGCAGCTTCTGACCATCGGCCAGGGCGGTAAGTGGGGAGCGGTCTTCGCGATCCTCGGCCTCATGCTTGTCGTCTCGATTGTGGTCGTCTACCTCGAGCAGGCTCAGCGCCGAATTCCGGTTCAGTATGCAAAGCGCATGATCGGCCGGCGCCAGTACGGTGGAACCACCACCTATATCCCGCTCAAGATCAACATGTCCGGCGTTATCCCGGTTATCTTCGCATCATCTCTTCTTGCATTCCCCCCGATGCTTGCTCAGTTTGGTCGCCAGGACTCCAAGTGGGTCCAGTGGATCAGCGCCAACTTCCATCAGGACGCGTGGCCCTACTTGACCACCTACGCCCTGCTCACGCTCTTCTTCACCTTCTTCTACACCGCGATCACTTTCGATCCCGATGAAGTAGCGGACAACATGAAGCGCTACGGTGGCTTTATTCCCGGCTATCGTGCCGGCCGTCCGACGGCTGAATATCTGCGCTACGTGATCAACCGAATCACCACCGCCGGTGCTCTCTACTTGGTCACTGTCGCATTGATCCCGTCGTTGGCGATCATCCCGCTGCATATTTCTCAAGGACAAATGCCCTTCGGCGGCACGACCCTTCTGATTATCATCGGTGTCGGCCTGCAGACGGTGAAGGAAATTAATACACAGCTTCAACAGCACCACTACGAAGGATTCTTGCGATGACCGCTATCGTTCTCCTCGGCCCTCCCGGAGCGGGCAAGGGCACACAGGCAGCACGTATCGCCGAGCGTTTGGGTATTCCCGCGATCTCGACCGGAGAGATTTTCCGCGCCAATATGTCCGAGGGCACCGAGCTGGGCAAGCGTGCCAAGGAGTACATGGAACGCGGAGAGTTCGTTCCCGACTCTGTTACGAACCCCATGGTGAAGGTTCGCCTCGCGGCACCCGACACCGCAAATGGCTTCCTTCTTGACGGATACCCGCGCACGCTCGAGCAAGCGCATGTCCTACGCGATATGCTCGCTGAGCTCGGAGTCAGCCTCGACGTCGTCCTCGAAATTCAGGTCGACGAAGACGAGGTTGTTGCTCGCATGCTCAAGCGCGCGACCGAGCAGAACCGCGCGGATGACACCGAACCCGTGATCCGCCACCGCCTCGAGATCTACCACGAATTGACCGAACCCATGGCCACCTACTACGCAGACCAGGATCTGCTTCAGGCAATCGATGGTCGCGGAACGATTGACGAAGTCAGCGAACGCATCTTCGCAGTCTTGGACGGTCTCAATAGCTAAAGCATTGCGTACATGGCGCTCGACGCAGCGTTGACGCAAAACTGGGGCGTGGTGGCAAACGACCATCGCGCCCCATAATTTTTATCTGAAGGAAACAGCATGTCCCGCATTGAATACAAAACTCGCGACCAGATGAAGTGGATGCGTGAGTCTGGACTTGTCGTCGCAGAAATTCACCGCAGCCTGCGTGAAGCAGCGCGCCCTGGTATCACGACAGCTGAACTTGACGAAGTGAGTGCCGACGCGATCCGTCGCTGTGGTGCTCGTTCGAATTTCCTCAACTACTACGGCTATCCCGCCACCGTATGTATTTCACCCAATGACGTTATCGTCCATGGCATCCCTGGAAAGTACAAGCTTGCCGCCGGTGACATCGTGAGCTTTGACTGTGGCGCATGGCTCGAGCGCTCTGGCCAGCAGTGGCACGGCGATGCAGCCTTCACCTTGGTCATTGGCGACGAATTCACGAGCGACGAGGACTTTGCCGCCACTTGGGTGCGCCGCCACCAAGGCCCCGGAGCGGGCAAGCGCTGGGGTGGCGCGGTTCCTACAGCAGGTGCGTCCTCGCCGGACGAGGCCTCGGCAGTGGTATCGAAGCAGGGGAGCGTCGCGCGCAGGCGTGAGCTGGACCTGGTGACGCGCGAGGCTTTGTGGGCCGCGCTTGCTTCCGTCGCGCACGGTAAGCGTGTAAGCGCGATCGGCGAGGCCGTGGAACGCGTCGTCGCTGAACGCGCGGAAGACCTGGGCTGGGAAGCGGGAATTATCGAGGACTTCACGGGGCACGGCATCGGAACAAAGATGCATCAGGACCCGGAGGTTCTGAACTATCGCGTGCGCGGACTCATGCCGAAATTGCGTCCGGGAATGGTTCTTGCTGTGGAACCGATGCTGACGACCGGTGATATTGAGACCCTGACAGAAAACGATGACTGGACCGTGCGTTCGGTTGACGGTTCCGATGCCGCCCAGTGGGAGCATACCGTGGCGATCCTCGACGATGGCATCAGTATTCTCAGTGCGATCGATGGGGGAGTGGCTGGCTTAGCGCCCTTCGGCGTGACCCCGGTCAGCCTCGACTGACATTAAGCGTGAGGCGATAGACATTGTCTCCGGCTTTTCAAGAGGGCCTCAAATAGCGTAGGCTCGACCCTTGGACGTGTCTTTGGGATCAGTATGCCTGTTTTCAAAGACCATCCCGAGCGGCCTGTGGCCGCCCGATTCCGAAAAAGTAGTAGAGGATAGACGGAGGATATGGCGAAGAAGGACGGCGTCATCGAAATCGAAGGCACGGTTGTCGAAGCCTTGCCGAATGCGATGTTCCGCGTGGAATTGAGCAATGGACACATCGTGCTTGGCCACATTGCCGGCAAGATGCGTCAGCACTACATCCGCATTCTGCCCGAGGACCGTGTGGTCGTCGAGCTGAGCCCCTACGACCTCTCCCGAGGCCGCATCGTCTACCGCTACAAGTGAACAAACCGACACAAGCTACCCGCGGGTAGCGGAGGTACACACCATGAAGGTCAAGCCGAGTGTCAAGAAGATCTGTGACAAGTGCAAGGTGATTCGTCGCCACGGCAACGTCATGGTCATCTGTGACAACCCCAGGCACAAGCAGCGTCAGGGCTGATCCCTCGCTGTGAAAACGCCGGAGCAATCCGGCAGCATCATTCCACACGCGCTTGCGCGACCCTCGGTTCGGAGGCCGGGGCCGGGTGGCTCACCCGGGAGGAGTGGTGACGACCTCCGATGAACAATTTGGAGCATAAACATGGCACGTATTGCCGGCGTCGACCTCCCTCGCGAAAAGCGTATGGAGATCGCGCTCACGTACATCTATGGAGTTGGACGCACCCGCGCCAAGGAGACCCTCGAGGCCACCGGCGTGAGCCCCGATCTTCGCGTGAAGGATGCTACCGAGGAAGACCTCGTCAAGCTGCGCGAATACATCGAGAACACCTTTAAGGTGGAAGGCGATCTGCGTCGTGAGGTTCAGGCAGATATCCGTCGCAAGATTGAGATCGGATCCTACCAGGGACTTCGTCACCGTCGTGGCCTGCCGGTCCACGGTCAGCGCACCAAGACCAATGCGCGTACCCGCAAGGGCCCCAAGCGCACCGTTGCAGGTAAGAAGAAGGCTAAGTAAAGCCACTCAGTCCTGTGTGGACTGATACAACACGACTTCGAAGGAACTGAAAGTAATGGCTGCAAAGACCACTCGTTCCGGCGCTGGACGCAAGCCGCGCCGCCGGATTTCAAAGAACGTTACTCACGGACACGCGTACATCAAGTCGACGTTCAACAACACTATCGTTTCTATCACTGACCCCACCGGTGCAGTGATCTCCTGGGCCTCTTCCGGCCAGGTGGGCTTCAAGGGTTCGCGTAAGTCGACCCCCTTCGCTGCTCAGCTTGCCGCCGAGGCTGCCGCGCGTCGCGCTCAGGAGCACGGCATGAAGAAGGTCGACGTCTTCGTGAAGGGTCCCGGCTCCGGCCGTGAGACCGCGATCCGCTCGCTGCAGGCTGCTGGCCTGGAAGTTGGCTCGATCCAGGACGTGACGCCCCAGGCATTCAACGGCGCTCGTCCCCCGAAGCGTCGTCGCGTCTGAGCCCCGGAGGGTGGAAATCCGACGGAAATCCACCCCCCACGTCTGGGCGGGATCACAAAAGAATCCGTGGCCTCGTCCTTACCTTTTTCCCCGCAATGCGGGACCCCTATCCGGCGTCATATGGCGGGCGCCGGGAAGAAAGGACTAAGACGTGCTCATTGCAGAGCGACCCATCCTGACCGAAGAGAAGGTCAGCGAACTGCGCTCCCGTTTCATCCTGGAGCCCCTTGAGCCCGGTTTCGGCTACACGCTGGGTAACTCCCTGCGCCGAACCCTGCTCTCGTCGATCCCTGGCGCTGCTGTGACCTCCATCCGCATTGATGGAGTGCCTCACGAGTTCCGCACGATCGAGGGCGTGAGGGAAGACGTCGCCGAGATCATCCTGAACATCAAGCAGATCGTTCTCTCCTCCGAGAATGACGAGCCTGTTGTCATGTACCTGCGCAAGGCAGGCCCGGGAGAGGTCGTCGCAGGGGATATCACCCCTCCGGCCGGCGTTGAGATTCACAACCCCGATCTGCACCTGGCAACCCTGAACGAAAAGGGCAAGCTGGAGATCGAGCTGACTGTTGAGCGTGGCCGCGGCTACGTTTCGGCAGCTCAGAACAAGGACCCTCAGGCTGAGATTTCCCGCATCCCGATCGATTCGATCTATTCGCCCGTTGTCAAGGTGACCTACAAGGTCGAGGCAACGCGTGTTGAGCAGCGCACCGACTTCGATCGCCTGATCATCGATGTCGAAACCAAGCCGGCAATCACCCCGCGTGACGCCGTTGCCTCCGCTGGCAAGACCTTGGTTGAGCTCTTTGGTCTGATGCGCGAACTGAACGAGGAAGCCGAAGGCATTGAAGTTGGTCCCTCGACCACCGATGCCACTCTCGCTGCCGACCTCGCGCTGCCCATTGAGAACCTCGGCCTGCAGTCGCGTTCCTACAACGCCCTGCGTCGCCGCGGAATCCTCACTGTTGGCGAGCTCGTGGCTCACTCCGAGGCGGATCTGCTTGACATTCGCAACTTCGGAACGAAGTCGATTGAAGAAATCAAGGAAGCTCTTGCAACCCTTGGTATGACCCTGAAGGATTCCGTCCTGCCCTCCGGTGAGGCCAGCGAGTCCGGGTCTATCCACTTCAGCGACGACCAGTCCATCTGACATGCTGCGTCCGGTGGACGCATAAATTCCTAGGAGACAAAATGCCCACCCCCAAGAAGGGTGCTCGTCTGGGCGGAAGCCCGGCACACCAGAAGCTGATCCTCAAGAACCTCGCGACTCAGCTCATTGAACACCGCTCTCTGACCACGACCGAGGCCAAGGCTAAGGCCCTGCGCCCCTTCGTTGAGAAGCTCGTGACCAAGGCAAAGCGTGGCGACATCCACGCTCGCCGTACCGTTGCACGCGTCATCACCGACCGCGATGCGCTCTACACCCTGTTCGACGTCATTGCTCCTGCTCTTGACCCCGAGCGTAAGGGCGGCTACACCCGTCTGACCCGCCTGGGCAACCGCAAGGGCGACAATGCCCCCATGATGCAGATTGAGTTCTGCATGGAGGCCGTCGAGAAGAAGGCAGTCGTGAAGTCTGCTGAGAAGGCTGCCGAAAAGGCCGCTGCTGCTGAAGTTGCAGCAGAAGCTGAGGAAGCCGCAGAAGCAGCAGCAGAGCGCGCCGAAGAGGCTCGTGAAGAAGGCGACCTCGCCAAGGCTAACGAGGCTGAAGAAATCGCAGCCGAGGCCGGAGAAGAAGCTGACGCCGCCGAGCAGGTCGAAGAAGAGAAGTGACCACGCTCGCGTAAGCGACTTTTCGGGGCCGGGCACCACAACTGTGGTGCCCGGCCCTTGTGCTATGCCTATTTCGCCATGTATTTCTTGCCTCTTCAGGATGAAAATCGGTGGGGGCTGTAGCCTGTACGTATGACTCGTAAGATGACCTTGGCTGTCGACTGTGGCGGCGGCGGAATCAAAGCATCCGTATTGGATTCCCTTGGAACAATGGTTGCTCCGCCCAAACGCACTCCGACTCCCTATCCTCTTCCTCCGCAGCTCTTGGTCGACACTGTCGTCGAATTGGCCTCGCAGCTTCCGGCTGCCGATCGAGTCACCCTTGGAATGCCGGGAATGATTCGCCACGGCATTGTCATTGCCACTCCGCACTACATCACCAAAGATGGTCCCCGTTCTCGCGTTGTCCCTGAACTTGTCACCTTGTGGGATCACTTTGATATGGCAGGTGCGTTGGAGAAGGCGTTGGGCCTCCCCACGAAAGTCCTCAATGATGCAGAAGTCGCGGGTGCGGGTGTTGTGACCGGCCGAGGCCTCGAAATGATTATCACTTTGGGCACGGGTCTTGGAAACGCTGTTTTTGACGGCGGACGCCTTGCCCCACATGTTGAAGTCTCCCAGGGGCCGATTCGCTGGGGGCTCACCTACGACGACTACATCGGCGAGCATGAACGCTTGCGCTTGGGCGATATGCATTGGTCACGCCGCGTCCGCCGCGTCGTTGAGGGCCTGCGCCCCATGTACATGTGGGATCGCCTCTATTTGGGTGGGGGAAACTCTAAGCGCATTGTTCCTTCGCAACGTGAAAAGCTTGGGGATGATGTCATCATCGTCCCCAACGACGCGGGAATTATTGGGGGAGTGCGCTCGTGGGAGCTTTAGAATCTGCCTCGCTGAGGATCCGTCTTGACCTTGCCTATGATGGGACGTTCTTTCACGGCTGGGCCTCTCAAGATGGCCTGCGCACTGTTCAAGGAGTTCTCACCCTTGCCCTTGAGACGATTCTTCGCCACTCCATTACGCTCACCGTCGCTGGGCGGACCGATGCGGGAGTGCATGCGCGTCACCAGGTTGTTCACTTCGACTGCGCCGCGCAAGCCTTCCACGGCCTCGTGAGGGAGAAGAACCAACCTAGCGACGAAGGGGAACTGAGCGCAGTGTGCGCCGAGGCTCTCCAGCGGCGAGTGAATTCCCTCTTGGGGCGCGCCTATGGTGATTTCGCAATCGGCAGTGGACTGAAGGTCCCTCGAGGAACCAGCGATGTGCGCATTGATCGGGTGAGGGTCGTCAGTTCTGACTTCGATGCGCGCTTTGCTGCCCTTGAGCGCTCCTACACGTATCGCCTCGCCCCCGAGGGGCAGCTTCCCTTGGCTCGGCGCTGGGACGTGTGCGAGGTCTCCCACGCTCTCGATATCGAGGCGATGAACCGCGCGGCGCAACCACTGCTGGGTGAGCATGACTTCCTCGCGTATTGCCGCCCACGTGAGGGGGCGACGACGATTCGTGAGTTGCGTGAGTTGCGTATTATTCCCGAGGCCGGGGGGAGCGGCGTCCTTGAGTGCCACGTGCGTGCGGATGCCTTCTGCCACTCTATGGTTCGATCCCTTGTCGCTGCTCTTATTGAAGTCGGTAGGGGAGCGCGCGAGGAGACGTGGCCCGCGCAGCTGCTCGAGAAGGCCTCGCGCCAAGACGCGGCGCCTATTGCCCCCGCCCACGGGCTGACCTTGGAATCCGTTAGCTATCCCGACGAGGCCGAGTGGAGTGCGCAGGTTCACCGCACTCGCAGGATTCGCGGCTTTGCCTTCGATGGAAGCGTTGAAGAGTGGGCGATGGGTGGCAATTGCTGTGCTGGTTGAGCAAGAAACGATTTGAGGAATAAGCCACACTCTGGTCTGCGCTTTGACCCAGAGCGCCGCGGACGCATAGACTAGCAGGTGCTGTGCGTCAGCTGGACCTTCGGTGCCTTCCCACTCGCCGGAGAAGAAATTCGGCTGATGCCTCGCGGAACCGTTTCATAGCGGGCCGGTGCGTTGAATATTCGATGCTAGGCCCCATGACAGAAAGAATTGAAGGTTACGCCCGTGCGCACCTATTCACCTAAGCCGGCGGATGCCGACAAGCAGTGGTACGTCATCGACGCCACTGACGTCGTCCTCGGCCGCCTTGCGGCTCAAGTTGCCGCTATCCTTCGTGGGAAGCACAAGCCGACGTTTGCCCCTCACCTTGATATGGGCGATTACGTCATCATCATCAATGCGGACAAGGTTGCCCTCACCGGTAAGAAGCTTGACCAGAAGATGGCCTACCGCCACTCCGGTCGCCCCGGTGGCCTGAGCGCAACACGTTATCGCGATCTCATGGCTGAGCGTCCTGAACGCGCAGTTGAGAAGGCAGTCCGTGGCATGCTTCCTCACACCAGCCTCGGCCGCGCGCAGTTCAAGAAGCTGCACGTCTACGCCGGAGCTGAGCACCCGCACATCGGCCAGCAGCCGATTCCCTACGAAATCACCCAGGTCGCCCAGTGAGCGCGTCGCGCTTCTGAGCCCAACGAACTGCACTGAGGAGAACTGTGGCTGAGACCACCGAGATTCTTGAGCTGGATGAGGAAGTTGTCCCCAGCTCCTACACCACAGAGACTGAGTCAGCGCCTGCTGGTGCTGGTCAGTCCATCACCGCGCCCGGCGCGGGCCTTGGCCGCCGTAAGGAAGCCGTTGCCCGTGTTCGCCTGGTTCCCGGCAGCGGCCAGTGGACCATTAACGGACGCACTCTTGAAGATTACTTCCCGAACAAGCTGCACCAGCAGCTCGTGAAGTCCCCCTTCACCCTGCTTGATATCGACGGTCGCTTCGATGTGATCGCTCGTATCAATGGCGGCGGCATCTCCGGCCAGGCCGGCGCGCTGCGCCTGGGCATTTCGCGTGCACTGAACGAGATCGATCGTGACGCGAACCGCCCCGCACTGAAGAAGGCTGGCTTCCTGACCCGCGACGCCCGCGCTGTTGAGCGTAAGAAGGCAGGCCTCAAGAAGGCACGCAAGGCTTCGCAGTTCTCGAAGCGCTGATCTTCGCCTTTACTTCAAGGTGTGGCCCCAATCGGAAGATTGGGGCCACACCTTTTGTATTCGGAATGCCTGTTCTCTGCTTGCTTTCCTGCAATGTTGCTTGCTGGTCAATCGATTGAGTGAACAGTGAGCAGCTAGAATAGCGGTGGATTAATTTTCGAGCGGGAGGAACCCCGATGACCAGGTTGTTCGGAACTGACGGCGTACGCGGACTGGCAAATGTTGATTTGACCGCGCCCCTCGCACTGGAACTGGGTGAAGCGGCAGCTCGCCTGACGATTTCGGGACGCCCGGCCTCGGGACACAAACTAAAAGCCATCATCGGTCGCGATACACGAATCTCCGGCGAATTCCTCGACCACGCGCTGGCGGCGGGCTTGGCAAGTGCCGGAATGGACGTTGTCCGCGTTGGTGTCGTCACCACTCCGACCGTTGCTCACCTGACGGCCTCGTCCCCAGTCGATCTGGGCGTCATGATCTCCGCTTCGCACAACCCTATGCCCGACAACGGCATCAAGTTCTTCGCGCACGGCGGCTATAAGCTTCCCGACCAAGTTGAAGATCAGATTCAAGAGCTTCTCAACACTTCGTGGGATCGTCCGACCGGCGCTGCAGTCGGTGAGGTCGAATACGACGATGACTGGGCGGAAAAGTCCTACATTGAGCACCTCATGACCTCGCTGGGAACAGACCTACACGGCTTACGTATTGCGGTTGACTGCGCAAACGGTGGTGCGTCTTTCCTTGCCCCCGAAGCTTTCCGGCAGGCTGGTGCCGACGCTGTCGTGATCAATGCTGCCCCCGATGGCCGGAATATCAATGACAAGGCCGGCTCGACCCATCCCGAGCAGCTTCAGGCGCTGACCGTTGCCTCCGAGGCCGATTTCGGCGTTGCTTACGATGGCGACGCTGACCGTTGTCTTGCGGTTGACCGCCACGGAAATCTCGTTGATGGTGACAAGATCATGGGCGCCCTGGCTGTGCATATGCGCGATGAGGGCCAGCTTGCCAAGGACACTCTGGTTGTTACGGTGATGTCGAATCTCGGCTTGATTCTTGCCATGCAAGAGGCTGGTATTCAGACGGTTCAGACCGGAGTTGGTGACCGCTACGTGCTCGAAGCGATGCTCGAGGGCGGCTACTCCTTGGGCGGCGAGCAGTCCGGGCACATCATTGCGAAGAAGTATGCGACCACCGGCGACGGTATTCTCTCCTCGCTGCTGTTGGCACGCATGGTGAAGGAATCCGGTCGAGACCTAGCCGACCTCACCAGCTTCATCAAGCGCCTCCCGCAGACCCTGATCAACGTTGGGGGAGTGGATCGTTCTCGCGCGAATACAGACCCGGTCGTGGCCGAGGCCGTTGCCGCTGCCGAGGCCGTGCTGGGTAATACCGGACGCGTGCTGCTGCGCCCCTCCGGCACCGAGCCTTTGGTTCGCGTCATGGTCGAAGCGGCGACGCAGGCGCAAGCTGATGGCGTTGCTTCGCGTTTGGCTGATGTCGTGAAGGAAAGTCTTTCGCTCTAAGGACGAGCGACTGAAGAACGCCACACCGCACGAGTGGGGACGGTGAGCCGCTGAGCTTTCTTTGCTTTGCGAGGCTTTTCGATCGCTGAAATCATCGCCTCAACGGCGCCCTGCGTCATTTCACGCAGCGGCCACTCGACGGTTGTGAGGCCGAGGGCTTGGCTGCTCGCGGGTTCTTGATTACCAAATCCCAGGATGGAAAGGTCTTGTGGAACGCGGCGATCGAGATCGGCGGCGGCTTGGAACACACCCGGCGCCTGCGAATCGTCGGCGACAGCAATCAAGGTGATATCCGGGTTGTCTGAGAGAAGACGCAGGGATGCCTGGTATGCGGTCGAGGCATCCCAATCGGGAAGCGAAAGCAAAGTGAAACCTGTGCCGAAGGCTGCCTCAAGGGGAAGCTGGCGTGAGTGATTGGTATTCGGTCCCGCAAGAAAAACTGCATGTCCGCATCTTTGCGCGGTCAGATGCTCGCTTAGGATTTCTTTCACTCCGGCGCATTCGTCAATACTTACGAGGGCACTGGCCCCTTGAGTGTCTTCCGTATTAATCATCGACATTGCAACGATCGGGATGCCAAGGTTTGCCAGAAGCGTCGATGTGAAGCTTTCTGCGGAGGTCGTTTCCCGGATGACCCCTGCTAATTGTGTGTCCCCTAAGACGGAGCGAATTGTCTGAGCATCTGAGGGGTCATTACTTGATTGGAAGAGTGGAAGAAGCAAGTATCCGCGCTTTTGGATTTCAATCATGGCGGTTGTGAGAACCGTGTGAACGACGGGAACGAAGGGATTATCCGGGAGTTCAGCCATCAATAGTGCGATGAGTCGTGAACTTCCGCGTCGAAGCGATCGTGCCGCAGCATTGGGGATGTAGTTGAGCTCGCGTGCGGCGTCTTGAACGCGCTGGATCGTCGCTGGAGCGATCTTCACTTCTGGTCCGCGGCCATTCAGTACCAAAGAAACCGTCGAAGGAGCAACTCCTGCTGCTCGGGCCACATCGGCCCGCGTTGCTCGTTCCATTCTTCCTACTCCTGATCTGCGATGGAATAAAAGCGTGTTAACACAACAACTATAACGTGTTAGTCTTTGTGTACTGCTAGGAGTTTCAATGTTGACTCACCTGAAAGGCTCATCATGAAAATTATGCCCTCATACGCACCTTGTGTGGGAGCACTTTCTCCTGCTCGCGCGTATCTCACTGATGATCCAGGGCAGATGAGCCTAGACGGCCGCTGGGCATTCACCTATCACCGCGTTGATCCCAATCCCAGCGCGAATCCCGAAGACGCATGTCCTCCTCCCCACGTATCAAGCGAAGAGACGATCGATGTCCCAAGTCACTGGGTTCTTCGAGGAGATGGACGTTGGGGTGCCCCCGCCTATACCAACGTTGATTTCCCCTTCCCTGTGGATCCGCCTTTCCCCCCGGAAGATAATCCAGTCGGCGACTATTCGCGGTATTTCACGTGTCCGGAGTCTTGGCTTTCATCGGGAGGTCAGATTCGCCTGCGCTTCGAGGGCGTTGAATCCCAAGTCGTCGTCTGGGTGAATGGCCAATGGATCGGAATGGCCCGCGGTTCACGCCTCGCCCATGAATTCGACATCACCCAGGCACTTGTCCCCGGTGAAAATACAGTTACTCTTCGCGTCCATCAGTTCAGTGCTGGCTCCTACCTTGAGGACCAGGATCAGTGGTGGCTTCCAGGCGTGTTTCGTTCAGTTTCGCTCCGCTATCTCCCCGCTTTTTCAATCGAAGATCTGTGGATCAACACCGATTACGAGGCTGGGCAAGGATTTGCAACCCTTGAGCTAAGAGTGCGGGGAGCGCAAAGTGAAACTCTTGAAGCGAATCTGGACATCGAAGGCCTCGGGGCATCAACGCTGACGCTCGCGCGAGGGGAGGATGGTCGCTACCGGAGCGAAAACATCGGCCTCGGAACTGTCCAGCCGTGGAGCCCGCAATCCCCGAAACTTTACGCCGCGCGCGTGCAAGCGGTGGGGGAGGGAGGCCGCCTGACGGAAGAGCGCCACCTGCGCCTCGGCTTCCGAAGGGTCGAAATCGTTGATGGTGTTCTGCACGCCAATGGGCATCCCCTGACGCTTAATGGTGTCAATCGCCATGAAATTCGCGCCGACGAAGGGCGAGTATTCAGCGAAGAATTCGCGCGAACCGATCTTGAACTGATGAAATCGATGGGAATCAACGCGATCCGAAGCTCTCATTATCCGCCTCACCCGCACCTTCTTGATCTGGCCGATGAAATTGGACTGTGGGTCATGCTCGAGGGAGATATCGAAACCCACGGTTTCGAGGGGGACCGTACCTGGATCGATAACCCCTCCGATGATCCGCGGTGGGAAGCCTCCTACCTTGACCGCACCGAACGCGCCTTTGAGCGCGACAAGAATCATGCCAGCATTTTCTGCTGGAGCCTGGGGAACGAATCTGGAACGGGACGTAACTTGGCAGGGGGCGCGCGTTGGCTCCACGCACGCACCCACGGACGCGGGATCGTCCATTACGAAGGCGACCACGCCATGGAGTACGTCGATATCTACTCGCGGATGTATCCGACGCTTGAAGAAGTTGCTGCGGTGCTTGATGACACGGATCTACATGCCCCTGTTGCTGTCCCAAGCCATGCAAGTGCGACTGTGGATGACGCTGCGAAAGAACGTATTCGCAGTGCTCCCTACATCATGTGCGAGTACCTTCATGCGATGGGAACCGGCCCCGGTGGAGCTGCCGCTTATGCCGAGCAAATGAGCCATCCTCGTCACGCTGGAGGCTTTGTGTGGGAGTGGCGTGACCATGCGCTGTGGCGCACCCTTCCTGATGGGCGTCGTGCTCTTGCCTACGGCGGCGATTTCGGAGAGGACGTGCACGACGGAAATTTCGTCTGCGATGGCTTGGTTGATGCGCTTTCACGTCCCTATGCGGGGACCTGGGCATGGATTCGCGCGCTCGCACCTGATGCGCCGATCCTTCGTGAGCGCTCGCAGAAATCGGGTGGCGAGGCCGAGGAGCGCTTGCGTGCTTTGGCTTCGTCGGCCTCTTCCCTGCTTTCCTCTGACGAGGTCGAGTGCGGCGCCGTGTTTGATGCTCGTGGGCGCATGGAGTCCGTGGGCGGGCTTCCGATCATGGCAGAGATCAGCGTTTACCGTGCGCCAACGGACAATGATCGCGGTCGCGGTCCCGTCGACTATTGGGGGATTTCCTCTGATGCTCTGGGTCCACTGGGAACAGGGACCGGGCAATGGGGAGTCTCCCACGCTCAACGATGGGAAATGGCACGTTTGCATCTCCTGCGCCGAACATGGCATGGAGGCGCCCGTGAGAGCGGAACGCGGGTGCTAATTGAACGCTGGGCGCCGCCAGCCGCGCAGTTTGGGCTTGAGGCTCGTTGGAGTTTTACTCCCGTAGACGGAAAAGCCGCAGGCGCATCTGCGGGTGCTGCGCTGCCGGGAAGTTGCCTCGTCGTCAAGGTCGAAATGACTCCCTATGGGCACTGGCCAGAGCGCATCCCTCGCACGGGGGTTCGTCTGTGCATCCCGGGAACGGGGTGGACGGCCTCGTGGGTGGGGGAGACAGATATTGCTTATACGGATATGCCCGGCGCTCATCCAGATGGGTTTGGGTGCGCTGAGCTTGAAGATCTATGGGATGTGGGCGTCAAGCCTCAAGAAGGTGGGCACCGACCGGGACTGAAGGTCCTCGAGCTGCGAGGGGAAGGTCGTGCGCTCACGATCGTTCCTCGAAGTGAGGTGGGGTGGAGTGCCTCGCCGTGGAATGAGCGAGAGCTTGCCCTGGCGGGTCACTGGGAAGATTTGCCGGATTCGAATCGGACTTTTGTTTGGCTTGATGCCATTCAAGATGGTATCGGGACTCGCTCGTGTGGCCCTGATGCGCGCCCCGAATTTGGTGCACGGATGAATCCGCTGACCATCGAATTCATCGTTTGTGTAACGGATCTATAACAATTGTCCGCTACGCAACGTAAAGCTAGGTTCTCAACGGTAGCCTAGGCTTATCAACTAACACGAGATAGTTAGTGATTCGGTATTCATATCGATCTACGACACGAACCAATGGAGGTTTCGCATGTTGAAGAAAAAGATGGCCGCTGGCGTCGTCGCACTGGCCATGGTGAGCACTCTAGGATTGAGCGCCTGCTCGAACGGCAGCAGCGACTCTTCCTCAAGTTCTGCAAGCGGTGGATCCGCATCAGGTTCAATCCCCAAGCCCGATGTTTCCTGTGATATTCCCGCAACGAATCTCGATGATTCGAAGATCGACACCTCGAAGGTCGAAGGCGAAATCACCTTCCAGACCCAGGGCCTCAAGACCGACTTCGGCGACTTCTTCACCAAGAAGATCAAGGAATTTGAGGACGCTAACCCCGGTGTCAAAATCAAGTGGACTGATCAGGCAGGCGGCGCCGAATTCGACCAGACCATCACTGCTCAGGCAACCAACTGCCAGATGGCAGACGTTGTGAACGTTCCTTCCTCCACCATCCTGGCCCTGTCAAAGTCCAACCTCCTCATGGACTTTGACGTGAAGGCTCCCGGCATTGGCGACAAGTTCGTCAAGACCATTTGGGACTCGACCGAGCTGGGCGCAAACAAGCACCACACCGCACTTCCGTGGTACTTCGGCCCCTACATCACCACCTACAACAAGGAAGTTTTCAAGCGCGCAGGCTTGGATGAAAACACCTCTCCCAAGACCATGGAAGAGATGTTCGACTATGCCGCAAAGGTCGGAGCGGATGGCAAGGGTGACTACGGCATCTACGGCTCCCCGCAGTGGTACATGACCGCCCAGCTGCACGGCATGGGTGTCAACCTCATGAACGCCGACAAGACCGAGTTCAACTTTGCTGACAATGAGCAGGCAATCAAGTACGTGACCCGCCTCGCTGAGCTCTACAAGAGCGGTGCAATCCCGAAGGACTCACTGACCGGCGAACCCGATCCGGGCAAGGCATACGCGGATGGAAACCTGGCATTTGGTACCCCGAACGCCTCCTTCCTTAAGTCCGTCAAGGCAAACAACGCGACCGTCTACAACAACACCGGTGTCGGCCCCTTCCCGACCAACCCCGGAATCAAGCAGGTTTTCGAAGGCCAGTACATCGGCGTGTCCGTCTCGACCAAGAACGCTCCTTTGGCAATGAAGTTCGCCGAGTGGATCACCAACGCTGAGAACGAATACGCATGGACCCACGACGGTGGTGCGATCATCTTCCCGGCAGCAACAAGCGCTCTTGACAAGCTCGTTGCCAACCCGCCGGAGATTGCAAATGATCCGGTCTTCAAGGCCGCTTACGAAGAAGCCGCAAAGGCGGCAAAGGATGCCGAGGCCTACACCGACGTCTTCTACACCACCGGTGCTGTTCAGGACAGCCTGGTTGAGAATGTGAACAAGGCAATCCGCGGAGAGGTCGACCCCAAGACCGCTCTGAAGACTGCACAAGATCAGATGAACAAGAAGCTCAAGGCTCTGGGCGAATGATCTACCCCTTGCCGGGGCGAAACATGACGGTTTCGCCCCGGCAAAACCCTTGAACAGCACCGAAGGACCTGACAATGTCGTCGCGTACAGGACGTGCCCCAAGTCGATCTCTAAATGGGGCCGCGCGTTTCCGCCCGGGATGGATGCCGTGGATCTGGATTACACTCCCGGTCTTGGCCATTATTACTTTCTACATTTATCCCTTCATTACAACGGTTTTCGTCTCTTTCACAAAAACAAAACCGCTGCGAAAAATTGGTCCCTTCATCGGGATCGAGAACTACACCTACGTTCTGAACGACGCGGAATTTTGGGCTTCTCTTCGCAACTCGCTGATCTACGCGGTCTGCGTTGTCCCTTTGATGGTGCTTCTCCCTCTTCTCCTTGCGCTACTAGTCAAGTCCTATGTTCCGGGCATCGGATTCTTCCGCGCGCTCTACTACCTGCCTGCGGTTTCCTCGCTCGTTGTCATTTCCTTGGCTTGGCGCTACCTGCTCAATGAAAGAGGACCGGTAAATAACCTCTTGACCTCGTGGGGAATGGATACGGTCCCATTCCTCTCAAACCAATGGCTCATCCTCTTTTGCGCGATGCTCATTACCCTGTGGCAGGGCTTGCCCTACTACATGATTCTCTACTTGTCCGCTCTTGCGAACGTCGATAAATCCCTCTACGAGGCCGCCGAGCTTGACGGGGCAGGAAGCGTCCGTCGTTTCTTCACCGTCACTGTTCCGGGCGTCAAAGTCATGATGTTCTTGGTCGCGACACTCACAACCATTGGCTGCCTCAAGATCTTCACCGAGGTCTACCTCCTTGGTGGAAGTGCCTCCCCGACAAAGACCTTGACCATGTACATCCGAGACTGGACCGATCCAACATATGGGTCTTTAGGTAAGGGCGATGCAGCCTCGGTCTGCCTCTTCCTCATCACTTTCGGATTCATCATCGCCTCCCAGAAACTCCAGAGGAAGGCTGAAGACCAATGAGCACCGCAGTTTCTTCAACCAGCCCAGCCACGGCCTCGTCAAAGTTCGCGAGCTGGCGCAAAGCTCGCAAGCTTGAGCATCAATCGCGCAATGTCGCATCGCGTCAGCTCAAAGGCTCTCGCCTTGTCCTGCGTTACATCACGCTGGTCGTCGTCGCGATCCTCATGGTGGGACCGCTTCTACTTCCTCTCCTCGCGGCATTCAAAGCTCCGGGGGAGTCGGTTTTCGGCCAAGGTGCCACGATCTTCCCGCAGACCTGGTCGCTTGCAGCCTTCACGACACTGTTTAAGCAAACCGCGATCCTGCGTGCGATTGGGAACTCGGTCATCGTTGCAACGCTGACGGTCATTTCAAATATCATCTTGTCCTGCTTGGGTGGATACATGCTCTCGCGGCGGGGATGGACCGGTCGCAACATCATGTACTTCGTCGTCCTCTCGGCGATGATCTTCCCCTTCGAATCGATCATGCTGTCCTTGTACTCGATGATGGTGTCCATCGGCACGTACAAGACACTGACCAGCGTGTGGATGGTCGCCATGATTGGCCCCTTCCAGATCCTTATGATGCGCGCAGCTTTCCTTGGGATCCCCGAAGAAATTGAAGATGCCGCACTGATTGACGGGGCGGGCGAATGGGCGCGTTTTTGGAGAATCTTCCTTCCTCAGGTTCGCGGAACTCTCACGGTCGTTGGACTGACCTCCTTCATCGGCGCCTGGTCTGATTTCCTCTTCCCGCTCCTCATGCTGGTCGACAACGACAAGCACACCTTGATGTTGGAACTGACAGCCATTCAAAATTCCGCTCAGGGAACGACTTATCAATTGGTCTTGGCAGGAGCGGTCGTTGCACTGGTTCCTGTTGTCGTAGTCTTCGCCTTCTCGCAGAAGTACTTCTTCCGTGGAATCGAAGACGGCGGATTGAAGTTCTAGACCGATAGAGGCACACACCAATGAGCGACGAACTGAGCGAAGATTTTGCTCCCGATGCACTAGAAGCTGCGGGTGCGCTGCGTCGATACCCCGATCCCGGGTACATCTGGCCAACGAACCCGCGCACCGTCGCAGCGCTTGAGCAGTGGAGGGACCACAAGGTCGGTGTCATCATCCACTGGGGGATCTTCTCTCACATCGGCCAAGATGGCTCCTGGTCCCTGCATCGTCAGCATTTGGGTGGATTCACTGATCCGCCCGAGGACTGGAAGGGGAGCGACGAGGAATACCACTCGTGGTACTGCGACCAAGCTCGCTCTTTTACGGGGGATGACTTCAACGCCGAGGAATGGGCCTGTGCATGCGCCGATGCTGGAATGCGTTACGTCGTTTTTACGACAAAACATCATGACGGTTACGCCATGTACGACACAGACTTCTCGAACTTTAAGTCGACCAGCGAAGAATCCGGTCTTGGTCGCGACATCGTCCGTGAAATTTTCGATGCTTTCCGTGCTCATGATATGGAAACGGGTGTCTATTTCTCCAAGGCCGATTGGAACCACCCGGGGTACTGGGATCGCGCTCGCGCCATCACTGATCGCTACCACAACTTCGATATCGAAAAACACCGCGCAAAGTGGGATTCCTTCGTTCGCTACACCCACAATCAAATCGACGAGCTCTTGCGCAATTATGGGCGCATCAACGTGCTATGGCTCGATGCCGGCTGGGTTCGCGAACCAGATGAACCGATTGATATCGATGAGATCGCTGAGAATGCACGCCGTCTCCAGCCCGATATCTTGGTCGTTGACCGAGAAGTCCATGGGGTGAACGAAAACTACCGAACCCCCGAGCAGGAAATTCCGGACGATATTCGACGCTACCCCTGGGAATCATGCATCACCATGACTCGCGGTTGGTGCTCGATGCGTCCCGAAGAACCGATCAAGCCCATGCGTCATATCATCTCCAACCTCTTGGCGATCGTGTCGCGAGGCGGAAACTATCTCATTGGGATCGGTCCTGACGCTCGCGGAAGGATGTCCTCGTGGATTTCGAGAGGCCTCGGAGAGCTCGGCGATTTCTTGCGTATCAACGGCGAAGGGATCTACGCAACCCGTCCGTGGACACCGATCACCTCGGTACGCGCGCAAGAGGGCTGGTCTTGGTACGCGACCCACCCAAAGGACAGTGAGGCTCGCGTCTTCCTTTTCGGGATGCCCCCGGCACCATCTGGCGCCGAGGCCGCGGAACCCTCGCTTGAGGACGCAACCTTCGCGCCCGTCGGTCTTGCATCGACGTGGCTCGAGGTCCCTGGGAAGGTGCGCAGTGCCCGGATCCTTGGAAGCGAGGAAAAGGTCATCGTCGAAGCGCGTGAAGGCGCATCACGCCTCGTGATTCCGCAGACCGATCTGCGCTATGCGCTGGGAGTGGAACTCATCTTCTAAGCCGCAGTGACTCGACACGGTGATCCGCGCCCTTGGTGAAAATCATCGTTGCGCGCTCGCGGGTTGGGGCAATGTTCTCCAAGAGGTTTGGGAGGTTGATTTCCTCCCAAATCGAGCGAGCAGTGGCCTCGGCCTGAGCGTCCGTTAAGGAAGCGTAGGTGCGGAAGAAGGAATCCTCACGGGTGAACGCGGTCTGACGCAGGGTGAGGAAGCGATCAACGTACCACTGCTGGATGTGCTCGGCGTCGGCGTCCACGTAGATGCTGAAGTCAAAAAAGTCCGAGACCGCGATCGGCATGACTCCTGGTCCCCACTTGGGAGGTTGGAGGACATTGAGTCCTTCAACGATGAGAATATCCGGGCAGTCTACGACGACGCTCTCTCCTTCGACGATGTCGTAAACGACATGTGAATAGACGGGAGCCTGAACATTGCGCATCCCCGACTTCACCGCCGAGAGGAAAGAAATGAGCGCTGGGCGGTCGTAGGACTCGGGAAAACCTTTTCGCCCAAGCAAGCCTTTGGAACGGAGAACCGCATTGGGGAAAAGGAAACCATCTGTCGTGATCAGATCAACTCGCGGGGTCTTTTCCCATCGGGACAAGAGGAAACGTAAGAGGCGGGCGACAGTAGATTTTCCAACGGCAACCGAGCCGCCGATTCCGATAATGAAGGGGACAGGAGCTTGGTGAGAGCGCGTGAGGAAATGAGAGCGTTCGTGCTCAACGCGCCGGTGTCCTTCCACGTAGAGCTGCAACAGTGCGGTCAATGGGCGGTAGATCGCATCGACCTCGGCAATATCGATGGGGTCGCCAAGGGATGCTAAACGCGAAAGGTCAGTGTGTGTGAGTGGTAGGGGAGATCTGTCGGCGAGTCGATCCCACTGGTCGCGGGAGAAAAAGTCGAAGGGAGATTCTTCGGTGTTGTTGATTTCACTCACGGTCTTCATTGTCGCAATTTGCTGTGCGACGCACACGATTTAGGGCTAGTTGTGCGCCAAATTGTTATCTATCGCGCAGCCCAGATAGGGATCTCGCCCCTTGTGTTTACTTGATTGTCCACTAGCCTGAAAACATCATTCCTTGGTTGCACCAATTGACGCACCAGAAAGTGGGTATGTCGTGATCGACTACTTCGTCGCTTTGCTCCCGGCTCTTTTCCTTGGCTTTATGTCCATCGTCCTTGTTGCTCAAGGCGGCGATGATCGGCAAAAGACCCTGGGAACTTTGGGAGGTGCCTTCCTCTTCTCAGCGCTGGCAACCCCTTTCATTGATGTTCATTGGACAACCAAGACCCTGCTCATTTCCTTCCTTTCAGGCTTGATCCTTGGATTTGGGCAGTATCTCCAAATTCTCTGCCTGAAGGTGCTCGGTGTTTCGCGCACCATGCCGCTGACAACTGCGGGGCAGATTATCTTCATGTGCCTGGGCGGGATCATTCTCTTCGGTGAGATGAACCATGGCCTTGCACTTGTCTTTGCACTGAGCTCTATCGCGCTTCTCACCCTGGGCGTGGTCTTCATCTCCAAGACTGAAAAGACAGAGGAAGCTGCCGACGAAAACGTTGATTGGAAGCGCGGGACAATTCTTCTGGTGATCTCGACCTCCTGCCTTGTCGCCTACCTGCTGATTGTTCAAGGCTTTGGTTTGGATGGACGCTCCGTGATCCTTCCCCAATCGGTCGGTTACTTCCTTGTCGGCCTCATCGCAACGATCCCTGCGCTTTCGCCTCAACTGGGCAAGGAAGACAATCGCTGGAGCCTGCTCACTCTTCGCCAATTGATCCCCGGCATGATGTGGGGAGCCGCGATTTTGCTAACCCAGGTTTCCTCCTCACTTCTTGGCGTCGCAGTTGCTTTCCCTCTGTCGCAGATGGGCGTCATTATTCAGACTTTCGGCGGAATTTTGATTCTCCACGAGACGCGCACGCGTCGTGAGATGCGCTGGACCATCATTGGTGTTGTCATCATGGTGATCGGCGTCATCATGGTGGGGGTTGCTCGTTCCTTCAGCTGAGGTTGGCGCCGGGCGTGAAAGAATACGTTCATGACACCGGACACTCTTCCTTTCGCTCAAGAACAAGCACGCGCCTACTTTCGTACTCCTGGCCCCAGCGACGATAAGTATCGCCGAGGCGTTGTCGGAGTAGTCGCGGGCTCTGATACCTATCCCGGGGCCGGGCTTCTTGCTTCTTTCGCCGCTGCGCAGACCGGTGTGGGGATGGTGCGTTTGAACGCCCCGCGCAGGGTAGAAGACCTGGTGCTGGCGCATGTTCCCGGTGTCGTCACAGTCGGTGGAAGGATTCAAGCGGGCCTCGTCGGTCCTGGTTGCGATACTGACAGGCGTGAGGACTGCGTGGAACTCGCTCGTTTTTGTATCGATTCCAAGCTCCCACTGGTGATCGATGCCGGTGCACTCGACGAGGTCGCAGGCCTCGTTGCTTATGGGAAGGAACGCGGTCGAAGCTTGTCGCGCACAATCCTCACCCCGCACCACGGCGAGGCCGCGCGCTTGCTTTCCCAACTTGGGGAAGAGACGACGCGCGCGAAGATCGATGCCGATCCTCTTGGAGCGGCACGAGCGCTGGTGGAACTAACGGACGCGGTTGTTGTTCTTAAGAGTGCGCGCACACTGTGTGTTTATGGCCAGTACAGCCAGGGGCAACGCCGCATCACCGCCGTCGAAATCCCCCTGGAAACTCCGTGGGCAGGAGTCGCCGGAAGCGGAGACGTGCTCGCCGGGGTTGTCGCGGGAACCTTGGCCGCGCACCAAGCCCGCGTGGAACGCCGCCGTCCGGGTACGACCATTTCCGAGGTCGAGTGTGGCGAGTGTGCGGGAGCGGGAGTCTGGGTTCATTCGCGGGCAGGGGCGAAGGCCAGCATGGGTGAGGACGCGTGTTTCCGTCCCATTCAAGCCATCGATATTGCCCGCAAAGTTCCAGATATCGTAGGGCCGCTGTGTTCCTGATAGACGAGGGTGCGATACTGGGGGAGTGGAACTTTCCGAAGTTGGACGAGGCTATCCGTCTGTAGCCTCAGTAAATCTCTCCGCTATTGCGCGAAACTTAGCTGTCTTGCGTGCCGCTTCGCCGACGACTATTCAGATGGCAATCGTTAAAGCTAATGCCTATGGTCACGGCCTGATTCCCGTCTCTCTTGCTTCGTTGAAGGCGGGAGCGCAGTGGTTGGGTGTTGCACAGCTGGCCGAGGCGCTGGAACTTCGTGCAGGTCTTGACGAGGCCGGTATTGCGCGCAAGGACGCACCGATTTTTGCCTGGATTTCTGCGACGGGCGCCGACTTTACCGCGGCAATCGAAGCGGATATTGACCTGTCAGTCTCGTGGACGTGGGTGCTCGATGAGATATGCGCGGCCGCACGGGCGATGTGCAGGCCCGCCCGAGTGCATGTCAAGATCGATACAGGAATGTCGCGTGCAGGTTCGACTCTTGCTGACCTTCCCGAATTAGCGCAGGCTCTTCGCGAAGCGCAGGATCAGGGACTCATTGAAGTCGTGGGTGCTTGGAGCCACATGTCGCGTGCCGATGACCCCAGCCCCTCGGGTGAAGAATCAACGCGCTCTCATGTCAAGATCTTTGAAGAAGGACTGCGAATTCTTGCCCAGGCAGGTGTGCGTCCGCAAATCCGCCACCTTGCCGCGACCTCGGGAATCTTATGGCATCCCGAGACCCACTACGACATGGTCCGGGCGGGAATCGGGATGTACGGTCTCTCTCCTGACCCATCCGTCAAAAGCGCACGTCAACTGGGCGTCGAGGCCGCAATGACGCTCAGTGCACCACTGACCTCAGTGAAGGTGATCGAGGAAGGAACCCCGGCCTCGTACGGAGGAACCTGGCAGGCGCCGACGCGCAGGTGGATCGGGCTGGTGCCGCTGGGCTACGGTGATGGGATTTTGCGGGCATCGTCAAACGGGGCACCGGTCGTCGTCGAAACTGAGCGGGGATTATTCCCAACGCAGATCGTCGGGCGAGTGTGTATGGACCAATTCATGATTGACCTTGGTCCAGCCGAAGGCGAGGCGGGGACGCCGACCTCGGCCAGCGGGCGCCCGCCTGCCCACGTGGGCGACCGAGCATTTCTTTTCGGCGATCCCGAAAAGGGATGCCCATCGGCTGACAAGTGGGCGCTTCACGCGGGAACCATCAACTACGAGATTGTTACGCGTTTAGGTGAGCGCATCCCCCGCAACTATCAGTACGAAGAGGAACGATGACCGAGAACAGCACTATCCACTTCAGCTATCGCGTGAGTGATGCTGACCAGACTCGCCACTTGGGTGAAGAACTTGCGCATCACCTGCGCGCCGGAGATCTCATCATGCTCCGAGGCGGCTTGGGAGCAGGAAAAACGACTCTGACGCAGGGGATTGGGCGTGGGCTCGGCGTACGCGGAACCGTCGCCTCGCCGACCTTCATCGTTGCGCGCGTCCACCCCTCACTGGTCGGCGGTCCGGATCTGATCCACGCCGATGCCTACAGGATCCGCGACCTGGACGATCTTGAAACGCTGGACTTGGACTCGACCATCGACCAGGCGGTCACGGTCGTTGAATGGGGCGAAGGCAAGACGGAGGCGATGAGTGATTCCCGCCTCGAGATCGAGGTGCGCCGTGAAGAAGGCGGCGAGGCCTCACTAGACGGTGGCGTCGTTGACCTGGAAAACATGGATGATGGGCAGCGAATTATTACATTTACTCCCTATTCGAGCCGCTGGGATGGGGTTTTCGACGAGCTTGCTCCTGAGCTGAAAACCAGCGTGGAATAGGATCGACTTATGACCGAATTGTGTATTGATACCTCCGGGGCAACCGCTGTCTCCATCGTTCGCGATGGGCAAGTGATCGGTGCTTCTCGTAATGAGTCAGGACGCCACCACGCCGAGTCCATCACCCCCTGCGTGCTGGAGGCCCTCGAGGACGCTGGACTTCCCGCTGACGCCTCGCACGCGGGATTAGACGCCGTCTGCGTAGGAACGGGACCGGCTCCCTTCACAGGTTTGCGTGCAGGCCTGGTGTCGGCGCGGGTCTTTGCCAAAGCTGCTGGCATTCCTGTGTACGGGGTCTGCAGTCTCGATGCTATTGCGCGACTTGCTCTTGATCATCTCTCGCCCGATACCCATGTCTACGCCCTCACCGACGCTAGGCGAAAGGAATTGTATTGGGGTCATTTCGTGGCTGAAGGTCCCGATGACGTGCGTCTCATCGGCCAGCTCGAAGTCGGATTTGCACGCGCTCTCGGGGGAGCTCTTCGCGAGCAATCCGGGCTTTTAGTCTCGGATGCTCCCATTCCTTCTCACAGTGCCGATGTTTTGGCTGGTGCTGAGATGGGACCGGTGCTCCCGCTCGATCCCGCGGTAATGGTTCGTATTGTTCGCGCTCGCTTGGCTCGCGGGGAGGAAGAGCGTTTAGGAACCGAACCCCTTTACCTGCGTCGTCCCGATATTCACGGCCAGGCCCCGGAGCGCATGTGACCTCGCTTGAATCTATTGCTCGCGAGAGAGCCGAGGCCTCTGGGGGGCAGCTTCTTGTCCTCGGAATTGAGGACCGGCAGGCTCTTGTCACTCTCGAGCAGGAGATTTTTCCCGAAGACCCATGGACTACCGGGATGATCGCTCAAGAGCTGAGCTCGGGTCGCAGCGTGTATTTCGGTGTCTGCGTGAATGATGATGCGGTCGCGCCGCCGGTTTTATGCGGGTATGCGGGAATCGCGCTGGGGATCGACGCGGATGTGATGACCATGGGTGTTTTGCCTGATTTCCGAGGCCGTGGACTGGGTCGCGTTTTGATGGATGCCCTGATCGATGTCGCCCGTCGTTGGGGGAGCGAAAGGGTTTTCCTCGAGGTTCGCGAGTCCAATGCTGCTGCGATTTCTCTCTATGAGAATTCTGGTTTTGAGGTCGTTGGTCGGACGAAAGGCTACTTCCGCAACCCGCGTGAAGATGCCCTGAATATGCGGCTCATTGTCCGATGAATAAAATACGAAAAAGGATGTTGCCTTAATGGCGGGATTTTAGGGTGATTTTGTCGAATTTGTGACGAGTCTTTTTCCTGACTAATTCGTGCGCTTTGTCCCTCAAAACCTCAGGTTTTCCGGAATACTTCGTTGACGCGAGAGGCGGTTTTTTCCTAAGAGGGCCGCCGGTCCCATCGAAGTGACGCTTCCTCAGCATAGGCTTATCTCATGGCCTCACAAACAGTCGCAACAAAGAAGCGTCGCGCATGGACCACGACGGTTTTCGTCAAACAGCTGATGGCGATTTCCGGCATTGTGTTCGTGCTCTTCCTGCTCTTCCATTCCTATGGCAATCTCAAGATGTTCTTGGGACAAGACGCCTACGACCACTACGCACACTGGCTGAAAGAAGAAGCCTTTGTGCCGATCTTCCCCCACGGCGGATTCATCTGGGTGTTCCGCGGTGCAATGGTCCTGATGCTGGTCATCCACATCTGGGCAGCTGCCGTGACCTGGAAGCGTTCGCGCCGTGCACGTCGCAGTGCATACGTCGTTAAGCGCAGTGCGGCAGATGCTTACGCCGCACGCACAATGCGCATGACCGGCGTCCTGCTCTTCTTCCTCATTGTCTTCCACATCCTGCACTTCACGACGGGAACGGTCCGCACCGGTTTTGCTGCAGACTCCACTCCTTACGAGCGCATGGTTGCAACCTTCCACAGCCCGCTGATGGTTGTTGTCTACCTGATCTTCGTCGGTCTTGCAGCGCTTCACGTCTCCCACGGCTTCTGGTCGGCATTCCAGTCGCTGGGATGGGTCCGCGGTGGAACTCGTAAGTTCATGGAGATCGTTTCCGGCTTGGTCGGAGCCCTGATCTTCCTGATGTTCGCGCTTCCTCCTCTGGCGATCGTTGCCGGTTACATCTCCTGACAAGGACATTGAGACATGACTGATACTTTGATTCACGGGCTGTACCGCGAAGGCGAAGAGATCGCCGACTCCAAGGCCCCCATGGATGTTCCCTTGGCTCAGGCCTGGGAACAGCGTAAGTTCAACGCGGCTCTGGTGAACCCCGCCAACCGTCGTAAGCTCCACGTCATCATCGTCGGTACCGGCCTTGCCGGTGGCGCAGCCGCCGCATCGCTGGGCGAGATGGGCTACAACATCGACGTCTTCTTCTACCAGGACTCCGCCCGCCGCGCGCACTCCATTGCAGCGCAGGGTGGTATCAACGCTGCGAAGAACTACCGCAACGATAACGACTCCGTTTACCGCCTCTTTTACGACACCGTCAAGGGCGGCGACTACCGTGCACGTGAAACCAACGTGTACCGCCTCGCTGAAGTCAGCGCCAGCATCATTGACCAGTGCGTGGCGCAGGGCGTTCCCTTCGCACGTGAATACGGCGGCTTGCTGGACAACCGTTCCTTCGGTGGTGTCCAGGTCTCGCGTACGTTCTACGCACGCGGCCAGACAGGTCAGCAGCTGCTCATCGGTGCCTACCAGGCACTGGAGCGTCAGGTTGCCGCCGGCACCGTGACCGAGCACTCTCGCCACGAGATGGTGGAACTCATCGTTTCCGACGGTCGCGCTCGCGGTATTGTTGCGCGCGACATGGCCACCGGCAAGCTCGAAACCCACATCGCTGATGCGGTCGTTCTGGCAACCGGCGGTTACGGAAACGTCTTCTTCCTCTCGACGAACGCGATGGGCTGCAACGCCACCGCAATCTGGCGTGCATACCGCAAGGGTGCATACTTCGCAAACCCCTGCTTCACCCAGATTCACCCGACCTGCATCCCGCAGCACGGCGACCAGCAGTCCAAGCTGACGCTGATGTCCGAGTCCCTGCGTAACGACGGTCGTATTTGGGTTCCCAAGAAGGCCGAGGACTGCGAAAAGGATCCTCGCGACATTCCCGAAGAAGATCGCGACTACTACTTGGAGCGCATCTACCCCTCCTTCGGCAACCTCGTTCCCCGTGATATCGCAAGCCGCCAGGCAAAGAACATGTGCGATGAGGGACGCGGCGTTGGCCCGAAGATCGATGGTGTTGCACGCGGCGTGTACTTGGACTTCTCCGAGGCCATCCAGCGCATGGGTAAGGCAGCAGTGTCCGCCAAGTACGGCAACCTCTTCGATATGTACGAGCGCATCACGGGCGATAACCCCTACGAAGTGCCCATGCGTATCTACCCGGCCGTTCACTACACGATGGGTGGTCTGTGGGTTGACTACGACCTGGAATCCAACCTGCCCGGCCTGTACGTTGCTGGTGAAGCAAACTTCTCCGATCACGGCGCCAACCGCCTGGGCGCATCGGCACTGATGCAGGGCCTGTCTGATGGTTACTTCGTTCTTCCGAACACCATCAACGACTACTTGGCACACTGCTTCAACCTGCCCAAGTTGGATGCTCAGTCCCCGGATGTCGTCGAGGCACTGAACTCCGCTCAGGAGCGCATCGATAAGCTCATGTCGGTCAACGGTTCGCGTTCGGTGGATTCCTTCCACAAGGAACTTGGCCAGATCATGTGGGAATACTGCGGTATGGAGCGTCGCGAGGAAGGCCTGAAGAAGGCCATCGAGATGATCCGCAAGCTTCGCGCTGACTACTGGCGTGATGTTCGCGTTCCGGGCAAGTCCATCGGCGAGCTTAACCAGTCCCTCGAAAAGGCCGGCCGCGTCGCGGACTTCATGGAGCTGGGCGAGCTCATGTGCATCGATGCCCTGCACCGTGAGGAATCCTGCGGTGGCCACTTCCGTGCGGAGTCGCAGACACCGGAAGGTGAAGCCCTCCGTCACGATGACAAGTACCTCTATGTTGCAGCATGGCAGTGGGGTGGCGAGGACCAGCCTCCGATCCTCCACAAGGAAGCCTTGATCTACAACAACATCGAGCTGAAGCAGCGGAGTTACAAGTGAACCTGACACTGAAGATTTGGCGCCAAAACGGACCCGAGGATCCGGGTGCCATGCACGAATACCAAGTCCGCGGCATCTCTGAGGAATCCTCGTTCCTGGAAATGCTCGACGTGTTGAACGAAGAGCTTTTTGCCCGCGGAGAAGAGCCGATCGCATTTGATTCGGACTGCCGTGAAGGTATCTGTGGCCAGTGCGGCATTGTCATCAACGGCATTGCCCACGGCCCCGAGGTCACCACGACCTGCCAGTTGCACATGCGTACCTTCCACGATGGTGATGTCATCACCATCGAGCCCTGGCGCGCAGAAGCATTCCCGATCATCAAGGACCTGGTTGTTAACCGCAGCGCTCTGGATCGTATCGTCCAGGCCGGTGGCTACATCTCGGTGAACACGGGTGCAGCTCCGGATGCGAACGGTACTCCGGTTCCCAAGCAGGACGCAGATCGCGCTTTCGAAGCCGCTGCCTGCATCGGCTGTGGCGCCTGCGTGGCGGCCTGCCCGAACGCCTCGGCAATGCTCTTCACCTCGGCGAAGGTCACTCACCTGCACCTGCTTCCGCAGGGCAAGCCCGAGAACTACCGTCGCGTTGTCAGCATGCTCAACCAGATGGACGAAGAAGGATTCGGTTCCTGCACGAACATCGGCGAGTGTGCAGCGGTCTGCCCCAAGCAGATCCCGCTCGACGTGATTTCCACGCTGAACCGTCAGCTTGGAAAGGCAGCCCTCAAGGGCGTCTGAGTCTTTCAATACTCACTGGTTTGGGGACGATCCTTCGGGATCGTCCCCATCCCTTTTGCGGCGTATGCGCATCATGAGTCGCCGGACTAAAATGGCCGGGTGAGTGAAAAAGACCCCTTGGTATTGGGAATTGAATCCACCTGCGATGAGACAGGTGTCGCCTTGGTGCGTGGCTGTGATCTTCTGGTTGACCGGACCGCGACCTCCATGGATCAGTACGCCCGCTACGGTGGCATCATTCCTGAAATTGCCTCGCGTGCACACCTGGAATCCTTCATTCCGACCTTGGACAGTGCCCTCGAAGAAGCAGGGGTCACTCTTGACGAGGTGGACGCAGTCGCTGTTGCTGCCGGCCCAGGTCTCGTCGGCTCACTCACCGTCGGTATTTGCGCAGCCAAAGCGCTGGCCTCGTCAATTGGAAAGCCACTGTACGGGGTCAATCACGTTATCGGCCACCTCGCCGTCGACAAACTCGCCGATGGCCCCCTCCCAGAGCGTTTCATCGGTTTGGTGGTCTCGGGCGGGCACTCGAACCTGCTTCTCATTAATGACATCGCGACCGATGTCCGTGAACTCGGCGGGACCCTTGACGATGCTGCCGGTGAAGCCTTCGACAAGGTGGGTCGTCTGCTGGATCTTCCCTATCCGGGTGGCCCCCACGTTGACCGTCTCTCGCAGCAGGGGGATCCTCAAGCGATCCGTTTCCCGCGTGGTTTGGCAGCCGGGAAAGACCAGGAGCGTCACAAGTACAACTTCTCCTTCTCCGGCCTCAAGACTGCTGTCGCGCGCTACGTAGAAGGACTGAAGGAACGCGGCGAAGCCCTTCCCGCCGAGGATATTTGTGCCGGTTTCTCGGAAGCTGTGAATGATTCCCTGACCTCAAAGACGGTACGCGCCGCACTGGATCATGGTTGCGACACCATCGTCGTGGGTGGCGGGTTCTCCGCTAACTCGCGCTTGCGTTCCCTGATTGTTCAGCGTGCCGAGGCCGCCGGACTGAGTGTCCGTATGCCTCCCTTGCGTTTCTGCACGGATAACGGCGCGCAGATCGCGGCGATGGGATCGGAATTGGTCCGCGCGGGCGTTGCCCCTTCAGACTGGGATTTTTCTCCTGATTCTGGGATGCCGCTGACGCAGACTTCTATGCTTCCCCGTCGCTGATTCTCCGGGCAATAATTGCCCGGTGGGCGCCGCGGATGCGCGTTGCAATGATGACGGCTTCGGCGTCTCCCTTGAGTTTCAGGGATTTTCTTAAGGCATCTGGCTGAATGTCAGCCCCGCGTTTTTTAATTTCGACGCGCCCGACGTTAAGCGCACGTAGTACCTGCTGAATGTTCTTGACGCGCAGATTCACGTGATCGATCACTTCGAAAGCACTGGCGAAAGGTGTCTGGTGCAGGGTGGGACCACTCAGGTATGCAATCGATTCACTGACAAGGTGAGCCCCCATCTGCTCTGCAAGACAGGCGATTGTCCCTGAGCGGATCACCGCAGAATCTGGCTCGAAGATATAACTGTCCAGCGGACCGCACTCGGCTTGGCGAGGCTGCGAATTTGCCGCCTGCGTCTGTGGATCGATGAGGGTATGGACCTGATCAGCAGTGATGACGCTTGCCGATCGCCCCGCCCCTTCTGGAGCGAGCTCAGGCGCCCACAGCGCGGCCTCGAGAAGGTCTCCATCGACGCTGGTCCACTGCGCGTGGAAGTGTCCGGGGATTAAGTCGTAGGGGATCCCAGGGGCCACCTTGACGCCGAGGCGGGGGATGGAATCCCCCCAAGCCAGCACGTGGTCTAGGGCAGGCGACCAATCCTCGGGGGAAGTAATGCGCTTCGAGCCGCCCTGCTTGCCCGTGCGCCTTGCGGGATCGGCGAAAAGAGCGTCAAAACCATAGGCCTGAAAGTCCTCGCCGTGAAGCGTCGTGACGTCTCTCTTTTCAACGCGGCACGAGGGAAAAGCAGAAAGGTTCGCCCCCGCTGCGGCAAGGGCCTCGTCGTCGATGTCGAAGGACGTCACGCGCATTCCCGCGCGGGCGAAAGCAAAAGAATCCGCTCCGATTCCGCACCCGAGGTCGCCGATGTGGTGTGCCCCTGAATCAAGGAAACGTTGTGCGTGCAGGCGGGCGAGCACCCAGCGGGTTGCTTGCTCATAACCATCGCGCGTCCACAATAACGTGCGAGCAAGAGAGCCGAACTTCTTCTCCGCCTGGGTGCGCAGCTGCAGTTGGGAAGCAACTGCCGAGGCGACTTCCGGGTCTGCGACTTGGGAGCGTATTGCGAGCGCAAGATCCATGGGGGAGAGAGAACGAAACGCGCCCTCGCGTTCCCATTGGGCAAGCAACTCGCGGCCGGGGGAGGACAGGAGGGGCGTAATGGAGGACATGAACACTATTCTTGCTGAAATTCAAGGTAGAAGAGAAACCTGGTGGGGCGTGTGGGGGTTCAGGTGGAAGGAAAGGAAGAAGCTGGCACTCAGTTTGCTAGAGTGCCAATCGAAGCCTAAACTGAGTCCGTAAACACATTGCGATCCCATACCTGACCCCCGCGACGGCAGGGAAGGGATGACAAATCGTTACGAGAAGAAAGGGAGTGCTGACATGGCAATCACCATTAAGCCCCTCGAAGATCGCATTGTTATCCGTCAGGTTGACAGCGAAGAAAAGACCGCTTCAGGTCTCTACATCCCCGATGCAGCCAAGGAAAAGCCCCAGGAAGGCGAAGTTCTGGCTGTTGGCCCCGGCCGCGTTGATGACAACGGCAACCGCGTCCCCGTCGACGTCAAGGTTGGCGACCACGTCATCTTCAGCCGTTTCGGTGGCACCGAAGTCAAGTACGACGGCGAAGAGCTGCAGATCCTGTCTGCACGCGACGTTCTGGCGATCGTCGAGCGCTGAAAATCTTGAAACAGGCGCTTAGAGCGCTTGTTGAGGATGGGTCCGGACAATAAGGTCCGGGCCCATCACTCTTTATCCGAAGAAGTCCCACGTTGGTCCGAGGAGTCGGCGCGGGGAACCAGCATGAAAATAGCAGCAACAATCAAGGCTCCAGCAGCTGCAAAGACCCACCAGGGGATCGCGCCAAAGGTAGCGATGATCGTCTCCTCCCACCCCGACAAGGTTCCCAGTGAGATGAGACCTCCAAGAGGATTGCCGAGGTCAACGAGCAGGAGAAGCAGCCCCAGAGCGATTAAAACCAAGCCCGAAATGACATTGGTCCAGGTCGTTTCGCGGCCCAAAAATCGCAGCGGTTTGGGGCGGATAATTGCTTGAACGCGGCCGGCAGTTTTTCTCCAGACCAGTGCAAGGACAAGCAAAGGAAATGCCATTCCTGCCGAGTAGAAGACCATCGAAATTGCACCAGAAACCGGGGAGCCTCCCAGCGCTGAGGTCGCAAGAACCGCTCCTAGAATGGGCCCCGCGCATCCGACGCCGGCGATCCCGTAGGTAATCCCCAGAAGATAAACCGCGATGGGGGTGCTCTTTTCTCCCGAGTGCGCGCCGGCGGGGGAAAGAGAAAGTTGAGGTGTCGAGGCCTCGCGAGTGCTGAGCTGGCCAGCTGCAGTGGGCGTGCTCAAGGTAAGTTTCGTACCCGGCCTCGTGGGCGCAGGCCTCGGGCTACCGAAGTGGAATTTTGGAAAGTCGAGGGCCGCGATGGTGACGATTCCCGCGCAGATCACGAGGAAGGCAACAACGTGGGTGATCAAAGAGGCATGCTCGCGGATGAGCGCAACGACCCCAGATAGAGCAATGCCGAGCGGGATAAGCGGAGTCATGAGACCGAGCCAAAAGATCCCGCAGCGCGCGATGAGCTGACTAGGAGAACGAAATGCGTAGGAAAAGAACGCAGGCAGGAGCATGACCGAGCATGGAGCACACAGCGTCAAAACTCCACCTAAGAAGGCGATAAAAGGGTTCACTTCTTGAGGTGCTCGGCTTGGTTCGCAATGGTTGCGCGGATGTAGTCAGCATCGCGGTAGCCCGAAATGAAGCTATCGCCAATGAACATGAAGGGGGTGCCTTGAATCCCGATCTGGTAGGCATCGTTCTGCGCCTGCTTGACTTGGGCTGCGGTATTCGCATCCGTCGTATCCGCACGGAACTTATCGAGGTCACTCACGCCGGCCTTTTGGGCTAGTGCGGTCAAAGAATCCATCGTGTATTCGGGGTGTCCGGAGGGATCGGCTTCTCCGTACGCTGCTGCGACAAATTCCCAGAAGCGCCCCTGATTGGCCGCTGCGATTCCTGCCTGAGCGGCAAGGGGAGAGGACTGGGAAATCTGTGCGAGGTCGCGCCACTCGATCCTGAGCGTGCCGTTTGCAACCAAATCCTCAAGCTGAGGTTCGACCTGCTTGGCAAGGCGCGTGCAGTAGGGGCACGAGAAATCCGAGTAGAGCACCATGACGACGGGAGCGTCAACGCTTCCCTTCGCGCGAGCATCGCTGGGGTCACGGCGCTGCTGAGCGTGAATGATGCTGAGTCCCTGCTCATCGGTGACCGTGGGGGCGAAGGAACTTTGCGCGGTGGGCGCGACCGTCGCTTGTGGTGACTGCTGCATTGCAGTTGCGCTGGGCATTGCCGAGGCCGACGAAGTTGCTGTGGGGGTAGAGGGGCGGTTGGTCCACCACACGGCACCGCAAATGAGTGCGACAGCGCATGCGAGAAGAGCGATAGCGATGATTCGTTGTTTGCTGCCTTGGCGCGTCGTCATTGGTCACCTTTCGCCTGAATTGATGGGGATGAGTTCAGTGTATTGTATGGGGCCCGTGAGGGCGAATAGCCTGCGAGCATAGGAAACTCGCCCGGGAAAGCGTCCCGAGCGAGTCTGGTGTTTACGTATGAAGTGCGTCAGGATGCTCGGCGGATTCGACGACGCTGAACTTCTTCGCGTCGTTCTTCTTCTGTCATGCCGCCCCAGATTCCGTAGGGCTCCTGTGCACGTAGGGCGTATTCGCGGCACTGCTCGATGACGGGGCAAGTTGCGCAAATGGCTTTGGCGCCAGCTGCACGACGACGACGCGTTGAGCCTCGTTCGCCCTCGGGGTGGAAGAAAAGTTCCGTGTCGAGGTCGCGACATGCGCCCTGATACTGCCATTCCCACGCATCAATCGAAGGTCCGGGCAGTCGGGAGACGTCAGACATGAGTACCTCCATTCATTGGTCTTTCCGGCAAGAGACGATCTCTTGAGGAAGGACTGAATGAAGGCTACCGAATTGTGCAAGAGTTATTCAAGCCCTTGTCACAGAATCATAGTTGTTTCACAGGAAACCGAAAATGCTTTAACTTCCAGCGAAAACCGCATTATTACGGCATATAACGGCCAGCTGTAAGGAGGCTGAAAGCGCAATTTTGTTGCCTGTCACATATTCTTGCTCAGCTGTGAGCGGACAAAATCTCAGCCCTCGATTGGCGAAGACGACCTTCAGAGCTGACAATCAATAGGTAGCATTCATTTAGGTATCCTTCAGAAAGGCAGGAGAAGGCGATGCCCCGCGCACAACTTGTGCTTCCCCCCGCTCATGACGCACCGCTGACCGTTACTGCTGTTTCTTCCAAGCTTGGCGTCTCTGCCTCGACTCTTCGAACCTGGGAACGACGTTATGGTCTGGGACCGGGCGAACGCTCTGCGGGTAGTCACCGGCGATACCTTCCTGAAGATGTTGCTCGACTCAGTCACATGATCGAGCTCATTCAAAGTGGTGTCACTCCCTCAGATGCCGCTGCGATTGTGCTTTCTCAGTCCAGGGGAGATCTCGAAGAAGTTGCCCCTCCGCGGACAGCGGATGAATTGGTTGCTGCCGCGCGCGCGGGAGACCGCGAGAAGCTTGTCCACTTGATCGAGGCGAGCATCAGTGAAAAAGGCCTGCTTCACACCTGGATGCTCTTAGTTGAGCCTGCTTTCGAAGTCATGGCAACGGACTATCACGGGGAGACTCCCGGTGTTGCAGGTTCATCGCTCTTAACCCAAGCGATGTATGACGTTCTGCGTGCAATGTCGGAGCAGCGCCCTGAACCGAAGTTCCCTTCCTCTCCCAGCATCATTATCTTGGGAGACCGTGCGCACCTGCTTCCTGCTCACGTTATCGGAGTTGCTCTTCGCTGGTATGGACCTAATGTTGTCGTCTTGGGTGCCTGCAGTCGCGGATGGGTTGGCGGAAAAGAAAAGCTCGATGCCTTTGTCGAGAATATTGACTCCAACGTCGCTGCACTTATTACCTTGGGCCAAGGGGAAGAGTGTAAAAACTTCGTGGCCTCGGCAGTGCACAACCATGGAATTGACGTGATCGCGGTTGGTTCCCAGTCGCCGCGCGTTCTGGATGATCATGTGTTGCGTGTTCGCACTGTTTCAGCGTGTGTGGAAGAAACTTTAGCGCTGCTTGGAGCGAAGCTCGCTCGAACCGTAGCGCGCACAAAGTAACCCCGCATAAACAGGGAACTTGCCCGGTTTAGTGGAATTGGCCTCGTAACGGTTACTGCACATTGAAGAACGTGTTAGCGTAGACGCGTATCTATTACGCCGCGCAGGTGCGGCAACACGCAGAGGAATAAAGATGACCCCGTGGGAAGATCCTCAGCTCATTGAGGCATTTGACGAAGAATTCGAAGAACTTGCTCATTTTGCAGCAGGATCCGTCGTTGACTGTGGATTCGGATACCTCGATCGCAATGGTGCTGTTGATCCTTCCAAGCCCGTTGAACTGTGGATTACGGGGCGCATGACCTATGTTTTTGCACTGGCTGCACTCAAGGGCTATGACTGGGCAATTCCTCTGGTAGACCACGGAATTCGCTGCCTCTTAGAAGGCCCGATGTACGACCGCGAGAACGGTGGATGGTACTCGGGCCTCGTCACTGAAATTGTTGAACGCGAAGACGGCCCACATTGGAAGGTCGTTGAACCCGCAAATGGCGGCCTCAAGCAAGCCTACGCGCATGCCTTTGTCATTCTGTCTTCGAGTGCCGCTACTGTTCTAGGACGTCCCGGAGCTCGAGAGCTACTCGATCGCGCGTTGACTGACCAAGACCAGCACTGGTGGGAACCTGAGTTTGGACGCGTCCGCGAGGCCTGGAACCGCGACTACACCATCAGCGAGGACTACCGCGGCGTGAACGCCAATATGCACACTGTCGAGGCCTATCTTGCCGCTTTCGATGCGACGGGGGATCGCCTGTGGCTGGACCGTGCTCGCGGCATTTGTCGTTTCGTTGCTGACACTGCCGAGCAATTGCACTGGCGCATTCCTGAACACTTCGACGCTGACTGGAATATGCTCCCCGAGCACAACGCGGATCGCCCTTCGGATCCTTTCCGTCCCTATGGCGCTACCCCCGGTCATGGTATGGAGTGGGCGCGTCTGATTCTTCATACGCGCGCAGCACTGATCGGCCTCGGTGATCACGATGACTGGATGGTCGAAGCTGCTGAACAACTCTTTAATCGTTCGTGCGCCGATGGTTGGGATCGCCATGGCGCCGGAGGCTTCGTCTACACAACCGACTGGAACGGTCGCCCGGTCGTTGATACCCGTATGCACTGGGTCTTGTGCGAGGCTGTTAATAGTGCGTGTGTGCTTGGTCGAGTTCATGAAGAGGCAGGGGACGCTTCCCGCGTGGCTGAGTTGAGTACTTTGTATGCGCAGTGGGTTGATTGGGCTGACCGTTATCTTCGCGAGGCCACGGGGCGTTGGATTCATGAAGTGGACGCCTCGGGTGTGGAGTCTGGTACGACGTGGGAAGGCAAGGCGGATGCTTACCATGTGGCCCAGATGCTCCTGCTCCCGCAGGTCGGAAACACTCCCTGCTTTGCTTTGGCTCTCAAGCAACTCGCGGAGTAATTCGGCTCATTATTGGTGAGCTTAGCCACGCCTCGTGGTATTTCGGTCGACGGCAGTATGCTCTGAGGCTTCAAGAGGCCTAGACTTCGTTCATGGCAGACATTCACAATGATCCTTTTGCTTTGACCGGACTGACCTACGATGACGTTCTGCTTCTTCCCGAGCTGACCGATGTTGTTCCCTCACAGGTTGACACCTCGGCGCAGCTGACGAAGAAGATCCGCCTGCGTATTCCTCTGCTTTCTGCGGCGATGGATACGGTGACCGAGGCGCGCATGGCGATTGCGATGGCTCGCCAAGGTGGTATCGGAATTCTGCACCGCAACCTTTCGATCGAAGAACAGGCTTCCCAGGTTCGTCAGGTGAAGCGTTCCGAGTCGGGAATGGTCGAGGATCCCGTGACCATCGGCCCCGATGCGACCATCGAAGAACTGGATCAGCTGTGTGGGCACTATCGAGTCTCTGGCCTGCCCGTCGTGGATGATGACCAGCAGCTCATCGGCATCATTACCAACCGCGATCTACGCTTCGTTCCCACGGATCAGTGGGCTTCCTTGAAGGTTCGTGATTGCATGACTCCTCGCGAACGACTGGTAACCGGAAAGGTTGGAACTAGCCGTGAAGAAGCGAAGGCTTTGCTTGCGACGAACCGCGTTGAAAAGCTGCCGATTATCGATGAGGATGGGCGACTGACGGGTCTGATTACCGTTAAGGACTTCGTCAAGACTGAGCAGTACCCGAACGCAACAAAGGATGAACGCGGCCGCCTCATGGTTGGCGCTGCAGTGGGCTACTGGGGAGATACCTGGGAGCGTGCGTGTGCGCTTCGTGATGCGGGTGTCGATGTCTTGGTAGTTGACACCGCAAACGGCGGCGCAGCTTTGGCATTGGAGATGATCCGTAAGATCAAGGCGGACTCGACTTTTGATGGCGTTCAGATCATTGGCGGCAACGTCGCAACGACCGAAGGCGCTCAGGCTTTGATCGATGCGGGTGTCGACGCTGTGAAGGTCGGCGTTGGACCGGGTTCCATCTGCACGACTCGCGTCGTTGCGGGTGTGGGCGTTCCTCAAGTCACTGCGATTCACCTGGCGTCCTTGGCTTGCAAGCCTGCGGGCGTCCCGCTCATTGCTGATGGTGGGCTGCAGTACTCGGGCGATATTGGCAAGGCCATCGTCGCTGGCGCCGACACGGTCATGCTGGGGTCCTTGCTGGCAGGCTGCGAAGAATCTCCTGGCGAGGTCGTCTTCACCAATGGCAAGCAGTACAAGCGTTACCGCGGCATGGGTTCCTTGGGTGCTATGAGCTCGCGTGGACGTAAGTCTTACTCGAAGGACCGCTACTTCCAGGCAGATGTGTCTTCAGACGACAAGATTGTTCCTGAAGGCATCGAAGGCCAGGTTCCCTACACCGGAGCTCTTGCGGCGGTCGTCTACCAGCTGGTTGGTGGTTTGCACCAGACGATGTTCTATCTGGGGGCCTCAACCATTGATGCTGTGAAGCGCAATGGTCGCTTTGTGCGCATCACGTCTGCGGGTCTGCGTGAGTCGCATCCGCACGATGTTCAGATGACAACAGAGGCTCCGAACTACCACTCTTCGGCGAAGTAATTCTTTGCTCAGAGGTCTCTAAGGGCGCGGCGTTGAGTCGCGCCCTTATTGCATGGGCCAGCGGCGGTCGATGTGTGTGTCCCGTCCCCGCGAACGTAGAAAGTTTTCAAAGTTTTCTGCCCAGGCTGCGTGAGCGTCCTTTTGGAATGCGTGGATTTGAGTGCAACTCTGAGCAGCACAATCCGGGAACTTGTGGGCGATTGCTGCCAACACGTCCAATGTCATAACCACGTCATATTCGGCGGTATGCGCATTTTCTGAAACTGGAACCCCGTACGCGCTGGCCATAAGAGAAAGCTGCTTTTTCCCCTTGCGGTAGCGATCAAGATGGCGGTCCAAGACCAAGGGGTCGATGATGGGCGCGGGTTCGCTCAGACCGAGCCTTTCACTGAGAGTGGGGAGTCCATGTCTGCGGAGTTCTTCTTCAAGCAAGGTGAAATCGAAACTTCCGTTGAACGCGACAACGGGATAACCGCGTCCCATATGCGAGGCGAGAGAAGCGGCAAGCTCTTCAAGAACTTCACGGATCGGACGGCCGTGGGTTTGTGCCGTTTGCGTTGTGATCCCATGAATCTGAGCTGCAGAGTCAGGGATGACAACTTCGGGGTCTGCGAGCCATGTCGTAATGACGTCAGAGCCGGCAGTGGCTGCAGCTCCGTCTGCGCGTAGAACGAGTGCTGCAGTAACCAAGCGGTCACTGTGGGGGTTAACCCCTGTTGTTTCGGTATCAAAGCCAAGCCAGGGGAGTTGTGCCCACGACGGAACTGATGTGTGTGTCATGCCTTAAGTGTGCACTGTTGCTCCGTCATTTGCGTCCAATTTCAGATCCGCATAAAAAAGATGTCCCACTTCGTCATGGAAGTGGGACATCGCTAGATGAACTGTCGTGAATCAGGGATGCAAAGGCAAGGGGAACGAGAAACGCGTGTATGCACCAGGCATCTGGGCGCGATCACGAGATCCCAACTTACGAGGTGTGCGCTCGTTTGTGCGGCGCGATACATCCTGCGCAATGCGGCTTTCCGCGCGTGAACTGCGACGGAAATCCCTTTGAGTGGCAGCTGCTGCTGTCAACATGATGACCTCCTGCGGATCAAATGGCGAACACCACTTGCGGGTGTATTTGTGATGACGTATACATTCTGCGCATTGCCGACGATCTCTTCAAGTGTTTTTCACCCTCGGCGTGCAGGGTCGTTCCTTCAGGCGTGGATTGAAAAGCAAAAGGTTGGGAACTGGTGAAGTCTCCCCATGGCCTCGTCCTTAATATTCTAAAAATTGGGTAAAAATTTGTGGGCGATCGTCATGTCTCCACAGAGCTTTCTGGTCAAAGGTAAAGTCGTATCAGAATGCAAGCTAGATATGAAATACGTCACTTTAATGTTGATGTGTGTGGCGTGTCTTCGATGCGGCGTCAATATCGCGCACCTGGGGAGTGACTACAATGGCCCCATGGGTAATGAGGTCGAAATCGGTCGAGGAAAACGAGGCCGCCGCGCCTACACGCTAGATGACATCGCACTTGTTTCGGCACGCAGAACCAGGGACCCTGCCGACGTGAACGTTGGATGGCAGATTGATGCCTACCATGTCGACGTCCCCATCATGGCTGCCCCCATGGACTCGGTGATGAGTCCCGATACGGCAATTCTCTTCGGCAAGCTCGGTGGAATTGGGGTTTTAGACCTGGACGGTCTGTGGACTCGTTACGAAAATCCTCAACCGATTTTGGATGAGATTGCCCAGCTCCCCGCCGAAGGCTCAATCGCTCGGCTTCAACAAATTTATTCGGCACCTATCCAAGCCGATCTCATCACCGAACGTCTCCAATACATCCGAGATGCGGGCGTTGTGGTGGCAGGAAGGCTTTCGCCCCAGCGCACCCAGCGCTACTGGCGCGCTGTTGTCGAGGCGGGTGTTGATCTCTTCGTTATCCGCGGAACGACGGTGTCTGCCGAGCACGTCTCCTCGCGTGCAGAGCCCCTCAATCTCAAACGCTTCATCTATGAGCTTGATGTTCCCGTCATTGTGGGTGGAGTCTCCACAGATACCGCTGCCTTGCATCTGATGCGTACGGGCGCTGCAGGTATTCTGGTCGGTTTTGGTGGGGGAGCAGCCCATGCAACTCGCCAGTCGCTGGGAGTTCATGCTCCCATGGCGACGGCAATCGCCGACGTTGCTGCGGCGCGCCGCGACTACATGGATGAATCTGGCGGCCGCTACGTCCATGTGATTGCGGATGGTGGAATTGGGCGCTCTGGGGACATGACGCGCGCAATTGCTTGTGGTGCAGACGCGGTGATGATGGGTGCTGCCCTTGCTCGCGCCGAGGAAGCTCCCGGACGTGGTTGGCACTGGGGTTCCGAGGCCACGCACCCGGAGCTCCCGCGAGGCCACCGTGTGCGCGTGGGGACTTCGGGGACCTTCAGTGAAATCTTGTATGGGCCTTCGACGCGTGCGGATGGAACGCTGAACTTTATTGGTGCGCTCAAGCGAACTATGGCCTCGACAGGGTATTCGGAAGTGAAGGACCTGCAAAAGGCGGAAGTCGTCGTCAGCCCCTATTCGCGCTGACACAAAATTCTGGGTGGCGAACGTCTTAGTTCGCCACCCAGATCAGTTAGAGGGTGGGTTTGTGAAGAGTAAGCGAAGCAACTTCCGCTCGTGGAACCCACAGGTCTAATGCCGTGAATCCAGCGAAGGCCAAAGACAAACAGCTCGGCCAGAGAATGTTTTCGTACTCTAGTGAGAAAGCGTAGAAGCTATCGGCAGCGGTCGTATGGAGTGTTCCCAACAGTGTTCCAATGACGATTAGAGGAATACTGAAATTGACGACTACTGAAATAATCCGAATCACCCGTGAGGGTCCGACGATATTTCTTATCCTGAGAATGCTTCCAGTGAGTGCCAGTAAGAGCCCAATAACAATGGCGATAGCGACTGGTTTCGTGAGCCAGATTAATGGATTGTCATGGAAGAGAGGCGGAAGCCAAAGCACGAGAAGTGGGAGGCCACCAACGAAAGCAAGATAGGTGGATGTCTCCCATGCGTTCCATTGAGTGTCGACAGTCGCGCTGCGTAGATTTGACATTTTTCCTCCTAGTGGAACGAATTCGGATCCCATTGGTTGCAGCAGGAGCCGAAATGCAAACGATGGCCAGTTTGGAGTGAACTAGATTTCTTCCTTGAAACCGAAGGAAAGTGGTTGCGCAAAGCTGGCGGTGGCGGTGGGGGAGGCCGCGAAGGAAAGACAGGTGGCGTGCAGCGGTTCTTTGGTGCACCCATGAATAATTATCCCCGGGTGTTTAATCCCTTGTCAATAGTTTTTCTGCAGGTCAAGGCATGAAAATGTGGGGCGACCACAGTTGTGATCGCCCCACAACTATTGAAGGGGGTTGGTGCTTGGCTTTAGGCGGCTGTGTTCATCACCAGGGCAGTGATTGCCGGGCTGATGAGAATCAGAGCTAAGGCTAGTGCGCCGTAGAGATTTCGTTGGTATGAGGGGCCTTCGGAAGCGGTCTGATGCCAGATCGCTGCAAAAGGTAAGAAGACTGCGGCCACTAGTCCCACAACGAGAACCATGGGGCGCAGTGCTGGAGCAAAAACGCAGGCGAAAAGGGCGACTGCAAGGATGATGGGAGTGATCAGGGATTTTCTCACGGAAAAATCATAAATCTGAGCAGTTGGAGCTTCAGTACAAGCGCTTGTGATTTTGATTAAGTCTGCGACTGTGTGCATATTTCGGTTGAATAGTTTCCAGCATCATGCATAAATAGTGATGTTTTGGCGACGGTTTAGAACGTGAAAAGTGGTCCCGGTCTAGAAAACCAGACCGGGACCACTCTCAGTAACTTGCTAGACGCTCCCTAGATCACTGATCTGCTGCGCTGGGGTGCGTCATGTCTGCGGGAACAACCCATGCGTCGAACTCTTCGGGGGTGACAAAGCCCAGCTCAAGAGCGGACTCACGCAGAGAAATGCCCTTGTGATGTGCGTTCTTCGCGATCTTCGAAGCCTTGTCGTAACCGATGTGACGGTTCAAGGCGGTCACGAGCATCAGGTTGATATCCAAGTGATGCTGGATCTTCTCACGGTTGGGCTCAATGCCGTACGCGCAGTGGATATCGAAGGAAACGCAAGCATCGCCAAGCAGGCGGATGGATTCCAGAACGTTCCATGCCATAACGGGCTTGAAAACGTTGAGCTGGAAGTTGCCCTGAGAACCAGCGAAACCAACGGTTGCATCATTACCGAACACCTGGGTCGCGACCATGGTCATGGCCTCGCACTGGGTCGGGTTGACCTTACCGGGCATGATGGACGAACCGGGCTCATTCTCGGGAATGATCAGCTCGCCAATGCCGTCGCGCGGACCGGAGGCGTACCAGCGCACATCGTTGGCAATCTTCATCAGTGCATCGGCCAGAACGCGCAAAGAGCCAGAGACCAGGACGAGTGCGTCGTGCGCGCCCAGGGCTGCGAAGAGGTTATCGGCCTGCTTGAACTCAATGCCGGTTTCCTCAGAAATCTTCTTCGCGGCGAGCTTACCGAAAGCGGGGTGAGCGTTAAGGCCGGTTCCCACTGCGGTTCCGCCGATCGCCAGTTCGCGTGCGCGAGAATCCGCGTAGCGAATGCCATCGAGTGCGAAATCAATCTGTGCAACCCAGCCGGAAATAACCTGGCCAAGAGTAATGGGGGTTGCGTCCTGGAGGTGGGTGCGGCCCACCATGACGACATCCGCGTATTCCTTGGACTTTGCATCCAAAGTATTGCGCAGCTGCTCAACGCGCGGATACATCGCCTGGAGTTCCTGGACCACAGCAATGTGCATTGCAGTGGGGAATGTGTCATTCGAGGACTGACCGCGGTTCACATGGTCATTGGGGTGAACAGGAGTCTTGGAACCCATGACGCCACCAGCAAGTTCGATTGCGCGGTTGGAGATGACCTCGTTCGCGTTCATGTTCGACTGCGTGCCGGATCCGGTCTGGAAGACGACCAGCGGGAAGTGATCATCGAGCTTGCCCTCGATCACCTCGTCGGCAGCGCGAGCAATCAGGTCTGCGATGTCCTGCGGGAGTTCGCCGAGTTCGGCGTTTGCAAGCGCAGCAGCCTTCTTCAAAGTGCCAAGTGCGCGAACCATGGGACGTCCCCACACGAAAGTGTTACGACCGATGTCGAAGTTGTGGAGCGAACGCTCTGTTTGTGCGCCCCAGTAACGATCGACAGCAACCTCAACGGTGCCCATGGAATCGGATTCGGTACGAGTATTTTCTGCCACGAGTGCCTCCTTCACATCTGTGACCAAGAATGTACGTCTTAAGCCTACTCGGAGAGTGCTAATTTTCAGGGGTCACTCGTCCTAGCTTTAGACAGAAAATAGAAAACGCAAGAGCGCGAGAGTATAGCCGCGCGTAGGGTGGAAGAGTGAATCCAATCAAGAAGACGATCTTGCTCACGCAGGCCCTGTGGTCAAAGCACACTGTCCGCCTCGCCCCTGAGCCGCCCGGCCGGCGCAGTGGGGTAGTCCTTCCTTCTTCACCCATTGCCGAGGCCACCGCCGAGCCCCTACGTCTGGTGGCCGTGGGTGATTCCTTAGTCGCCGGCAGTGGCGTTGACAATCAAAGTGATGCACTTACTCCACGGATTGCGCAAAAAATCTGTCGGGAGTTTGGAATTGACTATGCCGATGTGGCACACGCTGAACTTGTCCCAGATTTTTGGGCGAGTGACGGTTCCATCCCGGCGCTCCCGGCTACGAACAAGCGTCGGGATTGGTTGTTAACGCGATGAGTTTTCTCCCATCTTTGACTGCTACGATCCACTAGAACGCGACGCGCTATGCTGATCGTCAAGGAGTGTTAGGTGGAACAAGCAGTCGTGACCCTCACTGAGTGTCGCAAGGCGCGCGCTGCGATCTTTGCGCTGTTCTTCACTAATGGCGCGCTCTTGGGCAGTCTTGTTTTGCGCTTCCCTGAAATTAAGGATGCCTTCGGTCTTTCCTCCAGTGTCTATGGCGCAACCATCGCGCTGTCATCCCTGGGAGGAATTCTCGCCGGTCCCTTCGCTGCGCGAGCTGTTCGCCGCTTGACCTCGCGCGTGGTTGCCTCGGTCATGACCATCGGGATCGGTCTTGCGGTTCTCTTAATTGGCCTCACCTCAACGCTTCGCGCCCATGCAGGTGTCTCGCCAACTGTTGCCACAATTCTCTACGTCATTCTTGCCTCGAGTTTCCTCCTCAATGGCTGCAGTGATTCAATCGTTGATGTTGCACAGAACATGCAGGGATTTCGTCTCCAGCGCCTCTACGGTCGGCCAATCATCAGTGCTTTCCACGGGATGTGGTCTGTCGGAGCTGCGGTTGGTGGTCTCTTTGGCGTCTTGACCACTACTTTTCACATTTCTCTTCTGATCCACAGCCTCGTTGCCTCATGCATCTGCATCGTACTTGGGTTCGCGGTGATGCCCTTCACTATCCGCGGTGCAGACCCACAAGACAACAACGAAGACGAGGCCGATGATTCCTCCCGAGTGCGGACAGTTTCTTGGCATCCGGTCCTTGTCCTTGCTCTGCTCGTCATCTTGTGTATTTCAGGCATGCTGATTGAAGACGCCGCCTCCTCGTGGGCGACGCTTTTCATGCGAGACTATGCCCACGCCGGTGCAGGACTCGCTGGTTCGGGCTATGTCGTTCTCTTAACAGCGCATGCGTGTGGCCGTTTTATCGCCGATTCGCTTGTTCATCGTTATGGCCCCCGTGCCGTCATTTGTGGGGGAGGAGCCCTCATTTTGATCGGAATGGGAAGCGCTCTCACCATCGGCACATTCCCCGCGCTTCTCGTTGGTTTCGCCGCCGCAGGACTGGGATGTGCGGCCTCGGTACCTCTGGCCTACAACGCAGCCCACGATATCCGCGGGATGAACCCTGCCACGGGACTGACGATCGTCTCCTGGCTGGGGCGCCTCGCATTCCTTGCGGCACCCCCGCTTGTCGGCCTCGTCGTGCAGCACACCTCGTTGCTTTCGGCGATGATCGTCATCCCACTCGCGGGCGCGGGGCTGGTCCTGACCTCAACTGTGCTTGCCCGCAGGGGCGTTAACGTGCAAGAGTGACGACATGGACTTCTTAGGAATCAGCGGACCCGAAGCGATCATCATCGCTGTGGTGGTCCTCGTGGTTCTGGGTCCCAAGGGAATGAGCGAGGCCGCGCGACGCATCCTCGAAGTGCGCAGACGCTGGTTGGAGGTGTCGGCCTCGTTCAGGAGCCAATCGGATCAGGCGATGGCGCAGCTTCGCGCTTACGCTTCCGACGCCTCGCAAGAAGATCACGAAGCCAGCACACCCCAAGCGCCCCAAAATACAGGGCAAGAAGTGCGCACATCTGAAGAATCATCGACCACAGGTCGGGGAGCGGATTCGTAATTGCCGCAAAAACCGTCGCCCCCACGACCGCCCATCTCCAGCGGTGCAAAATCTGAGCAGTCGATGCTAGGCCGAGGGAATGAATCCCGATGATGATCATGGGGAAGAGGAAAGACGCGCCGACGACCAGCGTAATGATGACGACAAAATTCAGGTAGGAGTCGAAATCCAAGAGCGCCGAGGAGCCCGGGGGAAGTTCCGATAGGAGGAGCGCGACCGCGTGGGGGAGGAACCATATTGCCGAGGCAACTCCCGCAAGGAAGAGGAGAGCACTGGGGATCGCGATGAGTGCGGCCCGTCGCTTCTCGGTGCGAGTGAGCGCGGGTGCAACAAAAAGCCAGAGCTGAGCGAGCCACCAAGGAGTGGTGAGGATGAATCCTGCCCACAGTGCGAAGGTGATGTGGGTTGAAAAGGGGCCGATAACGGTCCGGAAATTGATCCCCGAGGCCCCGGCTGCGTTGAGCGGTTTCGTGAGCCAGGTGAGGGTTGGGGTGTAGAGGAACCACGCGCCGACGCTGCCGACGAGGACTCCCGCGATGCTTAACAGGAGGCGCGTGCGCAGCTCAAGGAGATGCCGGGTGAGCGACATGTGTGCTTGGGCGTCGACCTGAGGCATGAGGAGGGAATGAGCTACTTGGTGGTCGAGTCTTCGTCGGAGGAAGGCGTGTCCTCAGAGAGGTCGTTCATTTCCTTCTTGAGGATTTTGGCGCTCTGGCCGATCGACTTTGCAAGTTCTGGGAGTTTTTGGGCGCCGAAGAGTACAAGAACGACGACAAGAACGATGATCCAGTGGATGGGACGCATGTTTTCTCCTTCTTGGGCGGGATTCCTGGGATGAGCCTACACCGCCTTATGTGATCTCAGCGTGAGAAAGACAACGTAAGGGGATGTGCTGAGGTAATACAGGTTATCCTAAGTTTAGGTAATTAGGTTATGGTTGGTTATCGTAAATCATTCGGTTGGGAGATGAATGTTCCTCGCAAACTTCTTGATTGCCCTGAGAGAGGGAGTTGAAGCTGCCCTCATCGTTGGAGTCGTCGCAGCATACTTGGTCAAGGTCGGAAGAAAAAACCTCCTTCCCAAGGTGTGGCTGGGAGTTGTCATCGCTGCAGCCATTCCCCTGAGCCTCGGCGCAATCATGACCTGGGGTCCCTACACCCTGTCATTCCAGGCGCAGGAAATCCTCGGCGGAACGCTCTCACTGGTCGCCGTTGCCATGGTGACGTGGATGATCCTGTGGATGAGTTCAAACTCCCGCCAATTCGCGCGCAAACTTCGCGAAGACACCGCCGCACAGTTGGCCTCGGGCTCTGATTGGGGAGTCGTGTGGATTGCCTTCATTGCAGTGGCGCGAGAAGGAATTGAAACCGCGCTCTTCGTGTGGGCAACAATCAAATCATCGGCAGAAAACGCGATCGCAGCCCCCGCGCTTGGGGTGGTCACTGGTTTGCTCGTCGCCGCTGTTATCGGCTGGTTGATCTACACCGGAGCCGCTCGCATCAACCTCTCTATTTTCTTCAATATCACCGGTCTGCTCCTGATCTTCGTCGCTGCAGGAATCGTTTCCTACGGTATCGGCGATCTTCAGGAAGCCTCGGTGATTCCGGGATGGGGAACCCCCATCTATGACATCACCGCATACCTGGATGGCTCGGTCTACTCGTGGCTGACCACCTCCTCGTGGTGGTGGACCCTTCTGGAAGCAATGTTCAACGCCAATGCCGCACCCACCCACCTGCAGTTGATTGGCTGGGTGCTCTACATCGTCATTATTCTGCCGCTTTTCCTGGCGCGTTCCGGGATGATCGGCTCACAACACCACACCCCACAAGGAGAAAAATGAACGCCTCCCGCACGCGCCTCGTCATTGGAGTTGCGGCTGTTTCAGCACTGGGTTTGAGCGCATGTGTCGCCAACAACCCCTCAAGTACTTCGGCCTCGGGAAGTGCGGGCGCAAGCGACGCACCCCTGACCGTCACCATCACCGATGACACCTGTAAGGTCTCTGCTGCAAGCGTGCCTTCCGGCGTCGTCACCTTCAAGCTGACCAACAACGGAACCGTCCGCAATGAGTTCGAAATCCTCGCAGAAGACAAGCTCCGCATTGTCGGCGAGCGCGAAAACTTGGGCCCCGGAACCTCAGTCGACTACACCGTGACTCTGCAGCCCGGAAAGTACTTCACCGCCTGCAAGAAGAACATGGTTGGCGCGCTGGTCGGCACCGCTGAGTTCACCGTGACCGACTCGGGCAAGGCCATCGAGGTCAGCTCGGACGAGAAGGCACAGATCGATGCAGCCGTCACGAACTACACCGCATACGTCCGCGATCAATCCGGACAGCTGCTCGAAGAGACCAAGTCCTTCGCCGAGCTCTACAAGAAGGGCGATTTTGAGGCAGCGCGCAAGGCTTACGCTCCCACGCGCATGTACTACGAGCGCATTGAACCCACTGCCGAGGCCTTCGGTGACATTGACCCCGCACTGGACCAGCGCGAAGCTGACTGGCAAGAAGAAGGTGCTGACGGTGAATGGACCGGCTGGCACGCAATCGAAAAGGACCTGTGGCGTCCCGATGGCTACCAGGGGCTGAGCGAGGAACAGCGCACAGCAATGGCTGACAAGCTGGTCGAAGATACTCAGAAGCTCTACGATCTGGTCTACTCCAACGACTTCAAGATCTCGCTGTCGGATATTTCCAACGGTGCAATCTCGCTGCTTGAAGAGGTTGCCACCACGAAGATCACCGGTGAAGAAGAAGCCTTCTCTCACACTGATCTGTATGACTTCGTCGCAAACGTCGAGGGCGCGAAGGTTGCCTACGGCGACGTTGAAGATCTTGCGAAGGCAAAGGACCCCAAGCTGGCAGGAAAGATCACCGATGCCTTCACCGAGCTTCAGCACGAGCTCGATAAGCACAAGGACGGCGACGGTTACGTCTCCTACGCCAGCATCGACGAAGCTGGCCGTAAGGCGCTTTCCGACAAGGTCAATGCGCTTCGCTTGCCCCTGGCACAGCTGACGGCAGCAATTGTCCAGTAAGTACTAGTTACAACTCGTTGGGCGTGGCACACCTGAAGGCGCGCCACGCCCAACGGCATCACTTTCACCATCCGTCTGTCATTAAAGGACCCAGTCATGACTCAGCATCACGAAGCAGCTGAAAACAATGGCAATGCCGACCACGAGGGCACCAAAGAAGGACTCTCGCGTCGCCAATTTTTAGGATTAGCCGGCCTCGGTGCACTTACCCTTGGGCTGGGCGGTGGCGGCGGATTTGCCCTCGGTCGCCACGCGGGTGATGGCATCGATTCCGATGTCATGAAGAAGACCTACGAGTTCCGCGGTGAACACCAGCAGGGAATCATTACTCCCGCTCAGCAGCAGATGCACACTGCCGCTTTCGATTTGACGACCACGAACCGTGACACGCTCATTGAACTTCTCCAAGACTGGACCTTGGCCGCTGAACGCATGACTCATGGCGAACTCGTCAAGGACTACACAACTACACTGACGAAGGCGCCGGCCGATACCGGTGAATCGATGGGGCTTGGCCCCGCAGGTCTGACCATCACTTTCGGTGTAGGAAAAACCCTGTTCATCGACGATGAAGGGCGAGATCGCTTTGGTCTTGGCGATAAACTTCCCGTTGCTCTGCGTGACGGCATTCCGCCCATGGCAGCAGAAAAGCTCGACCCCAAGCGCGGCGGTGGAGACCTCATCATCCAGGCCTGTTCCGAAGACCCCATGGTCAATCTCCATGCCCTTCACAACCTCACGCGCATCGCATTTGGTCGCGCGACCATGCGCTGGACGCAGCTGGGATACGGGCGAACCTCATCGACCTCAAAGTCCCAGGAAACGCCTCGTAATCTTTTTGGCTTCAAGGATGGAACAGCCAACATCAAGGCCGAAGACTCTCAAGCCGAATTGGATAAGCACCTGTGGATCCAAGCCGGTGACGATCAAGGATCATGGGCAGCTGGCGGATCCTACATGTGCGTGCGCAAGATCAAGATGATGATGGAGGTCTGGGACGAACTGGTCCTGGCCGAACAAGAACAGATCATCGGGCGCGACAAGATCCATGGCGCACCTCTGTCGGGCGGGGAAGAATTCACCAATCCTGATTTCGCGAAGGAAGGACAAGAGGGTAACCCCACTGTTGGTTCCTCCGGCTTGGCTATTGCTCCAGACTCTCACGTCGCCATGATGAACCCAAATAACAACTCGGGGCGGCGCATGCTGCGACGCGGATACAACTACCTCGAGGGCGTGGACTACTTGGGGCGCTTGGATGCGGGCCTCTTCTTCGTTGCCTATGTGCGTAACCCCGCTGAGGGTTTCATTCCCGTTTTGGCGAAGATGAAGAGCGATCAACTGACCGAGTACATCCAGCACTTGGCCTCAGGCGTGTACCTCATGTTCCCGGGCGTCAAAGAAACTGACACCTACGTGGGCCAGAAGCTCTTCGAGTGAGAGGAAAAGCCATGACTGACGATGCTCTTCCCATTTCACAACGCCCGGCCTCGAACGCTCCCGGACACTGGGTACTCGCTCGCGTCGGAAAACGCGTTCTGCGTCCCGGAGGGCTGGAACTGACCCTCCAGATGCTGTCCAATGCGCGCCTGACCGGTGCACGCGTCGTCGAGTTCGCTCCGGGACTTGGACGTACCGCAACGGAAATCCTTGCCGCGCGCCCGGCCTCGTACACGGGGATTGAAAAAGACCCGGTCGCTGCAAAGCAGGTCGCCGAGTTGGTTGGCGCGCGTGGGACAGTTGTGAACGCGGACGCTGCGGAAACCGGCTTGGACGCGGGCAGTGCCGACGTAGTCGTGGGCGAGGCGATGCTCACCATGCAGGGGGAGAAAGCTAAGCGCGCGATCATTTCCGAGGCCGTGCGGCTGCTGGCACCGGGAGGACGCTATGCGATCCATGAGCTTGCCGTCCAACCTGATGATATCGACGAAGAATTGCACACGCGGATTCGTCAAGACCTTGCGCGAGCTATTCACGTGAACGCGCGCCCGCTGACCTGCGAGCAGTGGGCGGAACTACTGGAGGAGTGCGGCCTCGTCGTTGAAACGATCCAAACCGCGCCGATGGCTCTACTCGATTTTTCGCGCAATGTCCGTGACGAAGGCTTTGCACAGACACTGCGAATCATTCGAAATGTTCTTTCGGATCGTGAGCTGCGCGCCCGCGTGCTAGGAATGAGAAAGACTTTCCGCACCTATCAAGATTCAATGTGCGGGGTGACAATCGTGGCCCACAAGCCGCTGGAAGGAGACACCGATGACGCTCAGTGACGACACCAATCTTGAGGTCCCCGTGCCGATCATGACCGATGTTCAAGACATTGCGTCCATGATTCAGGTCAATGAGGGGGCAACGGTTTCTCGCACAGTTATGCACTGCGAGGGAATGCGACTGGTTCTTTTTTCCTTCGATACCGACGAACTACTTAGTGAGCACACCGCGGCAATGCCCGTGATCCTCCAGACACTCGAGGGTGCTCTGGAAATCACCGCTGACGGTCGTACGGTGATTCTGCGCCCGGGAGATGTGATCCACTTCGGAACGCGACTGCCTCACGCCGTGCGCGCGCTTGAGCCTTCCAAGATGGCGCTGTTCATGTTGGATTCACGTGAGCGATCACCAAAGAAGTAAGGTGAGAAAAAGTCGATCGGGGCTGGGTTTGTGAGTAACCCAGCCCCTTTCGTGTGAGAGATTCAGTCGACGAGGCCGCTGACGGCGCCGTCCAACTCGCGCAGCCACGCCTCGGCGGATACATCCGAAGGCATACGCCAATCTCCGCGCGGGGAAAGCGACCCGCCAGCCATAACCTTGGGGCCATTGGGAAGTGCACTGCGCTTGAACTGCTGAGTGAAATAACGACGGATAAACAGGCGCTCCCACTTCACGATTTCGTCCAAGGAGTATGAAACCTTGTCCTCTTCGGGGTAGCCGGCTGGCCAGTTGCCGCGAGAAGCATCTGACCAGGCGTGCTCTGCCAAGAAAGCAATCTTGGACGGGCGAGCTCCACGTCGAAGCACGTAGTACAGGTTGAAGTCTTGGAGATTGTAAGGGCCGATCTTGTCCTGCGTGGACTGCATCTTCTGTCCGGGCTTTGCTGGGACAAGCTCGGGAGAAATTTCGGTTCCCAGAATCGACAGTAAAATCTCGCCAACTTCGGGGGAGAACTGGCCGGAAGACACCACCCAACGAATCAGGTGCTGGATCATCGTCTTGGGGACGCCGGTATTGACGGCGTAGTGGCTCATCTGGTCGCCCACACCGTACGTGCACCAACCCAGCGCAAGCTCTGAGAGATCACCGGTACCCAAGACAATACCGCCCAGGTGATTTGCGAGGCGGAAAAGATAGTCCGTGCGAAGCCCTGCCTGAACGTTCTCAAAAGTAACGTCATAGTCGTCGTGACCATCTGCGTAGGGGTGATCGATATCAGCCAGCATCTGCCTGGCCGCAGGGGTGATATCGATTTCCTTGAAGGAGACTCCCAATCTTTCGCACAGCGCAATCGCATTGGTCTTCGTGCGCGCGGAAGTCGCAAAGCCGGGCAGCGTGTAGCCCAGAATATCTGTACGCGGACGACCCAAGAGGTCCATCGCACGAGCCGCAACGATCAACGCGTGCGTTGAATCCAAACCACCAGAAACACCAATGACAACCTTGGGCTGTCCAATAGCACTCAGGCGCTTCGCGAGCCCCGCAACCTGGATGTTGTAGGCCTCGTAACAGTCCTGTTCCAGCTGGCTCGGGTCGTCGGGGACGAAGGGGAAGCGATCGACTTCGCGTTCCAAACCCAGATTCGTACGCGGAGGGTTCATCTCAATGGCAATGCTGTAGGGGCGTGGAATCGAGAGGCCCTCAAGCATCTTTTGAGCGTTATCGGTGAAAGAATTCTGGCGCGTACGCTCGGTGCGCAGATGCTCGACATCGACGTCGGCAATGGTGATCTGGGTTCCCGAGGCGAAACGCTGCCCGGCGGCAAGAAGCTGGCCGGCCTCGTAGATCAGGGTCTGCCCATCCCAAGCAAGGTCGGTCGTTGACTCACCCGGGCCGGCTGCGGTGTAGACATAGGCGCAGGCGCAGCGCGCGGAGGTCGACCGTGCCAAGAGCTTGCGTTCATCGCCTCGTCCGACGGTGATCGGGGAGGCGCTCAGGTTGAGCAGCACCGTTGCGCCTGCGAGCGCAAGGAGTGAAGCGGGGGTGACGGGAACCCACATGTCTTCGCAGACCTCAATTCCCACACACAGCCCAGGGATATCAGTGACATCGATCGTCACGGAGCCAAAAGGCAGCAGGGGAGCGTCCCCCGTGTAGGGCTCTGTTGGGGCCCACGGAGCTTGAAGAAGATCGTTATCAAAGCTCGGCGGAGTGACGAAATGACGCTTTTCGTAGAACTCGCGGTAGTTCGGAAGATAGGACTTCGGGATGACGGCAAGTGCGCGGCCTCGGTGAATTGCAACCGCGCAATTGTAGAGGGCTGCACCCTTGCGCAGTGGAGCGCCGACGATGATCAAGGGGAGGAGATCCGCGCTGGCAGCAATGATGGTGCTCAGCGCGCGCTCGACCTCATCAAGAAGAACATCTTGAAGGAGGAGATCATCGATTGCATACCCCGAAACGCACAACTCAGGGAAGAGTGCGATCGAGACGCCGCGTTCATCGCAGCTTCGCGCGGCTGCAATGATTTCTTCAGCATTGGCCAGTGGCTGTGCGGGATGAACGGGGAGCGTCACTGCCGCCACGCGTGCGAAGCCCTGGTCGTAAAGGGAATGGAAGTTCATGGCTTTCCTCCTGAGTCGCTAGGGCTATTGTCGCCTACTTGGGCGCCTTGCGCCTTCCCGAGGCCGCATCTGGGCGGGTGCATCTACTTCAGTTCGTCCATGATCCGCTCAAACGACTGAGCGACGGGGTCGCGGATGATGAGGTCTGCGTCAGCGTCGGCGCTCGTTGGCGTCGCGTTCATCAAGACCAGATGTGAACCCGAGAAATAGTTGAGCAATCCGGCCGCGGGATAGACGACCAAAGATGTTCCAGCCACGATCAAGAGATCGGCGTGCGCAATCGCCTGCACGGCGCCACTGATGACGTCCTCGTTCAGTGCTTCGCCATACATGACGATATCGGGACGGAGCTGTCCGTGGCAGCGAGGACAGATCGGGACTAACTCCTCAAAGGCCTCGGGAATTGAGGGAAGGGGATAGCCGGCCCCACAAGCGGTGCACAGCAGGTGCTCCCAATTTCCGTGAAGCTCCCAGACTGTGCGTGAGCCGGCGCGCTGGTGAAGACCGTCGATGTTTTGAGTGACGACGCATTCGAGAAGCCCAGACGACTCGAGTGAGGCAAGTGCGCGGTGGGCACCATTGGGTTCGACCGGCTTATGCACTTCGCGGAACCACTCCCAATAGGCCTCGGGATGAGCCGAAAAGAAATCGATACTGAGGACCTGCTCCAAGGGGATTGTGCGCTCTTGGAAGTAGAAGCCGTTCGCACCTCGGAAATCTGGAATTCCCGATTCCGTGGAGACCCCCGCGCCTCCGAAAAATATCGTCGAAGGAGAGGTGCGAATCCAATTCGTAAGGGTTGAAATATCAGTGGTCATATGTGCTTGTCTCACTATGAGTTTGACGTTTTTCAAGCGCTAAGGGAGAGCTTGCTTTTGCGTGTATGAGTTGGAGCTTGCGGCGATCATCTTCTGATAGCTGGGGAGCCAACTTGAGGAAGGGGCGGCTGCGGCTCAATAGGTCCGAATGATGAAACCTGCGTATCCGAATACTGGTGAGGTTTTGAACTTGGCATGGTCGTATGAAACGAATGCTCCAGGTTCGCCAACTTCATCGATATAGGCAATGAGCATGCCTTCTCCTCACTGAGAACAAACGCAAAAACCCACGCCGCACAATGTGCGCGCGCGGGTCCGCGGATTGGCACTCTGCGAGGACTAGCTCGCCGTTACCATTTGTCAATCTAGTTCAGCTGAAGCTAAGTGTCAACGCCTGTGGATAGACGCCGAGGCCGGGGCTGCCATGTGCACCCCGGCCTCGTATTGCGAGGAAAAAGTGCGTCAGATCAGAGTGAGAGCCTGACGGGCGATCGCAAGTTCTTCGTTCGTAGGAACAACCATGACGGTAACAGAGGAATCGTCGGTCGAAATGGTCGTTGCGGCCGAGAAACGCTGGTTGTTCACCTCGTCATCGATGCGCACACCGAAGGGGAGGAGACGCTCGCAGACCTCGCGGCGAAGATCCGCATCGTTCTCGCCAATGCCAGCGGTGAAGGTAATGACATCCAGTCCACCGAGCTCAGCAGTGTAGGAGCCGATGTACTTGATGATGCGGGTGACGTAGATGTCCAAGGCGAGGCGTGCGCGGCGTGCGACTTCGGGGTCCTCGGAATCGACCATGTGGCGAACGGCGCGCATGTCATTCTCTCCGGTCAAGCCCTTGAGACCTGATTGCTTGTTGAAGAGATCGTCGACTTCGTCGGCGCTCCAGCCGGTCTGACGCTGCAGGTGGAAAACAACGGCGGGGTCGATGTCGCCGGTGCGGGTTCCCATGACCAAACCCTCGAGAGGGGTCAGGCCCATCGAGGTATCGATCGGACGGCCGGCCTTGACCGCAGACACCGATGCGCCATTACCCAGGTGAAGGACGATCTGGCGCAGAGCATCGTTACCCATGAGGCGAGCAACCTGACCGGAGACGTACTGGTGAGAAGTGCCGTGAGCGCCGTAGCGGCGCACAGCGTACTTTTCAGCGACTTCCTGCTTGAGAGCATAGGTCGCGGTCTCTTCGGGAAGACGCTGGAAAAAAGCGGTATCGAAAACTGCCACGTGAGGGGTATCGGGCATGAGCTCGCGGGCAACGTCGATGCCCTTGAGGTGCGCGGGGTTATGCAAGGGAGCCAAGGCGCACAGCTCATCGATGAGGTCGCGGACTTCGTCGGTGATCAGTGCCGGTCCGTCGAAGTACTTACCGCCCTGAACGATGCGGTGACCAACGGCAACAATGTTGGCCTCGGCAAGAGAGGGGCCGACCTCATCAAAGAGGCGCAGAACTTCGCGCATGCCAACTTCGTGGTCGGCAATAGGTTCGTTCACATCAACGACCTTCTCGCCGTACTTGTGCTGGATGTGGCCCTCAGATTCGCCGATGCGCTCAACGAGGCCCTTGGCGATTGCGTCACCATTATCGGGGTTGACAAGCTGGTATTTGATGGAGGAAGAACCAGAGTTAATAACGAGAACGGTGTCGGTCACGACATACCTTCCTTGGGAGTGCTGACGACCCGGGGCAACTTGATGGAGCCGGAGGCCGTCCGCCCGGATTGTTGTGGGCAGTTAACTGAATTTTACTCGCGTCTATTACGAGGACGTGATTCGAGGGTGTGGGATTGTCCCCACACCCTCGAGATCTGTTAGCCCTGTGCCTGAACGGCTGTCAAGGCGACGGTATTGACAATATCTTCAACCAAAGCGCCGCGTGAGAGATCGTTCACGGGCTTGTTGAGTCCCTGCAAAACCGGGCCAATCGCAACGGCTCCGGAAGAACGCTGAACGGCCTTGTATCCAATATTTCCAGCGTTGAGCGAGGGGAAGATGAAGACGTTTGCGTGGCCGGCGACGGGGGAGTCGGGCAGCTTGACCGAGGCGACGGCCTCGTCAACGGAAGCGTCGAATTGGATCGGTCCCTCAAGTGCCAGCTCGGGAGCCTTCTCGCGGGCAAGGCGGGTGGCCTCGACAACCGCATCCACGTCCACGCCCGAACCGGAGGTCCCGGTGGAGTAGGAGAGCATGGCAACCTTCGGATCGAGGCCGAACTGGCGCGCGGTCGCGGCCGAAGAGATTGCGATATCTGCGAGCTGCTCGGGGGTCGGGTTCGGGTTGACAGCGCAGTCGCCGAATGCCCACACGCGATCTTTCAGCAGCATGAGGAAGACCGAAGAAACGATCGAGACGCCGGGGGCGGTCTTAATGAGCTGGAAGGAAGGAACGATGGTGTGAGCGGTGGTGTGGATGGCGCCTGACACCATGCCGTCGGCGTCGCCCATGTGGACCATCATCGTGCCGAAGTAGGAAACGTCGCGAACCTTATCGCGAGCCTGCTCAATGGTTACGCCCTTCTTGGCGCGCAGACGTGCGAATTCCTCGGCGTAGCGCTCTGCGTATGCGGGGTCATCGACGGAAACGACGGTAGCTGCCGAAACATCCAAGCCAAGTTCCGCTGCACGTGCGTTGATCGCCTGAGCATCGCCGAGCAGTACGAGGTCGGCAATTCCGCGCTCAAGAACGATTGCGGCTGCGCGCAGGACGCGATCATCTTCGGGTTCGGGCAAGACGATGCGCTTGCGGTTGGAGCGGGCGCGCTCGATGAGGTCTGCCTGGAAAGACAAGGGAGTGACGACCTGCGGTGCCTCAAGCGCCGAGGCCGCTTCCAGAGTCTGTGCGCTGAAAGGTAGTTCCAGAATGGGTAGTTCCGTCTGAACGTGCGAGGCCATGGCCGTGGGGAGAGCAACCGCTGCGAGGCGGGTTGCATGCTGGCGTGCGCGGCGCTCAAGAACCTCAATCTCGCGCTGCACGAGCTCGGGCGATGCACCTTCGGTGTCAAAAGCGGCGATCACGCGCGCATTGGTTGAAGCAGCGACGTCGAGGTTCCAGCCCAAGGTGTCGAAAGTCGACACGGAGCCCTCGGGGAGTGCATCAATGAGGATGACGTCTTCTGTGTGAGAGCGGATATCTTCCACGACGCGGGGGAGGGCTTGCTCGGGGTTGGAGGTGATGGCCTCGATTGTCGAGGTGCCACCGGCGCTCACCCGTGCCAGCGTTGAAGAGGGGACAAGCTTGGCGAAGTCGTCACTGACCTGTGAGGCGGCTTCTGCCTGTGCGGCAATGACGATAAAACGGGCGGTCACGGATGCTCCTTGTGTGTTGGGTCTATTAGCGGGGCTGATTGGTTGAAAACCAAGGAAGCCAACGAGACCATGGTAGTCCTCCCGTGTTGAGTGCGTCGCGCTCATCCCCGTTGACGCGATAGGCTGTGAGCTATGGAAGAGGAATCCTCAGGATCGACAGGCGGAATTGCGACGCTAGCGAGCGTTGCTTTTGTTGTCCTCTCCTGCATGGCGATGGCTGTTCTTGCGGTGATGAATCATCCTCATAAAGCGGTTCTTCTCCTGGTGGTGACCATGTTCGTCATGGCGGCAATGCGCGCAGTGTGGCCTGGTCGCCCATGGTTCGCTTCGCGCCGTCGGTGGGCCGATGTTGGGCTCTATGTCGTTCTTGGAGCGCTTATCTGGTACTTCTCTCCCTACACCGCAACCCTCGGCCTCGGCTAATGTGACCCAGTAAACATTTGTTTCATATTGTGGGCATTGCTGACTTCTTGTTCTAAACCTGAGACTCTTGCCAAGTCCGTAATCAATCACAAGAGGTTTATGCAATGAGAAAGTTCCTCGAACAAAGCGGCATCCTTTTATGGGTGCTGGCGGCTATTGTTTTAGCTTTGGTCCTCGGCTCCGTCACCGTTGGTGGATCCCACATTATGCCCTCCGGTCTGGGCAATGTGTTCGTCACTTTCTCTACTATTTTCGGGCAGTTCTTGTCCTTCTCTATTCCGCTGATCATCATCGGCCTAGTGACCCCTGCAATCGCAGACCTCGGTAAGGGAGCCGGCCACTGGCTGGGGCTTACCGCAGCGCTCGCCTACGCCTCGACGATGTTCGCAGGCTTCTTGACCTACGGTGTATGCGCATACTTCTTCCCGAAGGTTCTTGTTGGGCAGCTGACTCAGGTAGAAACTCCGAAGGAAGTCCTCAAGACCTACTTCACCATCGAAATGCCTCCGGTCGTTGGTGTGATGACCGCACTCTTGCTGTCCTTCGTCGTTGGAATTGGGCTGTCCTTGGTGCCCCGGGGCGTTCTGCGTAAGGGCTTCATTGAGTTCCGCGCGATCATCACCCGCTTGATTGAGAACATCATCGTTCCTCTGCTTCCCCTGCACATCTTCGGTATCTTCTTGAACCTGACCTACACCGGTGAAGCAGTGCACATTATGCGCACGCTCATCCGCGTCGTCGTGATCGTGCTCATCCTTGAAGTTGTCATTCTGCTGACCCAGTACTTCGTTGCTGGCGCCATTGGACGCGTCAACCCCTTTAAGGCGCTCTTCACCATGCTTCCGGCGTACCTGACCGCCTTGGGAACTTCCTCTTCGGCAGCGACGATTCCTGTCACCTTGCGACAGACCCGTAAGAATGGCGTGTCCGATGCCGTTTCCTCTTTCACCATTCCTCTGTGCGCAACGATTCACTTGGCGGGTTCGACCTCGAAGATCTTTGCCTTTGCCTTCGCGATCGTTTACACCCAGGGCATGACCGTGACCACCGCGCAGTGGGTCGGCTTCATCTTCATGCTCGGTATCACCATGGTTGCTGCTCCGGGTGTCCCCGGCGGCGCAATTATGGCGGCAACCGGTATCTTGCAGTCGATGCTGGGCTTCGATGATTCTGCGGTTGCCCTGATGATTGCCACCTACATTGCTCTTGACTCCTTCGGTACCGCAACGAACGTGACGGGTGACGGTGCGATCGCGATCATCATGGATCGCGTCACCGGTGGCAAGTTGGGACCCGAGGGTGATTCTGAGCACACTCGTGAACTTGCCTTTGATGGAATGGCATACCTCCACAAGGTTTCTGTCGAGGGTGTTGTGAGCCCCGAAGAGCTCGCGGAGTCTGCTGCCCTGAACGGTACGACCATCACCGAGAGCGGTCGTTCCTGAACAATTTCTCACCGCGAATTTAAGGTAGATGCAACGGCGTGCATTAAGCAATAGACTTAATGCACGCCGTTCGCTGTTGATCACTGTGGGAATGGAGCATGACTCGTGGAGCAAGTCGCCATCGATAGCACGTCAGAACCGATAAAGATCGGTGTCCTCACCTCTGGCGGGGATGCGCAGGGAATGAACGCCGCGGTTCGCGCAGTCGTCCGCACCTCTCTTGCCCGAGGCGCTCGCCCCTTTGCAATCCTCGACGGCTGGTCGGGCGCAGTGAAAGGCAGCGATAGTATTCGCCCCATGACCTGGACCGACGCCTCGGGAATCCTCGCGCAGGGCGGAACGGTCATCGGTACCGCTCGTTGTCCAGAATTTCGCGAGTACGAAGGGCGTCATGCAGCGGCACTGCACCTGATCGAACAGGGGATCGACCGCCTCGTCGTCATCGGTGGTGACGGATCTCTGTCGGGAACTGAAGAATTCCGCACGGAATGGGCCCAACACCTCAGCGAGCTGGTCAATGAAGGCCAGATCAGCGCCGAACAGGCGAAAGCCCACGAACGCCTCTACATCGTCGGGCTGGTTGGTTCCATCGACAACGACATGGTCGGCACCGACATGACGATCGGCGCGGACACTGCACTGCACCGAATCGTCGACGCAATCGACCAGATCTCTTCAACCGCGGCCTCGCACCAGCGCACCTTCATTGTCGAGGTCATGGGACGTCACTGTGGTTACCTTCCCTTGATGTCTGCAGTCGCAGGCGGCGCAGACTATGTCTTCACTCCCGAAGATCCGGCTCGTGACGGCTGGGAAGACGAGATGGTCAATCTGCTCAAGGAAGGGCGCGCGGCAGGTCGACGTGAATCGATCATCATCGTTGCCGAAGGAGCAATGGATCGCGCGGGAACCCCCATTACTTCTCAAGACATTGCCGATGCTTTCAAGGAACGTACCGGCGAAGACGCGCGAATCACCATCTTGGGCCACGTCCAACGAGGCGGTACCCCCTCGGCCTATGACCGCTGGATGTCGACCCTGCTTGGCTACGCCGCAGTTCAAGAGATCCTTGATCCCGCAGATCCCGATGTTGCTTCGATTCTGGGCGTGCGGCACAACCGCGTGACCCGCATTCCTCTCATGGAAGCGGTTCATGAAACTCGCGGCGTTAAAGACCTCATCAAGTCCGGAGATTTCCAGTCTGCTCAGGCTGCTCGCGGTCGTTCCTTTACCGTGATGGTGGGGGTCAACCAGCTTCTGGCGACGCCTCCTCATCTTGCGGACAATCCCCCGAAGGAAAGCGGCAAGCGCGTCGCCATTCTGCACGCCGGAGGCCTTGCGCCGGGCATGAACACCGCGGCACGTGCAGCGGTCAGGCTCGGCATCGCCAAGGGCTGGACGATGCTCGGCGTTGACGGTTCATGGGCCGGCTTGGCAGATAACCAAGTTCGCGAATTGACCTGGGAAGACGTTGAAGGTTGGGCTTTCCAAGGTGGTGCTGAACTGGGCACTCGTCGCCCAATTCCCCCCGTCAACGAGTACTACGCACTGGGCCGTGCGATCGAGCGTAATGAGATCGATGCGCTCTTGGTGGTTGGCGGCTTGAACGCTTACCTCGCCGTCAAGGAAATGACGACCGAATTAGATCGTTACCCGGCGTTCCGCATCCCGATCGTTCTGGTTCCGGCCTCGATCGATAACAACCTTCCCGGTGCGGAACTGGCAATTGGCACCGATACTGCGCTCAACAACGCGGTGTGGGCGCTCGATCGGATCAAGGAAAGCGCCGCGGCCTCGAAGCGGTGTTTCGTAGCGGAACTCATGGGGCGCCGCTGCGGATACCTGACCCTCATGGCAGGCATCGCCTCGGGCGCGGAATACGCCTATTTGAATGAAGAAAACACGACTCTGGCTGAAATTGACCAGGACGCGCATCGCATGCACCAGACCTTCGAAAACGGGCGTCGACTCTTCCTGGTCGTCGTCAACGAAGAGGCCGATGCGCACTACAACCGCGAATTCCTCGCTAACGTTTTCGAGGCCGAAAGTGGAGGTCTCTATGATGTGCGTTCCTCCGCGCTGGGCCACCTCCAGCAGGGCGGAACTCCAACTCCCTATGATCGCCTTCTTGCGACTCGCCTGGTCAATGCTGCACTTAACGAATGCGCAGACCAGTTTGCCGACGGGCGAGCACAAGCCGTCTACGTAGGCGATATGGGGAATGCAATTCAGGTGCGTCCTGTTGAGCGCATGTTCGATGACCTCGACTTTGCAAACCGGCGCCCCTTCAACCAATGGTGGCGCGATCTTCGTCCGATTCTTGCTGCAGTATCGGTGCAAGCCCCGCCGCGTGAACTACAGCCAGTGACTATTATTCAGGCTGAGGGCTTTGGCCACTGAGCGGGAATACCGGAACTTTCGATAATCAGGAGAATGCACGATGAGCGCAATTGACCCGACGACGACCCCTGCCTGGGCGCAACTGGACGAACACGCGGAGGTCTTTAACCCTGACCTGCGCGCATGGTTCCAAGATGATCCGCAGCGCGCCCAAAAGTGGACACTGAATGTGGCAGACCTGCATGTTGATTTGTCCAAGAACCTGATCGATGATGCCACTTTGGAACAGCTTCTTGCGCTGGCCGATCAAACCGAGGTTTTCGCTCTTCGCGACGCGATGCTGCGAGGCGATCGCATTAACGTGACTGAAAACCGTTCCGTCCTCCACACGGCACTGCGTCGCGCAGCGGGCGAGGAGCTCATTGTCGATGGGCGCAACGTTGTCGCCGATGTTCGCGAGGTTTTGGAACGCGTCTATTCCTTCGCAAACCGCGTCCGCTCGGGTGAATGGGTTGGTGTCACTGGCAAGCCCGTGAAGACTGTGGTCAACGTGGGAATCGGCGGCTCTGACCTGGGGCCAGTCATGGCCTACGAAGCCCTGAAGCCCTACGTCCAAGAGGGCTTGGAGTGCCGTTTCATCTCCAATATTGATCCGACCGACGTGGGGGAGACCACTAAGGATCTGGACCCCGAAACCACTTTGGTCATCGTCGCTTCGAAGACCTTTACCACCCTGGAAACCATCACCAACGCACACGCCGTGCGCGATTGGTTCCTGGGCTCCCTGCGTGCCAAGGGAATCATTAACAATGATCCCGAACAGGAAAAGGAAGCGATTTCCAAGCACTTTGTCGCGGTCTCAACGGCACTGGATAAGGTCGCTGAATTCGGTATTGACCCGGCGAATGCCTTCGGCTTCTGGAGCTGGGTGGGCGGACGCTACTCGGTAGATTCCGCAATCGGTACCTCGCTGGCAATCGCCATCGGCCCTGAGCACTTCGAAGAATTCCTCGGTGGAATGCGCGCAATCGATCAGCACTTCGCCTCGGCAGCGCCGAAGGAAAATCTCCCGCTGATCATGGGCCTTCTCAACGTCTGGTACTCGAACTTCTTGGGCGCTGATACCCACGCAGTGCTCCCGTATTCGCAGTACCTGCACCGTTTCCCCGCCTACCTCCAGCAGCTCACCATGGAGTCCAATGGTAAGTCCGTTCGCCGCGATGGCTCTCCGGTCTTCTACGACACCGGTGAGGTTTTCTGGGGAGAACCCGGCACCAACGGTCAGCATGCCTTCTACCAGCTGATCCACCAGGGAACCCGTATGGTTCCGGCAGACTTCATCGCCTTTGCCCGCCCGACCTGGCCCATCCGTGACGGCGAGGCCGATATGCACGAGCTGTTCTTGTCGAACTTCTTCGCACAGACCAAGGCGCTGGCCTTCGGCAAGACCGCGGATGAGGTTCGCGCGGAAGGAACCGCAGAAGAGCTGGTGTCGGCCCGAGTCTTTACCGGTAATCGTCCGACGACCTCGATTATGGCGCCCGCGCTGACTCCCGCTGTCCTTGGCCAGCTCATCGCACTCTACGAGCACATCACTTTCGTTGAAGGCGCTGTCTGGGGTCTTGACTCCTTCGACCAGTGGGGCGTGGAACTTGGCAAGGTTTTGGCCAAGCAGATCCTCCCCGCAATCGAGGGTGACCAGAGCGTTTTGGCCCAGCAGGATTCCTCCACTCGCGCTCTCATTGAGTTCTACCGCGCGAATCGCTAAGGGGTAGCTCGCAGCTCATGCGGGTCGTCGTCATTGCCGAGGCAGTGGCTGCGGCCCGCTTTTGCTTGCCTTGGGGTGGGGGCTTAGCTATCAATCCTTAGGCGGCGTACGTCCCTCTGGAAAGGAAAAGTCCTTCAGTGTCGGAGGTGTTCGTGCTGCGCGTGTGAAATCGATTCAACTTGGAATGTCGAATGAGCAATTTCGACGGGGAAATGGTGCATCGCGCACTCGTTCAGAGAATGAATAATCTGGTCGCGCTGTCCGGCGGTAACCGCCTCGGAAACCTCAATATGTGCGGTAACCGTCACTAGGTTTGAAGCCACCGAACTGACGTGAAGATCGTGGACATCCTCGACCAAAGGAATCGACAGCATGTGCTGACGGACCTGTACAAGATCGATCTCTGCGGGTACTTCTTCCATCAAAATCCGCAGGGTTCGAAGCAATAACATGCATGCACGCGGGGCCATTAAGAATGCGATGAAAATTGAGGCTAGGGCATCCGCGCGACTCCACCCGCCGATCAATTCAACAGTTGCAGCAATGATGACTGCAAAAGACCCCAAAGCATCGTTTGCTACTTCAAGAACGGCTGCGCGCATATTGAGAGATGCGTGGCCTCCTCCGATCAACACCATCAGCGAGAGCGCATTTGCGACCAAGCCCAAAACCCCGACCCACAGCATGGGCGCTGCGTGGACCTCAACGGGGGAGACCAGACGCTGGATGCCTTCAATGGCAACCAAAAGACTGATGATGACTAACATGCCTGCTTGGAAAGCTGCAGCAAGAACTTCCGAACGTGCCCATCCCCACGTCCGTCGATTATCACGAGGGCGCATGGCCAGGCTCGCAGCAATGAATGCGATAATCAGCCCGGCAGAGTCGACCGCCATATGTCCGGCATCAGCGGCAAGAGACAAGGAAGACGTGAAGAAAGCAGCAACAAGTTCTGTGATGAAAATCGTTGCTGTGATTGCTAGTGCGATCGCAAGCCTTTTGCGAGAAGCAGCATGTCCGTGCGAATGATCATGACTATGGGAATGCGTGTGTTCGTGGCTGCTCGCTAATACTTTTTCCTCAGTATCTCCGCAGGCATTTTCGCTCTGCCCAGCGCAGCACGTCGACTGTGAGTGTGATTCCTTGGGGCTTGGCGTTAGTGGGGATTCGGACATAGTGAATAGTATAGTGCCCTGTCTTCGGCGAAGACAGGGCACTGAGAGCGAACAGTCCTGTTGATCAGAGCGTCAACATGACCTTTGTTGCGCGGCGTTCGTCCATGGCAGCGTAGCCCTCGGCTGCCCGCTCAAGAGGCAGGACCAGATCGAAGACAGCGCCCGGGTTGATCTCGCCGCCAAAGATCAGATCAATCATTGCCGGCAGGTACTTACGCACGGCGGCGGGACCGCCGAACATGTGGACCTCGGCATTAAACATGCGGCCCATGTCCAAGGAAACACCGTGGGGCACACCCACAAAAGACAGATGTCCTCCGGGACGCACACAACCGAGCGCCTGATCGAAAGCTGCCTCATTGCCCACCGCCTCGACAACGCCGTCTGCGCCTAGACCACCGGTCATTTCCTTGACCCGGGCGATACCTTCCTCGCCGCGCTCTTCGACGATGTCCGTCGCGCCGAACTGACGTGCCAGCGCCTGGCGATCCGCGTGACGCGACATCGCAATGATGCGGGACGCGCCCAGCTGCGTCGCACCGATGATCGCGCCAAGGCCCACCGCTCCGTCGCCCACGACGACGATCGTCTTCCCGGGAGCTGCCCCGGCCTCGTCAGCGGCGAACCAGCCGGTGCCGAGAACGTCGGAGGCGGCAAGGAGGGAGGGAAGCTGCTCAGGCGCGGGGGCTGCGGGGGTCTTCACGAGCGTGCCATCCGCCAGGGCAACACGTGCGTATTCGGCCTGAGTTCCACCAGCGCGGGTGCTGACGTAGGTGTCGCCTTGCGCGGCGGCGGTCACGCAGCGAGAGGGGTAGCCGGTGCGGCAGATCTCGCACTCGCCGCAGGAAATACAGAAGGACCCGACGACGAAGTCTCCGGGCTTGACGGTTGTGACGGCCTCGCCAACCTCGATGACGGTACCGACGTACTCGTGTCCCATGCGCTGCTCGTGGACCGGCTCAAAGCCGCGATAAGGCCACAGGTCCGAGCCGCAGATACAGGTGGCCGCCAGCTTGATGATGGCGTCCGTGGGCTCGAGGATGGTCGGCATCGGCATCTCATCGACGGTGACATTGCCGGGTTCATGCATGACAACAGCGCGCATGGCACTCCTTGGGTGGAAGAATTTATTCCCATAAAGCTAGCCCGAAATTAAGCAGACCTCCACCGGGTAGAGCGGGATTTCAATGAAGACAATGGTTACTCCCTCCTCCTGATCACTCATCAGCAAGTACACTGAAGCCCATGGCTTTCACTGTTACCAGCGTTAATGTCAACGGAATCCGCGCCGCACACCGCAAGGGCATGATGGAGTGGCTCGACGCCAACCCCTGCGATGTTCTTCTTCTCCAAGAAGTCCGTGCGGATGAAGAAATCGCCACCGAACTACTGGGCGATTCATGGGAAAGCATCATTCTTCCGTGCCGCATTAAGGGACGTGCAGGTGTCGCAGTTGCGGTGCGCAAGGATAGCGCACACATCAGCGGTGAACCGCGCCTCTTTCTTGACGACCAGGAAAGCGACGTCGATTCCGGACGTTGGCTTGAAGCAATCGTTGAAACCGCAGCAGGACGCGTACGCGTCGTTTCCGCCTACTTCCACTCGGGTGAAAAAGATACCCCCAAGCAGGACGCGAAGATGGCGCATCTGCCGCGCATTGGTCAGCGCATGGGAGAACTCTTTGCCGAGGCCGCGCAGGGGCAAACGGGCGTCCTCGGGACCGTCGTTGCTGGGGATTTCAACATTGTTCGCACCCGCTCCGACATCAAGAATTGGACCTCGAACCACAACAAGCGCGCGGGTGTGCTCGATGAGGAAATCGCATTCCTCGATCAGTGGCTCGACGCGGGATGGCATGACGTCATGCGTGATCTTGCCGGCGACGTTCAAGGCCCCTACACCTGGTGGTCTCAGCGCGGTCAGGCATTTACCAATGACACCGGTTGGCGTATCGATTATCAGTTCGCGACGCCCGCGCTGGCGGAGAAGGCTACTTCTTTCTCAATCGGCCGCGCGGCCTCGTACGAGGAACGCTGGAGCGATCACGCACCACTGTCGGTGAGCTACGAACTCTAAATACTCAGGCGCTCTCGAAATCAAAAAGCGCCATGGATGAGTAGACGCCGTTGTCGTCCACGCGATCCAAGCGAAAACCCGGGACCATCCACGAGGCCTCGTAGGAGCCGATGCTCATCGCGCGGTCCAGCGCCTCATCGGACACACCCTGCGCAAGGGTGACGTGTGCGTGATAGGGGAATCGAGCCTCGGCGTACAGGGGGCCGGAGCGGATATCTTCCGCCAAGAAGGTGCATTCGCGCGCGCCCTCGGCAAGAGAAAGATAGACAACCGGCGAAACCGGGCGGAAACTTCCCGTCTCACCCAAAGTCACTCGGAAAGGCGTGTAGCGCTGCGCAACTGTGCGCAGGTGTTCAATCACGTCCTCGCGGCGGTCCTTATCCACTGCTGTTGGTGGAAGAATCGTGATGTGGGCGGGCACTTTTGTTCCCTGCTCATCACCCAAACCGACGCGAATATCCGTCAGCGCACTCACCCAGGGTTCAGGTATCGCAACGACAACGCCGAGCCATTCTTGGCCCGGTAAACGCTGAGGGAGATACATGAAACTACCTGAAATGGGGAATACGAACTCGCCCATGGTACATGGGGAGGCCGGCGTCGAGCACATCGAGTCCACAAGCATATCGCGTGAGGAAGATGCCCAATGCGCTACGCTGAAGACACTGTATTGATCGATTCACCCAAGGAAGTGTGCACGTGGATCTGTCCTGGTCAGCCGCTCTAAGCGCCCACGAAGGACGCAAACTCGCTGGCGAACTTTTTGAAGAAACTTTCGGCTACCAGCCGCTCGATATATGGTCGGCACCCGGGCGCGTCAATGTTATTGGTGAGCACGTCGACTACAACGGGGGTCCCTGTCTTCCCATTGCCCTCCCGCATCGAGCTTTCATCGCTTACGCCCCGCGCGAGGATCGCCTGCTGCGTCTGGTGTCGCCCCAGACCCGCGAGGCCGTCGACGAGCTGGACCTCGACAAGGTCGCACCGCGTGGCTGCGAGGGTGAAGTTATTGGCTGGGCCTCGTATCTTTCCGGCGTTGCGTGGGCGCTCGAAAAGGCTGGTTATGGGCCGATTCGTGGTTTTGACGCTGCGCTCTACTCCTGCGTTCCCCGCGGCGGTGGGCTTTCCTCATCTGCCGCCCTTGAGTGTGCAATGGCCGTCGCCATTGACGAGGCCGAAGACCTGGGCTTGGCCGGCCCGCTGAGTGCGCCCAGCGATAAGGGACGAGCAATCCTCGTCGAGTGTGCGCGCCGCGCAGAAAACGAGATCGCGGGAGCAAACACCGGGGGATTGGACCAGACCGCATCGCTGCGTTGCGAAGAAGGCCATGCCCTTGCATTGGATTGCCGCGATATGAGCGTGGAACACATCCCCTTCGATCTGGAATCTCAGGGGCTTGCGCTGCTCGTTATCGATACGCGGGCTGCGCACTCCTTGGCGGATGGACAGTACGGACAACGCCGTGCTGATTGTGAAGAGGCCGCCCGACAGTTGGGTGTGGAACAGCTCGTTGAGGTCGAAGACCTGCAAGGTGCCAGTGAGGCTTTGGAAGATGAGAGGCTTCGTAAGCGCATGCGTCACGTTGTCTCTGAAATTGCGCGCACTCGAGCGTTGATTGAGCTCCTCAAGGAAGGCCCCCTGGAGGGTTCTCGTGTCCAGGTTGTCGGTGCGCTCATGAATGATTCGCACGATTCCCTGCGTGATGACTACGAGGTGTCGTGTACGGAACTCGATGTTGCTGTGGATGCGGCGCGCGGCGCGGGTGCCTATGGTGCGCGAATGACAGGTGGGGGATTCGGCGGCAGTGCCATTGCCCTGGTTGATCGCGAGCGTGTGGAGGAAACCGCGCAGGCTGTTGCGTGCGCTTTCGCTGATCGTGAGTTGGGAGAGCCAGCTTTCATTGTTGCCGTTCCTTCTGCTCCTGCCGGCAAACTCTAAACGTTCTCAACGCTCAACTTCACAGGTGTGCCACCTTCTTCCTGGACGCAGATGCGGGGAGGGGGTGGCACAATCGTTCTATGACTTCAACGGATCCCTGGATGGTTGTTGGCCTGGGTAACCCAGGTGCCCAGTACGCGAATACGCGCCACAATGTCGGGCATATGCTCGTGGACCTGCTCGCATCGAATGTAGGAGTCCAGCTTTCGGCCCATCGTTCAGGGACTCACTGTGCAGATATTCGATTGGGAATGCTCCCCGGGGGAGTTCCCGGACCGCGAGTGATTCTGGCAATCAGCGATTCCTACATGAACACTTCTGGTGGTCCCATCGGGCGTCTCGCGAAGTTCATGAATGTCACGCCTTCACGTCTTTTGGTCGTTCACGATGATCTTGACCTTCCTGAGGGCACTCTGCGCTTGAAGACCGGGGGCGGAGAAGGCGGCCACAACGGCCTTAAGTCAATCTCTCAGGTCCTGGGCACACGTGACTACAACAGGCTGCGGATCGGAATCGGTCGCCCGCCGGGGCGAATGAATCCTGCTGATTATGTGCTTGCGCGGATGAATCAGAACCAGCTGACTGATCTTTCAGTGACCATCGCCCAAGCCGGAGACGTTGTCGAAGATATCGTCACGACAAGTTTCAGTGAGGCGCAGCAGCGCTTGCACACGCAACAGGGAGCCTAAGTGCCGCAGTTTTCCTCTCTTCTCCCATCGTTTGAAGGCGACGCAGCACTGTCACAGGTGCTCGAATCCGTTGACCAGGGGATCTCTGGTTGTGCCGTTGCTCCCGCGGGCGCGCGTATTCCCCTGATTGCATCGATGGCCGCTCGCCGAGGTGGCACAACCTATGTCGTGACCCCAACCGGGCGCGAGGCCGAAGAAACGGCGCTCGCCCTGCGCGCGTGGATTGATGAGGTGGAGGTCTTTCCCTCGTGGGAGACATTGCCGCATGAACGCCTCTCACCTCAAGCGGACACCATGGCGCAACGCATTGCGGTCCTGCGGCGCCTTGTTCACCCGCAATCCGGCGATGAACACGCGGGAGGTCTCAATGTCGTTGTAATTCCCGTTCGAGCGCTCATGCAGCCCATCATTCATGGGATTGCTGATCGTGCCCCCGTGCGCGTGAAGTCCGGAGATATTGTGGATCTTCCGCACTTGGCTCAAGAACTTGAAAACCTGGGCTACGAGCGTGTTGATATGGTCGAGCGACGCGGACAATTTTCGGTTCGCGGTGGCATTCTCGATCTATTTCCCCCTCAAGAAGCGCACCCTTTGCGTATCGAATTATGGGGAGACGAGGTCGATGAAATCCGTGCCTTCTCCGTATCTGATCAGCGAACTTTGGGGGTTGTGGAGGCCGGTGTGTGGGCGGTTGCCTGCCGGGAGCTGCTCTTGACCCCGCAGGTTCGTGCCAAGGCTCGCAATGAAATCGACCAGCTTCCTGGCGCAGCCGAAATCTTGGAATTGGCGTCGCAGGGGATCGCGGCTCCGGGCCTTGAATCTCTTGCACCAATCTTGGTCGGGGGAATGGATTCTTTCCTTGATCTCATTCCTGCTGGCGGACTCTTTGTTGCCGTTGACCCTGAGCGTATTCGTGCTCGCGGGGCGGATCTGGTTGCAACCACAGAAGAATTTCTCGCCGCGGCCTGGTCCCAGGCTGCCGGTGGGGGAGCAGTACCCCTTGAAGCAGGACAGGCCTCGTTCATTCCATTGGAAGAAATCTGGGGAGCACAGGGGCGTCCTTGGTGGGACCTGACGGCCCTTCCTCCCGCGCAACTTGCTCAGGCAATCGCCGAACAAGGCGGAAGCCCCGTGAACAGTGAGGACGAACAGGCGCAAGCCTCGGGAGCTCTCCTGAAGAAAGAAGCGTACTCCGTCGTTGTTTCAGACGAATTGGTAGCTCTGGGTGCGCGGGACGTGCGCCCCTATCGAGGCGATTATGCGCGTGCCCTCGAGGATATCCGGACTTTGCTGAGAGCCGGATGGACGCTCATCCTTGCGGCTGAAGGAGAAGGCCCCGCCCGTCGCTTGAACTCCATCGCGACGGACGCAGGAATTGGAAGTCGCATCGTTGAAGAATGCGATCCTTCGCAGGACCCTTCGCTGCTCTATGTTGTCTCAGCTCCGCGAACTCGCGGTTTTGTTGCGCCCGAACTCAAACTGGCGATTATCTCCGAGTCGGACCTATCCGGGCGCGTGGGAGCGACAACCCGAGACATGCGGAAAATGCCCTCGCGCAGGCGTAAGGGAGTCGATCCCCTCACGCTTCATCCAGGGGATTACATCGTTCATGATCAGCACGGAATTGGGCGATTCATTGAGCTTGTTTCCCGCACCGTTGGACGCGGCGATGGTCAGGTTACTCGCGACTATTTGGTCTTGGAATACGCGCCCTCAAAGCGTGGCCAGCCCGGTGACCGACTTTTCATCCCCACAGATAGCTTGGATCAGATCTCGAAGTACACGGGTTCGGATCAACCCGCACTGACGAAGATGGGCGGGGCCGACTGGGAGAAAACCAAAGCAAAGGCTCGCAAAGCTGTCAAAGAAATCGCGCAGGAACTCATCCGCCTCTACGCGGTGCGTCAAGCAACGAAGGGGCACGCTTTCGGGCCGGATACCCCGTGGCAACGCGAGCTGGAAGATTCCTTCCCCTACGTGGAAACACCCGACCAACTCGTCACCATTGACGAAGTGAAAGCCGACATGGAAAAGCCCATGCCCATGGACCGCCTTCTCACGGGCGACGTGGGCTATGGAAAAACCGAGATCGCAGTCCGTGCAGCTTTCAAAGCAATCCAGGACGGCAAACAGGTCGCCGTCTTGGTCCCGACGACGCTTCTCGTCCAGCAGCACGCCGAAACCTTCGCGGAACGTTATGCGGGATTCCCCGTCACCATTGGCACGCTCTCGCGTTTTTCGACGCCCAAGGAAGCGGAAAAAGTTAAGGAAGGCTTGGCCTCGGGAGGAGTGGACCTGGTCATTGGTACACACTCGCTGCTCTCCGGTGCCATTACCTTCAAGGATCTGGGCCTGGTCATCATCGACGAGGAACAGCGTTTCGGCGTCGAGCACAAGGAAACACTCAAAGCCCTACGAGCCGATGTGGACGTCCTCTCAATGTCCGCAACGCCCATCCCCAGGACCTTGGAAATGGCGGTTTCCGGCATTCGCGAGATGTCGATTCTTCAGACCCCGCCCGAAGAACGCCAGCCCGTCCTCACTTTCGTCGGCGCGCATACTGACGCACAGGTCAGCGCCGCTATCCGACGCGAGCTTTTGCGCGACGGTCAGGTCTTCTACGTGCACAACCGCGTGGACTCCATCGCCTCGGTTGCTGCACACATCCAAGAACTTGTTCCCGAGGCGCGGATCAGAGTTGCCCACGGAAAGCTCAACGAACACCAATTGGAAAACGTCATCGTTGACTTCTGGAACCACGATTTCGACGTTCTGGTGTGTACCACCATCGTGGAAACCGGTCTGGATATTTCGAACGCGAATACCCTGATTGTTGACCGCGCGGATACTTTCGGCTTGTCCCAATTGCACCAGTTACGTGGTCGCGTGGGCCGAGGCCGTGAACGTGCGTATGCGTACTTCTTCTACCCCTCTGACCGCCCTCTTTCAGAGATGGCACACGAGCGCTTGCAGACGATCGCCCAGAACGCTGATCTGGGTGCGGGTCTTGCAGTTGCTCAGCGAGATTTGGAAATCCGAGGCGCTGGTAACCTCTTGGGAGGCGCGCAATCGGGACACATCGAGGGCGTGGGCTTTGACCTCTATGTCCGAATGGTCGCAGACGCGGTCGCTGCCTTTAAGGGGCAACGAAAGGAAGAAAAGAAGGATCTGCGTCTGGATATTACAGTTGACGCACACATCCCAGAGGACTACATCTCCGCTGAACGCCTACGCCTTGAGGTCTACGGCAAGATCGCGGCGGTTGAAACCAGCGAGCAGGAAAAAGATCTGCGCGAGGAGTTGGCTGACCGCTACGGTCCTATTCCCCAGCAGGTTGACTTGCTCTTTGAGATTGCTCGTCTTCGTTCGCTCCTGCGTCGCATGGGTATTGATGAGCTTGCAACGCAGGGAAAGTACTTGCGGATTCACCCCATCGAATTGAAAGAATCTCAGGCGATGAGGCTCAAGCGCCTGTACCCGGGATGCGTCGTGAAAGCCGCTGTTCGTCAGTTGCTTGTTCCTTTGCCGATGACGGCGCGTATCGGTGGTGTTCCCTTGATGGATCGCGCACTCATCGACTGGATCGAAAACCTGATGACGAAGGTACTCAACCCACCGCAGGCGTCTCAGGCCTAATCAGAGCGCTACACTGACACCTATACAGAGTGATTTTCCGGAGGATATAGTCATGGTTTCTCTTTCACGCGCATCGAAGGCTGCGGCAATCTTGGCCGTGTCTGGATTGGGCCTTGGTGCCTGTTCCACGCACCCGGGAACCGCAGCGATCATTGGTGATTGGAGCGTGAGCGAGGCAGAACTGGACCTGTCTAGTCAGCAGCTCAGCGCATTGATGGGACAGCAAGTCGATGCAGCGCAATTCCTTCCGGATATGAGTTCTTCACGTGCAGTGGGACAAGTGGCTGAAGAAAACGGCGTCACGGTGAGCGACGAAGAAGTCATGCAACAGTTCCAGCAAATGGGGGAGCGCGTTGTTGCTCGTGGAGGACAGAGCACTCCTGTCGAAGAACCGACTCCCTTTTTGAAGACGATCGTCAAGGACACTTTGGCTCTGCAAAAGCTGCGTTCAATGGGATTTTCCTCCGAAAAATCGCAGGAGCTGAGCAATCAGATTTCGCAGATTATGCAGTCAACGAAGGTTGAGATCAATCCGCGCTACGGCACCTACAATGCGCAAAGCAATGAGCTGACTCAGACAGTTTTCGGCGACGTCGTCCGCTCGAGCTCTGCCGCGCAGCAGGCAGGCAAGAACTAGTTGCCGGCTGCGCGTGGGCGTATGGGTATACCCCCACGTGTCTGAAATGTGATGTATCGCCCACCCGTGAGGGTGGGCGATACGGCATTTATGGGGACCTATGTCTAATTTGCGCCAATGTGCCCTTGATCGTGACGAGGAAAACGCGTGTGAGTGCACGCGTAGTACTGATGGAGTGGCCCTGAATGTACTAGCGTTAGATACGACAGTAGTCACGTAGTTAATCGATTGGAGAATTAACGTGGCAAGCATTGAAGCAATCGGAGCTCGCGAGATCCTCGACTCCCGCGGTAACCCCACCGTTGAGGTTGAGGTCATTCTTGAAGATGGCACTTTCGAGCGCGCAGCAGTTCCTTCTGGCGCCTCCACCGGTGCATTCGAGGCCGTTGAGCGTCGCGATGGCGACAAGGGTCGTTACCAGGGCAAGGGCGTTCAGGACGCCGTTGACGCAGTGAACGACATCATCGCCCCCGAACTGATTGACGAAGACGCTTCCGACCAGCGTCGCATCGACGAAATCATGATCGAGCTGGACGGCACCCCCAACAAGGGCAAGCTCGGCGCAAACGCTATTCTCGGTGTCTCCCTTGCTGTTGCAAAGGCTGCTGCCGAGTCCGCAGGTCTGCCCCTCTACCGTTACCTGGGCGGCCCCAACGCTCACATCCTGCCCGTTCCCATGATGAACATCCTCAACGGTGGCTCTCACGCAGACACCAACGTTGACATCCAGGAGTTCATGATTGCTCCTCTGGGCGCACCGACCTTCCGCGATGCCCTCCGCTGGGGCGCCGAGGTCTACCACACCCTCAAGGCCGTCATCAAGGAACGCGGCCTGTCCACCGGTCTGGGCGACGAGGGCGGTTTCGCACCGAACCTCTCCTCCAACGCCGCTGCACTCGACCTGATCATCGAGGCCATCGAAAAGGCCGGCTTCAAGCCCGGCACCGATGTCGCACTCGCCCTGGACGTCGCCTCCTCCGAGTTCTTCAAGGATGGCCTGTACCAGTTCGAAGGCGAAGGCCGCTCGACCGACTACATGGTCACCTACTACGAGAAGCTCATCCGCGACTACCCGCTGGTCTCCATCGAAGACCCGTTGTCGGAAGACGAGTGGGACGCATGGACCGCTCTGACCGCCGAAATCGGCGATCGTGTCCAGCTCGTTGGCGACGACCTCTTCGTCACCAACCCCGAGCGTCTGCGCAAGGGCATCGAGCTGCGCGCTGCTAACGCTCTGCTCGTCAAGGTGAACCAGATCGGCTCCCTGACCGAGACCCTGGACGCCGTGGAAGAAGCACACCGCAACGGCTACCGTTCAATGACCTCTCACCGCTCCGGTGAAACCGAGGACACCACCATTGCGGACCTCGCGGTTGCCACCAACTCCGGCCAGATCAAGACCGGTGCTCCCGCTCGCTCCGAGCGCGTGGCGAAGTACAACCAGCTCCTGCGCATCGAAGAGGATCTCGACGTTGCAGCAGTGTACGCGGGTCGTTCTTCCTTCCCCCGCGCTTCCTTCTGAGAAGCACATACTGACACGCTCCTAAAAGCGTGACCCAGGGGTGGGTGATGAGAAATCATCACCCACCCCTTCGTTATGCGATTCAGCCCTCAATTGGGAACACATGAGTTTTATGTCCTGCCCGTCTTGCCCGCTTGAGGCACCATAGGGATATGGCTCAGAAACCCAGAAAAGGACGCCCAGTCGTCCCCAGCGCCCGCAGACGTCAAGCTGCGGCTGAGCCTGATACCCAGCGGCGGCCTCGTCAGGGAGGAAAAACCCCGCGCACGCGCGCTCAAGGGACGCAAAGTTCACCAAGCGTGCGCACAACAACGCGAGTGCGTCCAGAACGCGAAGCTCCCAGACCCCGCGCCCAAGCCGCAGAAAACATCGCGAAGCGCCCCACCTCGGTATCTTTTGGCGGCATTGAAATTTCGATGCGTATTTTGGGATTGATTCTTCTTGGAGCGCTTCTCGCGATGCTCCTCGTTCCCTCCTTCATGCAGCTGTGGAGTCAAGAACGCGAACTTGCTGCGATCAAGGCAAAAGTCCAGCAAACCCAAGCGGATAACGACGCGAAGCGCCAGCAACTCGAACTGTGGTCGAACCCGCAGTACATTGCCTCGCAGGCGCGCGAACGCCTCGGATATGTCAAGCCTGGGGAAACTCAGTACTCCGTCTTGGACCCCGGTAAGGACTACCAAGACCAAGCGCAGGTCGCGGCAGCGCGCGAGGCGGGCCCCGCTCGCCCGTGGATGCAGGTCCTCTCAATGACGGTCGAAGAGGCTGACCATCCGACGGGAAATATTCAGACCGCACAAACAGGCGGGAATGCGCCATCTCCCTCGCAGTCTGCGACTCCTGAAAGTAGCGCAAGCACACAAGGAACTGGCAACTGATCACCGCGTGCCACGTGGGCCAGATCCATTGCGTGGAAACACTCCCTCCCGCAAGCCTTTTCGCGTAAAATAATCCGGGTTTGTCTGAATGTGGAGGAATGATGAACGCAATTACGCCGGCTAGCGCCGAGGATCTTCAGGTTCTCGAAGAACAATTGGGACGTGTTCCCCGAGGTGTCGTTGGGATCGCCGCGCGTTGCGTTTGCGGGAAGCCGACCGTTGTCGCGACGGCGCCTAGGCTTGAAGATGGAACTCCTTTCCCCACAACTTTCTACCTGACCAGTCCCGGAGCAGTCCGCGCCTGCTCGACGCTTGAAGCAACCAAGGTCATGGAAGACTTCAATGAGCGCCTGACCGATGATGAGGACCTCCGCGCTGCCTACCAGCGCGCTCACGAGGCCTACATTGCTTCGCGTGAGGAGCTTGGCAGGAAGCTGGAGCTCGACGTTCCTGAAATCCACGGAGTATCCGCCGGCGGAATGCCTACGCGCGTCAAGTGCTTGCATGCAGTGGTCGGTCACGCCTTGGCCGCGGGGGAGGGCGTGAACCCGATCGGTGACCTCGCGCTGGAGATGATGCGCGAACGAGGCCTGTGGGATCGCCAATCCTGCACCTGCTGATGCGCGCGGTGCGTGTCAATTTCTAGAAGAAGTGAAATCCCCAGAAGGAATGGAACGATGACGCGGGTAGCGGCAATTGATTGTGGAACGAACTCAATTCGACTTCTTGTTGCAGACGGCGAAACCCAGGGTGAGCGCGTGATTTTGAACGATCTCACCCGTCAAATGCGGATCGTGCGCTTGGGACAGGGCGTTGACCGCACGGGGCGCCTCGCTCCCGAGGCAATCGAACGCACCCTCGCAGCGGTGCGCGAATACAAGCGGATGATTGACAATCTGGGGGCAACGGACATTCGTTTCGTGTCGACATCGGCAATGCGTGATGCCGAAAACCGCCAGGATTTCATTGAGCCCGTGAAAGAACTCCTGGGTGTCTACCCGGAAGTTGTTCCCGGCACTGAAGAAGCCGCCTTGTCTTTCGCCGGTGCTGCAAGTAGCGTGCACGCCTACGATCGAGGGAAGGTGCTGGTCGTCGATATCGGCGGCGGCTCAACGGAAATGGTCGTAGGTACGCTAGGTAAGGGCGTTGATGCGGCATATTCGGCCGATATGGGCTCCGTCCGCGTGACGGAGAAATTCTTTGCCGGATGCGCAAGCGATCAACCGATTCCCGATGGAGTCCAGGCCCAGGCCAGCGAGTGGATTGACGCCCGCCTTGACGAGGCCGAAGAAATTGTTGATTTCTCTAGCGTCCGAGGCGTGGTGGGCGTAGCCGGGACCATCACAACGATCGCCGCACACGCGCTGGGCTTGGCCTCGTACCAGCCGGAAAAGATCGACGGCGCATTTCTGAGCCACGCGGATACCGATGCCTCGGTCCGTTTCATGCTCGAGCAACCACTGGCGGTCAAGGCTGCCCTAGGCTTCATGCCAGAGGGACGCGCGGACGTCATCGCAGGTGGCGCCCTGATCTGGAAACGCGTCATGGACCGCGTCACTCTACGCTGCGAGAATACAAACCACCCAATAGTGGGCGCCTACGTCTCCGAACACGATATCCTTGACGGTATCGCGCTTTCGATGCTGGCTCGTCGCTAGCGGCGATGCCCCCATAGCCCAATTGGCAGAGGCAACCGACTTAAAATCGGTGTGTTGTCGGTTCGAGTCCGACTGGGGGTACTCAATAGATACTGAACCGAGGGAAAGGAAATCTCATGACAAACCCCGTGTTCTCAAAGATAGAGCGAGACTGGTCTCGCGCCGATTCGACTCCTGCGGGCTACCCGGCGATGCCCGGCTACCAGCCCACAAATGCTCAAGCTTCCGGGACAACCGTTGTTGATCCCGTGCGCTACCCCTATGCTCAGCCCCAGGCCTCGACCTATGGGACCCAGGCTCAAGGCGGCTACGCTGGCGCGCCCAGCCTTGACCCCTCCGTGTATGCTGACCTCCAGCAGGCCTACCAAGCGCCTTCCGCAGACGCGGTTGATCGCGGTCGCATGACCTATGACGACGCCTTGATGAAGACCGGAATCTCTTTCCTGATTCTGCTTCTTGGCGCCGCTCCTGCGTGGTTCCTCGCTGCAACGAACCCCATGCTGGGCGTTGTCGCTATGGGACTGGGAACGCTCATCGCTTTCATTCTGGCAATGGTGAATTCCTTCTCGAAGACCATTCGCCCGGGTCTCATCATGGCTTACGCCTTCGCAGAAGGTGTCTCGCTGGGTGCCTTGTCCTCCTTCATGGAAATGACCTACCCGGGCATCGTCGCTCAGGCATTCATCGCAACCCTTGCCGTTACGGGAATTACGCTTGTCCTCTTCACTTCCGGTAAGGTGCGTAATTCGCCCAAGCTCGCAAAGTTCACCTTGATCGGTATCTTGGCGCTTCTCCTGACTCGCATCGCAAACGCGGTTTTGGTGGCCTTCGGAGCGATGGCGCCGATCGACACGATCTACGTTAAGGGCATTCCGCTGGGCGTGGTTGTCTCCCTCATCGCCGTTGTCCTTGCAACTATGGCCTTGATCGGTGACTTCGATACCGTCAAACAGGGCGTTGAGCGAGGTGCTCCCGTGCAGTTCGCATGGTACTGCGCCTTCGGCATCATGGTCACGGTCGTGTGGATGTACGTCGAAATCCTCCGAATTCTTTCGATCTTGGCGTCTCGTCGCTAACAAGTTGGGGTCGCGTTCGTTCGAGCGTGGCCCCTTCTGCATCCTCCGGGATGCCTCATTGAATGCTCAGTCCTCTACCGCAGTACTTCCCTAAGGAGAAACCATGGAAAACCTTATAGTGACAGGCGAATTTGGCCGTAAGCCCACCCTGGAATTTACTGATCCCACCCCTAGCGATGAGCTGCTCGTCGAGGTCCTCCATGAGGGCGACGGCCAGGTCGTCGAAGCTGGAGACACCATCCACTGCCATTACCTGGGGCAAGTCTGGGATGGAAACGTCTTCGATAACTCCTACGACCGCGGTGCTGCACTGAGCTTCCAAATCGGCGTGGGAATGGTCATTCGCGGTTGGGATGAGGGACTCATTGGCCAGCGCGTCGGCTCGCGTGTCCTGCTGTCCATTCCTTCCGAATACGGTTATGGTCAGCGCGGTGTTCCTCAGGCTGGGATCCGCGGCGGCGATACCCTTGTTTTCGTCACCGATATTCTCGGTGTCGCCTGAGCTAACAAACTGAAAAGACGAGGCCAAGCATGAGCGAAAAGGATGCGCAGCAAGCAGCATCAGCCCCCGATCAACGCCCCAGTCGTTCAGATAAGGGAGGAGGGGGAGCCGGCTCAAGCTTGGCTTCGTCGCTTCTGAAACCTCTTGAGCAGATCAGGCGCCGCGTTCAGGAGCAGCGCTCGCATGTTCGGGGGGATGGACGAAGGCGCGTTCGCGTCGTCGTTGAGGATGAGCCCACCAGCCGAGATGCTTCCGAGGCTGTGCCTTGGTCTTTGCGCGTGGGCGCGGCGGTTGCGTGGCGCGCGATCGTCGTCGTCGCGGCGGTTGCCCTGCTGATTTATGGGATGACCTTCGTTTACGGGATCATCGTGCCGATCGCGGTGGCGCTTCTTCTTGCGGTTTTCTTGAACCCGATGGTGTCGTGGCTTCACCGCAAGGCTCACTTCCCGCGAGCCCTTGCTGCTCTCAGCGGTTTGCTGGCAACTGTGGTTGTCGTGGGTGCCGCACTATCGACTGCTGGGGCCCAGATCCTCTCGCAGGTCCCCTCGCTGCTCACCCGCGCGAACGAAGGTCTCACCACCCTCCTTGAATGGTTGCGCACCAGCCCATTGGGGATCGACACCTCCGGTATCGATTCACATCTGGAAAACTTGCAGTCCGAGATTGTCGCCTGGGTTCAATCCCACGCGCAGTCACTGATTTTCGGCGCGGTGAACGCGACGTCTTCAGCTATTTCTGTCGCTACCGGTTCGGTGATCGCTCTCTTCTGCCTTTTCTTCTTCCTTAAAGACGGTCGCGACATCTGGGTGTGGTTCGTGCGTTTGCTTCCCAAAGGCGCCCGCGAACCCGTTCACGAGGCCGCAATTCGCGGGTGGGCAAGCATGGGCGGCTATGTGGTCGGGCAGATGCAAGTTGCCTTCATCGATGCGCTGAGCATTGGTATCGGTGCCTATTTCTTGGGCGTCCCACTGGTCATCCCGATCATCGTTTTGGTGTTTTTCGGCTCTTTTATTCCGATTATCGGCTCCTTGGTTTCGGGAATTATCGCAGTCTTGGTCGCTGTCGTGGATCAGGGATTCACCGTCGGTCTGATCATGCTGGTCATTATCTTGCTGGTCCAGCAAGTCGAGGGGAACCTCCTTCAACCGCTTCTCATGTCCAACGCCGTGTCCTTGCACCCTCTGGTTGTTTTGCTCGGTGTGACGGCGGGTTCGATGGTTGCGGGAATCGCGGGAGCGATTTTCTCCATCCCGATCGCAGCCTTCATTAACTCCACTGTGCTCTACCTGCACGGACACGATCCCGAGCCTGCCCTAGCGACAAAGCTTGATCGTCCAGGAGGGGCACCGGGGACGCTCGATGCGTTGATTGCTCATTCCTACGGTGAAGATCTTCCCCTTCTCGCAGGGGAGGCAGTTGAAGCACACAGCTACGCCGTCAACGAAGAGCTGAGTGAACGCATGGTCACTGCTGGCACTGCAGAGCCGGGCGATAGCGTGGGGACGCGTGTCGCTGATGAAATCGAGCAGCGCGCTGAAACTGATGAAGAAGACAGTGATGCGTGATGCTTATTGAAGCTGAACGCGCATCGTTTTGACTGAATGCGTAAAACTGTGGGGGCTCTGGAGTTCAACTCTGGAGCCCCCACAGTGCGTTTGGGTTTACTCAGCCAACGAAAGGTGTTGCATCTAAGATCTCAACGGTGATCTCGCGGCCATTGGGTGCTTCGTAGGTGAGGGTATCGCCCTTGCGGTGTCCCATCACTGCTGCACCCAGAGGAGCCTGAGAAGAGAAGACCTGCACTCCGAGGTCGCCGCCGGCATCGCGGGAACCCAGGAGGAACTTCTGCTCGCGGCCTGCAACAAGAGCGGTGACAACCATTCCGGGTTCAACGATTCCATCATCAGCGGGGGTTTCGCCAACCTCAGCGTTGCGCAGCATTTCTTCGAGTGCCTGGATACGGGTCTCGTTGAGGGACTGCTCGTTACGAGCGGCATGGTAGCCGCCGTTCTCGCGCAAATCGCCTTCTTGGCGAGCCGCGTCGATCAGGCGAGCGATCTCAGGACGACGCACCTCGACGCGATCCGTGAGCTCCGCCTGGAGCTTGTCATACTGAGCTTGAGTCAGCCATTGGGTATCAGCCATTACTTATGCCTCCGACATGTGCCGACGGGCGTCGGCCTTCACATTGATTCTATAGATTTGCCAGCCTAGCAGCCTTCAGCCTGGAAATGTGGATTTTGCGCTATCTGTGGAAGATTTACAGAACTGTCAAATACACGGCGGTGCAGTGGCACGCCCAGGCAAGAACCGTGAAGGTATGGAAGATCTCGTGGAACCCGAACCAGCGAGGTGATAGATCGGGTTTCTTCGTTGCGTAGACAATCGCGCCGATCGTGTACAAGATTCCGCCGGCCAAGAGAAGCCAGACTACAGCCGGTCCTGCGAGCGCCCAAAACTGGGGGAGGTACCACAGAGCAACCCACCCCAAAGCAACGTAAATGAGCGTTGCGAGCCACCTTGGAGCGGTCGGCCAAAAGAGATTGAGAAGGATTCCGGCCAACGCGCCTCCCCAGACGATTGACAAGATCGTGACCGCTTGGTCGTGAGGGAGCACTGTGACCGAGAGGGGAGTGTAGGTGCCGGCGATAAGCAGGAAAATATTGGAATGATCGAGGCGATTCCACACAATTTCCCATCGCGGCGACCAGTAGAAACGGTGGTAGAGCGCTGAAATTCCAAAGAGGATCAGCGAGGCCGCAAGGTAGATCGCCGAACCCCACTTGGTTGCCCCGCTGGGAGCGAGGCAGGTGAGGACAATAGATGCTGCCAAGGAGAGCGGCGCGGCGACGAGGTGGATCCATCCTCTCAAGTGAGGTTTGACGGAAACCTTCTGCCCGGGGAACCACTCAGTGGGTTTGAGGGAAGCGATTTTCATTGCTGCCTCCTCTGAAAACTCTACCTACGTTTGCGTAACTTACTACACCGTAGGGTACGCCAATCTTGCGGAAAAATCATCGCTTGTGGCAGTAGGTGTGAGAGAACTTAGGGCCACGGACGAATGTGCAAGGGGAGTGAGAATCGCGATACTCTTAAACAGTATTGACACTCTTTCGCGCGGAAGGGACTGAAAGTGTCACAGTGGAACATGCTCTATGACGTCTATGAGAAGCGCTTACGAGCATCTTTATCGGGGCGCCCAATCCCTCGTCACGTCGGAGTCATTCTTGACGGGAACCGGCGTTGGGCGAAGTCGATCGGCTTCACCGCATCCCAAGGGCATCGAATCGGCGCGGGAAAAATCGCTGAGTTTCTTGGGTGGGCCGAAGAAGTCGGCGTCGAGATCGTCACTTTGTGGATGCTTTCGACCGATAACCTCTCGCGCCAAAGCGATGAGCTTTCCGAACTCCTGACGATCATTTCGCAAACCGTAAGTGCCCTGAGCCAAACCGGAAAATGGCGCCTGCGTATCGTTGGGGATCTACGCCTGCTCCCAGAAGATATTGCCGATTCCCTCCGTGAGGCCGCGAAGGAAAGCCCCGCGACAAGCGCGCTGAGCGTCAACATTGCCGTCGGCTACGGCGGACGTCATGAGATTGTCGAGGCCGTGCGTGAGGTGATCCGCGATGCGGGCCAGCGCGGGGAGAGCCTTGAAGATTTGGCTTCACGATTGAAGGACTCTGATATTGCCGAGCATCTGTACACGGGAGATCAACCCGACCCTGATTTGGTGATCCGTACATCGGGGGAGCAGAGACTGTCGGGCTTCATGATTTGGCAGTCTGCGCACTCTGAGTTTTACTTCTGTGAAACCTATTGGCCAGATTTTCGTAAGATCGACTTCCTGCGCGCGTTGCGCGCCTATGCACAGCGCGAAAGGCGAATGGGGAAGTAAGGTCAGCGAGGTTCCCGGGAGGTAAACACACAGGCAGTTGTCACCGAGGGAAATCCTTGGACGCTGCGACTGAAATAACCTTGGGGGCTTGAATCGTGTGGATTCAAGCCCCCAATAAGTCTTTTAGTGCTGAGAGACCTCTCTTAGGCGAGGAACTCGGCGAGTTCTGAGAGCCACGGCGGGTTGGCGCCTGCGCGGGAGACAGTAATGTCGCCGATGGTTGCGGCGCGCTGCAAGATGAAGTCGACCTTTGACGCATCCAAATCGCGCAGAGCAGGACGCGACATGGCGCCCACCAAGCCGAGCGACCACAGGGCATCGATCAGGCCGCCCATGAAGGAGTCTCCTGCACCAACGGTGTCTTCGACCTTGACGTCTCCGGCGGGGATTGAACGACGAACGCCATTGGAGGTGAAGGCTGCTGCGCCTTCCTTGCCCTTCGTGACAACGATGAGCGAGGGACCTGCGGTGAGCCAATCACGGACTACATCGTCAATCTCGCGGCCGTTGGTCAGCCACGCGATGTCTTCGTCGGAAACCTTGACGACATCGGAGATGCCGATGAACTTGTTGACGGTAGCGAGAGCCTGCTCGGGGGTGCCCATGAGTGCGGGGCGCGCGTTGGGGTCATAGGTGATGATCGCGTGCTGACGCGCGGTGACCATGGCATCCAAAACGGCGTGTGCACCGGGCTCGATGACTGCGGCGATGGAGCCGGAGTGAACGATTCGGGCCTGCGTCGAAACCCGGATCGGGCTTGGAGGGCACCAATCCAGATCAAAGGTGTAGGTCGCTGCGCCCTTTTCGTTGAGCTTTGCTAGGGCAGTTGGGGTGTGGTCCGCGCCGAAGGATTCCTCGGTAATAACCACGTGCGAGGCCGTGAAGTGATCTTCAATAATCTCGCCACGTTCGTCGTGTGCAAGCCACGTCTGCAGGCCGACGTTACGGCCCAGACGCCCAAGAGTCATTGCGACGTTAGCGGGTGAACCACCCGGGATTTCGGCAGTTGGAACGGGGCTGTCTGCTGGGACAACGATATCCATCAGTGCCTCTCCAATGGAGAGGATGTGGGGGTCGGTTGCGAGGTCCATATTTTCTCCTGTTTCCAGACCACTTTGGCTGGTTCCACTAACAGATGACGCTTTAAGTCTAACCATTCCCAGCTGATTGCGGGACCCGGAGTCTACCGGTCGGACTGGGGTGATTCTGCTCCTGCTTGCATGCGCTGAGTTGCCGCGTCGAGGATGGAACGGCAACGCGTTGCAAGGGCCTCGCCGCGCTCCCACATCGCAAGAGTGTCTTCAAGAGGAGCCTGTCCGCTTTCAAGCGTCTTGACGATCGCAACGAGTTCATCACGCGCCGCTTCGTAGGACAGCGTTTCGGGTGCAGGAAGGGCTGTTTCTGCCATGGGAACCTCCGGTAGTGACAAGTATGGGTGGTAGTTGAGTCTGAAAGAGGGCGCTACTGTGGGGAATCAGGTGCGCGGGTCGCGGGCGTTGAACCGACAACCTGAGCAACCAAACGACCCTGCGCCAAGATTCCCTCCACAAGAGTTCCCTTAGGAACTTGCGAAGCGTCGCGGACAAGCTCCCCTGAGGGAAGACGCAGCATCGAGTATCCGCGTTCCAAAGTTGCCTGAGGAGAGAGAGCCTGAAGGGTTGCCGAGGCTTGGAGGATGCTCTGACGCTCAGAATTCAAGCGGCGCTCGACCTGAGTGCGCAGTGACGTGAGAGCGGAGTCAATGAAAGTCCGATGTGGCTCCAAAGTTGCAGCAGGAGCCAAGAAAATTGGACGCGACACCAGCAAATCGAGATTGTAGCGCTCTTGAGCGAGCCTGCGCTGAATCGCGCTGCGCATTCCTTCTTGCGCCCGAGCAAGGCCATCAAGTTCCTGAGCAAGATCGGGAACAATTCGGCGGGCAGCGTCGGTCGGTGTTGAGGCGCGGTAATCCGCAACGTAATCCAAAAGGGGAGCGTCCCCTTCGTGGCCGATAGCTGACACCAGGGGAGTGGAGGCCTGCGCGGCGGCGCGCACAAAGGCCTCGTCAGAGAAGGGAAGAAGATCCTCAACGGAGCCGCCACCTCGGGCAACAACAATAACGTCAACCTGGGGGAGGGAATCCAGCTCTGCGATCGCCTGGGTGACCTCGCGGACGGCGTATTGTCCCTGGACGGCAACCTCACGGACCTCGAAACGGGCAGCGGGCCAACGGGCGCTGGCGTTGACGATGACATCGTCCTTAGCTTTCGCATTTCGGCCGCACACCAAGCCGATCACTCGCGGGAGGAAAGGAAGGGGCTTCTTGCGATCTGTATCGAAGAGGCCTTCTGCGGCTAGGCGCTGTCGCAAGCGCTCTATTTGAGCAAGCAAGTCACCCAAACCCTGAAGATGGATTTCGGCTGCTTGGAGGTTGAGGCTGCCACTGCGCTCCCAGAAAACGGGCTTGACGCGGGCGACAACTTTCACGCCTTCCTCAAAACCCGCACCAATCGCAGTGATGACATTGGGGAAAGCGGTCACGGTCATCGAAGTGTCAGATTCTGTGTCGCGCAGCGTAAAGAAAGCCATGCGCGAGCCCGGGCGTGGGTTGTATTGAACGACTTGGCCTTCAACCCAGAGCGCAGACATACGATCCACGTAGATCTTGATGTTCTGGGTAAGCCTGCTCAGCGGCCACGGGTTGTCACGCGTGGTGTCGGCGGCTTTTGCAGCAGGAGGCATCTTTTCTGGCACGAAACAAGCATGACACAGGCACCTAGCATTTGCGTCCAGTGTGAGGAGCATCAGTGGTTTCGGCTGCGCGGATACTCCTTCCTGCCTGTACCGTTGAAGCATGACTGTTGACGACCAGACGCTGGGCAGCCTTGAACAAAAAAATGCCGGTGGGAAGATCTTGCTGGCAGCGCCGCGCGGGTATTGCGCGGGTGTTGACCGTGCAGTTGATGTCGTAGAGAAAGCACTGGATTTGTACGGCGCCCCCGTGTACGTGCGCAAAGAAATCGTTCACAACAAATTCGTTGTGGAATCCTTGAGCAAGCGCGGGGCAGTCTTTGTCCAAGAAACCGACCAGGTCCCCGAGGGAGCGCGCGTCGTCTTTTCCGCACATGGAGTTTCCCCGCAGGTTCATGAGGTCGCAGCGCAGCGACACCTAGCAACCATTGATGCGACATGCCCGCTGGTGACCAAGGTGCATCGCGAGGCCGTGCGCTTCGCGAAGGATGATTACGACATTATTTTGGTGGGCCACGAAGGTCACGAGGAAGTTGAGGGGACCTTTGGTGAGGCCCCGGAGCATATTCAAGTCGTTGGAAGTCCTGAAGAAGTCGACAATCTGGTTGTTCGTGACCCCGAGCGCGTCGTGTGGATTTCACAGACGACCTTGTCGGTTGATGAGACGCGACAAACCGTTGACCGTCTGCGCGAGCGTTTCCCGGCACTTCTTGATCCACCCTCGGATGACATTTGCTATGCGACACAGAACCGACAGGGGGCCGTGAAGGTCATTGCTCCGCTGGTTGATGTCATGGTTGTCGTGGGTTCGGCGAATTCTTCGAACTCGGTACGTCTGGTTGATGTCGCGCTCGAATCGGGTGTTCCCGCTGCCTATCGCATCGATAAGGCCGAGGAACTACAAGAAGAATGGTTTGCGGGAGCCTCGACGGTCGGCTTGACTTCCGGTGCGTCGGTGCCCGAGATCCTTGTACGCGATGTTGTCGCCTGGCTGCAAGACCGCGGTTTCCCAACAGTTGAAGAGGTGCGAACCGAGACGGAAACGACGACCTTTGCGCTCCCTCGCGATCTGCGTTCGGACCTGAAGGACGCTGGTCACCTTGATAATCGCCCTCACGCTCGCCGCACTGCGGGTCCCGATCACACCAGCTGAGCGCAAGTTCACCCGCTTTTTCACGCACTTTCTGTGCGTGCGGGCAAACGGGAGTGCGGCCTCGTCGGATAGGATAGGGGCGTGTCTTTAACTATTGGTATCGCCGGCCTGCCCAATGTTGGCAAGTCCACTCTGTTTAATGCTCTGACCCGCGCGACTGTTCTGGCTGCGAACTATCCCTTCGCAACCATTGAACCGAATGTGGGTGTCGTTCCGCTTCCCGATGCGCGTTTGAACAAGCTCGCCGAGATCTTTGGTTCTCAGCGCATCATTCCCGCGACCGTTTCTTTCGTTGATATCGCGGGTATTGTGCGTGGTGCGTCCGAGGGTGAGGGCTTGGGCAACCAGTTCCTTGCCAACATTCGCGAGGCCGACGCCATTTGCCAGGTGACGCGCGCTTTCTCCGACCCCGACGTTGTGCACGTTGATGGCAAGGTTGATCCTGAATCGGATATTGAAACCATTAAGACCGAGCTGATTCTGGCCGACATGCAGACGCTTGAAAAGCAGATCCCGCGTCTGGAAAAGGAAGTCCGTGGCAAGAAGACCGAGGCAATTGTCCTGGAAACCGCGCGCGCGGCAATGGAACTGCTTGAAAAGGGTGAACTGCTCAGCGGCCCCGCGGGCGCAAAGCTTGACCAGGATGCACTCAAGTCCTTCCAGCTGATGACCTCCAAGCCCTTCATCTTCGTGTTCAACATGGACGCGGCGGAAATGGACAACCAGGAGATGCAAGACGAATTGCGCGCTCTGGTTGCTCCGGCTGAAGCGATCTTCTTGGATGCGCAGTTTGAGTCCGAGCTTGTTGAGCTGGACGAGGACGACGCTCGAGAAATGCTGGCTGAGTCCGGTCAGAGCGAATCGGGCCTGGACAAGCTCGCACGCGTTGGCTTCGACACCCTTGGCCTGCAGACCTACCTGACCGCTGGCGAGAAGGAAGCGCGCGCCTGGACGATTCACAAGGGCGACACCGCTCCCAAGGCAGCTGGCGTCATCCACACGGACTTCGAAAAGGGCTTTATCAAGGCTGAAATCGTCTCATACGACGATCTGATCGAGGCCGGTTCCATGGCTGCAGCGAAGGCTGCCGGCAAGGTCCGCATGGAAGGCAAAGACTACGTCATGCAGGACGGCGATATCGTGGAGTTCCGCTTCAACGTGTGAGGAGAGGCCGCCATGTCAAATTCGTGGTTCCCGCTAAGTGTTGAGAGAGCACAAGCGGAGGAATCCTACCAGAAGCTTTATGAAGGTATTCCTGGTTGGCTTGCGAGTCCACTGTTTTCATGGGTGGTTAAAAATGTGGAGCGACAGAAGCAATATGCTGGTCCTCGAGAATTTTTAACCACTATGGCCGTGCGTCTACATATTGCTTATCATCCCGGTAGTTACCAGAGTATTGCTGAGTCTGTACTTCAAATCCTAGGAGCGAATCCTGATGAGCGAATGCTTGACGTCGTTGATTATCTGCTTGCTTATGGTTTGCACGTCGATTCGAAGTGCCTTGACGAAATGCTCCGCGATGGTGGATCTGCCTGGAAAGTAGGAATGCGGGGATCCTTTTCGGGGCTCCAACATCGTATTAACGAAGGAGTTGAAAGCGGACTCCAATATCAGATTGAACCTGACACTCGAGCGGGAGAAAAACTAAGCGAAGCATGGACTAGTTTGTATTCACGGGAGCCTAATTATAGTGAAGCCTACTCTTTGGCAGTTAAAGCAGTTGAAGATGTAGTTGTGCCTGCGGTTATCCCTAACGACAGTGTCGGAACGCTTGGCAAAGCACTGAAAGCGCTTAAAGATCAGAAGGGTTGGAGTCTTAAGACGGGTAGCCTAGAATCATCGAGGCGGGGACTAGACGCTGTCATTTGTATGATGGATTGGCTCTGGAAGGGGCAGCGCAATCGTCATGGTGGTGGGGTGAACTCCGATCAATCGCTTTTAGAGGAAGAAACAGTTGCAGCGGTTTCGCTCGCAACATCACTGATACATTTGTTTACTTCTGGATGCGTAGTACGTGGCGATGAGGAATAAGTTCTGTGAACGGTCGTGTAGATCCTGATCAGGAGACGCTCTAAATTTAAAATTTTATCGCTTGTTATCTCTATCCTGATTCTGGTTCCACGTTCGTAGCGGATATTGGAAGCCCGTGTTGCAGAGAAATCTGGGAGTCGTCGGGATTTAGCTTAATAGGGTCATAACTTTCTTTAAAGACTCTCTATAACGGGTACCTTGATTGGATAGAAGTCGATCTGCTTCTTTCATCTGCCGTACCGATTGTCGGTAGTAGGCTAAGGATGTGTCACGACTCGCTGTTTTTTCTTCTGCTGTCTAACGTGGCAGTTTGCCCTAGTCGAGTCGCCCAGTGTCGGGCTAAACGTGTCGGTTCTTCCCAAGTGAATGAGATTGGAGCATCTTGATCAATCCTCTGCACCGTCAAGATTAATTCGAGGGTAGTACTGGGCGGGACAGTCCCTAGGTCTGTTTCAAAGTTACCGTTGCCGCATGTAAAGCTGCTTTTCCCAACACTAAGCTGCAGTACGGCCGCATTCGCATTCTGAATCCGAATTCGGCAATGATTTAGAGCGTAGTTCGACTGGTTGCGCAAATAAATGTGCCTGATTATCTCTGTTTCCTCATTGAGTCGGTTAATCCGTGGCCCTTCCCATGTTGATACTTGACGCGCGGCGTCATTCCATCGATCGATCTCGTCTCTTACTTTTAAGGCCTTGTTTGCTTTGATTGCTGCTTGAGCGTCCTTATGAGCAATCCAAGCAAAAATAAGCGCAATAATAGAGATAACGGTCTGGAGTATTTGCCATAAATATGTGTAGAGAGCCATCCTTTTCCTTTCTTTGGGATAGGTTTTCTGCCTCTGAGATATTCATGCTTCGCAGCGTGAATTGGAATCTTGGAACCTACATGTGTACTGTCGAGGTGGTTGTAACTCCTTTCTAAACCGTATGACGGTCTTTCTTTTTCACAAACCCCGCCTTTTCGGGCGTCGTTCCAAGGCGCGCAGCGATCAGCTCCTTGTCCTCATCCGAGGCCAGATCCCGCACCCACTCCACGTAAGTCGGCTCATCTGCGTGAACCTCCTGCGTGAAGGGATTGCGCTTCTTTGAGACGATCACATACACGTGGCGGCCGAAAACCCACGCATTTGCAAGCAGCGCGGCTGCCGAGATGATGAACATCGCGCTTGGGTTGTGCGCGCTGCGGTGCGCGAACATCGAGTCCTGCATGAAATGCGGGAAAGTGAGCACCACAGCCGACCAGAAAGTCAGCGTGTAGGCCCGGTACTGGATCCACGCGCCTCGTCCAAACTTCATGAGAGCCGGAATCGTACACGCCGCCAATAGAGCCACCCCCGAATACCATGCGCGGTCCGCTAGACAGTTGTAGACGTAGGCGAAATTCCACAGGTCGTAGGCGATAATCCACCCGATCGTCAGGTCACCCCAGACGAGCGCGCGCTCTTTGCCTTTCGACACGAAGATCCCGATCCATCCCGAGATTGCGAGCAGATTCAAAATGCCCGCGATCCCGTTCATGATGTTCCACGATCCTCCCCAAGTCACCATGCCCTGGGAAGGATCCACCCCGTGAATGCCGTAGCACTGGAAATCGCGCACCACGGCCTCGGCAATGTTGACGGAAAGGATCACCGGCGGAATCAGCAGGTACCCGCGGTTGTACCGCAGCCTCGGGAATACTTGAAGCGCGACCAAGCACAGGGACCCCGCCAGCGCCGAGTACTGCTTGACGATTGGGAACCAGCCTGCCGAGGCCGTGCCCTGCGTCGAGTGCGGCCACCAAAAGATCGTGAGTGCGACCGGGATCACGACGAAGACGGCGAGGACCACCCACATATTGCGCTGGGCAAGCCACGCCGTGAAGGCGAGGGCAGCGATGACCACGAGGAGCATCGCGTAATCCCACCACTCGCCGGCCTCGAAAAAGAAGAGGGTCGGGTAATCCGGGGGAGTGATCGAGCCCATCAGTGTTGCTCCTTGCCCCAATCGGTGAGGTAGGTGCGCTCCATCTTCTGGCGGATCTGCTCATCCCACGAGAATGCGGGCTCGCTCCATCCTTCGAAGTACGAGGCGTCAACCTCGCTTTCCCACGGCGTGCCCGGGCCCGTCGGTGGCCACGAGGGATCGTCGGTGACGGGTGGGCGGATCTCGGCGACGGCCGGGGCGCTGCGCCCGAAACGGAACCACTGGGTGTAGGTGTCCTCGAAGAGGGGAGTGCCATCGTAGCGGCCAGCCGGAGTCTCGCTGTTAAAGAATCGGCCGCCGAGCATGCCTCGCATGAAACGACCCGTCAGGTGCTGCTTCTTGCGGAACTCAAGCACGCGCTTGACGTAGAGGTTTTGCAGGTGCGTCATGCAGCCGCCAATGAACTCGATGTTCACCCAGTTGAGTGCGGTCATTGCGGGCGAGGGGGGTTCGTAGCCGATACGCCAATGGTTGATCAGGCGCGTGCGTCCACCCTCCAAGGGGACCATATAGAAGCACCATGCTGCCGCAAAGTGCTTCATTCCGGGGAAGCGGAAAGCGTAGGAACCTGGTGCCTTGGGCGGGTTCTTCGTGTCGACCCACTGGACCAGGTACTTGCCGGGCACGACGTCTGCCCATTCCATGGACATTCCGTGGAAATCGAAGGCCGCAATGTCGCCGGGCACCATGGAATCGGGCTGTTGGAACTCTTCTTGGATCTCGTAGGAGTTGAAGAAGGGGAGTCGCGCGAAGACGCGCTCGAGGAATTCGGAGGAGAACGACCCGGACTTCTCCGCACCGATCTGCTTGAAGAGGCGCCACACCGCGTAGGCGGGGGCGTTGATGGTGATCGCGTAGGTGGAGGAATACCCGTTGTCGTAGTTGGCGTCGATGAGGTCGTCGCCCGGGTAGCGCCAGGCCTGTTCTTCGGGGGTGGCTTTGCCGCTGAGCTGGCTGAATGCGTACATTCCGCCCAGGAGTGCGCCTCCTCCAACGAGGCCGAGGCGGCAGAGTCTGCCAAAGCGTGACGAGTGTCGTTTCATGATCCTCCTCCTTGAGGGTCAGTGTGTGGGTTGCGTGTGGGGGTGCGGTGAAACGGCGTTCCCACACTCTTCAATATGTGTAGCAAAACTCACATTTTCAGGTGATTTAGGCACTATGATAGACGAAAATATTCAGCTTAGTTACAGGTTCGAAGGAGAATGCTGTGGACTCGCTCTTCCTCTGGGAGCTGGGAACTCCAAAGGTCTATCTCATCTGGCTACTCGTCTTGCTCGCGCAAATCCTTGTCGCCGAGATCAATCGCCGATGGAACTGGACGATCTTTGCAGTATGGACGGTTGGCGGCATTTTGCTCATGCCCTACGCGTGGATCCATGGCACTCCCATGGTCGGGTGGTTCCCATTCGGCAAGTACGCAATCATGATCCTGACCGCCACCATGACCGGAACCGTCTTGGTTTATGCCAAGCGCAACCCGGACAAAGCGCACAAATATGCGATTTGGTTGGGCGTCGCACTGTGGATCGGCTTGGCCGTCAACATCATGGAAGCGAACATCCGCGACCTGACGATCTACTTCAATGCTGACACCTACTATGCGTGCGGCGCCGACTGGCAGTGCCTGAAGGGCGTCAACGACGCGCACACAATCGATATGATCGCGGGCCTGCCCGAGGCGCGAGGCGTCAGCGCAGAGCTCCATTCAACGCAGTGGTATCAGGAAGTTGCAGCGAACCTGTCTTCTCGCCACGTTGGTATTGATCCTGAAACTGGATTCCGTACGATCGGCGGATATTGGAACCTGCTTTCCGCGCTGGCCGGCCTGCTCAATATCATCACGATCACCGGCCTCGGGAAAATTATCGCAACCTCGCCGGGCAAGCAGAAGGTCCGCGGGCTGATCTGGGTGGACATGGTGTGGCCGTGGGTCATTGCTTACGACCTGTGGAACCACGCGTTCCTCTACAACTCGCTGGCAGACTACACGTGGTACTGCACTCTTGCCCTGCTGCTGGCCTGCACGATCCCCGCGTTCACCTGGGCGAAGGGACAGTGGATCTGGTTCCGCTGCTTCACACTGGTGTTCTGGATTTCGATGAATACTTTGCTTCCCGAGGTCTTGGTGCCGCCCTCGGATATCTTTAACTTTGCGACCATGGACCCGCGGGCGAACATCGCGTGCGCGGTGGTCGCATTGGTGGCGAATGTGATGCTCTTTGCCTACTGGCTTTACAAGATCGTGGTGTTCAAACGCAATCCGATCACCGGAGTTTTGTACTGTGAGCTGGCGGAATTCCGCACAACTGTTCGCGAGCACTGCGACGATAAGGATAAGTATTTCCTGGTCGACGGAATTCCGCAGACTCCTGAAGAGCTTGGTTTTGAGCCTTCGTCCAATACTGCGCCTGCCGATGGATACGCCTCGTGGATGCCCTGGTGGAAGGGTGAGGACCGGCGGTATCCGACGAAGCGTGGGTAGTGCCTGCTTCCAGTAGAATCGCACTACCTATTTCGGGTGTCACTGAATGAAAAGAGACAAGAATGGCCCAGGGGAATGTTGAAGGCGATGACGAGTTCGTTGTCGAGCCGATCATCGAAGGCGAAATCATCGAGGAAGACGATGCTGTTCCCCTGGTTTCTGAAGCATCTTCAGACCAAGACCAGCAGGCCTCGGTCTACGCCGTTTTCTTCTTGAAAAAGCTCGTTCGCCTGCGGGGAGTACGGATCTCGCGCGAGGACTTCCTGCGCCAAGAGCTGCGAAAACTCCACTTGAGCGATGCTGAGATTGAGCATGCGATCGCGAGTGATCCTGTCTCTGCAGGTATTTCGTGCAAGTTGCTGGACAAACTGGCTAGTGATGCGATCTCATTCGAAACGAAGAAATCAACCGCGCTCTCGTTTGCTGCAGGAATTCCCGGTGGCCTGGCGATGCTCGGAACCGTGCCCGCCGACCTCACTCAGTACTACGTTCACTCGCTGCGGATCATGCAAAAGCTTGCGTACCTGTATGGGTGGAGAGAATTCTTAACGGATTTGGACGATGTCGATGATGAGACTATTGCCCAGATGGGCCTCTTCTTCGGCGTCATGCTGGGAGTTGCGGGAGCTGCAGAGTCACTGCGCGACTTTGCACGAGTGATCGTTGCGCCGGCTATCGAAAAGAGGATCGCACGCAAAGCCCTCATGAAGACGACGTGGTATCCGGTCGTCAAGAAGTCTCTGAAGGTCATTGGCGTTTCGGTCACGAAACAGAGCATGGCGAAAACCATGTCAAAGATCGTTCCCCTGATTGGGGGAGTGATCTCGGGTGGAATGACCTTTGTTGCTCTACAAACTCAAGCGACACGGCTCAAACAGCACCTGCGTCAGCTCCCGCCTCCGGGCCTCGATGCCGCGGAGTGGAAGCAAGTGAGTAACTGAGGCCCCTACTTTCCTCGAAACACCCTCCACGCCCCGCGAATCAGAGGAATCTGAAGCGGCAGTCGAGCATACGCAAGCGCCTGTGCGCCCGCAGGCTTGCCTTCCTTGCGATAATCCACGGCCATCTTGATATTCGCGGGGAAGACTGCGAGATACAGTGCGCTCGCGGCTAAGCCGGCCAGTCGCCTCGTCAAAGGAAGCGCAAGGCCAGCGGCAATTGCCAACTCGGCCGCGCCGCTCACCAATGTGTAGCTTCGCGCGTTCCCGGGGAGACTCCGTGGCACAATGGCGTCATAAACCTGAGGCGCCTTGAAGTGCATAACCCCTGCTCCTGCAAGCAAAAGTGCATGCCAGTGTGCTGTCTTCATGAGGACTCCTAAACTTCGGCCTCGCGGCGCATGATGAACTCGCGGTCAGCGTGGTCGCCGACCATGAACTCGTACTCACCGACCAGCTTAAACCCGTGGCGCCCGTAGAGTCGCTGTGCCCCGAAGTTTTCGCTGAAGCAGCCAATCCACAGGGGGCGCGGCCCGTCGGCAAGGAGGTAATCGATTGCATGCCGGAGCATCATCGATCCGCGCCCGCCACCTTGGTATTCCCGTAGCAGATAGAGGCGCTGAACTTCTCCGTCGGTGGGCTTCACGTCGGGGTGGGGGAGGTGCGCGGGGCAAACAGTCACGTAGCCGATCAATGTGCCTTCCGAGGCCGTGCGCGCATCAGTGCACTCTGGTGCAGTCGCGTCGGCCTCGCTTTCTTCAAGGAAAAGCAGCCAGGTTGGGCGCTGGGGGTCCGCGAGCTCGCCACGAAGGACTTCGGGGGAGTAGGCCTCGTGAATGAAACGATCAAGGTCTTCGGAAGAGTAAAGCTGCCCAAAAGTCTGGATGTAGCACGTGGAGGCAAGCGTGGACAGTGCCTCTGCATCTTCGGGCGTTGCGCGGCGCAGCATAGTTTCCCCTCCTTGGGCTAGCCGATGACCATCAGAACGGTTCCGGCGCATAAACCAGCGATTCCCAATAAATACCGTCCCGAGACGCGCTCGCGCAACATGAGCGCTGAAAACGCAACTGTCACCGGTATCGAGAGCCTGCCGATGGGGGCATTGGGGAGGGAATCCGCATGTTTTCATGGGCAGTGCGAGTCGAAGTTTGTGAGTTAGTGGCGTCTACAGGTGCTTGAAAATTTATTTTACGCAGTATTGGTAGTCAGACCGCTGAAAGTGCCTGAAATTTCCTCAAAAAATTCCCGATACATTTATGAATGCAAACTGTTGCGAGTGTTTTGCCCTGCCCTCATACTGTCTGTAGACAGTACAGGTGCAGGTTGACGCCCTAGTCTAAAACCTCAATATCCGCTCATACCTCACCATAAGGTACCGACGAACAGGGAAGGCCATGCACGTTTACTCTGCACGCCCAGAGCACATCGATAAGCTCGCTGAAATAGCGGGTGCTGCCTTCGAGAACTACCCTCTTCATACAGCAGTGAAGGGGCTACTGGCCGATCCGGAGGAATTCCCCAACTGGATTCGTGATGTCCACGCCGTCATGATTCGTGTATTCGCGCGTTATCACACCGTTCTGGTCCTTGAAGACCAGGGTGAAATCCTTGGAGGTGCTCTCTTGAATCATCGCCCGCCAGGGTTGCTTGAATACCTTCGCTATTGCAGGCCGCTCCTGGGCTATATGCGCTTTGATCGCCTTGTGCGTTTCTTTGCCTTTACCGAGGCCGCAGATACGGTAGTGCGTCGTGAATCCGATTTCGATTGGTTCCTGACCGTTATCGCCGTCGATCCTTCACGCCAGCATCAGGGAATCGGTCGGCGTTTCCTCGAGAGGGGAATCGAAGGATATGTGCGCTCCCACGGAGGTGGACGTCTCGCGTTCATTACCTGTACTCCCACGAATGCGAGCTTCTATTCCTCGGCTGGATATCAAGTCGTGGGGGAGCACTCGGTTTCTTTAGACGGGAACGACGTGCCCGTGTGGTCTTTTGAGAAAGTCATTGAGTAGATACCTGCTGGCGCGTTCGAACTGGAGGGATGAACGCACTTGAGGTTTCTACGATGAGTTTGGGGGCTTGGTATCAGGTGATACCAAGCCCCCAAACTATCTATCGAGATCCAGTTCGTTATTGCTGCGCGGGTCCCTGTTGTCCCCAGGGATTAGGCTGCTGGCCCTGCTGATTGGGCTGTCCGCCTTGCTGTGGAGGCTGCCACTGCTGGCCACCTTGCTGGCCCTGCTGAGGTACGGCACCATTGGGCTGACCCCACTGCTGTGTGGGCTGGCCTTGCTGCGGCTGTTGGCCCCACTGCTGTGCGGGCTGGCCCCATTGCTGCGGTTGCTGACCCCACTGTTGTGTGGGCTGGCCTTGCTGCGGTTGCTGGCCCCACTGCTGTGCGGGCTGACCGGACTGGCTGGCGTACTGCCTCCACTGGTCGCCTTGCATACCCTGCTGCTGACCCCACTGCTGTTGGCCTTGTTGGGGAGCCGCGCCGTACTGCTGCTGTCCCCATTGCTGGCCACCCTGCTGGCCCTGCGGGGGCACGGCGCCGTTGGGCTGACCCCACTGCTGTGCAGGCTGGCCTTGCTGCGGCCGCTGACCCCACTGAGGCGCAGGGGCCGGTTGCTGAGCAGGTGCCGGGGGAACGTATGACGGACCCCACTGTCGGGGAGCAGGAGCATATCCCTGCTGGCCATAGCCGACTCCCTGCTGCGGGGGCAGAGGCTGGCCCCACTGTTGCGGTGCAGCCGTTGGTTGCTGGCCAGGAAGCGGCACGTAGCTCTGTCGCTGGCTTTGCCTGGTCTGCTGCGGGGGCAGAGGCTGTCCCCATTGCTGTTGCTGCGGTTGCTGCTGCATGGGGGCTGCGCCGTACTGCGGTTGTTGACCCCACTGCTGGGGAGCTTGCGCGGGCTGCTGCGAGGCCATGGGCGTGTAACCGGGCTGAGGCTGCTGTACGTGCGGCGCTGGTGCCGGAGCAGGTGCAGGCGTGGGAGCCTGTGGCTGGACCTGCGGCGTTGGCGCAGGCTGGTACTGCGGAAGTGGTGTAGGCACCGGAGCCTGCTGAGGCTGAGCCTGAGGCTGTGCCGCGGGTACCTGCGCGCCTTGTTGAGAGTAACTCTGCGGTTCTTGTGTCGCTACCGGGCTGGAAACGGGCGTCGAATCGGCCTGATCCTGGGGTTCGGGCTGTGCTTGTTCGACCTCATCGTGCTCAGCCGCGGGAATAGTCTCTTCGACCGGTGCAGCTTCTTCGGCCGGTGCAGTTTCTTCCGCCTGTGCGGCCGCGAAGGCCTCGGTCTGCGGTTCCTGAGCAGCCTCTTCCGGCTCGCTCACCGCAGGCAGTGCAGATTCTGCAACTTCCACCGGCTCAACGTCTGACGCGCCAGCGGGGTCTTCAGCTACAACCGGCTGCTCGGGCTGCGCTGGGGCGTGACGTGCTTCCGTCTGTGCGGGGAACTGGGCTGCGGCGAATGAGGGAATTCCAGCCTCTGTTTGAGAGGGTTCTGGAGTTTGTTCCTGCGCCGAGGCCGGAGCATGAGCTGGCTTGTACGCCTGCTGGGTAGGTTGAAGCGGAGTGTGCGGAGCGGACGCCTGAGCGCGAGGAGCTTGAGGAACCTGCGGTTGGGTAGGCGTCGATGCCGCTGTGGAAGTAGGCGTTGAAGCTGCACCAGAGGGAGCACGCACTCCTCTGACGGGAGTGGCAATAGGCATTGAAGCTGTGGTGCCGGGCATTGCTCCGGGAGCTGCAGGCGCTGGAGCCGGCTGGGGGGCGCCACCGAGAGGAAGAGCTTCCTGCGACATCGGCGCGGATGCGGTAGCACCAGACTTCGCGCGCTTGCGATCCTCGCGAGCTTGACGCTTCGCTGCACGTGCTTCTTCGCGTGCCTGCTGGCGCTGAGACTTCGCGGGGGTATCGGCCTTTCGTGAACGGCCTCGGAGGACAAAGAAGACAATTCCTGCAAGGACAACGAGACCACCAGCGACTGCTGCAGCGATGATCCATGTTGTTGAAGAAATTGAGCCAAGGAGAGAGCCTGACTTTGATGCAGAAGCAGTGCGGTTACGGTCGGGCGCAGCGGGATCTGTCGGCGCCGGTGTCAAAGGCTCAAATGAGGGAACGGGCGTACTGTACTGTGCGGCAACGGTCGCGTTGCCCTGGTAAGCATCCGTCTTCTTACCGTGGACGGCGACCTTTCCATCGGGCTTATTCCACAGGACGATCTGTTCGACGGGGGTGTATTTTGAATCGTCTCGGCGATTGGCCCAGTAGTCGGTGAACTTTGCCCCTGCAGATGCGGAATCAAGGTCAAAAACCAGCGGGCGGATGCTGATGTAGCCAATATCGCGCGGGCGGCCGAGGAATTCGGTTTCCTGCATCAACTGTTCGCTTGAATAGACAAAGATAAACTCGCCCTTGTCATCAAGCGAATAGTACTTTCCGGCGTTTTCAGGACCTTCGAAAGGCGGGAAGATTGAGCAACGAGTGAAGTTATCACCTTGGGCAAACTCGATGCGATAGTCGTTATTCCCATTTGAAAACGACTTGCACTTGCCTTCGTCGATCTGCTTGGTGCGGTCATACACTTCAAGCGCGTGTCCGACGCTTCCCTTGTTGTAGACACTCAATGTCACCGAGACGGTCAAGTCTGAATCTGCAGCCTGCGCAGTTGTTGCAGTAGGGAGCACCAATGCTCCTGCAAGCACGAGTGTGGCCGCTGTCGAATACAAACGCTTCATTGAGGCATCCTTTGAAAGTGAATCACGCTATTTCAAGCATATCGAATTGTGAGGGGTGCGCAAAAACAGTTATTCCGAGGGTGGGGCAAAGGGATTTTTTCCCCGCTCTGTCTGGGAATCCCCGGGGAAAACCTCACTTTGGGCCGATGAAGACGAGGGCTGCGCGGATGGCGAATAATCCTGAACGGAGGGCACAACAGGCGCATCTTCCACATGGAAATCATCTGAAAGTTTGAAGGGATTTTGCCCGGTGTCTCCGGGAGTTAGCGAGCCGGAAAAACCTGTCCCACTTTGGTAACTCAGCGGAACTGCGAAACCTCGCTGCTCGCGCTCCTTTCTCCTGCTGTTCGCACGCATGATCATGGGAACGCCGATGATTAAGAAGAGACAGACGACCGGAACCAGAATGATCTTGATAATCGTCCCGATCCCGCGTGCAGGCCGGTAAGGAGTGGGGCTGGGGGATGGGGTATAGGGCGTGATGGAGCGGGTGTGTACTACTGCCTCGAGACCAGAAGGAAGCTCGGCGGGAACGACACCGTTCACTTCCTTGCGCTCGATTGCGTGGAAGTCGCTGAAGATCTGCACGCTCCCCTTCGCGCCAATCAGCGTTTCCGATGTGCTCATCCACTTCGCTTCATCAGCGGAGCTATCGTCTTCATCCAGTACCGCTCCCGGGCTGAGTTCCGAAATAGTCAGGTAGCTCCCCTGCAGGTATGCGTCATGGCGCGTCAATTTGACGTCACTGGGAAGCCCAAGATTGAGCTCCTCAAGTTTCAGGAGTTTTGCGGCAAAAGTAAGGTTTCCTTGGTCATCGATCTCGATGTAAGGATTAACAAAACGATTGAACTTTGTTGTAATTCTGCAATCATTCGAGTAAGTTCCCGCCTCAAAGTGCACTTCGGACCATTCCGTTACCTGGGGTACTGCTTCGCATGCTTTCTGATCGAGAATCTTGGAATAATCGCTGATATAGATTGAGTAGGTCACGCTCGATGTGGCCACAAAGAAGTACTCGGAAAGATCAACCTCGTTTCGCGCGGCTTGCGCCGGGGAGGCACCAAGTATCCCGCCGACAATGCTCAGCATGCACATACATGCAAGGAAAAGTGTTTTCGTTCGTCGTCGTAAGACCTGCAATGCTGATTCCTTGTCCGATAGTGCCAGATTACCGAGGCGCCCCAGCGGCGTGCGTTTAGTTCGACGGGGGTGCGTAGGGGTTTGTTGGCCCCTGAGTTGAAGAAGAGGGGTCAACGGTTGAAGGAGTTGAGTGCTCGGCAGAAGGCGCAAAAACCTCGTCTGCTGAAAGAGCGAAGGGATTCTTCACGTGCGAGGCGGAAGTAGGTGTACTCGGCTGATAGGCGGCGGGGATGACGAAGCCACTGGTCTCTTGCTTGCGGCGTTTCTTATTAGCTCTCCTCACTAGGGCAATCGCCCCGAACACGATGGCAACGAAGCCGAACATGAAGTACTTACCGATAAAACTTGTGAGGAGCCTCGGGGTAGGAAGAGCGCCGGTGGCACGCCATGTAGGGCTTGGGGAAGAAGAGCGCTGGAGTACCTGAAGGCCGGTCGGCATGTCGGCAGCAGCAATGCCCTTGTACTCTTTGCGTTCTTGGGTGCGGAAATAATCATTCTGCTCGAGGGTTCCCTCTGCGCCAAGAACTGGCGCTGACGCATTTTCCCAGGTAACAGTGTCGGAGTATTCGCTTCGATCGAGAGCCGCACCCGGGGTTGCCTTTGTTCCCCGGAAATAAGTACCGCTCAGAGAAAAACGGCGGGAAGTAATCGAGGCGTCATTTGGAAATGTGAGCCCCAGATCGTCAAGAGTGACTTGCTTTGCAGCAAAAGTAACGTTTCCGTTGCTATCGACGCCGATATAAGGATTGACGTGACGATTGAAGTCCGTCGTGATCTCACAACGGCTGTAGTACTTACTTGTCGAAAAATCGACGATTGACCACTCCTGGACAAATGGCAGCGCAGTGCACGTGTCCTCAGTGATGGTCTGAGATTCGTCGGTCACAGTGACCCTGTATTGAGTGCGACCATCGCGCTCAATACGAACGTCCTCGTTGATTCTGATGTCTTTGTCCAAGGCATGTGCAGGCTGAGCCCCAGCGATGGGGAGAAAAAGAGTCAGCACGCAGGCGCATGCAAGGACAGGGGCGTGTGTGTGTCGATGAAGTGGCAGGTGCATGCATGACTCCTTTGAGTGAGGCGGCCGTCAAGCGGCTGCGTCTCAGTGTGAACAATACTAGTTTGTCGGCGGTGCAAAGCGGCTTCTCGGGGAAGACGAAGGATCGTCTGGCGTAACGCCGCTTTGCGCGGAAGACTCCGGCGGAGAAGGGATTCTCTCTTCGGGAGGAAGAACGAAGGGGGAACGAGGCGAAGCTCTTCCCTCCGCGTGGTCATCGCTGAGCTCCTCATCGACTTTTGCTTCGGTTTGACGATGGGATATTTGAGCGTCCTGCCGCTGTTTTGCATTCCATATTGAGTACACGCCGAAGGCTGCGAAGACGAATACGCTCAGCCCCATGATCTTTTTGATGAGAGCGTCACCGTCGATGTCCACCAGTGGTGTAGGTGTTGGCGGAACCGAAGAAGAAGGCCGTGTTCTTGTGGCGCGTGGTGTCGCTTGCATAGATGGCGTTGGAGTTGCGACTACTTCAAGGTCTGTCGGGAGCTCGTCAGGCGCGACTTCCGGCATTGAAACGCGCCTGATTGATCGGAAATCGCTTGTAGGCGAAAAAGTACCAACAGCCGCAAGGGAAGAGCCAAGATCGCCACTCCACTGGACATGCACGCTGTTTCGTCGCCCGTCACTCACAGTGCCGCCGGGACTCATTTTTGAGATCTTCATGCTGATTCCCGCGAAGCTGAGATCTCGAGTGAGATAGGACGTGCCCTCTGGGAAAGAGACTTTGAAATCTTCAAAGCGAAGGGGACGGGTGACAAAAGTGAAGGTTCCATCCTCGCTGGCCTCCACATAAGGGTTGTTTAACGTGAAGAAACTCGCCTTGATCGAACACGTCTTGCGCTGTGGATCAGTGGAATAGGTGGTCTGGGCATTATTCCGCGCTTGAGGAAGAGCCTTGCAGCTATCCTCCGTGATCGTCCCCGAGGAGTCAAAAACCCACAGTTCGTACGACAACAATCCCATATCGTAGAAAACGAACGACTCGTGGATCGTCACGCGATTATTCACGGCATGCGCGGGAGTCCCTTGGAAAAGCAGAAGAAAAGCTCCCGCGCACACGCAACTCAGGACCCAAGCAAGCAATCGCCTCGGCAATGAAAAAGCCACGTACGCTCCCAACGTCTACTGGCCCAAGCCAGGGGAGGGGAGGGGAGGCGGAGAAGAAGGACGCGAGCGCTTACGAGCCGAGCGCGCGAGTATCGCGATGCTGACAATCAAGATCACCATCGACGGGATGAGTAACTTCGAGCTCGGGCATAAACACGTCTCGCGATCCCCGGGATAAGGTAGCGCTCCCGTCGCTGGTGTGAAAGGAGTGCTCGTTGTCGAGGGCCTCGCCGGAATATCCTCGAGGCCAGAGGGAAGCTCGACGGGGGTGATTCCTTGATACTCAACGCGATTAGTCGTGCGGAAATCTTCCGCTTTCTCGATGGTTCCCGCGACGCCAACGATCTGAGGAACATCGTCCTTCCACGTAATAAAGCCCTTGACGCTATCGCTGACTTTTCCTCCGGGACTCATCTGTGAAAGCTGACCAGTATCAGCGCTGAAGTGGAACTCGTGCTCTGTTAGGGAAGTTCCCGCGGGAAAAGTGATGTTGAGGTCCGACAATTGGATGCTCTTTGCCGCGAAGACAAAGTTCCCTTCTTGGTCAGTGCCAACATAGGGGTTCTTGTCGCGCGTGTATTCCGTAGCGATCTGGCAGTTGCTTGCCGCTGGCGCAGCTTTAAAGTGCACCTCTGACCACTCGATGACCTGGGAGAGGGAGTTGCACGTGTCCAGAGTGATGGTCTTCGTTAAGTCGACAATCTTCAAGCGGTACGTGATTGATCCCGAGGCTGAGAGCGAATACTGCTCCTCGATCTGAACACCCTGATCTTGAGCGTGGGCGGGCGTCGCGCTCAGTGCAGCGGTAAGAGTGAGCGCGCAAGCGAGGGAGGCGGCGCGCTTCAGTAGAGAGAGCGTCATCAGGATTCCTTCTGTTCAGCAGTTGATTTCCGAGGCCGGAGCGGGCTTGGTGCGTCTGTGAAGTGAGGGAGCGGTGGAGAAGACAGTGGGGCGAACGCTTTCAAAGCGCTCGCCCCACCAGATGTTCAGGTTTGAGAGCTACTCAGGCCTGAGGGTACTGTCCGGGCTGCTGTCCCTGCTCGGGGTACTGACCCGGCTGCTGGGGGTACTGACCCGGCTGCTGGGGGTACTGCTCAGCCTGCGGGTACTGTGCGGGCTGTTGCGGGTACTGACCCTGCTGCGGGTACTGCGCCGGATCCACAGGACCCTGGCCGGTCGGAGCGGGGTACTGTCCGGGCTGAGGCATCGCACCGGGGTATGCGCCCGGGTATGCGCCGGGTGCGCCCATGGGCTGTGCCTGAGTCTTCTTGCGGTTGCTCATGACAACGAAGAACACGATGCCGCCGATGACGACAACGGCCAGAATGCCAAGAAGAACCCACTTCATGCTTGAAGACGAAGACGAGGAAGAAGAAGTGCTGCTCTTATCGGAGGAGGTATTCGAAGAAGACTTGCCGGAGGCTGCACCTGAACCATCGGTGGTGCCCTTAACGGAAACGTCATCGCTCACGTCGGTCCACGTGACAGTTCCGGTCGCCTTGTCAATGGTGCCGCCATTGTCTGCGGTTGTGGGGACCATACCGCCAGAGAACTTTGCGGTGACCTTCTGCATTGTCAGGCCGGGCATCGCTGATGAGAGACGCGAGACAGCAGTCTCTGTCTGGGAGGTGAAAGTGAAGTCCTTGCCGCTGATGTCAAGAACCTGCGAAATCTCGCTGCTCTTAAAGGACTGGCTGACATCGCAGATGTGGGAAGAACCGCTGGTGCGGAAAGCCGTGGTTGCTCCGGCAGACTGCACACTCTTGCAGATGGACTCCGAGATCAAATCGCCGCTGGTGTCGATCATGCTCAGGGTGTAGCTTCCCGATGTGGTCGAGGTGAATTCGTAGGTTTCTTCGAGGTCAATGCTCGGAGCTGCAATAGCTGAACCGGTCACCATGGCAAAGGTGCCAGCAAGCGCCAGAGTTCCGATGACTCCAAGAGAGCGTCGCTTCATGAGTGTTCCTTCTCGATATATGAGGACAGACAAACAAAAGAATAGGCACAATCGTCGCGGCTGACGAATTGTGTATCGTTTAAATTACAGAATGCTGAGCGTTTGCTGAATGTGTAGCTTGGGGGTTAGCCCTGAGGGTACTGCCCTGGCTGCTGCGGGTATTGGCCTGGTGTGGGGTACTGACCCTGTTGTGGGTATTGGCCGCCTTGGGGCTGGGCCTTCTTGCGGTTGTTCATGACAACGAATGCACCGATACCACCGATGACGATGACTGCCAAGACCAGCAAGAGGATCCACTTCGAGCCGGAAGAAGAGGAAGACGAGGTGGAATCAGGCGTTGAGGATGCTGCGCTGGTGGAGTCGGAATCTGCTGAGGCACTGCTTGTCGAACTGCTCTTCGCTGTGGAAGAAGCAGCTGCCTTACCGTCCGTACTGCCCTTTACTTTGACATTAATCTTGACATTGGACCAAGTGACTGTGCCCGTCGACTTATCGATCGTGCCGCCATTATCGGCAGAACTGGGAAGCAAGCCGCCAGCGAACTTCGCAGTCACCTTCCTAATGCTGTCAATTTTGTCGTCGGGGAACTCTTTAGACATGACCTTCAACACGCCATCAGACTCGGAAGTGAAGGTGAAGTTGTTTCCAGAGACCTCCAAGAGCTCATCGATATCAGTTTCGTTGACCTCGGTGATTACATCACAGACGTTAACTGAGCCTTCTGTGTGGAACTTGGTGCTGAGCTCTGGGTTCTTGCTTGAAATGTAGCTGCATGTATACTCTGTCATCAAAGTCTTCGAGCTGTCCCTGAAATGCTGGGTATAGCTCAAGTGAGTTGCAGAGGTGAAATCGTAGGTCTCTTCGACGCTAAAACGCGGCTCGTCAGCGAAAGCTGGTCCTGTCGCCAACACGAGGCTGGCTGTGAGTGCCAGGGCGCCTGCTGCCCCGATCGCGCGTCGCTTCATGAGTGTTCCTTCTCGGTATATGGGGACAGACAAACAAAAGAATAGGCACAATCGTCTCGGCTGACGAATTGTGTATCGTTTAAATTACAGAATGCTGAGCGTTTGCTGAATGTGTAACTTGGGGGTTAGCCCTGCGGGTACTGGCCGGGCTGCTGTGGATACTGCCCAGCTTGTTGCCCTTGTTCGGGCGGCTGCCACTGGTGTTGCTGCGGGTTGAACTGCTCCGGCTGTGGTGGAGGCGCTGCCTGCCACTGTTGCGGGGAAACCTGGCCCTGCGATGGGAAGTATTGGGTGTCCTGAGGGTATTGCCCCGGTTGTGGGGTGAAGGGGTCTGGGTACGTGCCTGGTGCAGGCATGGACTCTAAGTGGGGTTTCTTCTGACCTCGCAGCACCAAGAAAATTGCGGTGCCGCCACCAATGATGATAAGGACAGCAACAGCGAGGAATATCCAGTTGTTGTTCGAAGAGGAAGAAACGTTAGAAGTTGGGGAGGAAGTTGGGGATTCGCTCGCCTCGGACGTAGGTGAGGCACCGGCTTTGGTGGTTCCCTTGACCGTCACATTCCGGGTGATGTGTGTCCAGGTGACAGTTGTCTGTTTCTCATCGATTCTTCCGCCAAAGTCTGCGGTCTTTGCGACCCAACCTTTAGGGAAGGTCACACTGACTTCCTTAAAGGACATGCCTTCAAAAGTCTTATCGATCAAGACGGCAGTCATAGAAGTAAAAGCGAACTCTGAACCGTCGATCTTTAGGCGTTCGCTGACTGCGTCATCCTTGATGACCTGAGTAAGGTCGCAAATGCTGTTGGTGCCTTGTACCCGGAAGGTCGCCTGGGTGTAGTCTCCAGGTTCGCTGGTGCACTTGTCTTTGGTGATCGTTTGCCCGGTGGGGTCGATCATGCTGACAGTGTGTCCAATCTCAGTTGGAGACGTGATGTAGTAAGCGTCTTTTAACTCGTAGGAAGGATCGGCAAAAGAAGGGCTTCCTGCAAAAGCGCAAGTTAGAGCGATTGCAAGTGCGCAGAAGGTTCCCAGCATGCGTTGCTTCATCACAATTCCTTTGTCCAAGGGAAGACTATTCACAGAATAGGCATTAAAAACGATCGTGACGAATTTGAATGTTGTGTAGAAGAGTGGGCGGTGTGCTCGCGGATCCACAACAGGCATATAACTTTGCTCACACTCATGTCCAAAAGGTAAACAAAGCGGAAAGCTCAGGTCATGTGATGGCAGACTATGAGCACCAGAGTCGGCGGCGTCCGGCCGCGGACCGATAAACCATAGGAGAGTGCGGCATGGAAACGCCGAACCCACGTGCAATGGAAGTGAACCTTGAGACTGACCAGCAGGTACAGTCCAAGGACAAGCCCCAGCGCACGGAACTCAAGCGTGGTTTATCAGCACGCCACATGCAGATGATCGCTATCGGCGGCGCAATTGGCACCGGCCTCTTTGTCGCCTCGGGCGCAACAATCTCAACCGCAGGACCCGGCGGAGCTCTCACGGCCTACGCAGTCATCGGCCTCATGGTCCTCTTGCTCATGCAATCTCTTGGCGAGATGAGCGCACACATGCCCGTCGCGGGATCATTCCAGACCTATGCCACTCGCTTCGTGAGCCCCTCATTCGGCTTCGCAATGGGATGGAACTACTGGTTCAACTGGGCGATCACCGTCGCAGCCGAACTTGTCGCCTCGGGACTTGTCATGTCCTACTGGTTGCCGAGTGTCCCTTCCTGGGTCTGGGCAATCTCCTTCCTCTTCCTTCTTACCTTCCTTAACGCGCTGAGCGCGCGGGTTTATGGTGAGGCGGAATTCTGGTTCGCTCTGATCAAGGTCATCACCGTTGTCGTCTTCCTGATTTCAGGCACCCTGATGATCTTCGGAATCTTCAACGACTCCCCGGGAGTTCAGAACTGGACCGCTGGAGATGCTCCCTTCCACGGTGGATTCTTGTCCATCATCTCGGTCTTCATGATTGCAGGCTTCTCCTTCCAAGGAACCGAACTTGTCGGTGTTGCAGCAGGTGAATCCTCTAATCCTCGCCGCGACGTGCCCCGAGCAATCAAGACCGTGTTCTGGCGCATCATGTTCTTCTACATTGGCGCAATCGCCATCATTGGAACGCTGATTCCTTACACCGATCCGAACCTCTTGCGTGACAGCGCTGCAGACATTGCCTACTCGCCCTTCACTCTGGTCTTCGAACGTATGGGTGTTGCCGCTGCAGCAGCAGTGATGAATGCCGTCATCTTGACCGCAATCCTCTCCGCAGGAAACTCAGGCCTGTACGCCTCCACGCGAATGCTGCACTCGATGGCACTGATCGGGCAGGCGCCTCGCTTCTTCGCAAAGGTCACGCGTCACGGCGTACCGATCTACGCAATGCTGGCCACCTCCGCCGTCGGCGCACTCGGATTCGTTGCGGCACTGGTGAGTGAAGATACTGCGTACACATGGCTGCTCAATGTTTCGGGCCTGTCCGGATTCATTGTCTGGCTGGGTATTGCGGCCTGCCACTGGCGCTTCCGCAGGGCCTACGTCAAGCAGGGCCACTCCCTTGACGAGCTTCCCTACAAAGCACCCTTCTTCCCCTTCGGTCCGATCCTCGCCTTCGGTATGTGCTTGATCGTTCTGCTGGGCCAAAATTACGAGGCCATCTTCCGCGGACAGCTTCTGCAAGTTGCGTCCTCGTACATCGGTCTTCCGGTCTTCTTGCTGATCTGGCTGGGCTACCACCTGGTGAAGAAGGATCGCACCGTGAGCTTGGATGAAATGGATGTTGAAGGCGTAACCGTTACGCCTGAAAACGCATAGTGGTGAGCTGGTAAACAGCGTTCGGGGGAGGCAGAAACTGCCTCCCCCGAATTGTTTGCTCCCGCAGTGGAGTGTGCAAACCGATGAATGTCTACTTCGGTGGTTCGATGCTTACTTGTGCGGGTAAATTGAGGATCCCCACGGGGCAGCTCACGCCATTTGGCCCGTGATTGCAATAGCCATCGGGATTCTTCTCCAAGTAGGCCTGGTGGTAGTCCTCAGCGAGGTAGAAAGGGCCACCCGACTGAGCAAAGCACGCTCCGGCCTCGCCAATCGTCGTATAGCAGCGGGCCCCAGGCACTGCGCGCTCCAACTCGGCCACCCACACACCGCGCAGGAGTGATGCCACCTCAGCCTGCCTCGGCGTCGTCACCCAAATCGCACTGCGGTACTGAGTGCCCACGTCGTTCCCATGACGGTTGGGGCGGGTGGAATCGTGGTTTTCGAAGAAGGTTTTGATCAGGCTCGCTCCGCCTTCGCCGGTTACGGAGGGATCGTAGACCACCGCGACAGTCTCGCCGTGGCCGGTGCGCCCCGTGCACACCTCTCGGTAGGTCGGATTTGCGTTCCCGCCGCCCATGTAACCAACGGCAGTTGCCCACACGCCTTTTTGGCGCCAGAAGATACGTTCAACGCCCCAGAAGCAACCCGCAGCAAGGTAGAGCACCTCGAATCCATCGGGAACCGGATCGGTCGCGCGCGTCCCATTCACCGGGTGAAGTTCGAGCGCCTCCAAGATTGGGTGTCTGCCGCCTGGGATATCCGCCGGAAGAGTGCCCGCAGTGGGGGAGTCCAGGTATTTCCCTGCCCCCTCCGATAGACGAGGCCACGCTTGGCGTGGTCCTGCGGCGTAGCGCTGGGCGGTGGGTGAAGGATCAGTGGCCATCTTCGGCTCCTTCAGTGTGGGGCGGGCAAGGTACTCTCTGCCGCGGACGGATGGGGTTATCTGTCCCCGTATTCTATGGCGATACTCAAGTCTTAGCAGATAAAAATGTGGCCCCTGCAGTTTCCTGCAAGGGCCACATCAAGCGTTTAGATCAGCCGAGCGACTGGACACGACGGGCAAGCTTGGACTTGCGGTTCGCGGCCTGGTTGCGGTGAATAACACCCTTCGAGACGGCCTTGTCGAGCTTGCGCGATGCAATGCGCAGAGCTTCGATTGCTGCTTCCTTGTCGCCAGCCTCGACGGCTTCGCGAGTCCTGCGCACCAGGGTCTTCAGTTCAGACTTGACAGCCAGGTTGCGCTGACGGCGCTTCTCGTTGGTGCGGATCCGCTTGATCTGAGACTTAATGTTCGCCACAGTCGGATTACTCCTTGGTCTTTCGTACGTACAGGTCGGTGAGGGCTGTGTCAGTGCCGGGACTGGGGCATGGGGACACCCGCAAACGGCTCTAACCAGACCCCCTGCCCGACCAGGCTGGGAGTCCGATCGACAACTCTACCAGAAAAATAGGCGCCTAACGACCCCCGGAATGCTCACATCCGCTTGAGAAATGGTGAGAACGCACACCCTATCGGCGTGGAATTGGCATGCCCGTGCCTACTAATGGGACGATAGACCAGACGTCACAATCCTTCCGGAGGTCCTGTTTGTCCCCGATTCCTACTCCCGAGCAGGCCAAGCTGATTCAGCCCTCGGCCACCCCGCAGGAACGCATCCGCAATTTCTGCATCATCGCTCACATCGATCATGGCAAGTCCACATTGGCTGACCGTATGCTTCAGCTCACCGGGGTGGTTGCAAGTCGAGACATGCGCGACCAATACCTGGACCGCATGGATATTGAGCGCGAACGTGGCATCACCATCAAGAGCCAGGCCGTGCGTATGCCTTGGGCCTTTGAAGGGGAGCCTTTCGCTCTCAATATGATCGACACCCCCGGACACGTGGACTTCACCTACGAGGTCTCCAGGTCTCTGGCCGCCTGCGAAGGTGCAGTTCTTCTCGTTGACGCCGCCCAGGGGATCGAAGCGCAGACCTTGGCGAACCTCTACCTAGCTTTAGAGAACGATCTGACCATCATCCCGGTCTTGAACAAGATCGATCTTCCGGGCGCACAGCCCGAAAAATACGCACAGGAAATCGCTCAACTCATTGGCGTGGAACCAGATGATGTTCTGCGCGTCTCCGGTAAGACCGGTGAGGGCGTTCCGGACCTCCTTGACGAGATTGTTCGTCAGATTCCCTCGCCTACGGGTAACCCCGAGGGACCAACGCGCGCGATGATCTTCGACTCCGTTTACGACACGTATCGAGGCGTCGTTACCTACGTTCGAGTCGTCGACGGCATGCTCTCCACTCGCGAACGCGTGCGAATGATGTCTACCGGCGCAACTCACGAACTGCTCGAAATTGGTGTTATTTCACCTGAGCCAACTCCTGCTCCGGGAATCGCTGCCGGCGAAGTTGGCTACCTTATTACCGGCGTGAAGGACGTTCGCCAGTCCCGCGTTGGTGACACCATGACCTCAGCTGTTCGAGGCGCTGAAGAACCCCTAGCCGGCTATCGCGACCCGCGCCCCATGGTCTTTTCGGGAATTTACCCAGTTGATGGCTCTGATTTCCCGGATCTGCGCGACGCTTTGGAACGTCTCCAGCTCAACGATGCAGCGCTGACCTTCGAGCCTGAATCCAGCGCCGCCTTGGGCTTCGGCTTCCGCTGCGGATTCCTTGGGCTGCTGCACCTGGAAATCATCCGCGAACGCCTCGAGCGTGAATTCAAACTGGACCTGATCGCAACCGCGCCCAACGTCGTCTACAAGGTCGTTGCAGAAGACGGCACCGAGGTCCAAGTTGATAACCCCTCTGAATTCCCCGAAGGGAAGATCTCTGAAGTCCGCGAGCCCGTCGTGAACGCGACAATCCTGACCCCAACCGAATTCACGGGAACGATCATGGAACTGTGCCAAGATCGTCGTGGAACCATGCGAGGAATGGACTACCTCTCAGAAGATCGCGTCGAGCTGCACTACCAGCTTCCCCTTGCTGAGATCGTCTTCGACTTCTTCGACCACCTCAAGTCGCGCACTCGCGGCTACGCCTCGCTTGACTACCACGAGAGCGGCGAGCAGGTTGCTGACCTCGTCAAGGTCGATATTCTCCTCAACGGAGACCGCGTCGATGCCTTCAGTGCGATCGTCCACAAGGACCAGGCCTACGCCTACGGTCTGCGCATGACGAAGCGCCTCAAGGAACTGATCCCTCGCCAACAATTCGAAATTCCTGTGCAGGCGGCTGTTGGTGCCAGGGTTATTGCTCGCGAGAACATTAGGGCTCTGCGCAAGGACATGCTTGCGAAGTGTTACGGCGGTGACATCACCCGTAAGCGCAAGCTGCTCGAGAAGCAGAAGGAAGGCAAGAAGCGCATGAAGTCC
>CALLSD010000019.1 GCA_938014245.1 uncultured Actinomyces sp.
CGTGATCTGATCGTCGTGGATGCGCAGGGTCGGTTCATCGTTGACGACGTTCAGGGCCAGGGTCGCCTGGTCGTCCGCGACCGCGCGGGCGCGGCGCGTGCGAGGGGTGTTCGCGTCTGCGTTCACTCCTGCGGCCTGCGCTGAAATCTCTGCGGGGGCTTCGGTGTTTGCTGCCGGAGCAGAGGTTTCCTCAGCGGAGGCGCCGCTTGCTTCTTCGGTTGTGGCGTTTTCGCTGCCTGTATCCGAGGTTTGGGCTGCCTGAGTGGTCTCGCTGCTGTTATCAGCCGCTACGCTCCCGTATAGGGGGCTGAGCGGCGTGAACAGTAGCGAAAGTGTGGCAATACTTGCCGCACCAGCTATACGCACACGCGTATTGAGCAGTCGAGGGTGTGTCATCGAAATCTCTCTCATCGCACAATTTATAGGGATACAAGCTTTAATTTACTTTCTGCGTGCCACCTGGGCAATCGTTTGTGTATTTCATCATTGTGACGAAAAGCGCTCAGACAAGTGGGTGATGGCGCAACAAGGTGTCAGTCTACCGAAATAGGCATAGAAAAACCCCGAGTTTTCAAGGAAAACTCGGGGTTATTTGCGGAGACGGCGGGATTTGAACCCGCGAGGGGCGTGAACCCCTACCTCCTTAGCAGGGAGGCGCACTCGACCGGACTATGCGACGTCTCCAATGCCGACTACTCTAAGGCATTTTCTTCGCAGACGCGAAACGCACTGCGACCTTATTGTTGTCGGAACCGCGGAGGGCAAGGGATTCGAACCCCTGGTGCCATTGCTGACACAACGGTTTTCAAGACCGTCACCTTCGGCCACTCGGTCAGCCCTCCAGACCCGCCAATCATAGCGGATCTTGATCTATTCGCACATTCGTCTTCCTGAATATGTAATAGATCCCTAATATTCCTCAGTGGCGTCGACGGAAAGGAACCCAGGAGCGACGGTCGGCAGGAGCTTCCTCAGGGTGGTCAAGAAGGCCTCGTGAAATGGCCGAAGCGAAAGGCGGCCACATCGGAATACGACCAATCAATACGGTCTGAATTGCCCACGCAATATCGCCACTGCGCGGGGTCGACTCTTCAGTCACCTGGTTGTCGAAAGAGAGGACGTGCAGCCACTGTCCTGGGCGGACGATGAGCTCATCGTTAATGAAATCGAGCCATGAACGATAGCAGTGCTCATAGTGTTCGACTTCACCCTCGCTGGCGCCGTCATCGCGAAGCGCTCGCGCTAGAGAAACCGCCGCACATACGCCCTCGCAGGCAACCCACATGTAGTGGCGATTATCCAGAATCTGCTTCTCGTGGTCATCGAAACCGACAGAGGTGACAAAGCCGGCATGGCCCAGCTGCCTCCACCCGTCGACGCGAGCACGCTCAAAGAATTCGGTCGCGGCCTCGAGAAGGGCATCATCGGGTTTGCGTCCCAAGGAGCGCAGCGCAGCGCGGACCTCGATTGACAAACGCGCCCAGCGCAGCAGGGTACCGATCTGTACTCCCTCAAGCACGGGGGTCGAGGACCAGTGTTCCCACTTCTTTGCCCACCCCTGCTCGCCTTGGGCAACGGGGGAGGAGGTCTCGATATCGATGTATTCGCCGAGCCTCCACGAGGCCTCGCTTCCCATGCGCGCGACCGCAAGGGTGATCGCCTCTGCGCGGTCGATCCACACGGGGTCGGCGGTCGCTTCAGCGGCGGCGAGGTAGGCCTCGGTTGTCGAGGCTAGGGTCCCCAGGGAGATGATCGGGGCCTTGTGCTGTGTACTTCCCGAGGCAATTGCCCCGTAGACCAGCGAATTCGGCGCTAGCCAACGGCGTTCTTGTTCGTGAAGAGCCCCCAGGAGGAGTTCGTGTGCGCCGGGGCGGTTTGCAACGGCGGCCGCGGCGCTCGCACTGATGAGTAGTGCGTTATCGAGCTGGTAGTCGATGTCTCCGCCGCGAACTTCCGCCTTATAAGCTTCCGAGTCGGTGTTTTCTTCTTCATCAACGGCGCTCGGGTCGGGGAGTTCCTTCAAGTGCTCGTCAATCACGCGACGCAGGGTACGCGTCGCGTGGTCGGCGTAGCGGCGAGAGCCCGGAAGCCCCAAGAGCGTCCCCAAAGAAAAGGCGTGGAGCATTCGAGCACTGAGGGTGAACTGGGCGCGCGGGCTGGGTTCTTCACCTTCCGGGCCTTCGCTGAAACCTGAAGGTGTTGTACTGACTTTTGCTTCTGCGATCAGAGATTGAAGTTGCGCTGAAAGCCAGCGATTGTGCTCGATTGAATCCAACCAGCCCATGGGGTTCTCCTTTGCCGTCCATGCCTGTCACTGTCAGCGTCGTTGCGAAAGCGACATCCTGATCGAGTTTAGCCCACGGGCGGCAAAGACGTCGGAGCTTGACGAATATTTACTCATGATTGTGCTCTATGTGGACTCTCTTGCACGCCTGAGGGAAACATTGCAGACTAAAAGCATGTTTGATCGAGCTGGCACTGTTGCCCTTCCCGAAGACCTCACTGATATTGATGCGCTGATTTCCGCGTATTACGACATCGAGCCTGACCCCACAAACCCTGATCAACGGGTATCTTTTGGTACCTCCGGACACCGCGGTAGCGCATTCGATGGCAAGTTCAATGAAGCACACATCGTTGCGATCACCCAGGCGATCGTCGACTACCGAGCCGAGCAGGGCTTCAATGGTCCTCTTTTCATTGGTCGCGACACCCACGCGCTGAGTGAACCCGCATGGCGGACCGCCCTGGAAGTCTTGGCCGCCAATAACGTTGATGTTCGCATCGACGCACGCGGTTCCTACACTCCGACCCCTGCGGTTTCTGTGGCGATCCTTGGCGCAAACGGTGCACCCAAGCACCTGCGCATGGCAGGGGAGGGACTGGCTGACGGTATCGTCGTGACCCCCAGCCACAACCCGCCTCGTGACGGCGGATTCAAGTACAACCCGCCTCACGGCGGTCCCGCGGACTCCGATGCGACCTCGTGGATCGCCAAGCGCGCCAACGAAATCCTCGAAAAGGGTTGGCGTAGCGTTGACCGCGTGCTGGGTTCGGACCTGCTGGATCACCCCTGTATCCACCGCTTCGACTACCTGGCCTACTACGTTGATCAGCTTGACCAGGTCATCGATATTGATGCGATTCGCGAGGCCGGCGTGCGCATTGGCGCCGATCCGCTGGGCGGAGCATCGGTGGACTACTGGGGTGCAATTGCCGAGCGCTACGGCTTGGAGCTGACCGTTGTGAACCCCAAGGTTGACCCCGCATGGTCCTTCATGACCCTGGACTGGGATGGAAAGATCCGTATGGATTGCTCCTCTCCCTATGCGATGGCGTCTCTTCGCGATGCGATGACTCCGGACGAAAACGGGAACACTCCCTACGATATTGCGACAGGAAACGACGCCGACTCGGACCGTCACGGAATCGTGACACCCGACGGTTTGATGAACCCGAACCACTACCTGGCCGTTGCGATCGAATACCTCTTCACGCATCGCCCGAACTGGCCCGCACAAGCTGCAGTCGGTAAGACTTTGGTGTCCTCGGCGCTCATCGACCGCGTTGCTGATTCCATTGGGCGAAAGCTCATTGAGGTCCCCGTCGGCTTCAAGTACTTCGTTCCCGGGCTGGTCAGCGCCGAGCTTGGTTTCGGTGGTGAGGAAAGCGCAGGAGCCTCCTTCCTTCGCAAGGATGGCACCGTGTGGTCCACCGATAAAGACGGAATCATCTTGGCCCTTCTGGCCTCTGAGATTCTGGCCGTTACCGGTAAGACACCCTCGCAGCTGCACGAAGAACAGGTCGAACGTTTCGGGGCTTCGGCTTATGCGCGGATCGACGCGCCCGCGAACCGTGAAGAAAAGGCAAAGCTTGCCGCTTTGTCTCCCGAGGATGTTTCCGCAACCGAACTGGCCGGTGACCCGATCACCGCAAAGCTCGTGCGTGCTCCAGGTAATGATGCAGCAATCGGTGGCCTGAAAGTGACGACTGACGTCGCGTGGTTTGCGGCTCGTCCTTCGGGCACGGAGGATGTCTACAAGATCTATGCTGAGTCCTTCCGTGGAGCCGAGCACCTTGCTCAGGTTCAGGAAGCGGCAAAGCAGCTGGTGAGCGAGGCCTTGAAGGGCTGAGCTCGCGTTCAGGATTTGCGGCTTGGTGGAAAAAGAGCTTCCTGACCGGTACCTTTAAGGGGTCTCATTAAAGCAGGAGAGGTCCGGTAAAAATGGTGGAGAAAACGCGCGAAGGTGCGGGTAGCTTAACCTCTGCACGCCCGCCTTTTCCCTGGCGCCGGATGATCCTGCTCATGGGGGCGGCACTTGCTCTTCTTGCGGGACTTGACGCAGCTCTTGTTCGCTTGGGTGCTCTTGCTCCCGTGAACTCCACTGATTTGGGCGCAATCCACGGAATTCTAATGGTCTACGGCTTCCTGGGAACAGCGATCTGTTTAGAGCGGGCAGTAGCGCTGAACTCTCGATGGGCCTACCTTTCCCCGGCTACCTCGGCGCTCGCGGGAATTGCGGCCATCGTCATCTCTCAAAGCCCTGCGGTTGCCAATTTCATTGCCACATTGCCACTTCCGGCCTACCTGAGCAGGGCTCTTCCCGGATATCAATCCCAGCGAATGCTTCCGGCAGTCCTGTGGACAATCTCCATGATCACCCTGGTCATGATTTACCGGCATGTGTGGAAAAAGCGTCAAGCTTCGTACGCGGTCCTCATCCAATTGATCGGTGCATGTGTCGGCTTGTGCGGGATTCTTTTGTGGATGCGAGGCCTGGAAGTCGCCCTCATCATGCCGTGGTGGCTCTTCTTCTTGCTTTTGACGATCGTTGGCGAGCGCTTGGAATTGGCGCGGCTTGCCTTCAATGAGGCAACCGAGAAGCGAATTTTGGTCTGGGTCGGAGCTGTGCTCATTTCCTTGGCACTGACGCTGATTGTCCCCCTTGTCGCCTACCCGCTTTTAGGAATCTCACTTGCGGCACTTGCAATCGATATGGGGTATCACGATGTCGCTCGTAAAACCATAAATATCCCCGGAATTCCGCGTCTTTCCGCGGTCGCTATGCTCGCTGGATACGGGTGGACGATGCTCCCAGCCGCTCTGTGGATTACCGCGCCCCCGACCTTTTCCGGCTATGGCTACGATGCGATTGTTCACGCCTTGACAGTTGGCTTCGCAGTCTCCATGGTCATTGCGCACGCACCGGTTATTATCCCCTCGGTGATTCGTCGCGAGGTTCCCTATCACTTCTCGATGTGGGTCCCTCTGGTTCTTTTCCACCTCAGCTTGCTGATTCGTTTCCTTTCTGGCGCGCGCGAGGCCGCACTTCCCTGGCGTTTTGGCGGAGCGCTTGGAGTATGTGCATTCCTCCTCTTCGTTGTTACGACTGCCAGCGTGACAATTGTGAACACGCGACGTGGGCGGAGCACCCATGCCTGAGATTTCTTCTCCCAAGGCGGGACTGAGTATCGGTGCGGAACCGGCAGGTGCTCCCACCGGCGCCCCGGGGTCCGGACGCCCCTCCCGAATGCGCATCGATCGCTTGGGAACCACGTGGATGATCATCGCCGTTCTTATGGCAGTAGTGACCCTCTTCCTTCACCGCCGCATGCCGCAGCCCCTGTGGACCATGATCCATCTGGTGACTTTAGGTGTCTTAAGCAATGGAATTTTCCAATGGTCATGGTTCTTTGCCCGCTCCCTTGCACGTCTGGCAGCCGATGACCGCAGAGCTCACTCGGACAACCTGCGTCGAATGCTGAGCTTCAATGCGTGTTTTGCATTGCTCTTTATTTCGATGTGGCTTGGCTGGTTCATCGGAACTGTCGTTGCGGCAACGGGCATTGCGGCAATTGCTGCCTGGCATGGAGCCGCGATGCTGTCGGTTCTTCGCGAGCGTTTGGCCTCGCGCTTTGTCATTGTTGTGCGCTACTACGTGTGCGCGGCAGCTTTCTTTGTACTCACTGCGCTTCTTGCTGGTTTTGTCACCACCACAATGTTTTCTTCTTCCATTCCCGAGGCCTTGCTTGCGATGCGAGATCGCCTGACCTTTGCACACGCTCTCAGTGGTGTTGGCGGATGGCTGGGCCTGAGCATTGGTGGCACTGCGATTACCTTGGGGCCGACAATCTTGCGTACACGGATGTCTCCCGATGCGGTTTCCTGGGGGATTAAAGTTCTTCCGCCTTGGTGCGTCAGTTTGCTGATTGCGGTATGCGGAGCTCTCTTAGGAGTTATGCCCCTGGTCGGTGCCGGAATTTTAGGTGCGGCCGCCTGCGGGATTATGGGGATTCTTATCCCTTATGCGCGTGTTTTAGCAGCAAAGAAACCTCAAGAGTATTCCGCATGGTCATTCCTTATCGGATTGGGATGGATTGCTCTAGGCATTCTTTTCTTGGGGATTACGGCGCTTTTTGTCAGTACTCCGAGCGGAATTCGAGCACTGACCATGATGTGGCTTCCGATTATTGGCGCGGGCGGCTTCGCCCAGCTCTTTGTGGGAGCACTGAGCTATCTGATGCCAGTTGTCATTGGAGGCGGTCCTTCGGTTGTCAGAATTGGTATCGCGATTCTTGACTGGCAGTTCGCACTGCGTGTGGCGCTGAGAAACGGAGCTCTGTTCCTTCAAGTTGTCCTTTTCTGTGCTGCCGTAAGCACAGCGGTTACTACTCTTCGATACGCGCTTTGGCTGGTCGTGATCATGACCTTCGCAATTGACATCGTGATGTTTGCGCGCGCGGGAAAAAATCAAGTACGAGCGCGTCGAGAACGCATCAAAGAGATGAGTGAAAGTAGGCAGGTTCAATGAGCGAAGAAACTACCGGTCCCTCGCGGGCAGCAATGGTCTTCACTGGCCTTGGCGCTGTTGTCGCCCTTGTTCTTGCCAGTGTCCTAGCTGGCGGAAGTAACGCAACGCAAAACTCAGCGGTGGGGAACACCTCAAGCGTGGCCTCGTCAACTCAGGTGAAAGAAACCGGTGAAACCACCCACGTGGAAATCGGCGTCCAAGGGATGTCCTTCACTCCCTCTGTCATTCATGTTCCGGCGGGAAATCGACTGCACATTACGTTCACAAACACCGCGGAGCAACGCCACGATTTGGTCTTGGCCAATGGGCAAACGACCGGGTCCCTGGCCCCTGGAGCAAGCGCAGAACTGGACGCCGGGGTGATCACTGCCAACACTGAAGGCTGGTGCTCATTGCCGGGGCACCGTGAGATGGGGATGACGCTCAGCATTGTCGCCGATGGCGCACCGGGTGGCTCTGCATCAGCAGGCGCGCACTCTGGCGGCGCCGCCCACAACCACGAGGTCGCAACGGGAACGGGAATCCCCACCGCGGACCAACTGCGAGCCTACGCAGCGAAAGTCGATCCCTATCCCGCTGAGGTTGCGCCGGCCTCGGAAGAAAAAGACCACTACTACACCCTGGTTGCCCGCGACGATATCGTGCAGAACCTGAGCGACGATGTCAGCCGGACGGTCTGGACTTTCAACGGGAACACTCCCGCCCCCACCCTTCGAGGGAAGATCGGCGACACCTTCCATATCACCCTCAAAAACGAAGGAACCATGGGGCATTCTCTGGACTTCCACGCGGGCGATATTGCGCCGGATGAGGCCATGAAGACGATCGATCCCGGGCAGACGCTGGAATACACCTTCACGGCCAAGGCAGCCGGTATCTGGATGTACCACTGCTCGACGCATCCCATGTCCATGCACATTGCCAACGGCATGACCGGTGCGGTGATTATTGACCCCAGCGATCTGCGCCCAGTGGATCACGAGTATGCGATGGTTGCGACCGAGCTGTATCTGGGGGATAACGGCGGAACCGCAAGCGCCACGAAGATCGCCTCGATGATGCCTGACCTGCAGGCGTTTAATGGTCGCCCCTTCCAGTACGACGCGCACCCCCTCAAAGTGAAGGTTGGCGAGCGCGTGCGTTTCTGGCTGATGGATTCAGGCCCGAATACTCCCATGTCCTTCCACATCGTCGGTGGGCAATTCGATACCGTCTGGGACGAGGGTGGATATACGCTCATTGACGGAGGCAATGCCATTAGCCGTGGGGGAGGGGGATCCCAAACCTTCCCCATGCTTCCCGCGCAGGGCGGTTTCGTGGAGCTTTCCTTCAAAGAACCGGGGACCTACACCTTCGTCAACCACGTCATGAGCCTTGCCGAGGCCGGGGCTCACGGAAAGATTGAAGTGACGAACTAAGCCGTGGCGCGCGGTACGGACGAAGCGTACGCGGCGCGGAAATGGTCTAGGCCAAGCGCTGTTTACGCGCTTTGGAGGGTGCGCGGCACCATACGCGTGGAGAGTGTCAAAGGTGCGTGGAAGCGCATAAACTGACACAGTGCTGTCGACTTATGGGGAAATTCTTCGTCTGAACCGTGCTTGGCGTTTTTCGGCTGCTGGGTTCATTTTGCGTCTACCCATGTCCATCATGCCGATCTCGATTATTTTGTCGATCCAGGCGGCATATGGAAACTACACCCTCGCGGGCGTGGTCTCGGCGATCAATATCATCGCTTTGGCTGTGACTGCACCGATGTGGGCACGCTTTGTTGACCGTTATGGACAGCTCAAAGTCATGGGACCAGTTTTTGCGGTTTCAGCTATCGCGACCACGGTGCTCGTGTTTGCAACCCTAGAAGTCGCCTCCACATGGATCCTCTTCGTATCGGCAGGTATCGCGGGAGCCACGTGGGGTTCCCCGGGTGCCCTGGTTCGTGCACGTTGGATTCGCGCGACTGACACCGTTGCCCAGCTCAATAGTGCCTTCGCATTGGAGGCCGCAGTTGACGAGTTTGTCTACATCGTTGGCCCCGTGGTTGCAACGGTTTTGGGTACTGCTCTTCACCCAACAACGGGCGTTGCCGTTTCCATCGTCTTCCTTATCCTCGGGGCTGGGCTTTTCTTGGGACAGCGCTCTTCCGAGCCGGTTCCCGTGTCCCATCGTTCGCCCGCCCACGGTGACGAGGCGGCGGACGCGTCCGGTGCTGTAGGCGGAGGTAAGCAAACACCTGCTGGTGCCGCGGCCTCGACCCCTCAGCGTTCCTTGCTTCTACTCCCCGCAATGATCGTCCTCATGCTGACGTACGCGGGAATGGGCGCGCAATTCGGAGCAAACGATATCGCCGTTGTTGCTTTTACGAAGGAGCTCGGGGTTCCGGCGCTTTCAGGCGTGTTGCTGGCCATGTTCTCCGTCGGTTCCTTAATTTCTGCCCTGCTCTATGGCGCGCGAAGCTGGCGCTACCCCCTGTGGAAGCTCTTCGCCGTGGGCGTCGTAGCCCTTGCCATTGGAATGACTGCATATCTGCTAGCGAACTCCTTGGTCTCGCTGGGGATCATCATGTTGATCAGTGGCATTGCCTGCGCGCCTACCATGACGAACGTCAACATGATGGTCACGAAGTCGGTTCCTCGCCATCGTCAAACCGAGGGCTTGGCATGGCTAAGCACAGCGATCAACTTGGGTGTTTCCCTCGGTTCTTCCGCCTCTGGACCGGCAGTTGACCGCTATGGTTCCACCGGTGCCTACGTGATGATTGCGATTTTTGCCTGGCTTATGGTTCTGGGAATGCTCGTTGGGCTGCCGACCCTCAAGACGTCTCTCCTCAAATCCGCCCAGGAGGAGGCTGAACACCAGCGCGAAGTTTTGGATGAGGATTGAGATGATCGATAACGAAACCCCATCCCTCGCGCTTTCCGTCGCTGCTTCCCTTGACGAGGCGACTTCCCGAGGCCTCGCGCGCCTGCTGGGGTGGGCGGGTTTCTACCCCGGGATCGTGGGGTTTGGGGGTTATGCCTCCGAGAAAACAGCTCGCGTCATGGCTCGAGTCATTATGGAGGACCGCGGTGGTGAGCGTTCGTGGCTCAGCCAGCGTCGCGGCTGGCGCCAGTTTTTCGATGCCCAGGTCCCCGGCCAACCTGTTGTCGTGACTTTTGGTCAGGCACAAACTCTTGCCTTCAGTGACCGCGGTGGATACATCGATATTGATCTTGAGGGACACGGTTTGGCGCCCGGATGGCATACTGCTTCGATTCAGCCCTTGAACGCCTGTGATGTCGCAAAACTGGGTTTGCAAGAGGGTGAGAAACTTTTTCGTTTATCCCAGCTCGGCCACGGCGAGCTAAGCGCGGGCGGCGAGTTGTTCCGTGTTCAACGCGCTGAAGATGACCGTGTTTTGGGGCGTGTGCGCGCAGCAAAATCGGTTGATGTCTCTTTGCGCGTGATTGGCAACGACGAGGAGTTTGGTGTGGTTTCCGATATCGATGACACCATCATTGTCTCGATGATTCCGCGACTCCTCACGGCCGCAAAACACGCGCTGATGGAGCGAGTTTCTCAGCGCGAGGCCGTGCCTGGGATGGCCCGTTTCCTACGTAAACTTTCTCGTCGAGAGATGCCAATCCTCGCCCGAGGAAAGGGCGCTGGCGGGCGCGCAGGAGCGCGGCCTCGTGAGCTTCCAGTCATGTACCTGTCGACGGGGCCGTGGAACTTGGTTCCCGGTTTGCGTGAGTTTTTGCGACGTGCTGACTATCCGATGGGTGCTTTGCTCATGACGGATTTTGGACCCTCGAATACTGGGTGGTTCCGTTCTGGGATGGAACACAAGAGGCGGGAGCTTCGTCGTTTACGTCGAACTTTCCCGCATATCCGGTGGATTTTAGTCGGTGATGACGGGCAGCATGATCCTGAGATTTATGCCGAGTTTGCGCGGGAATTTCCGCGCAATGTTGCGGGAATTGCTATTCGTTCGCTCTCGCAGATCGAGCAATTGATGGCGCACGGTACTTTTGAAGCGATTTCCTCAGGCGCTTTGGATGATGTGCCGGCGGGTATCCCCCGTTGGTGCGGCGAAGATGGAGATGCGTTAAGGCGGGCGGTTGCGGCTGAGCAGCCGCAACCGCCAACCCCGTAACGTCTAACCGGATATTTGGACCGCTGAAGCAAGACCAAATATCCGGCTGCAGTCCCCGAGGCGGCGAGTCCTGCACTGTTTAGAGTAGTCTGTTTCAGTTCATTACGGCAGGGGTTAGTTCGTGCTGAAAGCTAAATTTTCGCGCCATTTAGCGGGCTGTTGACTAGGCAATAAGCCTGATCGGAACGGGTATCAATGGTTGACGAGGAAGCAAAATTGATACCCCTGTGATATGTGGCATAGGTTGACATAATGAGCACTATTCCCAAAGGATCTTCTTTACCAAATCTTGACAATCGTAATCGAAATGTAATGTTTAAATCATGGACACGTGAAGTTTTTGGGAAGAAAGTCGGCTATGCTCTCGGTCATCAGCACTTCTGATGAACAGCATTCCTAATAGGAGGAATCCTTATGAACCTCAAGAGGTCTTGGCTGGCAGTGCCCGCCGTCCTTGGTCTGACACTGACCGCCTGCTCTTCTGGCAGCACCGGCTCCAATGGTGGGTCGTCTGGTGGGTCTTCGGACAACATTGTCACCGTTAACGGTTCTGAGCCCCAGAACCCGCTGATCCCGGCGAACACCAACGAGACCGGTGGTGGCCGCATCGTCTCCAGCATCTTCTCGTCCCCCGCATACTACGCGGCTGACGGCTCGACCCAGCTGGACGCTGCAGAGTCCATCACCCCTAACTCTGACAACACCGAGTGGACCATTAAGCTCCGCGCCGATGGTAAGTTCTCCGACGGCACCCCCGTTCTGGCAAAGAACTTCGTCGAGGCATGGAAGATGGCCACGAAGCAGAACCTCGGTTCCGCAGGCTTCTTCGCTGACGTTATCGGCACCGACGATGACGGCTCTGGCGACATGGAAGGCGGCCTCGAGATCCTCGATGACTACACCTTCGTTGTCAAGCTGAAGGGTCCCGAGTCGGACTTCATGAAGCGCCTGGGCTACACCGCCTACTCTCCGCTTCCCGACTCGACTCTGGCAGACCCCAAGAACGGTGGCGAGCACCCCGTGGGTAACGGCCCCTACATGCCTAACGGTGAGAATGCTTGGCAGCACTCCAAGCAGATCGATCTGGCCGTGAACCCCAACTACTCCGGTCCTCGTACCGCGAAGAATGGTGGCCTGCGCATCGTCTTCTACCAGTCCCTTGATGCTGCTTACGCTGACCTGAGCTCCAACGACCTCGACGTGCTCGATGCTGTCCCGAACTCGGTCTTCTCCAGCTACCAGCAGGAACTGTCCGGACGTACCGCCAACCAGCCTGCGGCCGTCATTCAGTACGTCACCATCCCCAGTCGCCTGGAGCACTTCTCCGGTGAAGAAGGCAAGCTGCGTCGCAAGGCCATCTCGATGTCGATCGACCGTGATTCGATCATCAAGACCGTCTTCGCCGGTACCCGTACCGCTGCTAAGGACTTCACCTCTCCCGCAATCGATGGATACAAGGAAGGCCTGAAGGGTTCCGAGGTTCTGACCTACAACCCTGAGAAGGCTAAGGAACTGTGGGCACAGGCCAACGCCATCTCCCCGTGGAGCGGCAAGCTGCAGATCGCTTACAACTCCGATGGTGGACACCAGCAGTGGGTTGACGCAACCTGCAACTCCATCAAGAACACCCTGGGTATTGAGGCTGAAGGCGACGCCTACGCAGACTTCAAGTCCCTCTTGGGCGACATGAAGGCCGGCACCACTAAGGGCGGCTTCCGTCAGGGCTGGCAGGGCGACTACCCCTCGCTCTACAACTTCCTGTTCCCGACCTACTCCTCGAATGCTTCCTCCAACTACGCCGGTTGGAAGAACGCTGAGTTCGATAAGTACCTGAGCGACTCTCTGTCCGCTTCGGGCACCGAGGCTCTTGAGCTCCAGTACAAGGCAGAAGAGCTGCTCTTCGAGGATATGCCGGTTATCCCGACCTGGTACTCGAACACCAACGGTGCATGGTCCACCAAGGTGAGCAACGTTCAGTTCACCTGGAACTCGACCGTGAACTACTTCGCGATTACCAAGAACTGAACATAGTTCTTCCCCGCTGAACATAGGCGGAACAACTGTGGGGTGGAGGTCATTAGGCTTCCACCCCACAGTTGTTCATGACTTCACGCGAAACGTGCGTGTGTGCGCGTAATTAAAGACACACGATTGACCATTTACCACTTCTTTGCATTACTATGATCAGTAGTACGCATGAGTAGTGTCGTGTACCTGCTTTCGGCCTCAGGCTTGTAGAGTGTGCGACCCATGCGAAATCCCGTTCATCTTGATGAACCCCGACGAGTTTGCGAAACCCATTCGTAAACGCATGTGTTAAAAGGACCTGTCCATGCTGCGATACATCGGACGACGTCTCCTACAGACCATCCCGGTCTTCTTTGGAGCAACGTTCCTGATCTTTGCGATGGTCTACCTGATGCCAGGTGATCCCGTCGCGGCCCTCGGTGGCGATAAGGGCTTGACCGAGGCTGCGGCAGCTCGAATCCGCGAAGAATACAATCTCGATAAGCCTTTCTGGCTGCAGTACCTGCTCTACCTCAAGGGCATCTTCACCCTTGACTTCGGAAAGACCTTCTCCGGTCGACCGGTGACCGAGGTACTGGCAACCGCATTCCCGATCACCATCCGCTTGGCCATTTACGCTCTGTTGATTGAAGCTATTCTCGGCATTCTCTTCGGTGTTATTGCGGGTGTGCGTCGCGGCGGTATCTTCGACTCGACGGTCCTGGTTCTCTCGCTGGTCGTCATTTCTGTGCCGACCTTCGTCATCGGCTTCCTCATGCAGTTCTTCCTTGGTATCAAGTGGGGTATCTTCCCGCCAACGGCAAGTACTGTTTCATTGAAGTCATTGACGATGCCTGCAATTGTGCTAGGCGCGACCTCCCTTGCATACGTCATCCGACTCACGCGCCAATCGGTATCCGAAAACGTCTCTGCCGATTACGTGCGTACCGCTCGCGCCAAGGGCCTGAAAGAAGGCACCGTGATGACGCGCCACATTCTGCGTAACTCGCTGATCCCCGTCGCAACCTTCCTCGGTGGCGACTTGGGTGGCCTCATGGGTGGCGCAATCATCACCGAAGGTATCTTCAACATCAACGGTGTTGGCGGTACCTTGTGGCAGTCCATCGTCCGCGGTGAGCCCGCCACCGTTGTCTCCTTCACGACAGTCCTGGTCATGGTTTACATCACCGCAAACCTCCTTGTTGACCTGCTGTACGCCGTTCTCGATCCGAGGATTCGCTATGAGTGATTTCATCCCTTCGCAAGCTATTTCGCGTACTCGCGCCGGTCAGGAGCACTACGTCTCGGATATCGATGAGACCGGTCTGGGCGCAGTTGACGCAGTTGCCGATGAGTCCGCACCCGCCTCGATGTGGGGTGAAGCGTGGAAGAATCTGCGCAAGCGTCCCCTGTTCTGGATCGCTGCGGTCATTATCGTTATCGCCATTTTGATCTCTGCGTTCCCGCAGCTTTTTACGAGCGTTAAGCCCGACTACTGCGAACTCTCGCACTCTCTGGGCAAGCCCGAGGCCGGACACCCCTTCGGCTACACCTTCCAGGGCTGCGATATCTACGCTCGCGTCATCTACGGTGCACGCGCCTCGGTTTCCGTCGGCGTCCTGACGACGATCTGCGTCGTCTTGATCGGTGCAACTCTTGGCTCCATCGCCGGCTTCCTCGGCGGCTGGATCGACGCCGTGATCTCACGTGTCACTGACATCTTCTTCGCAGTTCCCCTGCTGCTCGCTGCAATTGTCTTCATGCAGATGTTCAAGCAGCACCGCAACATCTGGATGGTCATCTTGGTCTTGTCGATGTTCGGCTGGACTCAGATCGCACGTATCACGCGCGGTTCGGTCATGAGCGCCAAGAACGAAGAATTCGTGACGGCCGCGAAGGCAACCGGTGCATCGCGTTGGCGGATCCTGCTCTCCCACATCATCCCGAACTCCATGGCACCGATTATCGTCTACGCGACGGTTGCTCTGGGTTCCTTCATCGTCGCCGAGGCCTCGCTGTCCTTCATGGGTATTGGTCTTCCCCCGACGGTGGTGTCTTGGGGTGCTGACATCTCGCAGGCGAAGGATAACCTGAGGCAGGCACCGATGGTTCTCTTCTACCCCGCTATGGCACTGGCCTTGACCGTGCTCAGCTTCATCACGATGGGTGACGCCGTTCGCGAAGCCCTTGACCCGAAGGCGAAGAAGTGAACGAAGAACAATTCGAAGAGACTGTCACCGAGGTCATCCTCGAAGGCGCTGAGAAGGTCGAAGTCCACCCGGACGACGCCAACCCCTTGCTGAAGATCACCGACCTGGAGGTCACCTTCACGACCTCGACCGGTGTCGTTCCCGCCGTTCGCGGAGCTAACCTGACCATTTACCCCGGTCAGACCGTCGCAATCGTCGGCGAGTCCGGTTCGGGTAAATCGACCACCGCCGCTGCAGTTATCGGCCTGCTTCCGGGTACCGGTAAGGTCACCGGCGGCTCCATCGAGTTCGACGGTAAGGAGCTCACCAAGATGAGCTCCAAGGAATGGATCGAACTTCGTGGATCTGGCATTGGCTTGGTTCCCCAGGACCCGATGAGTAACCTGAACCCCGTTCTTCGCGTGGGCACGCAGGTGAAGGAAGCCCTGCTGGCGAACAATATTGTTCCCCGCTCCGAAGCAGGGGAGCGCGTCACCGAGCTGCTCGAACAGGCGGGCCTTCCCGACGGCGAGCGCCGCGCAAAGCAGTACCCGCACGAGTTCTCGGGTGGTATGCGTCAGCGCGTGCTGATCGCAATCGGTCTTGCTTCTCGTCCGAAGCTGCTCATTGCTGACGAGCCAACCTCGGCACTGGACGTGACTGTTCAGCGTCGCATTCTCGATCACCTCGAGACGCTGACCAAGGAAATGGGCACGGCAGTGCTCTTCATTACCCACGACTTGGGTCTTGCCGCTGAGCGCGCCGAACAGCTCGTCGTTATGCACCGCGGTCGCATCGTGGAATCCGGTCCTGCTCTGGAGATCCTCCAGCACCCGCAGCACCCCTACACGAAGCGCCTGGTGTCCGCGGCCCCGTCCTTGGCCTCGGCACGTATCGAGTCCGCTCACGCGCGCGGCATCACGCACACGGAAGAAGAACTCACTGGCTCGGCGAAGAACGCCTCGAGCGAGGAAATGATTCGCGTCGAACACCTCACCAAGGAGTTCCACATCCGTGGCGCGAAGGGCGAGGCCGCGAAGCTTCTTGCGGTCGATGATGTCTCATTCACGCTGCGTCGTGGAAAGACTCTGGCGGTCGTGGGTGAATCCGGTTCGGGTAAGTCAACTGCCGCGAACATGATCCTCCACCTGCTGGAGCCGACCTCGGGCAAGATCTTCTTCGACGGTGAGGACACCTCGGAGTACAGCGAGGCACAGCTTTTCGCGCTGCGTCGTCGCCTCCAGGCCGTGTTCCAGAACCCCTACGGTTCGCTGGATCCGATGTATTCGATCTACCGAATCATTGAAGAGCCGCTGCGCATCCACAGCTACGGCACGAAGGCCTACGCCGAGCAGGAAGTGGAGCGTGCGAAGGCGACCGGCCGCGATCCCGAACCGTGGGCAGTTGCCGCTCTTGAAGGTCATGGCGAGGCCGAGAAGAAGCTGCGCGCAGAGCGCGTCGCCGAGCTGCTCGACCTGGTTGCCCTGCCGCGAAGCGCCATGCGTCGTTACCCGAACGAGCTTTCCGGTGGTCAGCGTCAGCGCGTAGCTGTTGCGCGTGCGCTTGCGCTGAACCCCGAAGTGATCGTCCTGGACGAGGCTGTGTCTGCTCTGGATGTGCTCGTGCAGAACCAGATTCTGCACCTGCTGAACGATTTGCAGGCCCAGCTGGGATTGTCCTACCTCTTCATCACTCACGACTTGGCTGTTGTTCGCCAGATCGCTGATGATGTCGTGGTCATGGAGAAGGGACGCTTGGTCGAAGCGAATACGACCGATGCTCTCTTCGACAACCCGGTTCAGGATTACACTCGCGAGCTGATCGAGGCTGTTCCTGGTCGAAAGATCCAGCTGAACCTCTGAGTGTTCTTCGCAGTTTTCTCGTGTGGGCAGGCCTTCGGGTCTGCCCACACGTGTGTGTCGGGTAGTTTCCCGCCCACAATATTCCTGCTTTAGCTCACTCGTTCCTGTCCTATTGCTGTTCTGAGGCCGTAGGTGTGCGAGCTAAAACAGGAATGAGGGAGCTTAGACACGGACGGTTGAGCGGCGGATCGTCAGTGTGTGTGAGACCGTCACATCTGCCACGCCCTGAGGTTCTTCCCCTGACGAGGCCGCGCCTTCCTCGCTGCTGGGCTTCCCATTCGCTTCGCGCGCCTGCTTTCCACCCGCGCACCCGCGCCCCTCAATAAGCGCAATCAGGCCCTGGACAGCCTCGCGAGCAATTGCATGAGTATCGGGCGTGATCGTGGTCAGCGTTGGCGTTGAGAAGCGTGAAAGAACCGTATCGTCCCACGTGGAGACCAGCACGTCCTCGGGTACGCGCACATTCGCCTCGGCAAGCGCGCGCAGTGCACCGATCCCCAAGAGGTCGTTCATTGTGAAGATCGCATCGGGGAGGGTGTTGGACTCCAACCACTGCGAGAGGGCATTCTGCGCGCCGCCCGCTGTCCACGGGGAAACTTCGACGCTGCGCCATGCCCACGAGTCCAGTCCGAGCTCAGTCAGTGCCTTCTCGATCCCGCGTTGGCGAAGAGCCCCCGCACTGGAGGTTGCCTGCGTGTGCGTCGATCCTAGGACCAGGAAACTGCGCGCTCCCTGGTCGTAGAGATGGTGAATCATTTCCGAGGCCGCGGCGACGTTATCCATTGAAAAGTGGGGGATACCCGCGTCCTGGATCCTTTCGCCGAGCAGTACCAGCGGCGCATCCAATTCGAGCTGGTTGAGGCCTTCGAGGTCGAGTTCGATGGGGGAGAGGATGAGCCCATCAATGAGGTTGGTGCGGAAGTCGCGCAGAACCGAGACTTCATGTTCGCGCGAACCGGCAGTCTCGACAACCATGATCGAATATCCGCTGCGTCGCGCCTCTTCTTGGATCAGGTGCGCAAGTTCCCCGAAGTAGGGCCACGCAAGGTTAGGGATTGCGAGCGCTAAAGTGTGTGTCTGACCTTGGCGAAGGCGCTGCGCAGCAATGTTTGGCCGGTAACCCAGTTGACGGATTGCGTCCTCAACTGCCTTCCGAGTAGCAGGGGAGATGTGCGGAAAGTTATTTACTACGTTTGAAACGGTGCGCTGTGAGACGCCGGCAAGTTGCGCAACATCGCGCATATTTGGGCGTGAAGCTTTCATGTCCGTCTCCGATAAAATCGCGGCAGTATGTGGAGTTATCAGGGGCTATAGGCTCTATTCTACTGAAAAATCGGGGAATCTGCTGAAGAGATTGCGACAATTTGCTACGTTGCAATTTTTTGGAAAATCCTGCATGATAATTCCATGAAGGTCAACGTAGACACTTTTGAAGCATGGAGCGATGCGCACTATCCTCGCCCCGATCTTTGCCGTGAATCGTGGTTGAACCTAGGCGGCCAATGGGAATTCGCAACGGATCCTACCGATGAAGGCCTTACCTTGGGATGGCACCTCCCCGGTGCTCACTTCTCGCACACAATCTGTGTTCCTTTCCCTCCCGGAAGCCCCAGCAGTCAGTGGAGTGGAGAGCGCTCCGATGTTGTCTGGTATCGCAGGCGCGTCACGCCTGAAGAAATCAAAGACGCCGGCCTAGCTGACGCCGGCCACCGCCCCCACCTCCTCATTCACTTCGAAGCCGTCGATTTCGCAAGCGATGTGTGGGTCAACGGACTTCACCTCGTTCATCATGAAGGTGGCTACACCCCCTTCACTGTTGAGATTGACCCCAGTGACTACCTCGACGCAGGCTTCGAAATCGTTGTGAGGGCGCACGATCGCCTTGACGCGGTCGATCAGCCTCGCGGCAAGCAAGACTGGCAAGAACATCCCCACGGTATCTGGTACCACTCCGTCGTCGGAATTTGGCGCGATGTGTGGATGGAAGTAGTACCCGCAAACTACGTTCGCTCGCTGACCTGGTCATGGGACATCGAAGAAGCCCAAGTGACCTGCGATGTGGAGTGCGCTGGCCTCCCCCTCAGCACGGGCAGTCACGAGGCCATCGAGGCAAGCCTCACCCTTGACCTCGCGGGCGCCACCTTGGCGGCAACAATGGTCCGTGCGCACTCAGGCCAGCTCCGCCTCGTCGCACAAATCCCCGCATTGGCAAACCGTCAGGAATGGGGCCGGCTGCTGTGGTCGCCCGCCCACCCCAACCTCATCAACGCGCACATCTGCGTGGGCGAAGACGAGGTTGTCTCCTACGTGGGAATCCGCGACGTCAACCTCTCGCACCGCTACCTCGAGATCAACCACCAGCCCACCTACTTGCGTGGCATCCTCGACCAGGGCTACTGGCCGAGTTCCTACTTCACTGCGCCAAGTGCCGAGGCGCTGAAAGCAGACCTGGAACTTGCCCGAGACATGGGCTTCAACTTCGTGCGAATCCACGAACGCAGCGCCGATCGACGAACCCTGACGTGGGCCGATCGTATGGGAATGATGGTCTGGGGAGAATCCGCCTCGGCCTACGCTTTCAGCGACCGAGCGGTCAGCGTCACCACGCAGGAATGGCACGACCTCGTTCTGCGCGATCGCAACCACCCCAGCGTCATCGTCTGGGTGCCCTTCAACGAAAGTTGGGGAGTGGACCTCATCGTCACCTCGCCGCGCCAGCAGGCTTTCGTCCGCTCGGTCGTCGCGCTCACCGAGGCGCTCGACGGGACTCGCCCCGTCATCGCCAACGATGGCTGGGAGCAGCTGGAAACTCCGATCGTCACAACTCACGACTACGGGGTCTACGGCGAGCAACTCCGCGTCAACTATCAAGACCGTGAATCGATTGCAGAGCTTGTGAACGGAGTTGGCCCACAGGGACGCAAGATCCTCCTAGGACAGCCATGGAGCGATGACCGTCCCGTTATGGTCACGGAATTCGGCGGAATCTCACTGCCGCTGGACGCGGAAGACGCATGGGGCTACGCGGTTGTCCCCAACGCCCAGGCCTACGAAGAACGCGTGAGTGGACTTTTCGAGGCCCTCGAAGCCTCTCCCATCCTCGCGGGCTTCTGCTACACGCAACTGACCGACACCCGCCAAGAAACAAACGGCCTCGCTGACGAAAACCGCACCCCGAAGCTCCCGCTGGATGTGATCCGCGGCTTCGTCACCAGCTCCGCTCAGCAGAGCGGACAGATCCGGCCTCGCACAATTGTCGAGGCTAGCGCGGTGGTAGGTACCGACGAGCGCAGTGCCGTGTCGCTGGCTTTCGAAGGTGATCACAATGCCTAAGCCTCGTGTCCTGCGTAGATGGGCCGTGAACTTTGCTTTCACGCTCCCCTTCCTGATCTTCTACGGAATCTTCATCCTCTTCCCGGTCGTCCAGGCTGTCCTCATGTCCTTCTTCAACTGGGACCTACTGGGCAGCACCCGCGAATGGATCGGGCTTGAAAACTACACCCACATGCTCGGCGGTACCGGCCTGGTCTGGGATATCACTTCGATGTGGATGGTCCGACTGCTTTGCTTGGTGTGCGGAGTGTATGTAGCGGTCAAGGCGGTGCGCGAACATGATCTGAACTCGGGCCGAATCCTCTTGATCGTCACTTTGATCGCTGCGGCAATCATCTTGGGAATCCATCCCGGTGATGGCGGTTCCTGGTCTGACCCGCGTTTTTGGAACGCGATGAAGAACACCGCGATATTTACCCTGGTTTCGACACCGATCATCGTGGGCCTCGGCCTGATCTACGCGCTCCTCCTTCAACGAGGCGGACGGGTAAGCTCCTTCTACCGCGCGGCGCTCTTCGTCCCCTACGTTCTACCGGTCTCGGTTGCCACCCTGATTTGGGGATACATGCTCAACCCCTCGCGCGGCATCGTCGCGCGCTTCACCGAATACATGGGATGGGGGACCATCTCGTGGCTTTCGGATCCGCAGTGGGCAATGACCGCAATCGTTGTAACAACCGTGTGGTGGACGGTCGGTTTCAACCTCATCCTCTTTGGTGCGGGCCTTCAAGACATCGATCCGACGCTGTACGAGGCCGCAAGCTTGGACGGCGCGAATTCCTTCCAAAAATTCGTCAACATCACCCTTCCGGGCCTTCGTCACGCGACGGTCTTGGTTCTGGTCACGCAGATCATTGCCTCATTCCAAATCTTCGGTCAGGTCAACATCATGACCGCGGGCGGCCCCGGTGGAACAACGGACGTCCTCGTGCGCTACATCTACCAGACGGGCTTTAGGGATACCCAGCTTGGCTATGCCTCGGCAATGTCCTTGGTGCTCTTCGTGCTGATGGTCTTCATCTCGCTCATTCAATTCCTCATTTCACGCCAAAGGAGCCGCTGAGATGCGAGAGAAATTCAAGTCCTGCGGCTACCACGCAGTGATGCTCGTACTTGCCTTGCTGTGGCTGATTCCGCTGCTGTGGACGGTGGTTATTTCCCTGAGTTCGAACTCTTCACTGAAGACGAACTCGCAGATCCTTGTCCCCACCGAGCCGACCCTGTCGAACTATGTGGACGTTTTTAGAACTGGACTCGCGGGGCGCTGGTTCCTCAACTCGATGATTGTTTCGATCACCGCCACGATCATCACCGTCCTCATCTGCGCGGCCGCCGGTTACGCCTTCGCGAAGCTGCCTTTCCCTGGGCGCACCGTGGTCTACGGGCTGACCTTGGCGGGAATGATGGTTCCTAAAGAGGCAATGTTCGTCCCCTTGTTCATGATGTTTTCCGAGGCCGGGCTGGCGAATTCCTACATTGCGCTGATTTTCCCCCGCGTGGCCTTCCCCCTGGGCGTTTTCATCATGACGCAGTTCTTCTCTCAGGTACCCAGCGAAATGGAAGAGGCGGCGCAGGTTGATGGGGCTTCTCCAATTCGAGTCTTCTTCTCCATCATGGTTCCGCTGGCGCGACCGGCTTTGATCGCCCTGGCAACCTTCTCTTTCGTTCAGACCTGGAACGACTACCTGTGGCCCTTGGTTTCGGCAACAAAGCCCGAAATGTTCACGGTGACCACGGGCCTCGCATCCTTGCAGGGAACCTTCGCGCAATCGACGGAATTGGGCTCGCTGATGGCTCGAGGAATCGTCGGTGCTGCGCCCCTGCTCATTGTCTTCCTCCTGCTTCAGAAGTATCTGATCAGAGGAATCTCACTGTCCAGTGGCGATAAGTAGGCTATCGCCACCTGCGCCACACGCCTGATCGGCTTTCCCGGGGTTCTCAACGATGGCCTCGGAAATGGCGATCTTACATACACAGGAAAACTCACCACACCATTCACCACACAGATTGAAAGGCATGACAATGCGACAAGGACGCGCACTGGCACGTCACGCGGGATTCAGCGCATGCGCGCTGGCAACGACCGCTCTCTTCGTGCTCACCGGATGCGGAGTGTCCTCCACATCCTCCTCAAAGACCGTCGACGGTGCAGCAATTGCCGGCGTGAGCGATGAGGACCTCAAGGGGACCACCATCACCATGGCTCGATTCTTCGGCGACTGCCAGGAAAAGACCGAGGGAGTCACCGACCTGTCCAAGGCCAATAGCGAATGCACCGCCATCTCGATCCTCACGAACAAGTTCAATGCTGAGAACAAGTGGGGCATCAAGGTCGAGCGTATGGGCGGCGCCTCGTGGCACAGCTACTACGACTCACTCAACGCTGCTCTGGCCTCGTCGGATCGCCCCGACGTGGCGATCATGCACGGCTCCAACCTGCCCGACTATGCGGCCAAGGGCCTGCTCATGGAGGTGCCCGACGGAGTGGGCATCGACCTGTCTGGCTCGACGAAGCCCGCTTTGGACGCCGTGACCTACAAGGACAAGAAGTGGGGCGTCCCCTTCGACACCCACGCCATCATCAGCCACCTGAACATGGACATCCTGTCCCAGGCCGGATTGGTCGGTGAGGACGGCACCTACAAGCTTCCGACTTCGCCTGATGAGCTCCTTGCTCACGCCAAGGCCGTGAAGGAAAAGACCGGAAAGAACTACATCGATATCGCCCTGTCGAAGGACCCGATGGGCGAGCGCTTGTGGATGACCCTGGTCCAGCAGCAGGGCTCGGACATCATTTCCGCGGACGGTACCAAGGCAAACATGAACTCGCCCGAGGCGAAGACCTCCCTGGAGTTCATCAACACCCTGGTCAAGGACGGCTACACGACCGTCAACCACGATTACGATGCTTCCGTGCAGGCCTTCCTGCGTGGCGAGTCTGCAGTGATGTACAACGGCGTGTGGTCGGTCAACCAGTTCACCGCTGAAGCTCCCTTCAAGTACGAGACCAGCGATGCGCTCATGCTCTTCAAGGACAAGGCAACCTGGGCAAACTCCCACGTGTGGACCGTTCCCGTCTCGGCCAAGCCCGATGCGAAGAAGTACCGTGCAGCCTTCGAGTTCACCAAGTTCCTCAATGAGCACACCGGCGACTGGGCGATCGCGACGGGTCACATGCCTGCAACCCAGAAGGCTCTGGACTCCAGCGAGTACCTCAACGCTCCGCACCGCTCGCAGTACCTGAAGACCGCGACGACCTACGCTCGTATGGCTCCGCGTGTCGAGGCCTGGCCGAAGATCGCCGATCAGATTCAGGAACAGATCGAGGCCACCTGGCTCAATGGCGCAGGTGTGGAAGAAACCTTGAACTCCTTGCAGGAAGCGGCAAGCTCGTCTCTGAAGTAGCGAGAGGTAGCTGCTGCTCGTAGTAGCGCAGAGTAGCCGGGGGTGAAGGCGTGAGCCTTTGCCCCCGGCACACGTTTGTCTGCCCCGGTTCCGGTTGTGCCCTCCGCTTTGCTCCTGGCGCACGTTTGCGCTGCCAGCTCTCGCCCCCTCCACACGAAGTCGCGAAATGACACAGCTTATGCCCTGTGTCTTTTGCCGACTTCGTGTGTCATTTGCGGGGGAGGGGGATGCGCGAGGCGTCGCGCCGAGCGATCAAGCGAAGAGCCTCTCCAAGTCGGGTGTCCACGGCTGATGGGGAAGCGCGCGCAGCCTCTCAACATCCATTGATTCAAGAAGCTGCGAGGCCGAGTGAACCCCTTCAACACCCATCGAATGAGCTAGAACCTCAATGATCTGGGCGATGCTCACTCCTTGCTCTGCCAGTTCTTCGATGGTCACTGCGCCGTCACGCTTGGCCAGGCGTGCCCCCGAGGCAGACAACACCAGTGGAACGTGAACGTAGGTGACCTCCGGATAGCCGAGTAATCGTGCAAGTACAGCTTGGCCGGGGGACTGAGATAAGAGATCATCTCCGCGAACGACCTGATCGACGCCTTGGAAGGCGTCATCGACAACAACCGCCAAGTTATAGGCAGGGGCGCCGTCAGAGCGCTGAATAACGAAGTGGTCAACCGGGCCCGTGTAATCGCCGAAATACTCATCATGGACAGTCCACTCGGCGACGGGAGCTTTCAAGCGCAACGCGGGACGGCGCCCCTCGGCGGTGAATTCTTCGCGTTTACGGGCAATTTCTGCCTTACTCAGCTCGAGGCAGGTCCCGGGGTAGTGTCCCGGTGGAACGTGAGGGGCGGAAGAGGCCTCGCGAATGTCCTTACGCGAGCAGAAACACTCGAAAGCGTAACCCTCGTGGAAGAGGCGCGCGACGGCCTCGTCATGGACGTGTGCGCGCGAGGACTGGATGAGGACCTCGCCATCCCAATCGATTCCCAGCGCGCTCAGCTCGTCGATTTGCCGCTGCGTGGAACCGGAGCGCACGCGATCGATGTCCTCGATTCGCAGGACGAACTTCCTTCCGGTCGTGCGCGCCCACATCCACGCCAGCAGCGCCGTGCGGAGGTTCCCCAGGTGCAGGTCGCCGCTGGGGGAGGGAGCGAAGCGTCCCACGCCACTTGCATGCAGCGCAGTATCTCCCATTGCCGAGGCCGCGGGAGCGCAGGCGGAAAAAGGGGAGTTTTCCGCACCATTGCTGGGGTGAGAAGAAAAAGGTGCCGCAGTTGCCATACCCCCAGACTAACCTTGAAGACGTGGAAGAACGAAGAGATCGCGGATGCGGCGCGGCAGGGGAAAGCTCTTCAGCGTGCGGGACGAACGCGTCAGACTGCGTGGGGACAGATGCGTCACACCGCGGCGGAACAGGCGCCCCGAGCAGTGACGCGACCCATACGCATATGGCGTGGGTGTCGAGTATTCCCTCGTGGTTGTGTGTTGCTTTCGGAGCCTTCCTTGGCACAGCGATTCGTGCGGGATTGGATCTTGCAGCTACGGGTAGTGGGAAACTTACGGTTTTTTCTTGGTCCACGGTAGCCGTAAATCTTTGTGGAGCCTTCTTTCTCGGTTTTGTCACTGCCTGGGCTCAGAGCTATTTCCGTGAGGATGCGGTACGCAGAAAAGTCATGCTTGTCGCAGGAAGTGGGTTCGCCGGCGCTTTGACCACATATGCCACCATGGTCATGGCCAGTATCCATAATGCAGTCCAAGCAATGACAGCAGTCCCCGCTGATGGGGGCGAGCTCTCTGGAGCTGTTTCATCTCCGTTTAGTGCTGCGGCGCTGTCCTCCTTACCTCTGCTTATCGAGGGAATGCTTGCAAGCCTTGTATTGCTTGCAGTTGGTATTGGGATTGCTGCTTTGGGGTACTCGCTGGGAATACGTGCGGGCGGATCATCTCAATTAGGTGACAATCAGAAAGCATCTGAAATGCCTGAGGTTCTACGCACTGCAAGTGCCTCTTCGCCCACGTCAAATGAGGACTCTTGCCCTCGGGGGGCAAAGAAATGACCCCACTGCTCTTTCTTCTCGTGTGTGTTTTCGGCTCCCTGGGTGCGCTCTCTCGCTGGCAGCTGGATCTTTATCTCAAAAAGTGTCGTGCAAAGCGAACACCCCAGTGGGGGATCGGCCTTGTCAATATGCTGGGCTGTTTATGCGCGGGACTGGTTGCTGGTTCGCTTGCTCCGGTTTCGCCACTGTACTTCCTGGTATCAACGGGGTTTTTAGGCGGATTTACAACCTTTTCGACCGCTGTGCTTGATGCGGTAACCCTCATTCGTGAGCGGCGATACCGCAGTGTTGCAGGCCTTGTTCTAGGGGTCTGGCTGGGCGCAAGCGTGTTGGCCGTTACCGGTTTCCTCATTGCTGTCAGTTTCGCTATGTGAGGTTGTGTAACAAAAAATTTGGACACTCCGGCAGGGACTCATAGTCTAAGACTGCATGGAAGGAGGACCCAGTGATTGATCTGATCGACGTCTCGAAGATCTATCCCGTGAAGGGAAGTGATGATGTCGTTGCCCTTGATCACGTGAATCTGCACGTTAAAGCAGGCAGTATTCACGGAATCGTCGGCCAGTCAGGTGCTGGTAAGTCAACACTCATTCGCTGTCTGACCGCTCTGGAAAAACCGACCTCTGGGTCGATCATCGTTGACGACATTGATCTGTCGCAGCTTCGCGGACGCGAATTGCGCCAAGCACGACGCAAGATTGGCATGGTCTTCCAAGCAGCGAACCTTTTCGATGCCAAGACTGCGGGAGAAAACATTGAATTCCCGCTGAAGGTCGCCGCGAAGAAAGAATTCACCCGTGAGGAACGCAAAGAACGCGTTCGCGAGCTTCTCGCCCTAGTCGGCCTTGAACATCGAGGCGGAGCCTACCCCTCCGAGCTTTCCGGCGGTCAGCGCCAGCGCGTGGGTATTGCCCGCGCGCTCTCAGACACCCCCCAAGTTTTGCTCTGCGACGAGCCGACCTCAGCCCTTGACCCCGAATCAACCCGTGCGATCCTGTCCCTTCTGCGCCAGGTTCGTGACGAAACCGGCGTCACCATCGTCATCATCACTCACGAGATGTCAGTTGTTCGTGAAATCTGTGACTCCGTGACGCTCCTGAAAAATGGCGGAATTGTCCAGAGTGGAACAATCGAAGAAGTCCTAGCCGACCCGGGTTCACCTCTGGCAAAGGAATTGGTTCCCGCGCCCAGCGTCGACGAACTCGATGTCGCTGACTTCAACCGCGAGCTGACCGACCGTGAAATCGCTGCACAGAGCGACTCGGCGGAAGACGATACCCCAGCCCAGGCCTCGGAAGACGGAAATATTCTTCTGGACGTCATCTTCACCTCGCATCCCGGTGTCCCAACCGGTTCAAATATGCTCAACCTTGCCGCGAAGGTCGGAGCGGACGTGACCGCAGGAACTTTCGAATCAATGGGGTCCGTCCAGGTTGGACGCTTGGCTTTAGCGGTTCCCGCCGCCCAGCGCTCCTCGATCATTGACCAACTTCGCGCCCAGGGCGCACATGTGGAGGTGCGTTCGCTGTGAAGCTTTCGGCTCTGTCAACAGTTCTCACGCTGCTTCCACTGGGCAAAGGCGACCCGACGTGGGGCGATAACCCCGCGCTCACCCAGCAGTTCCTCCCGGCAATCGGAGAGACCCTGCTCATGGTCGTCTTCGGCACGCTCTTTACCGTCCTCGTTGGTCTACCTCTCGGTCTGCTTCTTGTTCAGACATCGAAGACGGGCCTGACGCCTAACAAGATGATCAACCAAATCGTTGGTTTGATCGTCAACGTCGGCCGCTCTTTCCCCTTCCTGATCCTCATCATCGTGCTGCTTCCGGTGACCAGACTTGTCATGCGCAGTGCGATTACCTGGCAGGGGGCAACCTTCCCCTTGGTTATCGGTGCGATTCCTTTCTTTGCCCGCCTGGTGGAAACCAACTTGCTTTCCGTCGAAAACGGTAAGGTCGAGGCCGCGCTCATGGCTGGGGCTTCCAACCGTCGGATCCGGTGGAGCATTCTGGTTCGCGAGGCCTTGCCCGGCATTATTCAGTCCGTGACGGTTTTGGCGATCACCCTGGTGGGCTACTCGGCAATGGCGGGCGTCGTTGGTGCCGGTGGCCTCGGAAAGATGGCGATCGACTACGGGTACCACCGCTTCCAGACAGACACAATGATCTGCTCGGTCGTTGCGATCATCATCATTGTTCAGTTAATTCAAATGATTGGCGACATGCTCAGCCGGCTGGTGGATCACCGCTGAGCATCCACCAGCCGGGTCGCGAACTCTGCTTGGTAATTAGGTAATAATTCGCGGGATTATCCCGGGCCACTCAGGTCCCCCCGCTTGTAGGAAACAGACAATCTAAGGAATTACTCTCATGCGTCACTCTCGTTCACTTCGTACTCTTGCCGGTCTTGGCGTTGCAGCAGCACTGGTTCTTTCCGCTTGCTCCAGCGGCTCCGCGGGCTCTTCGTCATCTTCGAACGGTGCAACCACCATCACCGTTGCAGCCAGCCCCTCGCCTCACGCAAAGATCCTCAAGTACATCCAGGACAACCTGGCAAAGGACGCGGGAATCAACATCAACATCAAGGAATTCACCGACTACGATCTGCCCAACCGTGCGCTGGATCAGGGTGAAGTTGATGCAACCTACCACCAGACTGTTCCCTACTTGGAGAAGGCTGAGCAGCAGTTCAACTACGATTTCACTCCTGGTAAGGGCATTCACCTCGAGCCCTTGGCTATCTACTCCTCCAAGCACAAGTCGCTGGATGAGCTTCCCGAAAAGGGCGGAATCATTGGCGTGATCTCCGATGTCACCAACCAGGAACGCGCCCTGCGCCTCTTGGCTGCGAACGGCTTTGTTGAGATCCCCGCCAGCGGTGATGTCAACGTGTACACAGTCAAGAAGCTGAAGAACTTCGATTTCAAGGAAATTGACGGTCCTGTTCTGGTGAGCAACCTTGGTGAGACCGACTACTCGGTCATCAACGGTAACTTCGCACAGGAAGGCGGCCTGGCGCCCTCGCGTGATGGTCTGGCCGTTGAATCCCCCGAGAACAACCCCTCGGTGAACGTCCTCGTGTGGAAGACCAGTGTTTCAGGCGATAAGGCCGAGGCCGTGAAGAAGCTCGATGAGCTCCTGCACTCCGACCAGGTGAAGAAGTACATCGAAGACACGTGGAAGGACGGCTCGGTGATTCCGGCCTTCTGATCAGGGGGTCTCGCGATTAACTGATCGCTACTTTGATGTGTGGGGGCGCGGCTTGGCCGCGCCCCCACACATGTTCCACACGCATAAAGGTGCCGCGCCCTTTTGGACGCGGCACCTTGAGCGTTTAAAACCAGTCGTTAGACTCAGTCGACAATGCCGTAGAGGCGGTCGCCGGCGTCGCCCAGACCCGGGACGATGTAGGACTTTTCGTTGAGGCGCTCGTCAACGGATGCGACGACAACGGTGACATCGGCGCGGTCTCCGACGAACTCTTCGAGGACCTTCAGGCCTTCGGGAGCGGCCAGCAGGCAGACGCAGGTGACGTCCTTGGCTCCACGGTCGAAGAGGTACTTGGTTGCTGCGACCATCGTGTGGCCGGTGGCCAGCATCGGGTCAAGAACGAAGCACTGGCGACCCGAGAGATCTTCGGGAAGACGGTTCGCGTAGGTCTCGACCTCGAGAGTCTTTTCATCGCGCTTCATTCCCAAGAAGCCAACCTCGGCGGTGGGAAGAAGACGAGTCATGCCTTCGAGCATGCCCAGTCCGGCGCGAAGAACAGGGACAACGATGGGGCGAGGTTCGCTGATGCGCTTGCCAACGGTGGGCGCAACCGGAGTATTGATTGCGATCTCAGTGGTTGACACGTGACGCGTGGCCTCGTAGGCAAGAAGCGTAACCAATTCGTCAACCAACTGGCGGAAAGTCGCCGAGTGAGTGTCGCGGTCACGCAGGACGGTGAGCTTGTGGGCAATGAGCGGGTGATCTGCAATATGAAGGCGCATAGTTCAAGAGTAACCCGCGAAGGGCCCTTTACGCGATAGGCTTTGAGGGTGACAACAATGGATCAGTACAAAGAAGCGATGGCCCGCGCGCTCTTCTTGGCGAATAAAGCCCGAGAAATGGGGGATGTCCCCGTGGGCGCAGTCGTTATTGACTCTCTGGGACGCATTATCGGCCGGGGTTGGAATTGCCGCGAAGCCTTGCATGATCCCTGTGGCCACGCCGAAATAATGGCCCTCCGCGAAGCCGGAGAGCGATTGAATCGATGGAACCTCATTGGGTGCACCTTGGTCGTCACCCTTGAGCCGTGCACGATGTGTGCAGGAGCCGCCGTCTCTTCACGAGTCGATCGCGTTGTTTTCGGCGCATGGGACCCGAAAGCCGGTGCCGCGGGCTCACTGCGCGACGTTTTGCGCGACTCTCGCCTCAACCATCAGGTCGAGGTCGTTCCCGGCGTTCTCGCCAAGGAAGCGACCGTTCAGCTGCGTGCCTTCTTCGAAACCCGCCGCGACCGTCCCGATAACCCCTTCGTTGGAGTTCCCCCGCGCGCTCACCGCGCCGAGGAGATCGAAACTCTGAGCGGTTGGGCCCCGGCAACGGTGCCCCCGGCAGCCACAGTGTCTGCACAAGAACCCGCCGCCGCGCTGGAGTCCGCCGTAGTCGCCTCACAACCGCCCGTCCTCGCCCCAGAACCCGCCGCAGCCACCCCGCAGGAGCCTCGCGTCTCCGATTCTCCTGCCGAGGCCATTGCCGCCATCCGCGCACGCCTGACGAGGCCGGAAGTGCAGGAAGCTCCTGCACCCGCCCCCGTTCTTCCCCGTAAACCCGCCGCTTTCGTTCCGGGAACCGCTGGGGTAGTGGTGCGTACTCGTGCGTCGAGGCACGGGAAGCCACCTCAGGAGTAATCAAGCTCTGCGAGAGATCCGAGAGAACGATCCGGATCAAACAAACGATAAGGGTGTGGCCCGCGCGTGAAACGCGCGGGCCACACCCTTCGTCACAAACGAGAGCGCAAACTGGGGCTTATGAGCGGGAGACGTCGCCTGATCCCATTGCCTTCCACAGGCCACCAACAACGGCCGCTCCGGCAGCGGCCTTGAGGATACCGCCGATGATGAAAGGCGTAAATCCCGCGTTCAGAGCCTCAGTCAAAGACATGCTCACTCCGCCGATTCGCAGAACCGCCCACATGTAGGGGATTCCAACAATGAAGGGAATCAAGGTTGCCCCGCCGAAGGCAGCAAGAGAGAGCCAGAAGTGGCGATCCCATGCACGCTCAGAGAGCTTACCGATCAGCCACGCTGCGGGAATGAAGCCCAGAATGTAGCCGAAAGAGGGCTTTGCGAGGGCAGCAAGACCGCCGCTTGCAGCGGAAAACCAGGGCATTCCAGCCAAGCCAAGAAGCATGTAGGACAGCAGGGACAAAGCACCCCTGCGCGCACCCAAAATTGCTCCGACAAGAAGGACCCCAAGGGTTTGGCCGGTGATCGGAACGGGCCACATCGGAACCGAAACCTGCGCGAGCACGCCCACGAGGGAGGCTCCTGCAAGAACCATCAGTGCATCTTTCACCAAAGAATCGGCACCGAGGTGATCGGCCAAAACAGAGGAACGTCCCACAGATGCGGGCGAGGTCAGTTGTGTAGTCATGAGAATTCCTTTGCTTCGCGCAGATCAGTCTGGTTCACGCTGACCCACGCAATCGCGTAGTTACCATCGTGTGAGAGAGAAAGAAGCCAAGAAAGTGATGCCTTGAGTTCTTCTTGCGTCTTATCTAGTTCGCAGGCAATGCGGCCGTGGAAGCGGAAAGCGGGGCGTCCCCAGCGGTCGCACACCACCTCAATTTCGGCCCAATCGATGTCGCTGGACTTCAGTGGGTCCTCTCTGCCGTAGTAGAGCGAGGACCAGGCCTTGATGAAGGCTTCCTTTGCTGCCCAACGTGCAGCGAGGGAGTGCAGTGCGCGTGTGGGCAGTTCAGGCACGGAAGACTCAGGCAGAAGATGCGATGCAGACTCCTGAGGCGGCCCTGAAGGCGACTGCCCGGCAGACGAGGCCCCCTGCTCGGGAGCAAAACGCAGTGCCGCGTTCCACTCCCGAGCAGTGAACACTCGATGAAACACCGAGCCTTCCTGGCGGAGTTGCTCCCCGAAGGATGCAACATCAACCAGGTCAACTCCGATTGCCGCGGGTCTCACGCCAGGCTCAGTTCTCTGCCCCCGCATAGGTGCCATCTGCACCCAAGCGAGCGGAAGGATCCAAGAGCAGCGCAACCTCGGCCTCGTGCGTGCGATCGGCGGGCAGGCGGCGTCCCTCGATGGGAACAAAGAGCTGCGCGCGACCAATCATGGCCTCATCAAGGTGACGACGTCCCTCTTCGAGGCGTGCTTGCGCGCGCTCGCGCCACTGGGCCAGCGCAGCCTCGCCGCGTTCGGCCAGCAGAGCGGCCTCGAAGGCACCCGGGTGCGCCAGGACAACCATCGCCGCGATGTGGCCGAATCCCAGGGAGGTCAGCACGCCCGCGCGAACCGGGGATGCGGAGACATCCAGAGGCTTACGCAGCCACAGGAGCGGCATCCACTGCGCCATGTCGGGATCCAAGCAATCCAAAGAGCGGTTTGCGGGGATTTCCTGGCGGCGGAAGATATCGATGAGGCCCGCTGCCTGGAAGAGCGCAGCGCCGCCCTTTGCGTGACCGGTCAGGGTCTTCTGGGAGACAACGTAGAGCGGGTTGCCCTCGCTTCGTCCCAGGGCCGCCGACAGGCGAGAGTGGAGCTCGGCCTCGTTCGGGTCATTCGCGCGAGTCGAGGTGTCGTGCTTGGACACAACCGCAATATCGTCCGCGCTCAGTCCGAGGTCGGCAAGCGCGTGAGCGAGAGCAGAATCGCGTCCACCGCGAGCCGCAGCCAGAGCGCCGAGGCCGGGAGCGGGGATCGAGGTGTGCGCGCCGTCCGCGAAGGAACGCGCGTAGGCGACAACCGCCTGGACCGGCAGGCCCAGATCCGCGGCGATATCACCGCGGGTCACCAGCAGGGTGCCACCACCAGCGGCCTCGAGGAAGCCCGCACGACGACGATCTCCAGCGCGAGAGAAGTGACGCGGGGTAATTCCGCGGGCCTCAAGAGCGGCGGACTCAGCGGTCGCGTTCATGTTGCCGAAACCGGTCAGCGATTCGACGGAAATATCGTCGATACCGCCGGCAACCACGAAGTCGGACTTGCCCAGGCGAATCTTGTCGACAGCCTCCTCGATGGAAACCGCTGCGGTCGCGCAAGCGCCCACCGAGTGGATCATCTGACCGTAGCCGCCAATGAAGGACTGCATGGTGTGTGCGGCCACAACATTGGGCAGGGCCTCTTGAAGGATGTCCTGCGGACGATCTTCACCCAGGAAGCGCGAGAGGAAGACATGGCGCAAGGACTCCATGCCACCAATACCCGTGCCCTGCGTCGAGGACACATCCGCGGGATGGACGGCCTGCAGGAGCTCAGCGGGGGAGAAGCCCGAGGAGATGAAGGCATCCACTGCGGTGACGAGGTTCCATACGGCGATGCGGTCCAAGGCCTCGACCATGGAAGCGGGGATACCCCACTGAGCCGGATCGAAGTCTTGCGGGATCTGGCCACCAACCGTGCGGGTCAGAGTTGCTCGCGCGGGGACCTGGACGGGGGAACCAGCGGACTTGGTGACGTGCCAGGTGCCGTTTTCTTCCCAGATCGTCGTGTGCGAGGGATCGGCCAAGACGTAGTCTTCGGCTTCAGCCTTCGTATCCACGGTGAAGGTCTGCTCGGAGGTCAAGAAGACCGTCCTCACATCATTCGAACCGCAATCAACCATGTTCGAATCGTCGTTGAAGCGGCGGATACCCGATCGAGCCACGACCTCATCGCGGAAACGATCGTAGATCTCGGCCTCGTCAACCTGCGTACCCGAGGCGTCATACCAACCGGGCTGCGGGCTTTCGGACCAGGTGATGAGCTTCATCATCCAGGCCATTTCCAGCACGCCGGCTGCGGTCAGATCGAAGTCTTCACCGAACTCAGCCTCTTGGCGGGTACGACCCGAACCCCAGGTACCGATCTCGCCGGTGCCGACGATGACAATCTGATCGCGCAGGCTCGCTCGCGGAGTATCCCACGTGAGAGGAGCAGCCAGAGCCGGAGCATGCGGGTTGGGCAGTGCGCGAACGCTTGCTGGGGCCTGTTCTGCGGCTTCCTGTGCCGAGGCCGCGGCCTGCTCGCGTGCTTGGCGTGCCAGTGCCGGCAGGTCGAGTCCAGCATCGGCGAGGCCGCCCGTGAGATCGGCGTGGACCGGGGCGGAAAGCGCCTGCTCACGGACCTCGCGAGTCAGGAGCTGAGCGAGTTCTCCGGCAATTTCTTCGGTCGTGTAGACGTGAACACCGGCTGCCTCGGCGGCGGGAACGAGGACATCGTTGCCGCCCATGAGCGAGGTGCCCTGGACCCAACCGATGAGCGGGTGAGCGATGGTTGTGCGCGTCGGCCAACCGGACTCATGCTCCCACTTGGTTGCGATCGCATCGAAAGCGGCCTTCGCCTCGCCGTAGGCACCGTCACCGCCGAAGATTCCGCGGTTCGGGGAACCCGGGAGCAGGACGTGCGTGCGGTGATCGGGAGCGGTGTCCGCGCCGAGGCCGGCGAGGAGGTGGATTGCGCGCTCGACGCTCCACAAAAGCAGGCGTTCTTGAGCGAGTGCCCCCTGAGGATCCGAACCAAGGGTTCCAGAAACGCGAGGCGCTGCGAAGGGAACGAAAAGATCGGGCAGAAGCGCGGGCTTAACGACCTCGGTCGTTGCACCGTGCGTTTCGGTCTGTTCGCTACCCACCCACGAGATCAGCGCATCGACATCGCGGAAGGAGGCCATATTCGCGGGAACAACCCACAGGGCCGCATCCATATTGGCGTGGGTGCGGTACAGCTCCTTGGCGAAGGCCAGACGAGCATCGTTGACGCGAGAAGAGGTCATGATGACGGTCGCGCCTCCGGCGAGCAACTCGCCCACGACCGCGGCAGCGATCGAGTGGGGAGCCGTGCCGGTGACAACGGCGACATCTCCAGTGAAACGGCCTTCGGCTGCCTCAAGGGCGGCCTCGGAAACCTTCGTGAAGTAGGCCTTCAAGTCCGCATCCGCCGTGTGAACGGCATACCAGGAAGCCAATGCACTCAAGGACTGGCCGCCTCCGCGCAAGCGTTCGGCAGGGACCTCGGCGGGCTCAAGAGAACCAGCGAAGATGCGTGCAAGATCTTCGCGTGCGGTTGCCCAGCGGTCATCCAAGAGAACCGCGCGACGCTCGTCGAAAGCGGGGCGAACGGAGGCTTCCCAATTTGCGCCCAGCTCGGCCTCGACAGCGGCGATCAAGGAGGAAGAATCCTCGATCTCGGTGGCGACGGGTGCATCGGCTAGGCCAAGGGCCTTGAGGATATCGCGTGCCTGGGTTGCCAGGATTCCCTGGTCGCCGAGGATTCGCGATTCCAGATCACGCAGGGCGGCCGAATCAACGACCTCGCCACCGGCCGAACCACCCGCACTCGGGCGGCTGAGGGTTAGTCCCTCGCGGGCTGCAATCAGTGCCAGAGCCTGATCGATGAGCGCCGAGGCATCCTTTGCGGAGGAAACCGAACCCGGCAGAGTCGAGAGGCTACCACCACGAATCGAGTCGCCATCGCGTGTACCGAGAAGGATTTCTGCGTTCACGCGTGCAGCCCACTGCTCGGACAGGCCCCAGTTGTCCTTGACGTAACCGGTGGTGAAGGTTGCGGGCAGGCCTGCGGATCCGAAGATCTTCCTCAGCTTGGAGTTGATCGCTTCAGACAGGACCGGTCCGAAAGCTGCGTATGAGGGCACCAGCGAATCGATCGTCGAGAAGAGATCGCCCATTGACGCCTCTGCGGCACCGTCAATCGTGGACACTGAGAGCTCAGCGGCCATGTCCATGAGGAGCTGGTTACGCTTCGAGGAGACGCCATTGGTCAGCGTTTCAACCGTGTCCGAGGCTTCGATCTGCTCGGGGAGGAGCTTGTTCGAGAAGGCCAAGAGGATACGGATCGCGTCCGAAGCGGAAAGCGGCAGCTCCGGCATGGTTCCGCTTGCTGCGGCAGCCGGTGTGGGCGCTGCGGGGGCCGCGGTCGCTACCTCGACGGTGGGCGTCTCCACTGTCGAGGCCGGGGCTGCACTTTCGGCGGGTGCGGCCTCGTCGGCGGAAGCGGGGGAGTCTGCCTGTGCGCGCTCGGGGGCGGCAACCGCATCCTCGTTACGAGCGCGGGCGCTATCGCGTTCAACGTTCAAGACATCGACTTGAACCTGTGCGAAAGCGGGCAGGGACAAAGTCTTCGATGCCATATTCGCCAAGGTCGGCGAGGAAGCCAGGCCGATTTCAACGAGGCGTTCGACGCCCAATCCCTTGGGAGGAGCACTGAAGAGCAGGTCCTGGGTTTCGATCCAGCGAACCGGGGAAGCGAATTGCCAGGAGAGAAGCTCGATGAGCAGGGTACGCGCGGTCGACTGAGGATTGGCCTCGGCCTCGGCCCAATTGTCGACAAGCGTCTGGGTTGCCTCGGAAGGAACAACCTCGAGGATCGACAGTGCGAAGTCCCGACTCAGCTCGAAGGGGCGCGCAACCAAGTTCGGAATGTAGCGACCCTGGAGGACATCGAGGTTGATGCTCTCGGGAAGCAAGGAATCGAGCTTGTCGCGGAAGGCCGGAACGCCTGCGCGCAGTCGTGAGGAGTGGAAGGGAACGTCAATTCCCGGAATCATGATGAGGGCTCGGCGGCCGCCGTGTGCGCGTGCGCGCTCAGCGGTATCTGCTTCCAGAGCCTTCAATCCGGCAATGCTTCCGGCAACGGAGTACTGGGAGCCAGCCAGGTTGTAGTTGACGATCTCCAAGAACTCGCCGGACTTTTCGGCGATCGAGGCGACGTAATCGCGGACCTCGGCGTCACCCATTCCGAACTGGTTCGGACGCAGCGCTCCCATTGCGTAGTTCGAGCGTCCCTGCGCATCGCGTTCGACCAGGTGGTGCATGGCCGATCCGCGCTGGAAGACGATCTCAAGGACTTGCTCGAGGGGGAAGATCTGCGCGTAGGCCGACAGCGCGGTGTATTCGCCCAGCGAGTGGCCGGCGTAGAAGGCATGCTCTTCAAAGGCCCCATCGGCGCGCAGTTCTTCGGTTTGCGCGTAGGCAAGAGTCGCCAGAGCGACCTGAGTGAATTGCGTGAGGTTGAGGACGCCCTTGGGGTGACGGAAGATCTCGGAACCAACGCGAAGTTCGGTCGGATTCGTGCGGACAATCGATTCAATCGAAAAGCCCAGGGCCTTGCGAGTATGTGCATCCGCTTGTGCCCAGACGCTGCGGGCAGTCGCAGACATGTGCTCCAAGCCCATCATCTGGCGCTGAATACCCTGACCGGGGTAGACATAGGCGGTGCGCGGTGCGCGAGTGCGTGCACGGGCAATCGAGACAACCTCATCGCCAATACGGCAGGTTGCTTCAAGGACGAGCTCACCGCCGATACGGCCCACGCGCTCAATCGTGATATCCACGATGTCGTTGAGCTGGACCATGCCGAACATGCGGTAGGACCACGCCGAGATCTCAGCCTCGGGCATTTCAACCGAACGAATGACACCCAGAGTGTCGGGGCTATCGACCGGCTGAGTGGAGTGCGCACACAGCGTGTGCTGAACGGTTGCCGAGAGCCACATTCCGTGGACCAGCGGTGCACTCAGACCAGACAGGCGTGCGGCCGCATAGGAGGTGTGAATTGGGTTGAAATCGCCAGAAACAATGGCGAACGCCGTCATATTCTCCGGTGCCTGGACGCGCACGTGACGCAGGAAAGAACGTGGAGTATCAACGAAGGAATCGGCGACCTCGGGAGCGGGGGCCGGCGGCTGGGTCGAAGCAATGCGGCCTCGGATCGCGAAGCGCTCAACCATGCGTGCAAAGACTTCGCCTTCAACGGAAAGCTCCAGTTCGACGCGCACGACTCGACCCGCGGAAGACTCAGCGAGTTCGGCGCAGCGTCCCTCGACCTCGACGCGAGAACCGAAGGAGGGCAGCTCGCGGTCCAAGAAGATCGAGTGATCCAAGTGCACGGCGTTAACCAGGCCCTCGATGACGGGAACTCCCTGGTACATCGCCGAACCCAGCGCTGCGTAAATTGCAGGCCAGCAGGGGCCAACCAGCGCATCGGGAACTCCCGGGGCCAGCTGGGTCGACAGTGCGCCACCGGTCACCGCACCGTGAGCAAAGCCCAGGTTTTCGGTGAAGGTGAAGGCATCGCGAACCGTACCAAATCCCTCGCCCGGGATAACTGCGGGCATCTTCTCGATGTGGTCGCCATTCACGGTCGTCGTTCCAACGCCCGCAGCACCCGCAAGCAGGTCATAAGCGGTCACGGACAGGCGTGACATGTCAACAACCGGGTAGGCACCAGTCATGCACGCGCTTGACAGAAGAAGCGGGATATCGATGTATTCCACCGAGTGGTGGGAGCTATTGGGGGTCTGGTCCCACATCGAATCGCAGTGAATGCGGATCGAGTAGCCGGCCTCGTCGTGGAGAATTTCAGTCGCGTCCACCGAGGTGTATGCGGGATTGTCGACCAGGTTGCCCGCCCACTGAATGTGGGAGATTTCCCGCAGGAACGAGGCCGCGTCCTCCAAATCGTGGAAACGCGACCACACGTGGGGGACCTGTGCGGAGGAGGGGGCAAGGGCATCGACAACTGCCTGCTCGAAACGTGCAAACATCTCACCGATGGGCTCGTTCACGCGATCAATACCAGCGACTGAACGCGGACCGGGAATGATGCGGACAGCATCGGCATCGAAACGGGCATCCTGAGACTGCCAGAGGGTATCCGTTCCCCACCAGCGAGCGAGATCGCCGTCAAGAACCGGAACGAAAGGCATCGGCTTGTGGTGCTTGCGGCACAGGACCGGGAACCATGCGACATCGGCGGGGACAACGCGAGTGGTCTCTGCCTGGGGGTAGGCATCAAGAAGGCGAGACAGCGCTGCCTGGCCATCTTCAAGATCCTCGCGGCTCTCGAAGAGAGTGGCGATATCGCCGTGGTCGGCGGGGTTGAGACGAGACTCGATGCGGTGGAAGAGATCCAGAGCGCGATCCGTCCACGTCCAATCCGCCCAGGGATAGGACAAGTCGATGACGCGGCGCGCCCACTCGGCGTAGGTCATTTCGGACAGTTCGCCGAAGTAGGGCTTGGCCGTCTTGTTCATGGCCTCAATGAGCTCATCGCGGCGTGCATTGATCGCCTCGAGATCGGAGCCGACCTCGTGAATGAGTCGCGATGCGCGTGCGGAGGAGTTCTCGATCTCGTGCATATCGGCGCCCAGGTGCGACAGGCCCGAGGTCATTCCGCCGCGGACCTTTCCGCTACCGACCCAACCATCTTCGCCGACGCCGGGGGTGTCCTTGAGGAGCTGCTTGACCTGCGGGGAAGTTTCCGCTTCCAAAGTCGCCATCGAGGCCGTGCCCACGAGCACCGCATCGACGGGCATCGCTGGGGATCCCAGGTCCACGGACCACTGGCCGGTGATGTAACGAGCCGCATCGGCAGCCGAACCGATACCGCCGCCGACAGCCAGGACGACGTTGGGAGTGCGACGAATATGTCCGTAGGTCGCCAAGAGCAGATCGTCCAGGTTTTCCCACGAGTGGTGGCCACCAGAGTGGCCGTCTTCGACCTGAATAATCAGCGTGTGCTCGGGGTTCGCGCGAGCAATGCGCAGGACCTGCTCGATTTGCTCCACGGTTCCGGGCTTCAAGCACAGGTACTCAAAACCATCAGCGCGCAGCTGTGCGATCAACTCGTGGGCCTCGTCCAATTCGGGAATACCCGCGGCGATGGTCACCGCATCGATGGGGGCACCCGCGCGGCGAGCCTTGGGAACAATTCGGTTGACGCCGAATTGCAGGTTCCACATGAAGCGGTCAAAGAACATCGTATTGAAACCGGCACTGCGACCGGGCTCGAGAAGCTTCTGAAGCTCCAAGCGGTGCTCGGTGAAGACCTCTTCGGAATACTGTCCGCCACCGGCCATTTCCGCCCAGTGCCCAGCGTTTGCTGCCGCTGCGACGATCCGAGGACCAACGGTCGTCGGGGTCATACCGGGAAGAACGATGGGGGAACGGCCCGTCAGGCGCGTGAAGGCGGTCGAGACGACGTGGCGACCATCGGGAAGAGCAACAACCTTGGGAGCAAAACGCGACCAGTCGGATTCGGGCTCATAGTGCGAACCGGTCTCATCGAGTTCGGTGCGACGGGCATTCGTTGATGCATCCACAATCTGAGCGCCAGTTCCATCCAGGAGATCCTGGCTCAGGCGCGTGAGCATATTCGAGGGGCCAAGATCGATGAAGACCTTGACGCCTTCCGACACGGCAGAGGCAACAGCTGCCGACCAGTCGTCGCGCTCAACAAGGATTGCACGAGCAACGCGCTCGGCTTCGGCGTCGTCGATGCTGTGGCCAGCCTCGGCCAGGGTCCGTGTCCACGCAGCGACTTGCGCGACGGCCTCTTCAAGCATTTCGGAGTGGAAAGGAGCTGCAACGGGGAGGAATTCGAAAATGGCCTCGAGGGGAGTTCCACCCTTGAGGTGCTCTTCCAATGCGCGGTTTTCGGCGGCAACGCGTGACTCAAGCGTGTGGCGGAAAGCCTGAAGGTCATCGGGGCGACCCGAAAGGACGACGGAGCGCGGGCCGTTGACGACGGCAAGGGAGAGCGCTTGGGCGTCCAGGGCCTCGGAAACCATCGAGCAGGGAAGCCCGCGCACAGACAGCATCGGGGTGGCATCCCCAAGCTTCGTGGCGCCGAGGCGAACGCTCAGCGACTGTGCAGCAGTACCGATGAGGACGGCGAGAGCAAGGACGTGGGTGACGCGCTGGTCATCGCGGGCGATCCACGCGCGCGCAACCTCGGCACCCAAGATGCCCTGGGAGTGGCCCAAGAGCACGGGAGAGCTTGTGTGAATGTCGAGCTGGGTTGCGTCCAGGTCAGCAAGAGAACCGAGCTGCGCGAAGGTAATCCCGGGAACCGACACCGAAGGCGAGGCATCGGAGGGAAGATCGGAGGTATCGCCGTTCATCAAGCCATTGAGACGCTCCAAAGAACCGGGGGCGCTGGTGAGCAGATCTGCGGCGATAGGAGCGAGAAGCTCACGCACCTGCGCGTAGTAGGTGCGCAGCATCTGCGCGTGAGGCGGGAAGGACAAAGAAGAGGTCAGAGCAGGGCGCCACGCGGACCCCTGTCCCGCAAAAGTCAATGCGTAGGGAGTGGGGATTTCGGTAAAAAATGCAGTCATGATTGATCTACTTTCCTCATCACATAGGGGCGTTGTCGTGGACACGAGGGGTGGTGACCGTTCGGTCTTTCAAGTGGAGAACTGCCAGTGAACGGCAGATATATTCGCGGGTCATGGAGGGCTCGATGAGGGCATCGAGCTCGCCATTTTTCAGTGAGAGATTCGGGTTCATCGATTGGCGTTCGTACATTTCCTGGTAGTGCGCGCGCTGCTCAGCAACGTTGCGTCCTTCCTTGCCTGCCGCGGCCAACTGACGGCGGAAGACAATGTCCACCGCGCCTTCAGAGCCCATCACGGCAATTTGGGATGCGGGCCACGAGAAGTTCATATCTGCGCCCAGTGACTTCGATCCCATGACGATGTAGGCGCCGCCAAAAGCCTTTCGGATGATGACGGTGATCATGGGAACCGTGGCCGTTGCGTAGGCGGTAATGAGCTTGGCGCCACGGCGGATGATTCCCGCGCGTTCCTGTTCGGAACCGGGGCGATATCCGGGAACATCGACCAAGGTGATGATCGGGATTCCGAAGGCATCAAGGAATTGGACGAAACGCGCCGCCTTCTCCGAGGCGTTCACGTCCAAGGTTCCTGCGTCCACGCTGGGCTGGTTCGCGACGATACCCACGGGACGGCCCTCGAAGCACGCAAAACCGACGACGATCGACGGAGAGAAGAGCGGCTGGACCTCAAGGAATTCGCCGTGGTCCACCAGGGCCTCGATGACCTCGACCATGTCGTAGTCCTGCTTGGGGGATTCAGGAACCAAAGAGGCAACCTCGCGGGCGCGAGTCTCGGTCCCGTCATCTTCGAAGAGATAGCGCGGGGGCTTCTTATCGCAGTTTTGAGGCAGGTAGGACAAAAGAGTGCGCGCGTATTCGAGGGCTTCTTCCTCGTCCTCCGCCAGGAAGTGGGCAACACCCGAAACGGAATTGTGCAGGTCGCCGCCGCCCAGGTCCTCAGAGGAAATGTCCTCGCCGGTTGCCGCCTTCACAACGGAAGGGCCGGTGACGAACATGTACGAGGAGTTCTTCGTCATGATGATGAAGTCCGTCAGTGCGGGCCCGTAGACCGCGCCTCCCGCACAGGGACCGAGGATCACCGAAATCTGCGGGACTACTCCCGAGGCCTCGGTGGTCTTGCGGAAGATTCGACCGTATTGCGCAAGTGCGGTCACGCCTTCTTGAATGCGCGCACCACCCGAGTCAAGCAGGGCGATGATCGGAATGCGCATCGAAATTGCGCGGTCCATCAGGAGGAGGATCTTATCTCCCTCGACCTTGCCCAGCGTGCCACCGCGGATTGAGAAATCCTGAGCGTAGACGGCGACCGGACGCCCATCGAGGGTACCGATACCGGTGATCACCGCTGAGCCAAGCTCTCCGGCCTCGATATCCCCGCCTGCGTAGCGGTTGAGTTCGTTGAAAGAACCCTCGTCGAGGAGGAAATCCAGGCGCTCGCGTGCGGTCTTGCGGCCTCGCGCGTGCTGTGATTCGCGTGCTCGTTCTTCTGCTGCTTCTAGGATGGAGTGCGTGCGATCGTAGAAGTTACGACGACCGATGGCCTCGTGTTCTTCGGTTTCCTTGAGGCGATGAGTGCTTGACGGAGTCATGCTTCCTCCTTAATGCTCACCAGGACGTCTCCGGCTTTGACGGTGTCGCCGGCAGCCACGTGAATCTTTGCGATTGTTCCGTTGCAGCCTGCGGTGAGGGTCTTTTCCATCTTCATGGACTCGATAACGGCGACGAGTTCGCCTTCTTCAACCTCTTGGCCTTCTTCAACGGCAACGCGAATGACGGTTGCCTGGATGGGCGAGGTGACATTGGGGCCTTCGTCGACTGAGTTTGCGCGCTGGCGCAGTGCGCGTCGCAGTGGCTGACGAGGCCGTGAACGCCCCGCGCCCTCCGCACTTGTTGTGCTCAGGAGATCGCTGGGGAGCTTGAGGGCGACGCGCTTACCGTCGACTTCGATGACGAAGGAACGCATCACGGCGCATTCCTCGCGTCCTTCTTCCGAGGCCTCGGCGGGGCTTGTTCCCTGTGCGCGCACGCTCTCGGCGACCTCGGTGAGGATTCCCTCGCGCTCGAGCCACTGAGTGTAGACACCCAGGGCATCTCCTTCTTCGCTTCTAAACTGCGGGGTTGCGAGAATGTGCGAGAGCAGGGGAGCGGAGGTGGGGAGTCCCTCGACGCTCAGCTCATCGAGCGTCCGCTGGAGACGGATGATCGCCTGGATGCGGGTCGGTGCATGGACAGTGATCTTGGCGATGAGAGAGTCAAAATCGGTACCGATTTCTTCACCCGGACGGATGAAAGAGTCGATGCGCACCCCCGGTCCACCCGGCCACTGAATTGCCCCGAGACGTCCGGTTGCCGGCATAAGTTCATTAGCGGGGTCTTCGCTGGTGACGCGCACTTCGATAGCGTGGCCTCGCACAGGGGGAATAATGCTGAGGGGAAGACCGTGGGCGATGCGAAGCTGTTCGGCGACAAGGTCTAGTCCGGTGACTTCTTCAGAGACGGTGTGCTCGACTTGAAGACGGGGATTAACTTCCAGGAAGTAGGCGTGACCGTCTTCGACGAGGAACTCACAGGTTCCGACTCCCACGTAGTTCACCGCGTCAAAGAGTGCTTGTGAGAAGCGCTCGAGGCGAGAGTGGAGCTCCTCTGAAATGAAGGGAGCCGGTGCTTCCTCGACGACCTTCTGGTTACGGCGCTGGACCGAGCAATCGCGGGTCGAGACGACGGCGAAAGTGCCGAAGGAATCGCGTGCGCACTGTGTTTCGACGTGGCGACCGCGTGCGATGAACTTCTCCATGAAGCACAGGGACAGCGTCTGGGGATCTGCAAGATTCGTGTAGAACTCGCGCAGTTCCGAGTCGGAATTAAAACGCGTGATTCCGCGTCCGCCGCCGCCATCGGCGCGCTTGATGAGAACCGGGTAGCCAATTTCGTTGGCCAGCGCAATGGCGTCCTCGGCCTCCGTTCCCTCAAGAGACTTTCCGGCGATGGTTGGGACATTGCAAGAATCCGCAAGGGCTCGCGCGCGAATCTTGTCGCCCAAGGCATCGATGGCCTCGGGAGAAGGACCAACCCAGATCAGTCCTGCTTCTTGCACGCGGGCAGCAAAGTCGGCGTTCTCAGAAAGGAATCCATATCCCGGGTGAATGGCGCGGGCACCGGACTTCTTTGCGACCTCGAGGATTGCTTCAGGGTTGAGATAGGTTTCTGCAGCGCTGCGTCCTCCCAGGGAATATGCGGATGTCGCGAGTTCGCAGGCGAGGGTGTCACGGTCTGCTTCCGCGTAAACGGCAATCGATTCAAGACCGAGTTCACGCAGCGTGCGGATCACGCGAACAGCAATTTCACCTCGGTTCGCAACGAGAACGGGAGAAAGGGCATTCGTCATGATAGGTGTCCTTCCACGAGTGGGGTGGGGGAAAGTTCCCCAGTTGTGACAGTGAAAATTTCGCCTTCTCGTGATTGGCACACGAGGTGGGCATGATCATCGATGCTGAGGGGAGTCGCTGAAAGCACTGTTCCGCCGGGCAGGTGCACAGGACACTCGCGACCAAACACCGCGACGAGGGAGGCGTAAGACTCGCGCCAAGCGGCAAGGTCACCAGCCGAGATGCAATCCACAAGATTGCCTCGGAAAGCATCGATGAAATCTTCGCGAGAGGAAGAATCAAGAGAGCATTCAATAGTTGCGGCAAAGTCCTTGACCGCCTCTGGGAGGGCGCCGATATTCAGACCGACGCCCACAATGACGAGGTGCCCAGATGCAGCCAGATCAGCGTGCTCGCACAAGATACCGGCGAGTTTGCGTCCTCCAAGAAGAAGGTCGTTGGGCCACTTCAATGAAAGTTCAGAATCGAGGCGGAGGGCGGGGGTGGCCTTGATCGTGCGCAGGAGCGCTACCCCGGCAAGAGCCGTGAGCCATTCCATCTCTGCTTCGCTGACTTCGATGAGAAGAGAAAAAGTCAGTGCCTCATCGGAGGAAAGCCATACCCGGCCGTCACGTCCGCGCCCGTGAATTTGTCGGTCAGCCCAAAGCGCGCATCCCGAGGCCGCCGCGCGACCCGAAAGGGGGGCGAAGGCCTCGTCAGTGGGTAGCTCGCCGCGTGCAGCACGGGCGAGAAGAGTGTTCGTTGAGTCAACCTCATCGCAGTGAAGGATGGGTGCAGTGGTGTCGATATGCATCATGCCCATCGTTCAAGCCGCTACATAGCTGAACAAATACAGGGGTGCATATTCTGCCCGGTCGTACGAACAGTGCTACGGGAAGAGGGTGAGTTTGTGGCGGAATATCGCCACTCTTAGAGTTTTCTATAAAAAGCCTTAGTGGGTGATACCGATGTGTATCGCCGCGGCTCGTCCGGGGTGAAAAGTATGAGCCGGGCTACTCGGCTTCGCGCGAGCATGCGTAGAGGAGCACCAAAACAACCTCAAGAATCGATCGGGTTGCGGGGCTGGCTTGGGAAGCGGTGTGTGCCGCGGGCACCGGTGGATGATTTTCCCGAGGCGCGGGCGCTGGATACCCCGAATCGGTAGGCGTGCTGTGCTCGCTGCGGTAGGCGCGGATTGCTTCACGCCATCCCGCAAGACCGGCGGCACGCATGACGACGCCGATCACGCTTTGGGTGAGAGCGCCGATGGGGACGGTGAGTTCTCGACCTGCGGCGGTGAGAATCGTGTGGAGGACCGAGCCGAGCTGATCAGCGAACTCGCGGTTGAGGTCGAGGAGGCGCATTCCCCATTCCGCATCTCGGATGGAGCGCATGAGCATTTCGGAGTGGAGGATGTAGAGGCCCTGATCGATGTGGATCGCGTCCAGTGCTTCGAAAAGAAGATTCTCCATGAGGAGATGGCGGTCTCCATCATCATTTCGAGATGCTGGGGTTTGGGCGTTTTCCCACAGGAGTACGCGCTCGCGAAGACGCTGGATGAGGTCGGAGTATTCGGCTTCGGCAAGAATTCCCAGCAGTGAATCCTTTGAAGAGAAATTCGAGTAGAACGCACCGCGGGTAAAACCGGCTACCGAGCAGATGTGTTCAAGAGAGGTCGCTTCGATGCCTTCGTTGATGATGATCTGACGGGTTGCGGCCAAGAGGCGGTCCTGGGTTTCGACTCTATTCCCCATAAAATATCGACCCCTTATGTGCCTGAAACCGGTGCGAACGTCAGCGTTCAGTAGGCGGCGCGGCCTGCGCTTTGTTCGTTATGAGCTGAGGTCTCCATTGTCTCACGCAACAGGGGTGCGGTGTAGGGTGAAGACATGATTGGCACACTACTTACTGCCTTGGGCAACCTCATTATCTTTGTCGTCGTTGCCGTCTTGGTGATCGTCGGCGTTTTCCTTTTCTTGCTGCGCCGGGCCCTCACCCGTGGAGGTGGTCAGGGGAGTGGGCGCGCAGGATATGGTGCTCCTCGTCCCGGGGTTCGTGTCGTTGACAGTACGGTTGTTGACGAGGCCGGAGCTAGCGCTGGAGCTTCCTCAACTCCGCGCGCCGCGGATATTCCCGATTCTGCGGAAGTTCAGATCATCGAAGTGACAACCCGCGAGGACTGATTTTTCCTCTTTTCCTGTGCTGGTAGATGTAGTCCGGCAGGGATAAAAGAACATATGGGTGGGGCCTCCACGCGAGAACGCGTGGAGGCCCCACCCTTTTCAGGAGTTAAGCGCCTGTCTTTCAGGCTTGCTCGCGACGCTTGCGAGCTACCAGGACACCGCCAGCTGTGGCCGCGCTCAGTGCTGCACCGAGGACAATCTGCGTCGTTGCTCCCGTCGAGGCAAGCGAACGGTTAGGTTCCTTTGCCGAGGGCTTCACAGGCGGAATGCTCTCAGAGGGAGCCGGCGGAAGCGGAGGAGTCGTGCTCTGGGTGGTCGCCGGAGGAGTGGTGCTGGTCGTCGAGGTCGACGGCGCAGGCGTGGAGGTGGTAGCCGATGGGGTAGGTGTGGTTGTCACAGCCGGAGTGGGTGTGGTTGTTGCCGTGGTGGTGGGGGTGGAGGGAGTTGTTGTCGTGACGACGGGGGTCGGGGTCGTGGTCACCACGGGAGTAGGCGTGGTGGTTGTGACCGTCGGGGTCGGAGTCGTCGTTACCGCCGGGGTAGGCGTGGTTGTTGCCGTGGTGGTGGGGGTGGAGGGAGTTGTTGTCGTGACGACGGGGGTCGGGGTCGTGGTCACCACGGGAGTAGGCGTGGTGGTTGTGACCGTCGGGGTCGGCGTCGTTGTCACGGCCGGGGTAGGAGTCGTGGTCGTGTTGTCTTCGGTGGAGCCGCCACCGTCAGCAGTGATCACAGCCTTACCGTTAAGGACAACTCCGTTCACCGAAGCGTTGTTCTTGAAGGTTGCGGACTTTCCGACCATAGCCGGGTTCTTAATCTTGGTGTTGTAGGAGATCGAGTACACCGCATTTCCGGTGCCCTTGGGCCAAGTGGCGGTGAAGCCGGTGCCATCCGCCTTCTTCGTCACGGTGAAGACACCGCCGTTGATGGCGTCGCCGTTGGACACAGAGGTTGACTCGCCCAGCGGGAAATCATCACCGTTTGCCCACACGGACATTGAAGGCTCATTAGCTAGCGTGTAGCCGCCGTTGTCATCTTGGAAGATGTCCTCGACGGTAATGGTGCTCACAGAGATTCCTGATTCGATGACGTTGATCGACCAGTTGATTAGTGAGGCGTCGTCACTGTCGACGGTGCCACCCTTGTTGTGCTTGGTGGTCTTTCCGAGATTGGTATCACCGATTCCGGTGCCATCGCCGGGGAGGGGAACAGAGACGGGCTTACCGTCAATGGTGAAGGTGACCGCAGCTGCGTTGGTCTTTGCCGCAGCGCTCATCTTCGCCCAGCCACTTCCGGTGATGTTCTGGTGGGTATTCGCGTAATCGGTGAAAGTACAGGTGATGATTGCTCCGGGTTGAGGTGCGGGAGCCGAACACTTGACCGCAACTGCACCGTCGGGAGCCGTCATGTCGAACTCAAGCTTCGTGCCGGTTGCTGCGAAGGTATTGAGTTCTGCGGGAGCTTGGATAGTAAAGGTGTCGCCTTCGCGGATGTTCTTGCCAGTTCCGTCGATGGCGAAATCGACCTGCATCATGGTGCCAATGCCGAGCTTGGTAGAACCGCTGACGCCAGAAAGGTGGACATCTTTAACGATGTCGTTGATGGTTGCTGCCTGAGAAGCGCCTGCCTGAGAAACAACGATGTAGGCCAATGCTAGGAAGCAAGAGAGGAGCATTGCGAGCCCCGAAACTGCTGATCCCGCAGCCTTTTTTACGCGTGTGAACACCTTAAAATCTCCTGAAATATCTGTGTGGGATATCTAAATATTAGTGAGTTTTGGTGTGGGGATTCAAGTGCGTATCGCTTTTGGGTATGGAAGCCCTCCTTCCCTTCTATGTTTTTGGGAAGGTGGGAGGGTGACTAAGTCGCATGCTGCTGCGCTTTGTAAGGGGTGCGTTCGGGTTGTTGAAGAAGAAACGTTACGTAGCTCACATTGTTGATAAGATGGCAATGTGGAAAAGTTAGCGTGCAGTACTTGATGTGAAATGGGTAAAGCAAAACCCCCGCGTTGCGGGGGTTTTATCTGGTGGCTCCGACCGGCGTCGATCCGGTGACCTTTCGATTTTCAAGTCACTGTTTTGATGAGTTTACGCGGACTTCGCTGGGTTTCGTTTGCTCAGTGTTTGCAACGATTCTGGCTTCTTTAGCCTTTCCTGATCTTCGGTGGAATGTGCGGAGTAAATGCGGGATTCTAGTTAGGCGGATAAAGCTCCACTGAGATGAGCTTCAGCAAGCAACTGACAGCGGTGCTATACGCATATTGGCCTCACATTGACGCAGTTGCAGCACTTCGTGCAAATGCTGTTACGAACGCCCGCTTGGAGGGCTAATGGCTGGTGAACGTAAGTCGCGTCCCATCATTCGCGGAACAGCATTGTGGAATGCGATTAGTTCCAAATAAAAGTCCTGATCCGATGCCTGGCTTCGTGGTGGTTTATCGGTTCCGCGAGCCAATCGAAGTACTCACGTGGTCAACTCAAGTTCTTCGGTCAACGCTCCAAATACGTCAAGTGGGTTGACCGTTGCGACGGCTCCGCGAGCTTTGCGTGAGTACGGATTTGGAATGCTCTGGTTGGGAACCGAAATGAACATCTTAGTAGCCGGATCGAACTCCATCGGTCGAATCTCGTCTTGGGTCAATTCGAGTACGACGCCGATTCGCCGTAACAGCTGGTTGAAGGAGTCGATGCCCTGACGATGAACCTGATCGCAATACAGTGCATAAGGGTCGTATGCGCTGGTAATGACGATGAGCTCGGGCATGAGTGCCTTGTCCTTATAGCGGGCAGGTGCTTGCAAGTTGTCCATCACAGCAAGCGGATCTGTGATCCGCTTCAGATCGGCGTAATCCAGCACGCCCGGGCTCAGTTCATCGAGGATAATTTGATGCTCCCCTGCATAGTTCTGAAAAAGATCACGGGTACTGCCGGACATGTAGTAGCCCGTAGCATCAGCACGTTTCGCGCAGAGTTCTCTTGCCATACTGGTCTTTCCAGTCTCTGTACTACCCATCAGCCAGATCGTTTCTGAGCGCCGCTTCTGTTCGCGCATCATCGATCTCCACTCCTTTGCTTCTCGCTCGAGGCGTGCGTTCCACACGTCTTGAATCTTGCGCGTGTAGGCACCGATTTGAGCGCCGCTAAGTTGTCCTTTCAACTCATCAAGCGTCAAATGGCCGTCATAGAGCATGTCGAGAAGAACATCAGTTTTTGCAGTCGTACGACCGGCAGCCGCCCCGGATTCCATCGCCGCTAGCTCCGCGGGATAGTCAAAGTTGGCGACAATCGTTGCGGGGTCGTATTGGAACTTGTGACGTGCGTTGCTCGTGCGATGAGCAAGATAGGCGTATCCATTACGCGAGTCTCCCCGCCAAGCCTCAAGGAACTGGCTCGAGGACTCCCCAAGCCCATTAGCAAGGGCCGACAAACTGCGAGCATTAGGAAAGGACATCATAGTGTGCCAGTGCTCGCGCACAGGGTTACCGCTGTCATCAACATCGCGATCATGGAACGCTATCGCATACCGCTTCGGATTCAGTCCGATCACCCGCTGTTCAAGATCGGCGATGTCTGCGAATGGTGCATGATCGTAATCTTGTGTGTACATCACATTCTTGGCCTTCGGCACTCGCGTGCTCGTCGTGCTCATTTTCGGTGTCACCTCCTTAGCGGAATCAAGCGGATTTCATCGGTGTTATTGGCACCGGCACTCCGTGTGGTGCGGGGGCAAATCAAGTCCATGCCCCCGCACTTGCAACGAATACCGACCGTGTCGGCACCGACACCACGAATATGCAAAGTTTGTGTTGGGGCTGCGCCCGCGCCGCCGCACGGCTTCGCCAGCGGCGGCAAAAGACAGGACTTACGAAACTTCGACAGGTAATGGTTCAGGCCCACCCCGACGGTTTTCCTCATATGCAGTGAGCAGCTCACCAAGCACCCGATATTCACCAAAGCCCGGTGCGAATACTGGGAAATGCACAAATGTCACGTTGTCGTGGACCCCATCCTCAGATGTAAACCACGCGTCGCCGGGGCCATAGATACGCTGTGGCATCGACTCGAACCGGCTGGAATCCCAGACAAGGCGTGCTTCATCCAAAGTGGGACGAAACAAGAACTTAGTCGAGAACGCCCGCCGCAACATCGACGGAATGTTCTCCACCGAAGCCTGAGCGATAGACACGATCACAAACACTCCGGCTGACGCACCCATCGTCATGAGACGTCGAAGCGATGCGTCGAACTCACTCAGGTTATAGCCGCCATCGTCCTTCAAAGTGCGCGTAGGAAACAGAGTCCGAAGGGCCACGAACTCATCAATGAACAGTACCGTTGGGTGCATTCCAAGATCCCACCACTTCACCGGCGAGCCAGACGATTCCGACTCCTCGTTTAGTGCCGACTGCCGCTTCTTGGTCAGCTCCTCTAGGCCCCGCATCGCACGAAGAATCGACCTCGCTGTTCCATCCTCATCCAAAGTCACCGTATGAGAAACCCGGCTCAACTCAGCCATCTTCGGGTCGACGATCACCACCCGCGAGCCCCATGCATCAGGTCCATGGCTTGCAATCTGCAGTAGCAAAGCGAGCACGCCCGACGTCTTGCCCGAGCGAGTCACACCCACAGCAAGCATTGACCCCGACGAAGTCAGATCAATCTCAAGACCTTCCTGGACACGTAGCTTGGTCACCTCCCCCGTACCCAAGTCCCCCAACGAATGCACCGAAATAGCACGATCCCGCCTGACATTCTCAAAACGGAAGCAAACCCACTTCCCAGCCACATCTGAGTCAATCTGCGTCACCGCAAAGTCACTGAGTCTCCCATGCATTCCAGCTGACAGCGCATTCTGAGCGTTTACGAGTTCCTCAGGTGTGGAACTGATCGCCGACACCGTCAACCAATACCCGCCTTCATCACGAGAAACTGACAAGTGGGGGAGCCGTTCACCATCCTTGAACCGCAAGGGGTTGCCGAACCGAAACGCAAACAAGCGTTTACGTGCATACCACCGCAAACGCCAAGAATCCGGCAAAAGCAGATGAGCGATCAATGCGACCACAACGAGGCCGCCACCACCAGCGACCATGCACATCCCGGCCACACCCAACGCGTTCGCAGCCTCAGCAACATATGAGGAAACCCGCTCGGGTACAACGACACGATCAAGAACGCCCGCAACAACCAACAGACAGACGCCAATCAAGGCCACCAACCCCCCAATGGCCCCTCCCTTCGTAGTTGGCAAAGACCACTTCAGGAGGGGCTCTCGGGGGCGAAAACAGCGCAGACTCACGAGGCAGCCGGCTTTTTCACTTCATCGATCCGAGCACATTTCACGGCGAGCTGATTTTGAAACTCTCCATACACGGTGGCGACGACATCAACTGGAACAACCTGCGCATCAACGGGAATATCGATCACCCGAGGCACTTTGAAGACGAGCTTTTCGAATCGGTTGCTAACTCGCTCCCCGTCGCGATCACGGTATTTGGTGTGGTCGTGGAGAATCACGACCTCAACTGAGGTCCCAAGTCGATTATCGGTTCGGTGCCCATCTCGAAATTCGAACCACGGTCGAACGCCCGAGGTTACGAACGTCTTTCCATCGGCGAAACGCTCCCAATCAAACTGGCGAAACTCTGCCAATCTCTTCAACATGATCTTCTCCTCACTAACCGAGATCGTCTTGATATTCCCGCCAGGACTGCGCATCGCGGAGGAGATCCGCGAGGGCGATGGCCGCGTCGCGAGTGGTTACCGTCATAGTCGCCAGGTGGCCGAGGTCGACGCGGCAAACATCTTGCTGTAACCAGGGCCCATCGGGCCGGGAATATTCATCCAATTGATGGATCGCGAACGAAATATCTCGCTCGGTAATGAGGGATGTGTTTCTCGATTTCATTTGTTTTCCTTTCATCTGGGTTGTGCGGTCTCGAGGTGTTCCCTGAGAAACTCTTCGACATCTTCGGGTCGCCATCGGACCAAGGATCCGATCGTGATCGATCTGGGGAGCGGTTGACCGACGCTGCGGCGCCGGTAGACCGAAGCGCGCGAGATGCCGAGAATTCGGCCAAGCTCGCCCGCGTCGATCAAGTGCATTGTGTCGTTCATGTGACACCTCCTTTTGATTCTCTTCTACGCCGCCTTGTGCGGCTTATTTTTCGCCGCTTTGTGCGGCTGTTATCAGTATATCGACATGGAGACAGACATCGATAGACTAAATTAATGGCCAAAATACAGTGATTTTGATTCAAAAGTAGACAAACTATTACCCGAAATGCGACACTCTTATCATGAATAACTCACCGAATAAACGAGATAAACGAGTCGGCGACGTCTTGGCTTACGCTTGTCAGTACTGGGCCCCTAAGCGCAGGGGCCCTAAGCGCGAGCTGAGTGATGAGGATCGCAAAGCAATGAAGAGACGAATTACGCGCTACTTTAAGGAGGAGCTGGGAATGTCTGCTCCCTATCTGGTCACAGATCGTCAGATGCAAGCGATTGTGACCATCCATCTTCGCGACTACTTCGAAGAACGCCTTGGGAACGAGGAGGATGTGACTGAAAGAAAGCAGCTCCTCAAGAAAGTCGCAGAGCGTAGGGAGATAGAGACGGAGGAGATTTGCAATTCTAATTCTGAGGTATATGAAGACTTCTACAAGTACGGACCAGTTCCGTATGTTTCGGATGAGATCACTAGTGATGAGTTCCAGCAGCTGATGATTAGGGCAATGTTCAGGAAGATGTTCCCTAAATTCGATGAAGCAAGATTCAAGGCCGAATACGAAGAGTGGCACTATCTCTCCAATGAGTGGGCTTCGTGGCCCCCGAATCTCGACGACGATCAAGGCGCACGGCTCTTCCAGTTGCGCGAGCGTATCCTTCCAGCAGTAACCGATGGAGACATTTCCGCCTACGAACGCAATGAAGACCCCCACCAAGAGACAGTGAAATCGCATGGTTAGGCCACGAACTGAAATCGGCACCTATGGCACCATCAAGACCGATCAACTGACGCCCACTAAGTGGCGCGCACGTACTCGCTATCGATTCCAGGATGGACGCTTACGCCAGATCGAACGAATCGCCCCTTCAGAAGCGAAAGCAACGCAGCGTCTCAAAGTTGCTCTCAAGACCATTGAGAAGGAGCAACGCGGCTCACTCAAACCCTCAACGAGCCTTCGTGTGCTTGGTCAGATGTTCCTCGACTCTCGACGCGATCTCAAACGATCTGCAGGGACCCTCGAAACATACGGGTATGCGGTCAACGTCCACATTGTTCCGAGTATTGGCTCGTTGTCTGTGGCCGAAGCAACCGCCGAGCGCCTGCAGGCATTCTTGACACGCATAGAACAGGAGAGTGGCCCGGGTGCTGCCAAGAACTGCCGCAGTGCACTTTCCGGAATGATGGGTCTAGCGGTCCGAAACGATGCAATCCAAGTAAACCCTGTACGGAGCCTAGAGCGAATCAACCATCGAAAGAAGCGAGCATCCAAAGCAATCCCCTACGAAGATTTGCAAGCCTTTCTCACCGCTGTTCGAGCAGATAAACGTCTCACCGAGCTGGATGTGCCAGACCTGATCGAATTCATGATCGCATCCGGGCTCCGAGTAGGTGAAGCGTGCGCTCTCGACATAACCTCAGTCAATTTTGCATCCAAACAAATCACCGTTGAGGCGACTGCGGTTCGCGTAGCGGGGCAAGGTGTGGTTCGTCAGGCATACCCCAAAACAAATAAATCTCACCGGACCATCACGATCCCAGACACGGCCATTGCACTCCTCAAACGGCGTCACAAGCGCCTGAAAGAGGCAACCACGCTACTGTTCCCCACTTTGACCATGACACTACGAGATCCGTCAAACACGCAACGGCAAATCCGTGAGCGACGCGAGCAACTCGGCTACCCAGAGTTGTCCACGCACTCACTGAGGAAGACCACCGCAACCCTGCTTGACAGAGCTGGACTATCTGCCACAGAGATTGCGGACTACCTTGGTCACGAGAATCCATCGATGACCCAAGATGTCTACATGAACACAGTGCGTGGAGGAAACAAGGCCGCCAAAGCCCTCGAAAAGCAACTAACACACACTCCGTGAGTGAAACTCACTCGAGTACAAATCAAAGTGCGGAATAAATGCGGGATCATTGACTGAAAATATAAAACAACCCCGAGATTTCCTTGAAACCCCGGGGTATTTGTGGCTCCGACCGGCGTCGATCCGGTGACCTTTCGATTTTCAGTCGAACGCTCT
>CALLSD010000020.1 GCA_938014245.1 uncultured Actinomyces sp.
GCTGACCCGCTACCACCGCTCGCGCCCCGGCCTCACCGAAAAGTGGGACCTGTATGTGCGCGGTTTCGAGACGGCGACCGCCTACTCGGAGCTAGCCGACCCGGTCGTTCAGCGCGAACGCTTCGAGGCGCAGGCGCTTGCGGCCGCCAATGGTGATCCCGAGGCCATGGTGCTTGATGAGGACTTCCTCGTTGCCATGGAACAGGGCTTCCCACCGTGTGGCGGCATGGGCATGGGCATTGACCGTCTGCTCATGGTTCTCACCGGCCAGGGTATCCGCGAAACGATCCCCTTCCCTCTGGTCAAGCGCCTGAGCTGATCTTTATGCATTCAGCGACCGGTTTCGTCAATGACGAGGCCGGTCGCTGTTTATTTGCATACGCGCGCGCCCCGTTGAAGCGCGTCGGAGTTAGGCGTGCGTGCGGTGGCGGATCAGGTCAAGAAGCTCTCGTGCAGCGCCTTCATCGAGCACAAGGTCGGTAATAACTCCCGCGCGTAGAGCTCCCAGAAGCGGGAGAGCCTTTGAAGCGCCCGCAACGACGGCAAGACGCCTCGGGATCTTCTTCAAGGTTTCGGGGAAAGGACCCGAAGCGCGACGGTTTAAGTCCATATCGGTTGAGCCATCCTCGCGAATGAGGACCGTGCACACGTCGCCCACGACGCCGTCCTCTTGTGCCTGAGCGATTTCGTCAGCATCAAGGAATCCGCCGGAGTACACGCGGGAAGGAAGACGCGCGGAAAGAGAACCGACACCGAAGAGAGCGACATTTGCCGAATCGATCGTTGCAAGTACGGAGGTAATCGAGCGTTCTCTCCACAATGCTTCTTTAGTTTCTGGGAAATCAAAGAATGCGGGAACGGGGAAGTGAACCATGCGTGCGCCAAGTGCAGTCGCAGCGCGTGAAATAATTGCATCGGCGTAGGGAAAGCCGGATTCTGTTGCTGTTGCTGCGCCGTTGAGCTGGACAACCGTAGACCCCGGAAGGTTGACTCGAGGCAGGCATCGTGTGACCTCGGATGTCGTGTTACCCCAGGCGATTCCTAAAGTGTCACCGGGCTTTAAGAGATCAACTAGCCGTTCTGCAGCGACGCGAGCAACGTTGTGGAGGCGATTGACTTCGGTGTGAATATCGTGGACGGGAACAACCGAAGTGTGGACTCCGAAAATCTCGTTGATCTGCCCGGAAAGCGAACCCCGGTTCCCGGGAGTCGCGGCGACAGAAATACGGACCAAGCCCGAATTACGTGCGTAGGTCAGTAGACGGGAGACAGAGGAACGTGACACACCGAGGTGGCGGGCGATGGTTTCCATCGTCTGCCCCTGGAGGTAGTACATCGAGGCTGCTTCATGCGCCTGCTCGTCACGTATCGTCACATTTCCTAGTATGCCATGCACAAGCGTGCAGCGGGATACATTTGATGAGGCGCGTGTTTACGCCAAAAGCGAGTAAGTGAACCCAGTCAAATCAAGAATGGGAGATCCTCGGGCGTGAACAAATGTTCATTGAAATTATGGTGAGCGCGCAATGAATGAGATACTAGAAGGATTCCCGGATCGTGGTTCGTGGCGCTGTGTTTCTTTTATGTGAGTGCGCATCGTCATCCCTGCCGCAATCTACTTTCTCGCTTGCGCCTGAGTAGTACACAACGACGTGACAACAACTCTGAAAGGACATTCATGACTACCGAAAAATTTGTCATGGCGATCGACCAAGGGACAACCTCCACTCGTGCGATCATCTTCAATCACTCCGGTGAGATTGTCTCCGTTGGGCAGAAAGAATTCACTCAGATTTTCCCCAATCCGGGCTGGGTGGAACACGATCCAATGGAGATTTGGGGTTCTGTACGAACAGTTGTTGCCGAAGCCCTACAGAAAGCTGAAATTAACCGGCACTCTCTTGCCGCTGTCGGAATTACAAACCAGCGAGAGACCACCGTGGTGTGGGATAAGAACACCGGCGAACCGGTCTACAACGCAATCGTCTGGCAAGACATGCGCACCTCCGACATCGTGAAAGACCTCGAGGGGGAAGAGGGCCCCGATCGCTTCCGTCAGATCTGTGGCCTCGGGCTCTCACCCTATTTCTCAGGTTCAAAGATTAAATGGATTCTCGACAATGTTGAGGGAGCACGTCAGCGTGCCGAGGCCGGGGACCTCCTCTTCGGCAACACCGACTGCTGGGTTTTGTGGAATCTGACGGGCGGGGTCAATGGCGGTGTGCACTGCACCGACGTCACCAACGCCTCGCGCACGATGCTCATGGATATCCGTACACTTCAGTGGCGTCAGGACGTATGCGAGATCTTCGGGATTCCCATGTCGATGCTCCCCGAAATCAAGTCCTCTTCTGAGATCTACGGTTATGGGCGGAAGAATGGCTTGCTCATTGATACCCCGATCTCGGGCATCCTCGGTGATCAGCAAGCTGCAACCTTCGGCCAGGCCTGCTTTGAAAAGGGCATGGCGAAGAACACCTACGGAACCGGCTGCTTCATGCTGATGAACACCGGCACTGAGCCGGTCTTTTCTGAAAACGGTCTGCTGACGACGGTTGCCTACAAGATCGGTGATCAGGATCCGGTCTATGCCCTGGAAGGCTCGATCGCCATCGCCGGTTCACTGACCCAGTGGATGCGCGACAACCTGGGACTCATTGAAGAATCGAAGGATATTCAGGCACTTGCTCAGAGCGTTGACGATAACGGGGGAGTCTACTTTGTCCCAGCCTTCTCAGGGCTCTTCGCTCCCTACTGGCGTTCGGATGCGCGCGGGGCGATTGTGGGACTGACTCGCTATGTCAACAAGGGGCACATTGCTCGCGCGGTCGAAGAGTCGACGGCGTTCCAAAGCGCCGAAGTCCTCGACGCAATGAATGCGGACGCGGGAGTTCCGCTCAAGGAACTGAAGGTTGACGGCGGAATGACGCACGATGACCTCGTCATGCAATTCCAAGCCGACCTGTGTGGCGTAGACGTTGTTCGTCCGAAAGTCATTGAAACGACTGCGCTCGGCGCGGCCTATGCAGCTGGGATTGCTGTTGGTTACTGGTCAGGAACCGAAGACATCGTGGCCAACTGGCAGGAAGGAAAACGCTGGACTCCTACGATGGATGCCGCCGAGCGTGATCGCACGTACCGTCTGTGGAAGAAGGCCGTGACCAGAACTTTTAATTGGGTCGAAGAAGACTAGGTGACGGGGCACGCGTGAAAACACTCAACGGGATCCGAAGTGCCATATAGGATTGCTTTATGGATCCCGTTGACGTCGAAGAGACCTACCTCCTGATCGATGGCGAGAATATTGACGCCACCCTTGGCCTATCCGTTTTAGAGCGCCGACCCACCCCTGAAGAGCGACCCCGTTGGGATCGTATTCGCGAGGCGACCGAACAGCTCTGGGACCAGCACGTGCGTGGCCTGTTCTTCCTGAATGGGAGTTCTGGCTACTTGCCCATGGGCTTCATTCAGGCTCTACATGCGATGGGCTATCGTGCGCTGCCCTTGGCGGGCCCCGAGGATATGAAAGTTGTTGACGTTGGTATCCAACGCACCCTCGAGGCGATCGCCCACAAGGGCGTGGGGTCGGTCATCTTGGCCTCACACGATGCGGATTTCCTTCCCCAAATTCAAGAACTGCTTGAGAATGGGCATCGCGTCGGGATCATGTGCTTCAAGGAATTTCTCTCGAGCCAATTCCATGAACTTGAGGACATGGGACTCGAAATCATCGACCTTGAATATGATGCGCATGCCTTCCAAGTTCAGCTTCCGCGCATTCACATCATCGACATTGACGCCTTCGATCCCTTCGATTACATCTAAAACGCAAAAGTGTGGGCCCTGGAATCCAGGACCCACACTTTTTATGTGATGAATCAGTTCTGCTGCTTCAGCGCTGCAAGACGAGCTTCAATTTCGACCTGCGAAGCATCGGTCTCGAGCTCGGCAAACTGAGCGTCCAGCGAAGATGCGGCGACCTCTGCCTTGCCCTGTGCGAGTGCCTCGGTGTGACGAACCTTGTCTTCGAAGCGAGAGAGTTCGGAGGAAGGATCGAGGATATTGATCGAGGAAACAGCATCGGTAACCTGTGCCTGAGCCTCGGCTGCCTTCTGGCGGGCAACAAGCTGATCGCGCTTGATCTTGAGCTCTCCGAGCTTGTCCTTCATCTGCGTCAGACCGGTCTTGAGCTTCTCGACAACTTCGCGCTGCGAGGCGATGATGGGCTCAGCGGTCTTTGCTTCGCCTTCGAACTGGATCTGCTTGCCGATGGCGACGCGTGCGAGGTCGTCCCACTTCTGTGCGCCAGCCTGATCACCGGCCGCGCGCAGTTCCTCAGCCTTTGCCGAGGCCGCGGCTGCCTTGCGTCCCCAGTCTGCGGCGACTGCGACGTCTTCTTCGTAATCCTTTTCAGCCAAGCGGAGGTTGCCGACAGTCTGTGCGACTGCGGTTTCTGCCTCTGCAATGGAGTTCGTGTAGTCACGAATGAGCTGATCGAGCATCTTCTGCGGGTCTTCAGCGCGGTCGAGGAGCGCGTTGATGTTGGCCTTGGCCAGCTGAGAGATGCGTCCGAGAATGGTCTGCTTTTCCGCCATTGTTTTCTCCTTGGGATGCGGGAAAGGGATGTTGGTTGAACTATACCTTAATTAGAAAGAATCGGTGTGACCTGATCCACTGGAGCCGCCGAAACCTCCTGAAGAACCGCCAAAACCGCCGAAACTGCCACTATTGCTGGAGCCTCCGCCACCCCAGCTTGATCCGCCCCAATCGCTACCCCAAGAACGGCGGTGTGAGCCGCCCGAGGAAAGAATGCTATCGAGAACCGACCAGACCAGAGCGCCGGTGAGGCCATCCGCAATACGGCTTCCTGATGACGGCTGGGGAGTAGTGAGCGGGGCTGTGATCGCTGCCTGTGCGTAGGTAATTGCTGTGCGCGCCTGGGTTGCAGCACTCTCGTCGTTGCCCTGGTTGTGGAATGAGTGCGCATTTTGGAGTGCAGAGCGCGCAAATGAAAGCTGGGAACGTGCATCGAATCCGACCAAGGATCCGTGGCTTGTGATGTGCTGGTTCGCGCGTGCAACCTCAGAATCTGCCTGCGAAAGGAGCGCATCTATTCCCGACTGAGCACGCTGGGCGCGCTCTTCGGCGCTACGCAGAGGAGCCAAGGCCTCGTCAAGCGAAGCCTCCGCAAGACGCAAGGATTCAAGGGCAGCAAGAGGATCACCCTGGCCGTTTTGGGCTGCGTGGCCGCCGCTAATGGCAGCCTGAGCTGAATCCACCAAGGGCTTGAAGGCGACCGGATCGGCCTTCAAGCGAGTGACATCAGAAATATCGGAAGTGATCGAACCGATCGCAGCGGTCAGAAGCTCGGAAGAACGAGCAAGCTGGTCGGGTGCTTGGGTAATCGATTCAAGCTGGTGGCGAGCAAGAGCCAGAGCGCGGCGTGCAACTTCTAGAGTCTCGTAGGCGTTTTGTCCGGACTGCTGAGCTGCGAGGGCTTCCTTTGCGCTTGTCTCAGCTTGATCAAGGAGCGCGCGGGCTTGGTCAGGGCGACCGATTAAGGAAGCGATGGCCTCGGCAGAATACGCAAGCTTGAGGGTCTGCAGATCCATCTCAGCCTGCGAAATCTGATTGCGTGTCTGTGCGATCGAGTCGAGAAGATCGCTGACCTGCTGGCCGATATTTGCTTCCTTATTGCGGCGCTCGGTGAAGGTTTGCTTTTCTTGAACGAGCTGGTTCATTGCCGCGTTGAGGCGGTTGATGAAGTCATTCATTTCCTGGGTAGAAACGGGATTTGATCCGTCCTCATTTCCGCGTTGCAGGGCGAATCCACGGCTGACCAGGGCTCGCGCGTTGTCAATCGCACTGGAGAAAGAAGCAACGGCATCGGGGCCGAATTGAGCGCGAGCAAATTCGATCTCGTCCTCGGCTGCGCGCACGACATCGTCGGCGTCAAGAAGCATGCGTGCAAGGTCCAGGGTCGACTGGACCCTTTGCTGTTCCTGTGTGCCGACAACGGTCTTTCGTGTCTTGCGCTGCGAACGCGCGATGGCGGTGATGAGAATAATTGGCAGGAGGATCAAGAAGAAGACAAAGAGAATAATGGAACTTAGGGGGAAGGCTGAACTACCGCTTGTGCTGGTAGTCGAACGCGTAGCTGCACTTGTTGCCCTTGTCTTTGTTGTTGTGGATCCGCTGGACTGGGCGGCCTTCAAGCTCGAAGAGTAGGCCTGAATTGCCGAAACGACAGTGTCTGCATCAAGCGGATTTGCTTTCCCAAGCTCCGTCTTCGCGGCAGCGAAGGCGCTGACCACCGCGGAGTCAGCGATTCCCTTCTGATCGGTGTTTCCGCAGGTCGCGGCAACGCGCTGCTCTGTGGCGATCACAAGGACAAGAGAAGAATTCGACAAGCCGGATTTGGTTCCCGCGGCCTCGCACCACTTCACCGGAGCCTGATCAGAAAAGTCAGTAACCAAGACGACGTAAGCGTCCAGGCCACCCGACTTAAGCTTGCTGAGGCTTTGGCTGGCAGACTGTGCCTGAGAATCAGACAGGAAAGAATGCGGGTCTGTGACAGTCGAGGTGATGGTCACGGGCGAATCAGCGTGCGCCATGCCAATTGGCATGCAAACGAACGCAATCGCAGTAAAGAGCGCAATACACCGGGAGCGAAAACCATGGTAAAACATAGCCACTAGCTTACGACGATGCGGCGGCTGAGTGGAGAGCCATCTATGATGGTGGTTACGTCGTAAACCAAATGACAAAGGAAGGAGTGCGGAAATGCCCACTGGTAAGGTGAAGTTTTTTGATACCGAGCGCGGTTTTGGCTTCATTACAGGAGAAGACGGTGAGCAGGTCTTTCTGCACTCGTCGGCTCTTCCTGAAGGCGTGATTCCTCGTCCCGGGACTCGTGTCGAGTACGGAATCGCTGACGGACGCAAAGGTCCGCAGGCACTATCTGTTCGCGTGATCGCTGCGCCGCACTCTGTAGCGCGTGCACAGCGTCGCAAGCCTGAAGCAATGGTTTCCGTCGTCGAAGACTTGATTAAGCTGCTTGATGCCTCCTCGGAGTCTTTGCGCCGCGGCCACTACCCGGAAAATGCCGCAAAGATCGCGAAGGTCATGCGAGCCGTTGCAGAGGATTTTGATGCCTGAAAAGAACACTTCCGCTCATAACCGCGTGGATGCTCAACTAGCCCAAGCGGTTGATTTCGCGCGCGAAAACGCCCTCGAAATAGCGGGAGAATCTTCACTCGGCGAACATCTATCGTTTGAGATGAACGCAGAACGTCTGGGCACACACTACTTTGCGTGCACGGACGCGGGTTACGTGGGGTGGCGCTGGGCCGTGACCGTGACGCGAGTTCCTCGCTCGCGTAAGATCACCGTCTGCGAAGTCGATCTGGTTCCCGGTGAAGGATCGCTTTTGGCCCCCGAATGGGTTCCCTGGGAAGAACGCCTCCAGCCCGGTGACGTGAGTCGCGATGATGTCTTGCCCTATCGCGATGATGACGATCGTTTGGAATCGGGTTTGGAAGACAGTGGTGAGTATCCGGATCTTCCCACCGATCGTGAACTCGGTTTAGGGCGCGTTCGCGTGCTTTCTGCAAAAGGACACGATCAGGCTGCCCAGCGCTGGTACGAATCAGAGCGAGGCCCCAAACGCGGACGTCGCCCGAAGCAGACCTGCTCGACCTGCGGCTTCTTGATGAAGATGGCCGGCTCCATGCGCTTGGCCTTCGGAGTATGCGCAAACGAATGGGCTCCGGATGATGGCTGTGTCGTCAGTTTGGATCACGCCTGTGGTGCGCACTCGGAAACAGATGTCCCCAATAACGGGACAGATTGGCCGGTTCGGCCCTCTCGCGTCAACGACTTCCTTGTCGAGTCTGAACGCATTGACGCTTAAACAACCTGAACTGGTTCTAAACAAGAACTATAAGCAGGTCAGTGACTCAAATCAAAACTGGTCTCGCCAGGTGAAGCATGCTTCACTTTGAGGGTTTTTTCAGCGAAGATTTGGGGAGTGAGCACACAAGAAAAAGCGCCCACGAGCGCGAAGCCACTAAATTCCCTTGACGCTTTCTTCCACATTTCCGAACGTGGATCCACTGTTGGCCGTGAAATTCGAGGTGGCGTGGTCACCTTCTTTGCAATGGCCTACATCCTTGTTGTTAACCCGTTGATTCTTTCTGCTGCCCTGCCCGAGGGTAGCTCCATCACTGCTCCTGGAATTGCTGCCGGCACCGCTTTGGTTGCCGGCATCATGACTATTCTCATGGGTGTGGTCGCAAACTACCCGCTGGCTCTGGCCGCGGGCATGGGCTTGAACGCCATCGTTGCTTTCACACTCGTTCTGGGAGCAAAACTGACCTTCCAAGAGGCCATGGGCCTGATCTTCTGGGAAGGCATTCTCATTACGGTCCTGGTGCTGACCGGATTCCGCGAGGCCGTTTTCCGCGCGGTTCCCTACCAGCTCAAGACCGCAATCTCCGTTGGTATCGGCCTCTTCGTGTCCTTGGTTGGTCTGATTAACGCGGGTATTATCCGCGCAGGTTCAACCCCGGTTCAGCTGGGTATCAATGGCTCTCTGGACGGCTGGCCAACTCTGGTCTTCGTTTTCGGCTTGGTTGTCACCATCATCTTGTACGTTCGCAAGGTCAAAGGTGCAATGCTGATCGGCCTGGTCTCCTCGACCGTCTTGGCCGTCATCTTGCAGGCAATCCTTCACCTGCCTGCTAAGAGTGAAACGACTCCCACCGGCTGGGGACAAACTATTCCCTCCCTGAGTGGTTCGCCCATCTCGATTCCTTCGTTCAACTCCCTGTTCCAGATTGACTTCATCGGGGCTTTCAGCAAGCTTGGCGCCGTCTCGGTCGTCCTGCTGATCTTCTCCCTAATGCTCGCGGACTTCTTCGACACCATGGGAACCATGGTCGCCGTGGGTGCTGAAGGCGACCTCTTGGATAATGGCGGAAACCCCCCTCACTCCAGCCGCATCCTCCTCATCGACTCTCTGGCTGCCGCTGCAGGTGGTCTGGGTGGCGTTTCCTCCAACACCTCCTACATCGAATCCACCTCGGGTGTGGGTGAAGGTGCACGTACGGGTTTGGCCTCGGTTGTCACCGGTGTCCTCTTCCTGCTGTCGACCTTCCTTTCGCCTCTCGTTCAGCTCGTCCCGACTGAGGCCGCTTCGACCGCTTTGGTCTTCGTTGGCTTCTTGATGATGGCTCAGGTTCTGGAAGTCGATTGGAAGGATCCGGAGTTCGCAATTCCCGGATTCCTCACCATCGCTTTCATGCCTTTCGCCTACTCGATCTCGGCGGGTATCGGTGTTGGCTTCATTGCCTACACGGTCATCCAGATTGCCGTTGGTAAGGCGCGCAATATTCATCCGCTGATGTGGCTGGCGTCGATTCTCTTCGTCATCTACTTCCTCTTGGGTCCGATCCAAGCGGCCCTGGGAGCCTGATCCTGATCCTTCCTCGCGTGGGGGTGAGATACGAGTGATCGTGTCTTGCCCCCACATGTTTATTCCAAGAGATTTCTCCCTTGTGGCGTATTCTCAAATGAAGACGAAACGAAAGTAGGGGAGTTCGTGTCAACGACGTTTCAATCCATGCAATACCGAAGCTTTCGGCATTGGTTCATTGCCAATGCTCTTGCGGCTTCGGCTCAGTGGATGCAACGCGTTGCCCAGGACTGGCTGGTTCTCACGGTCCTGACCGATAATTCTTCGTTTCAAGTCGGTATCGTTACGGCCTTGCAGTTTCTGCCGCTCTTACTCTTCAGCCCGTACGCGGGCGTTGTCGTTGATCGCGTGGACCGTAAGACAATCATCCAGATCACTCAGTGTTCTTTTGGTGTTTTCGGTCTTTTGCTGGGGGTCATGGTCTTCACGGGGCATGCGAGCTTATGGCTGGTCTACCTTCTTGCGTTTGGCGGGGGACTTGCGGCGGCTTTCGATTCACCGGCTCGCCAGGCTTTTGTTTCGGAGCTTGTCCCTGCAAGGTCGATCACCAATGCGGTCGCGCTGAACTCTGTTGCCTTTAACTTCGCTCGCCTGATTGGCCCGGCGATCTCGGGCTTGATGATTGATTGGGTTGGCGAGGCCTGGGTCTTTTTCGTGAACACCGGGATCTTCCTTGTTGCGGCGATGTTTACGACCTCGATCCGTCATCGCGATCTGGTTCCGCGTCGGCCGGTTCCTCGCAAGAAGGGACAGTTGCGTGAGGGCTTGGCCTATCTGCGAGGCCGCCCTGACCTTTTGTTGATCATCCTTGTCGTTGGCGTTGCCTCGGCTTTGACACTCAACCAGCAATTAACGACCGCCGTCATGGCGACAAGCGTGTTCCACAAGGGCGCGGGACAATACGGTATTTTGGGAACGCTGATCGCGGTTGGTTCTTTGTCTGGTGCTCTCTTTGCTGCTAGGCGTAAGCTGCCTCGTTTGCGTTTGGTTATGGGATCGACGATCGCTCTCAGCATTGTCTCGACGATTCTGGCATTTATGCCAACCTACGAAACCTACGCGCTGATGTGTATTCCGAATGGCTTTGCCATGATCACGATGCTGACCGCTGCGAATGCCACAGTGCAGACAACCACTATCGAAGAGATGCGTGGACGTGTCTTGGCCCTCTACGGCATGGTTGTTATGGGGTCGACCCCCATCGGTTCGCCTTTCGTCGGATGGATTGGTGAAGTGATTGATGCTCGTGCTTCGATCTGGGTCGGTTCGGTCGTTACTTTGATTGTTGCTGTTATTGCGACGGCCTGGAGCATGAAGCGGTGGAATGTAAGCGTTCATCTTCACGCCAGCGCTCATCCCATTGAGATCGACAACCCGCATGCTCACCATGGTGAAGGCGAGGGGAATTGATAACACTCGCCTGTCCCAATTAGGGGTTTGAGTGGTACCCATGACACCCCTTAAACACGCGGTTTTGTGCGCTTGAACACGTCTAGCCGATAGAAATATGTACGCTAGTTTCAGTACCTAGCCATGGAGGAAACCGTGAGCGACCTGATCGATACCACCGAAATGTATCTCAAGACGATCTTCGAGCTCGAAGAAGATGGAGTGACGCCTCTGCGTGCCCGCATTGTTGAGCGATTGGGGCACTCTGGCCCCACGGTCTCGCAGACGGTGGGACGAATGGAGCGCGACGGCCTCGTCCATGTGATGGGGGATCGCAGGCTGGAATTGACAGACTTGGGGCGCGAAAAGGCGGTTGAGGTGGTTCGCAAGCACCGCCTCGCAGAGCGCTTGCTGACCGACGTCATTGGTTTGGACTGGGCGTGCACGCACGAGGAGGCCTGCCGCTGGGAACATGTCATGTCGGACCAGGTTGAAAAGCGCCTCGGTGAGATTCTCAATAACCCGACGACGGATCCCTACGGAAACCCCATTCCTGGTACTGATGCCACGTCTACGGGTATTTCAATGGAGCTCGCACTGCGGATGGGGGGTGCGAATTCTGCGGTTGTTACCCGAATTGGGGAGCCCATTCAAGCAGAGACCGAGCTCTTGGCTGACTTTGCCCGTCTCGGGGTTGTTCCGGGGGCGGAAATTGCCTTTGAAGCGGATGCTCGCCAAGTTCTTCTTGAGGTCACTCGCGCTGCGGATGGGAGTTCGGTAACACAAACCGGTGCGGTTCAGCTTCCGCTCGCACTTTCTCCGCATTTGTTCGTCGATCTGAATTGACCCCTGATCAGCGTTTCTGGAAAATACCTGTAAAACCTTAAGAAAACCTGTAATACGTTCGTCATCCTTTCGTTACATTCGCGTGACATTTCGAGGATGCTACGCTAGACTGAAACAAGGCGAAAAAAGCCGACCGCTCTTCGTTCACCGAGGTTGAACCGCGAAGAGATTGGGAAACTGAGGTTCAACGCGGGGAAACCAATTCCGACCCTTTGGGGTCTTGGGGTGAAGCTTGGGAAACCAAGCCGGGCACTCCCGCCCGAACCCGACAGCTCACCTCGCAGGTCTAAGAGGAGAAAATTGTGACAACAGCAAAGCCTGCCCCGCGGCACCGCAAGGCCCGCCGCCCGATGGCCCCTGTTTTCGACCTGGCTGACACTCTCACGTCATTCAAGACTCCGCTTCGTGGCACTGCCGTTGCGTCAGCCGCTGGACTTGCACTGACTGCTGTCGTCGGTGGAGCTGCAACTGCAGCACCTACCGCTCACGAAGCTGCGGTCGATACTTCCACAAACACCGCGACCGTTCTGCCTACGACTGTTTCGGTCCCGGATATCGCCTGGTCTGCTAGTGACGAAGTTTCCGCTTCGGCTGAAGCCCCGGCCGCTGTTGCAACGACGAATGCTGCTTCGCGTGATTACACTCGCGCGGATCTTGGCGCTTCTGCCACTTCGTCTGCTGCAGTGAACCCTTCGGGCTCTGACATCGTCTCGATTGCAATGTCTCTCACTGGCATTCCTTATGTCTACGGTGGCTCAACCCCCGCGGGCTTCGACTGCTCGGGCTTCACCCAGTACGTCTACGCTCGGGCTGGTATCTCCATTCCCCGTACTTCCGGCGCACAGGGTGCAGCAGGCACCTTCGTCTCGGCTTCCGAGGCTCGCCCCGGTGACTTGGTGTGGCACGCCTACGGACACGTGGGCATTTACGCCGGTAACGGAATGGTTATCGAAGCAACGACTCCCGGCTCTGTGACGAAGATCCAGCCGCTGTGGGGCAACTACAGCTTCGTGCGCTACTGAGTTTTCCTGTGTGAGTGAAGGGGTCGCTTCTGCGGCCCCTTCACTATTTCTCTGGGGATATCCTGAACCCCTGACATTTCACCGTGAAATAGGGCAAAATAGAGGCGACGGCAATCACGAGGAGGTAGTCATGGGGACATCAGAAGTGATTTTGGTCGGAGTCGATGGCTCAAAGGAGAGCTACGCAGCAGTTAAGTGGGCAGCTGAGCGTTCAAAGGTACGTGACTGCCGCCTTCACATCATTTGTACCTACGCGGTCGCGTCCTATGCAGCAGCAACTCTCGATGGGGGTTATGCAGTTCTTGATGATGCGGCTCTTAAGGAAGGCGCATCTCAAATCGTTCAGCAAGGCGTCGATCTTGCGCGTGAAATCGGTGCAACGAACGTGCATGGAGTTGTCGAGGCCGGAGATCCCGCGGGTATCCTCATCGACATGTCCAAGGAAGTCGACCTGATCGTTGTGGGATCGCGCGGCGGGGGAGGTTTCGCGGACCGTCTGCTGGGAACGGTCTCCTCTGCTCTTCCTGCACACGCGAAGTGCCCGGTCGTCATCGTTCCGCGTCATACCTCCGGTAAGGGATTCACCCCAGTTGAAAGAATCGTTGTTGGTTCCGATGGTTCGGAGGGCGCAACCTCTGCTCTGAAGCGGGCAATCGACGAGGCCGAGCTGTGGGATGCTCGTCTCACTGCGGTCGCAGCCGTACCGATGGCAACAGGGACGACCATGATGGCGTGGCTTCCCGCAAATATCGATCGCGATGCCATGTTGAAGGACGTCAAGGAAGGCCTTGACGCGGCTGTCGATCAAGCGCTGGACGGACGCTCACGCAAGGTTGCGCGCCATGCGCTTGATGGGTCTCCCTCCTCTTTGCTCATCGAGTTCTCGACCGCAGTTGATCTTGTAGTCGTGGGGACCCGAGGCCGTGGCGGCTTCGCTGGGATTTTGCTGGGATCAACCTCGCAGACGGTGATCGCGCATTCGACCTGCCCAGTTATGGTTGTTCCTTCGAAGCACCACGACGTTCTGCCTGATCCCGCACAAGAGTGGACAAGGCGCTAAACACTCCCGAGCCTTGGCGTTTCGGTCGCCTCTGAGAAAGAGCTGCGTGAAATGGTAGTCTATGGGGGTGCGCCCTCGTAGCTCAGGGGATAGAGCACCGCTCTCCTAAAGCGGGTGTCGGACG
>CALLSD010000021.1 GCA_938014245.1 uncultured Actinomyces sp.
GTGAGCAATCCCAACGCACACACCGCATCTTTGTTGCGCTTCTCTTTGATTTGCGTCAGGAGTTCTTCCTCTGTCACCTTGCCTTGTACGACATCTGCATAACGGCGCGCCCGAGTGTGGATAGCGCCGCTTCCTATATATCTGGCTGCCTTGTAGCAGATGTCAAAACGCTCTTCTCCGATTTCTTCCAGTGCTTGGCGGAAGAGCGACTCGTCGAACGCACCGTCGGCGAGGTCTTGTGGGTCAAGCTCCGTGTAACGTGCGATGAGTGCCTTCTTTTCATCATTTCCCATCTCGCGGGCATGGGCGATGAAGTAGTAATAAGCCGTTCGAAATCCCGGCCAGTCCAGACGCTGCTCCACGAGTTCGAGCCATTGCGGGGCGAAAAATGCGAGTTCTACGAGAAGCTCTTCCGAGATGTCGGCCAACATATCGGGCGTGTCTGTGGGAAGAGGGTAACAGCTCGTCGCCAAATTACTGAGGATCGAGCGGCGCTCTGTACCATTGTTTTCGAGTTTGAGGTGATCTTTGCGCAAGGCCTTCATGATGCGTGCCACACGCTCCGCCCCTTTGAGCACGAGAACGTAGCGGCACTGATGGAATGCCTCGGTGGCTTCGGTGGGCGCATTGCGACGTTTCAATTCGATTTCAAAGAGGTGATTGATATATCGATCGACCAAATCGCGAGCGCCTTGGGTATAGCAGATAGGATCTACCGCTCGATGGGCGTATTTTCCCATCTCTTCCACCTTTTTCAAGCTCAGTGCTCCGCTGCGATGGTCATAGGCCAGATCCATCATCGCACGCAAGCCGCGGAATTTCTCATATTCCATCTGCGTAAACAGTTGGTCTTCGTTGATGGTTCCATGCGCAAGTAGGTGCAGTAGGACATCCGTCGAAAGCGTATAGACATCTTCCCAGTTCTCTTGGCGGGCGGGCTCTCCCCATCTGTGGTAGAACGCGAGCACCATCGGAGCAACGCGATCAAACTCACCTTGCATGTTGGATTCGCACACAGGGATGATGTGCCTCAACGGGAACCCTGCGGAAATGGGATGGATTTCATCTTTGCGATACATGAAGGTTTCCACGTAAGTCTCTTGTGTGCCATACCAATAGCACAGCTGACAAAGAGTGTAGGCATAGGAAAAGGCCAAATCAGGTCGGCGTTTCTTCACTGTGCGTTGCAGCGCCGTCGTCAGACTCTCAAACTTCCAGGCATGCGGCCACTGCACTCTATCGCCCTTGTCGGTCATCGGATAGCCCTCCAAAGGCAAGGACAACACATCCGTTCGGTCATAGAGCATGAGATAATTCATCATCAAATCAAGGCCTAAGGCTTTTTCGTCGGTGATGTCGTGGCGTTTCAGCAATTCGTCCCATAGTTCCGGGTAAGGCAGCTGCTCCAGCTCCATGTCCTTGACGACTTCAAACGAGCCTTCATCGAGCGTTTGCGTCACTCCCCATCTGTTTTTATAGGTGAGCGTCTTGTTTTCCTCGATGATTTGGGCAAAATCGTCGTAAAGCGCTTTGATTTCTTCCTTCGTATAGGGAAAGAGTTTTGACAAATCCAACTTGGGTTGGTGTGTCTTCCATGGGAGAACTCGGGCAAGCAAGGACTTTTGCTCCGCCTCCATGGACACCCACTGCGAAACAGGGCTTGCGGCGAAACGCTCTGCATCCGAAAATGGATTTTCAAAGGGGAGTTTTGGCAGCTCGGTGGGAGTGAACAAGCCAAAACGCAGCTGACCGTCAGTTGCACCGACAACCTGTGCCACTTTGGCTCCGGCATTCGCTGTCGGGGCTGCGCCTTCTGAGGCTCTGCCATCGGCGCTTTTCTTTTCAGCCTCGGTCACTTCTCCAAACTTCTCGCGCAAAATGGCACTCCCCTCGCGGAGTTCCACGAGACAATCGGCGATGTAGTCACTTTTCGTGCGCTGCAATCGCTCATAAGCCCCCACGAGAATATCGTCAGGTTGCGTGAGCAACAACTGGACGGCACGTTGCCGCGTGGTGGAAACCTTGGACTTAAACTTGACGTCCAAGGACTTGATTTCCTTGTCGGTGAATTGTTCGCGCAAGAAAGCCTCACGGAAGGCGTGAAAATTGGAGTCGACCTCAAAGTTCAAGGCATTGCGCAAGAGAAATCCTCGACGCGCCTCGGGAGTTCCCATCGGAAGCACGTAGGAAAAGAAGAAATCTCGGTAAGCGTCTTCTTCCACATCGGAATAATAGGAGTCAAAGATCCGAGCACCCCACAAAGGCAACTTCTGCGCAAGGAAGTCATCCAGCGCTTCTTGCGTATGGAGGAACAAGGACGTCATATACAATGCATTGAAGACAGTGCCGCGCGAGAAACGAATGTGGAACCACTCGAAACCGGGATGGACCACTTTGTTCTCCTTTTTGAGCGTGGGCAACCAATCCAAGATCATTCGGTGCACTTCTTCCAAGGCCTTGCGCTGCCTCTCGCTGAGTTCGGGCGCTTTTCTCGCTTTGATGAGTTCGTCCAGCAAGTCGGTACTGCTCAGCTCGCGAACAATAAAGGCACGAAAAGCGGGTTCTTCCAATCGGGGCACAAACCCATCAAGATGTTCCAACACATTATAGTGCCGATCCCTCAGATTGACACACTTTAAATACCACAGCGCTGCCACCGTAAGCTGCGATGGCTTGTCGCTTTTGAGGAGTGCTTCCGCCTCAGCAAAGGCCACTTGCGCATCGACTCCTCCCGCTGTATAGAGCGCAATATAGACAAGTAGCGGATTATCTCCTGCATAAGCCGTGGCGCGTTCTTCGGGATGCTCGAGATATCGGCGAATGGCGTGGAAGATGGTCGCAATGTCCTTGTCTTCGATCCATTCGTAGCCGAGCCCGCACCAAGTTTGCACCGCGCGACACACGGAACTGTAACGCAAGAGCCCCTCTTCGTCAATGACCTTCAGGAGTTTGCGGTAGAATTTAATGTTGTAAGAGTCACCGCTCTCCACAATGACTTGGCGCAACCCCTCTTGCAGCTTGGCCGCTTTCAGCAGATCGATCAGCAGATCATGGAGTTCTTCGTTGTCAGTGCGCTCAACAGCGCAGACTAATTCCTGAGATAAGATGCCCACATTGTTTTCTGCAACGAAAACTTCCTTGGTGGCAGCAATGACTTCTGCGTTTCCTTGCCGTATGGCCGCTGCGATGAACGCGCTGTAATCGAAAAAATAGAACTGCGGTGGGCGTATTGTGTGACGGTTGCGCACAAGATCATCTAAACTTGCCCCGTGCAGGGCAATCATCAAGGCGGCCACCACATATTCTCTCACACAAGAATCCGACAGTTTACCCGAATTCGACAAGCGGAAACGATAGAGGCCGCGCATTTCGCTCTTCGTCTCACGATAGTCCAGGAGATACGACAACATTTCGCTGAGCCACGAAGGCAAAAGATGGGGGAGATGATAGCCTGATCGGAGGAGTTGC
>CALLSD010000022.1 GCA_938014245.1 uncultured Actinomyces sp.
CGTGAAGGGCGACCTGGAGGCCGCATCGAAGGCCGTGGGCGCCCTGACCGTGGCTGCTTCCGACGACGCTGAGGCCACCGAGGCCGTTGTCGAGTCCTTCGAGCTGGGCGAGGCTCCTGCAAAGCGCAAGGGCTGAGCGTTAGGCTGCTGGGGGCCGCCCGTGGGACACCACGGGCGGCCCCCTTATACAAAACTATACAAACCACACACCGAACGAGAGTAGTTGAGCCAGAGAAAATACAAGAGCGTAAACTCAGAAACCGCGACGATTTAGCGACTTCGACGTCCGTGTAAAGCTGCGTGAGACGCACTTGTACTTTAGGATGCAGATATGATGAAGCGCGAAAATCAGCACAAGATCAGCTTGGCACTATCTGCAGCAAAAATAGCCGCACCTCTGGCCGGGTACACAGCCATCGCGCCAGTCGCCGACCTGGCTCAACGCGCAATGACAAACCTCCCCGAAGACACAACAACACAAACCGAAACACACCATAACATCATTGGGGAAATCAAGAACCAAGTCCCTAAGTGGGTCCGTCAACAAAAAGACCAATTTCGATCGAACGGGATCAATACCTCTGGACTAGAAATCATTAAAACTGAGGCTCTATCCTATGTTCGCGAATTGGAGCGCGGATATCAGTTACTTTCCAAAGCTATACAGGATCCAGTAAAATTCGAAAGCGAATGGAAGCAACGATCAGCAGAACAAGCTGAGAACATCGATGAGGAATTAGCGCCTTACTTTGAAAGAATAGTTGACAGGATCCTCTACAAATACATGGAGTCTGCATGCGAATCAGTTTATTGGCGCCTCGAGATGGCAACGAAGCTATCAAATGATCAAGTCAAACTGAAAAGAGAGTTCGAACAGGCGCTTGAGAATTTCCGACGGCAAATAACTCAAGCGATCGAATCTATATCACCAACGAACGACGACCTGACGAAACGGTTGCACACCCCGCGCCCACAACAAGCACATAATTACATCGAGAGACCCATTGACCACATATTGAACGAGTACATTCTTAATGCGAAACAATGCCAAACAGCGCTAATCGGCATGACAGGAACCGGAAAGACGCAACTTGCTGCGACGCTAGCAACGGCGTGCGAAAATCGAGGTTGGAGTCTCGTCGCCTGGATAGATGGATCTTCAAGAAGTGCAATTACGAGCGGACTTGTCGAACTAGCCCGAGCGATGAATGTTGACACAAAAGACGAACCAACAGAGAAACAAATTGTCGCGCGCCTATTCACAAACCTCAAATCAAGCGACTGGGATGACCGATTAATCATATTTGACAACGTCGATGATATTACGGATCTAACAGATCTAACTCCTGACGCGCCGGGACTACGAGTCATCGCTACAACAACAAATTTAATCGGATGGAGCCAACAATCATGGCAATCGATTAAAGTTGAGACCTTCAGCAGAAAAGACGCAATTGGATATCTTTTATCCACTACGCAGTCAAATGACAAAGTAACAGCCGATTTAATCGCAGCAAAGCTCGGCGATTTGCCGCTTGCACTTGCGCAGGCAGCAGCGACAGCACTCAACGAAAAATGGTCTCTCAAACAATATTTAGCTCGACTTGAGAAATGTAGCAGCGACGACGTTATTCTGTCTTACCCAGGCGACCCCTACAAGAATGAGGTAAGTTTTGCACTTCTGCTCGCGAAAGAATCTGCGACAAATAAGCTAAAGGAAAACGTTCGTAAAGAAGCAGAGAAAATCATTCACATCCTGACTCTACTCGCAGCATCGGGAATTCCTACCCAATGGCTCGATCCATTCCATAACAACAGTGAAATCTCTACCACTTCAGACGAAAACGCAATTAATAAGCATCACGCACTGAACGCGCTAATTCATAACTCCATCATCCAGCAGTCAAAGGATACGAATATTACAACTATTCATCGCTTTCAGGCTCAGGTGATGCAAGAATACTGGGATGTGGCAGAACACGATGCGGCAGTTGAAGCAGCAGCAAGACTACTTGGCGACACCATTTCAAAGACATTGAAGAGCCTCCCTACAACCTCTCGACACCACGAAGCCCTTGCTCTAATTCAGCAAATTCAAGCAATTTCAAACCAAGAGCATTCACAAGCTATATTTCAAGACGCAACTATTCAGGACACACTGAAGGAGATATTCCAAGTCGTCGACAAGCTAGGAATAGCATACGCGGCCACCAGATTGGACAAAGCTGTCACTTTAACGAGCCGCTATTTCGGAAACACAAACCGGTCCACTATTCTTTGCCAAATTGGACTAGGCGATGCTTTTGCCAATTCTGGAGACACCACTACAGCTTTGAAGATTCTCGAAGATACCTGCCTTCGAAGTAAGGCCCATTTAGGAGAGGATGATCCCGTAACACTTTCCGGCAATCTCATCCTCGCAGAGGTCTACGCTAAGAAAGAGCACTTTAAGAAGGCTTGTGAACTTGCCGAGGCCACATACTCGGGATATGTCAGTCTCTTTGACGAGAATCATCCTCACACTCTCAAGGCTCGCAATTCTTTGGCGAAAATTCACCTTCAAGTTGGAAATGCAGCGCAGGCAATTGACCACTGTTTAGGACTATGTGATTCTCTCATTCATATCAATTGCCAAGATTCTGATTTCATCCTCACCGTTCTCAACAATTTAGCAGCAGCATTCCAACAAGATGATCAAGCGAGCGAGGCGATCAAACTCTTTGAACACATTTGCGATCAACCTATTTCAGTCCATAAGAACGGATACCACGATTATTACATTTGCAAATACAATCTGGCTACAGCATATAGAAGTGATAACCAACCGACCAGAGCGATTTCATTGCTGGAGGAGATTTGCGAGGAGTCTGAAGAGCTGATCGGTAGATATAATGAGTATAGATTCACTTTCCGAACACGACTAGCAAATTGGTATCTTGAAGATAAATACTTTACAAAAGCGGTCGAGATTATAAGCGCCTTACATGAAGACAGCGGCAGAGCATTTGGCGAGGATTCGAAGAAGACGCTTGACTACGAACGCATGTTAGCTTTTGCATACGCCGAACAAGGCGACTTTCATAGCGCATTACCATTCATAGAACACGCATACAATTCCTTACTATCAACATTGGGCGCATCCGATCCCGCAACACTTGAAAGCAAATACAACCTTGCCTTTACTCTCCTTCGCCTTAACGACTCAGATAGAGCAATTCCTCTTTGGGTCGAAGCGCTCAACGATCCCCACATGAACACCGACCAACTGACTAACATCCAACTTAATCTTGCGGCGGCATATTTAACACAAAACAACTTTGTTGACGCACTTAAGACCTTTCGCAAAGCGCGCAAAACATGCCTACAGGATCCTGTTGCCTATGCTGAGAAACTCAACTATGCGGACCAACAGATTTCTAATCTCCGCTCATTTCTCCAGTAACCACATCAGAACAGCTACAACTAATCATGTTTAGACTTTTACACACAAAGCGCTGTATTTTTAGTTGTTGACTTTTTCTGCTTTCACCTTTTAGTTTCATCCACATCTATTCTGACTTAGACGAGGTTCTCGTGCTTGTGGGGTTCACCTAGCCGGAGCTGGAGCTGCGCATCGCGTGCAGCCAGCCGATGCATTCACCACGGCACGCATATCGTTGGGCTCACGGCTGCGTCCAAGCACATGGCAATGGCGCCCGAGCACGCCACCATTATCTGCTTTGAGGCGGCCAAGCACGTGCTGAGCGTTAGGCTGCTGGGGGGCCGCCCGTGGGAAACCACGGGCGGCCCCCTTTCGCACATCAGGCGGTGATGCAGCGACCAATGCCTAGGCTTCCATCACCGCGCGTGCCGCAGATGTGCATGGGCGTTGTTAGGGTCAAGCCATGGCAATCAAGACACTCGATGAGTTTCTCGCGGCCATCCCCGACGACGACAACCGTGAGCGGATGGTAGACGTAGTGGTGTGGGTGGGACTCACCTACCCGGAGCTTGAGCTGCGCATCGCGTGGAACCAGCCGATGTTCACCCACCACGGGACATACATCATCGGATTCTCGGCCGCGTCCAAGCACATGGCGATGGCCCCCGAGCGCGCCACCATGATCCGCTTCGAGCCGGTCATGCGCGAGCGCGGCACAGACTTCGGACAGATGTTCGCCCGCCAGCCCTGGGACAAGCCCTTCGACTACGAACTCCTCGACGCCTTCATCCAGCACCAGCTCGCAGAGAAGCAGGACATCACGTCGTTCTGGCGCCCCAAGGAACACGAACTCGCGGCCGCCGAGGCCGTCGCATCCGGCGCGCAGCCACCTGTCGTTCGCGAGTACACCGAGGACGACGACGAATGGCTCCGTGCCACTGTCCTACCCGCGCTCGAGCACTACCTCGCACATCCAGAAAGCGCGCACACTCTCGAAGAATTCGATGCTCTCATCAAGCAAACTGTTCACGATTACGAGCAGCACCCCGACGACGTCTACACCCTCGATGAGGTGAAGGCCGAGCTCAGCCTGGACTAGCACCTATGCAGCATGGCTCAGCCGCCACATCGAACACAGGCAGCCACCCCTAAAGACAGCCCCTCACCCTCACCCTACGGTCGCGTAGGATAGGGGGAGCAACAGCTGCGCCGCTGGCCCCGTCCCGCGGCGCTCACCGCCCAGCGACCAGG
>CALLSD010000023.1 GCA_938014245.1 uncultured Actinomyces sp.
GGTTGGAAGCGTAGGAGGCGGTCGTCGGCTGCGAGCCGCTGCCCACGCACGGGATTCCCTCGGCGCGGGCGGCGATGACAGCGGCGAGGTTGAATTCGGAGTAGACGACGTCGGGACGGATGGCACGCATGTGGGCGCGGAGCGCGTCGACGGCGACGCGCGTGTAGCGCTCGTCGAGGGCACCGGTCAGCCAGAGGACCTCCTCGAAGCTGCGCACAGGCTTGCGACCCATGAGGCCGAGGCGCGAGGCCAGGGGGAAGGTGTGTCGCGCGATGGCCTCGGGAAGGCCGAGAGGTGAGGGCACCGGAATCTCGAGCGTCGGAGCGACGGGATTGGCGCAGTTGCCGTCGTCTCCCCACGCGAGCACGGCCTCATGGCTACCGTCCTGGAACGCACGTGCGACGCGCTGCGCGCGCGACCACGGTCCACCCATCCGCGAGCGGGCAACCATGGGAACGACGAAGACCTTCACGTGTCAAGGGTACGCGGATCAAAGACTCCTCAAAACACAGACGGGTAAACTGAGCATGGTCGACGCCGAAACCCACGCGAGGAGGCAAACATGGACAAGCGAGATCGCATCCGAGGGGCAATGATCGGCTGCGCCGCTGGAGACGCGCTGGGATACCCGGTGAAAGCGCTGTCAGAGGCCGCGATCGTCGAACGCTACGGCCTGCGCGGGATCACCGACTACGACCTGGACGAGAACGGAACCGCGCGTATCACCGCGGACACGCAGCTCATGCTGCTCAGCGCAAATGGGATCCTCTTCGCTCACACACGAGGCGCGCTCCGCGGGATCATGGCCCCTGTGTACCAGTATTTCGATGCTTTCTACATGAACTGGTACCGGTTGCAGACAACCGAACGCGCATCCCGAAGTCGGGTGGGATGGATTAACGCCTACCCTGCCCTGTCCGCGAAGCGCGCCCCTTCTCCCACCTCCATGGGGGTCTTTAGTTCCGACAAATTCGGCTCGATGGACGAGCCTGTCAATGATTCCAAAGGCTCCGGATGCCTGCTGAGGGCCTTCCCCATCGGCCTGTCCTATTTCCGCGATCCCGCCCATGTTCTCGACTTGGCGGCAAACACGGCGACCCTCACGCACGGTCACAAACTTGCTTGGATATCGTCAGGGGCGTTTGCACTCCTCGTCTCTCACATCGTCCACGAGGAGCTGTCCATCGCCGAGGCCGTCAAGAAGACACTGAAGGCTCTGGACAACTCCTTCCGCGATTCCCTCACGGTCGTGCACGAGTTGATGCGGAGCATCCGCTCGGCAGTGTCGCTCGCTTCCTCAGCCTCGAGCGACCTGGACGCCATCCACTCCCTCGGCGAGGGGTGGGTCGCCGAGGAAGCTTTAGCGATTGGTCTACTCTCCGCGCTGCGCCACGAAAACGACATTGCAGGAGCGATGACTTTCGCTGCCAACCACGGAGGCAACTCCAACACAACTGCGGCGATCGCGGGAACGCTCGTCGGAGCACGAATCGGTTTCAATGCGATCCCCGACAGGTTCGTTGACAGGCTCGAGCTCGTCGATGTCATCCTCGAGTTGGCAGACGACGTCACCACGGACTGTCCAATGTCCGATTGGGGCCCGAGTAATCCAGTGTGGGAACACAAGTACATCTACGAAGACTACGCCTATTGGCGCAGGCGGAACCCGGAGGCCGAGGAGGCCAAGGAAGACGAGGCCGGGCAGACTGACTAGGGATGGAGTGTCTCTAGCCAGTTCACCGTAAGTCGCGAGTCTTTAGTCGAGCTCGGTCAGAATGGCCTCAATCTCGTCCGTCAGGGCATTTTGCTGTGAGGCCGTCAGGAAGTGCGATGTCCGGATGATGGCCGTACCCAGCACCTTGTGCGACCCCGTATCAAACACCCCCTGCCCATCGAAACTCGCCAGGTAGCTATTTCGCTTATTAGCATCCTCGACGGTTCGATAGACCTCAATGCACCCTCCACTGTCAGTTCCAATCTGAATCGAAGGGAGCGTTGAATCGACTCCCTCAACTCCCTCTACGCCAGTGAAATGAAAGTAGACTGCCGCCGTGTAGCCTCCAGCCTTGTTCAGTTGTCTGTTGGGGTCATTGCCTTCGGTGACAGGCTCAATGTCTGACACCCCCGGCACCTTCCCCGCCTTCTTCGAGGTTTCCGCTACTGCTTCGACTCCACCCATTGCAACGCTCCTTCACGTCCATCTATCGCCGCGCAATCATTGTTCTTCTTCAGGAGGCAGTGCCCGCGAGTCAAATATTCAACATCCGGCAGCCCCCCATCATGAGAACAGAGCACTACCTTTTCGATAATTAGTCACCGACCAACATAGATGTCCCAACACTCATGCCCACCATCGACCCGCATCGCACGACTATCGCGGGGCAACATTAAGCTACACCAACCAGCATCTTCGACTAAACAACCAAAGAAAGTCACTCGAAGCATGCACTATGCGAACCACATTCAGCAATAGAAACAAACAACACTACAAGAAAAATCGTACAACAGAAGGTTACATTCGCTAGAGAAACATATAACGACCGATACATGAACTAAAATCGAAGTCAATCTTCTTGATACCTCTGAATCAACTCATCAACATCCGAAATGAGCCACTTCCTCCTCATATTCGTCATATGATCACCGTCTTCACAGGAACGAAGACACCCCCCTAGTTCAGACAACCAATCAACCAGCCTACAATTAACACTATCAGGAAAAGAACAGCGAAAGAACCGCCTTAATTCTTCCTGCTGTTCAGGATCAAGATTAGCGAATGCACAGGAAATCTCTCCTGGCTCTATAGCAAGCAAGCAATTTATATCGACAGCTATCACATCAGACAATAAGGCCAGTATCGACTCAGCCACCCCACCACCAGACCTACACTTCTGCACTCTGCGAGCATAAACAAGAATACTACCGGAGGATACATAATCGGAAAGCACTCTGAGAATCCTGTCTCCACGCTCCCCTATAGAAAGCAAAGAGCTATTACCCTTAAAGAACTCCAAGGCTCCTTGTGGATCACGATCAACAACCACCTTACAACAGCGAAGTAGCTCCTCTTCAGAAACAGCTTCTTCAAACCCTGCTTCAGAAAACCATACACCCCAGTAAATTACATCACGAAGCACGATTGGCGAAAAAGAGCTACGACGAATCACGGACGCCAACCTAGAAACAAGCGGAATCACATCACGATCAGAATAACTACTACAACCATCATTCATAGCAGCCTTAATATCAAGAACACTCTGCGTATCTTCCGAATTTGGATATCTAATTGTAATATACTTTCGCACATCTCCTTCAAGATCAATGCACACATGATTCCTTCGGGGCTGAAAATAAGCTTCAACACTAGGAACTTCAAGATACCGTTCATACAAACTACAAGCATGCCAGTACTCAGGATCATTCCAATGCCTTAGTTCTTTTCGCTCCAACACGCCTTCCTGCTTCGGCGCCCTACCATCACACACCAGCAAAGCAAACTCCACAAGATCAACAAACGCAGCTTTGCGGTTAGCAAGATAGATTTCACCATCGCGAAATACATCCAGTCCAACTAATTCATCAACATACACTTCAACCCGGAGCATAACTCTGACACTAGCGCAGCCAACTCGCTCCACTGCAGCACGCACACATTCTAGAACATCAAAGTCAATAACTGATGCCCGAATATCTCCGAAGACATCATTAACTAAAGCTTCAAGATCCTGCTCATACCTGAACACTCTCCACACAAGCTTTTCCCGTACAGCCAGATCAAATGATGATCCTGCAACGCCATCACCACCCACGCTATTCGTTACGAAAACAACCTTCTGCCCCCTTCCCTCAACCAGCTCGTTTACTGCACCAAATAAAGCTAAATCATCTGCAGAAACCGAACGACGCTCAACATCATCAAAGACAATCACATGCTTATTCGTTAACACGATATCAACAAGGAACTTCATTCCAACATTAAACTTTACTGGAATAGCTATCTTAGATATCAGAGCGGACAAGATTCCTGGAATAGCAAACAAAGCAGCTTTTATTATTTTTCTAGTTTTTTGGGGATTATTATCCTCCAAACGAATTAATGCTGCACCCAGTTTTTCATAAAGGTCATCAGCATTCCCCAGACCAAACATTGAAACCCGCACCACACGCTTATCTAGCGCTTGCAACGCAGGGGCTAAGACAGACTCCACAAAGCGCGTTTTACCACAACCCCAAGGTCCTTCAATAGCAACGGAATACTTACGCTCGTCATCTTTGATATAGTTGACAATTTCATTACATAGCCACTGATCGGACTTCTTTTGACCCACGACAATCTCCCTACTTTGGTTGACACCCCATCATGTTCTCATACAACCACAACAAAAGTGTCCTAGTCCCGCCACCGCGGCCCCAGCCAAAATCGATATGTTGATAATACTTGTTCAATTTCATTTATCAAACTACCGGTTTGAAAGTAGCGGCGCTTCTGACCAGAGCAAAGCAATAGCAGCAATCGCAGGTCAACCAGTTTTGCCCGAGCATGTCGCTTCCAACGAATAGATCTATTCGGGGCACCTCGATGAAGTTCCAGACAGTTTCACCCCATGGCCCCACAAAGTCTGTCCCCTGCGCCACAAACCAGGCAGAACTCCCACTCACCACTATCTTTTCGGAGCATCCCCCAGTCCGAAATCTATTTTCACAGGCACGCTCGTCTATGCCGCTTTTCACGTTCGTTAGCTTTTACTACGACCAGCACCCCACAGCGATCCGCGGGTCCATGCCGTAGGCCGATTCACAGGTCACCCATCAGCCCCAGCCACTCTTCGGAGCTACAACTCCAGCCTCATGTACACGAGTTCTTGGTAGCCCGCAGACGCGGACCGGTACCCCCGGGGATTGCGCCCGTATTCCTCGAAGCCTGCGCGACGGTAAAGGGACACCGCCCGTTCATTGTCCGCCACCACTTCGAGCTCAAGCTGGGCGTAGCCCGCCTGCCGAGCGCAGTCAACGCTCACATCCATCAGCGCCCGGCCGATCCCCATCCCCCAATACTCCTGGAGCACGCTGATCCCAAAGCGCGCCCGGTGGGCGACCTTGCGCCTGCTGCCCACCGCCGTGATTCCCGCGCTTCCAACGATGCGCCCGTCAATCACGGCAATGAGTTCAACCTCATTGCCACTGCGCTCTGTTTCCTCCAGGGAGCGGGCCTCTTGTTCATCGTCGACGCTCTGCTCGTCCGGGTAGGACAGCAGGTAGTCAGTCTCCGCATGCGTGCGCTGCGTGGTCTCGCGCAGCGCGCGGGCGTCCGACGCGACGGCGTTCCTCACGAGGAGCTCCACCCCGCCCGCTAACAGCACCGTTTTGGTGTACCTCATCGTTGACCTCCTTGTCTCCCTAGCGGCTTGGACTCGTTATGAAATAGTGGAGTCTCAACGCCGATGCATGGACTACTGATCACAGCCTTAGAGTCCGGGGGCGTGGATAACCCACACGCCCGACCTGGGGCTCCCCTGACGCTCGAGCATGCCTTCTTCTTTCAGTTGTGCGACTATGCGCTCGGCGCTACGCTTCGAGCGCCCAAGGTGCTGCGCGAGCTGGGCAACGGTGGAGCGCGAGTTATCGCTCAGGAAAGCAAGCGCACGGGCGCGCTCCGCGTCCGCTGCACTCTCTGGCCGCGCATACGGAAGTATGGCTTCCCTGATTGCTTCGAGCATAAACTCCACGAAACTCTCACACGAACCGGTCGCACCCGAGCGGGCCGAGGCCTCGTAATAATCCGCCTGCCGCCTCCTGATCGCGGACTCAACAGGCAACCACGCCAACACCGAACGCCACCTAGACAGGAGCAGAGTCTGCCAGAGACGTCCCATCCGACCATTCCCGTCAGAAAAGGGATGACAGAACTCGAGCTCGAAGTGGAAAATGCACGAGACGAGGAGAGGATGCAAACGCGTCGCACGCAGCCACTCGAAGAGGCCTCCCATGACCTCGGGGACATAGGCTGCCGGAGTCCCCGCATGGATGAGAGTATCCCCGTTGAACACACCGACATTGCCCGACCGAAAGCGCCCAGCATCGGGGACGAGGCCACCCATCATGACGCGGTGAACGCGCAGCAGATCCACCAACGAATGAGGATCAAGTTCAGGAATCAGGTCGTAGGCGGCGCGTGCGTTTTCGACTTCGAGGATGTCGCGCCGATCTCCGAGAACCCGCTTGCCGTCAATAATCGCGCTCACCGCGCGTTCGTCTAGCTTGTTTCCTTCGATGACAAGCGAGGAGTAAATCGTCTGGATCCGCACCTCCCGACGCAACGTCGGGCTGGTCGACAGGGGTGTTTGAGGCGACAGCATACCGACGAGCTCAGCGATCTCCATGCACAGAGCATCGATAACGTCGGTGCGTTCGAACGACGGTTCGTATGCCATGATCACCCCCTATTACCGCCACAATTATACCGCCATTGGCGGTAATCAAGGAGCGATACCCGCAATCAGCTTTACCAGCCAGAGACAGCACCATTGCACATTGACACCAGGGAGAACTAGAATACATTGTATTCA
>CALLSD010000024.1 GCA_938014245.1 uncultured Actinomyces sp.
CATGGCCGCCGCGAAGGCCGCCGGCAAGGTCCGCATGGAAGGCAAGGACTACGTTATGGCGGACGGTGACGTCGTGGAGTTCAGGTTTAATGTGTGATCGTTTCTGAACGAGGCAGTGGCCGGGTCGCGCGAGGGCGTGGCCCGGCTTTGCTGTTGTAGTGGACCAAAGCGATGAGCGCAATGTGACCAGAATTTTCCTTGTTCTTAAGCATGCAGATTTAAGTTTGACAGCTTAGGCTGTGTTTAATCATCGCGCCAAAGGAGGTATGAATTGGAAGCGTCGCGTGTTCGGATCGAAAAGGTAGTTGACGCTGCAAATCGGCATGCGGAGTTGTCCCTGAGTGACTGGAGCTCGTGAGAAGTGTGAATTTCGCAGAGAAACGTTCAGTTCAGAAGCTGTTTGAAAAGAAAGGTTCTTGTCATGAATTCTCCCGTGAACAGTTATAGTGAGAAAAAGATGCGTGAAGTGTTTGAAAATACTTTTAAAACGCATTTTCAATATGCGCCGCGTTCGGCAAAAGTGATATGGAGTCGCTTTGTTGAAGCTGTATTTGACACTAACTCATCTGAAATTGAAAAGCTTCGAAATGAGATCGGGGAATGTGTAAATCTTGCGCTCAAGGAATTTTGTTCTGTACTGGAAGAGATTGAACCAAGAGCTGCTTTAGAGTTGCTGCATGGGGAATGTAATGATCGATGGGCCGAGTATATTGCCCCAAAGGGAAGTGATGTCTATTCACTCGGGCGATGTGCATGGTTAATTGGGGTATTTGGAAGTGGACAGAATAGCTCGCAACTGCACGCATTGAAGGCATATAATAAGTACGTGCGTTGGCTTGCAGCACATCTCATGAAGATCCAGATGGACTTGCTTTTAGCCGATGATGATGGGAGCTCTGTCTCTAGGGCTGCGATTCGGCTTGAGTTGAATAGGATTACAGAACCGGAAACTCGGATGATGTGGATTTCCTCCGAAATTACATTTTCTGCCGGAACTTGGGCGGAAGGAAACTCAGAAATTTGTGAGACTTCAAGTATCTTTAACATCAAGGTTGCTGAGCGGATAAATAGAAATGTTGAAGATGCCCTAAAAATGTCTCATGATGCGTTAGCAAATAAATTGAGTTCAACTCCTATTTCTTTTAGTGCCGCTCTTTTGTCTGATATTCCTTGCGACTTGATAAAACAGCTAACGGCATCGCATCGTTCGATCTCGCCGAACAATGTTCGGGATGTTGTTAATAGTGATGAAATGAAATTTTGTCCCATTGTTAAGATTGATGGCGTGTATAGAGTTCTGCAACGGTCTTGTTGGTTGTTTGAACGTGAAGATGCATTGTTGCATCTATGTGTGCGGCAGACTCGTCAAGATGTTCGCGGCAAAGTGTTTGAGGACGTTGCTGCTGCTTTGCTTAATAAATGGGGGCCTTTCGATGTTGATTGGTCTTCGTCGGTTGATTTGGTAAGTCCTCTGAGCGGTAAGAGGCGTGATGATGTTGATGTGTTCGGTAGGTCTTCCGACTGCGTTTTTATTGGTGAGTGTAAAGCTAATCGCCTCTCGCAAAAGAATACGAGCGCGATTGGCAATTTTGAGTCAGTTGTTTTGGATAAGGCAGTTTCGCAGTTGGGTGTTAGAGTTGTGCATTGGGGAGAAGGTTGGCGGCCGTCCGATGTTGAATTAGACCATGTTAATGATGTGGTCGGCTTTATTGTGACGTTTTCGAGCTATGGAGGATTGCTGTGGAATGCCGCTGCTATTGAGGTGGCCGGCGAGAAGGTTCAACTGGAATTTTCTATCTTTCCGCTACACTCCCTCGTATTGGCTGTTGCGGCGCTGAAGACTCCTGCTCAATTAAAGGAATACTTAAACTCTCGTTTGGATGCAATGGTGCGAGGCGTGATCAATTTTGATGAGCTTGAACATTTGTTTGCGTATGTGAGTGGTGTGAATAAATTGCTTTGTGATGTGCCTGCTTCGGCTACTGTGCTTCCTCGTCAATACGAGTTGAGTGATGAAGGTGTTTTTATCAATCCTTGTAAATATAGAAATTCGAGGAATTGGAAGAATCGCTATCTTTCTGAGCTGTGGGAGTATTCTGTGCCCATTACGCCACTTGTTTGATTGCGCTTATTATAGGCGTGTTCAGAGCTTCTCGGTGCGAATTTGAGTAGCTTTGGTGTGCTGCTTGTCGTGCTAGTTATTGGGGTTGTGAGAGCGTATTTAACTATGTGTTTGTAAGTTAGTCATACGTGTGTAGTAGTTATGGTCGTCACATTGTCTGATTGTGAAGATCGACCCCATCCTGGTGCAGGAGGGTTCTATGCGATTGACAATCGGCGTTGATGATGAGTCGCTTACGCGCGCTGCTGCCCTCAGTGGAATGGATGAGCATGTAGCGCTGATTCGGCGCGCTCTCGAGTTTCTGGTGCGCATTGAAAGCAGGCGGCAGCTGTGTGCTCTTGGTGGAAGTGATCGACATGCTGTGCCTGCTCCAAGGCGGCGTGTGTGATGCTTTTGGGTGTGCGCCTGGCGGGATTCCTGAGACCTGCGCTTGGGGGAGTATGGGCTTGCTGTAGGAACGGGGATGGATCGATGTCTGTTGCAAGAGTTGCTCCGATTCACCCGGGCGAAGTCCTCATGGAAGACTTCATCGAGGGCTTCGGAATTACGCAGCACAAGCTCGCCGTCGCTATCGGTGTTCC
>CALLSD010000025.1 GCA_938014245.1 uncultured Actinomyces sp.
GTTAAAGAGACCCGAACCGTATTTCTCATCAGCTGACACAAAGAGGTCCTTTAACTGCTTATAGCTTGTAATGCCTAGCAGCTCCTCCTCATTCTCAAAATGTCTATCCTCACACACACGCAGAAAAATAATGCGATCGAGAAGAATTTGCGTGAATTGGTTAAGCACGTCCATGTCAACAGCGCCATAATGCTTGTAAACATCCAATGAGATATCCATGCGCCAGCTGGATATTTGAGCAAGAAAAAGATCGTCGAAGGGCACTTTTGCGGCTTGCTCACGAGCATCGACCGCTTCAAGTGATCCACCGGCGACTGCCTCCTTCGAAATCAGTGAGTAAATCTCGTCAAAGTGCTCAACAAGTTCGTCGTAGCTATAGTGAGCTATGCGAGCAAAACTTGGTTCCTGAGTATCAATTGGTCGATATCCGCAATCATAAATCGAAAAGTCCTCAAAATTTGAAAGAACAACAATGGCGTGGTTACCACTCCACCCATATCGCCGAGCCTGAAAGGCGGACTCGCGGCGATTGACAATATCGACGCTCGGCTTTTTTGCTTCCAGGAAGAACTTTGTCTCACCACCAATGCGAAATGCATAGTCGGGTTTCTTGTTGGCATGTGTATCACCTTCATCGTCTACCGTCACATTTGCCTCATGAATTACCTCACGAGAGTAAATTGACATCCCAGACTCGTTATTGACATCCCAACCGAATAGGCAAAAGAACGGGTCGAGGAATTCTACACGAAGCGATGTTTCGCCATAAGCCGGATTGATGTATTCGCTCCTGTTTGCAGCATATCTGTCCACGAGGCTGCTCAACTTTTTGCGCTGGGCTTCGATATCCTGTTGTAAATTAGTCATCCTTCATCTCATCTACTGCTATTGCGAAGATTGGACATTGTAGCTGTATATCGAATGCTACATGCATTAAATCTTCCTCGGGTCAAATTGACGTTTTTACTATTATACCGAACACGCACTTTAGGCATCGGATGAGGAGTGGCGCTGGACGACAAATCCCGTTCCTCTAAACCAGCTCTAAGCAAGCAGCCTATCTTGTGCGTACAACGCACGAGACAACGCTTGTCGGCACCGGGAGCCGCGCCCATTGCGCTGCCGCTTCGATGGCGCCCCCCACCCGGATGCCGAACGACGGAAGCACGCGCAGGCTCTCGCTCAGGACGTTGGGGGTCATGCCCGCGCGGCGCGCCAGCGTCGTTATGGACATGTCCGACATCTCCCGGGCAAGCCCAATCTTACTCGCGATGTACCTGTTGGGATCCATGATTCGCTCCTGCCTTCCGACCGCACGACACCGTGCCGATCGCGGCTTGGAGCGTCTATGTCACCGCAGCCTCCCGGTCGGATGACAGGAAGGTAGCGACTTGCAGGGTCCCGTGCGGATTCCACCTTTGATTCGAGGGTTCCCGCTCGGAGTTAGAGTGGCTACGCTTGGCCACAGGCTTTTCGCCTTGCTCCGCCGAAGGCCCCTAGCGCGCCCTGGGTGTCGCTTCACGGCGGTTCGACGTGCGTCTGGGAGCCCCCAAGCGAGGGTGCTCCTGAAAATTCTATCCAAGAGGCGGCTCTCCCGTTTCCTTGAGCTCCACGAGTGCCCAAATATCGCGGCAGATGCAAT
>CALLSD010000026.1 GCA_938014245.1 uncultured Actinomyces sp.
GACGACAGTGCCCTCGACGATGTCGCCATCGTTGAAGTACTTGATGGTCTCGTCAATAGCGGCGAGCAGGTCCTCGCGGGACCCAATGTCGTTCACTGCAACCTGGGGCGTTGAAACTGCCGGCTGCGAGTTGGTGCTGGTCATGTAGTTGTGTTCTCCGAAACGGACGTATTACTAGATATGGACAATTGCGGCTGCAGGGCGCAAATGGCTATTGCACACAGCAGTACCTTGAGCATTCTAACAGAATAGGACCGAAAGTCCACCCACCTTAGTGCGCAGCGTCCTTCCATGTCGGTCCAAACCCAATCGCCACTTCCAGTGGAACTCGTAGAGACATCACGCCTTCCATTCCCTCGCGGACCAGTTGACGCAGTTTCTCTTCTTCTCCCGGTGCAACCTCGAAGAGCAATTCGTCATGGATCTGGACCAGCATCCTCGATCGCAGACCCGAGTCTTTGAGCTGCTTGTGCACATCCAGCATCGCCATTTTGACAATATCGGCGGCGCTTCCTTGAATCGGAGCGTTCAGCGCGGCTCGTTCAGCCATCTCGCGTCGCGTTCGATTCGCCGAATGCAAATCCGGAAGATAACGCCTGCGTCCACGAATTGTCTGTGTCCATCCCCATCGGCGAGCTTCGTCTACAAGGCCTTCAAGGTAATCACGGACACCACCGAAGCGTTCGAAATAGCGATCACGCAGGGCCGCGGCCTCGTGAACGGGAATCTGAAGCTGTGCAGAAAGACCGTAGGCGGACAAACCGTAGGCAAGTCCATAGGACGTTGCCTTAATTCGCGAGCGTTCTTCGGCCGTTACATCTTCCGGTTCAACTCCGAAGACCATTGCTGCCATAGTGCGGTGGAGGTCCTCCCCCGAAGAAAAGGCATCAATCAGCCCTGGGTCTTGCGACATATGCGCCATGATCCGCATTTCGATTTGAGAGTAATCCGCGCTCATGAGATTCGTATACGGCTCTTGCGCAACAAACCCACCACGAATCCGCAGGCCGTCAGCGCTACGCGCAGGGATATTCTGCAAATTCGGTTCAGACGAGGCCAAACGCCCCGTCGCTGCAGCGGTTTGCGAAAAAGTCGTATGGATACGCTGATCGACACCGATGCTCGAAATCAAACCATCGACCATCTGCTTGAGCTTGATGCGGTCACGATGGACAAGTAGGTGACGCAGGAAATCATTTCCAGTTTTTTCGAAGAGATCCGTCAAGGCCTCGGCGTTAGTCGTGTACCCAGTCTTCGTCTTCTTCGTCTTGGGCAGAGCAAGTTCCACAAAAAGCACAGTTTGGAGCTGTTTAGGAGATGAGAGATTAACTTCGTGTCCCAGTACGTCCCATGCCCCGCGCTGCGCTGTGTCAACATCCAAAGCAAGCTCATGAGAAAGGGCTGTCAAGAAATCTTCATCGACACCGATCCCGCATTTCTCCATCTGTGCGAGCAAGACCGCAACTGGCATTTCCAATTCATCCAGCAGATGTGACTGATCACTTTCTTTAAGCTTCTCAGCAAGGATGACGTCGAGAGAATGCATTCGCGCAGCGTCTTCGGCTAGCTTCTGAGCGCGCTCATCACTGATTCCAACCTCAAAGAGAGTTGTGCTGTCTTTCTTCTCTTGCGAGTCAACACCTAAATACTGAGCAAAAAGCTGGTCGAGTTGATACCCGCGGTGTTCCGAATTCACCAAATAGGCAGCGAGAAGAAGATCAGTATGTGCCTTACCGAGCGTCCAACCACGCGCTCCCAAAGCATGAATGCAGCCCTTCAGATCGTGAAGAATCAGGCCGTCTTCACTGAGAATTGAGGCAAGAGCCTGATCTTGCTGTGCCGAGAGCAAAGCGGTGTCAATAACCAGCGCATCAGTCGCCGTCGCAAGTGCAATAGCACTGGCTTCCGGAGCGTTCACGCTGAGCGTGCCATCGACCACGAGTGCAAGCTGTCCCGGATGTTCTCTACGCCATTGATCAACTAAGGTGGCCTCGTCAGCGATCGTCCACGACACCTGTGGTTGCTCAGCGGGCATCGAGACTTCGGCCTCGTCATCGTCACTGGCACTCCCCAAACCAATCTTCGCCACCGAAAGGACCCGAGAGCGCAGAGAACGAAACTCCAGGGCATCACACAGCTGGCTGAGCGCCTGGCGGTCGGTTACTTCGCGGCGCAAGTCCGTGATGTCGCACTCAAGGTCCATGTCCGTCAGCAGATGGTTCAATCGACGGTTGCGTCGCACGTCCTCGAGGTGCTCGCGCAACGCTTCGCCCCGCTTGCCCGTGATCTTGTCCGCGTTCTCCAAGAGATTGTCGAGGCCGTCGAAACGGTTGATCCACTGGGCTGCAGTCTTCGGGCCGACACCGGGTACGCCCGGGAGGTTGTCGGAAGTTTCTCCGACCAGTGCGGCGATTTCCGGGTATCGGTAAGGAGGGACCCCGTATTTTGCTTCAACGCTTTGCGGGGTCATCTCACGCAAGTCACCCGGGCTCATTCCCGGGTAGAGAACAGTCACGCTATCGGTGACTGTCTGGAAACTATCGCGATCCCCCGAGGCAACATAGACGCGCATATCCGCATCTGCCCCGCGTTTCGCAAGAGTGGCAAGAATATCGTCTGCCTCGAAGCCTTCCCGTGACAGGGAGCGAATACCCATCGCACTCAGCAGATCCCGAATCAGCTCGATTTGTCCCTTAAATTCTTCAGGCGTTGCGTCTCGTGTTCCCTTGTATTCGGGATACTCGTCGGTACGGAAGGAATGACGCGAGACATCGAAAGCAACCGCAATATGGCTGGGCTGATAGCTCTCCAACAATTTGATGAGCATCGAGGCAAAACCATAGACCGCATTTGTGTGTTGGCCTTGGGCTGTCACGAACTTATCCGCAGGCAGGGCATAAAATGCACGAAAGGCCATTGAATGACCATCGATGACAAGCATTGTCTCCTTCATAGAAGACACACTACGGCGAGAGGGCACGATGCACACTTTGAATGCAGAAAATGATCGGATTGATAGCTGGGCGGACACCCTTATGTCACGTCTGGGCATCCGCTTGATTTCGGCTTCCGCCCAAAGCGCTCTTGCCGAAATGCCAATTGCTGGCAACACTCAGCCCCATGGTCTTCTACATGGTGGAGCCAGCGCCGCGCTTGCAGAAACAGTAGCTTCCCACGCCGCCCAGATTCACGCGCATTCTCTTTATGGCGAGGCCGGCGTCGCCGTGGGCGTTGAGCTGAACATTTCACATATTGCCCCCGGTCGAGGCGACTGGGTTCGCGCGTGCGCTACGGCAGTCCACTTGGGGAAGAGCTCAACTGTTCACACTGTGACTATCACAGATGAACACGATCAAACCCTTGCTGTGGCACGCGTATCGAATCGCGTGTTGCATAACTAAGGGCGCGAGCCAATGCTCGCGCCCTTAGAGAAGTTCAGTGTGGTCCTTAGCCTTCGACCTGGTTAATCACGGCATCGGCGACCTCACGCATCGAAAGCCTGCGATCCATAGAAGTCTTCTGAATCCAGCGGAAAGCATCAGGCTCGCTCATCCCCATATTCTTCATGAGGAGACCTTTCGCGCGATCAACACGTTTGCGAGTTTCAAAACGATCAGTGAGATCTGCAACCTCTTCTTCAAGGGATTCGATTTCCTGATGGCGGGAAAGAGCAATCTCAACTGCAGGGATAAGATCTGCGGGGCTGAAGGGCTTCACAACGTAGGCCATTGCTCCAGCATCACGAGCACGTTCGACGAGTTCTGTCTGGCTAAAGGCAGTGAGCATGACGACTGCACATGAGAGTTCAGCAAGAATCTTCTCTGCTGCGGTGATGCCATCCATCTTCGGCATCTTGACATCCATGACACACAGGTCCGGCTCAAGCTCAAGAGCAAGCTGGACGGCCTCTTCACCGTTGGAAGCTTCCCCGACAACCTCAAAACCGGCACCGGTGAGCGTCTCCACAATATCGAGGCGAATCAGGCCCTCATCTTCCGCGACAAGAACGCGGCGCGGCTGTGCAACTTCTTCACTCATGTCGTCTTCCTTGTACGATAGTTTGTCACTAGCACCGATTTTATCTTATCCTTATTAGCGCGCTTGCGCTGTTGCCCCGATAGCCCAATTGGCAGAGGCGGTCGGCTCAAACCCGGCTTGTTGTGGGTTCGAATCCCACTCGGGGTACGAATATGTATCACATTTTCGTCAATGGCTTTGAGATCACAATGATCTCAAAGCCATTTTTTCTTGCAATCACGCGGAAACAGTGATGCGCATCAGCGAGGTAAATCCATCAAATAAACGTCAACCCCGCCAAGCAATTAAGTTGACGGAGTTGACGTTAGAGAGACAAATCACATCTCAGGCTGCGGGGATAAGCTCCAAGCCCAAGAATTCCGCAGCCCGATCACGCATTTCAGGGCGTTCCAAGTCATTGAGCGCCTCTTGAATCTTCTGATCGGTCCAATCCTGATACCAAGGACGGACAGCCTCGCTCAGCTGCGAAACCGGAACATTGAGCGCCTGGTAGCGACCCTGCGCTGCACGAACCGAAATCTGTGTATTCATTTGATTCATTTCTTTCTCCTCTTCCTTCTTCTTCTGCATCTACCGGTATGCGCTCAAGGTGCGCAGGCAACCAGACTGTAGATGCCGGTAAGGGCAAAGCCTTACGACTCATCCAACACGGATGAACAGGTAATTATTCCACACGCTACTAAGATGTGTCTAGTTATTGTCTCCCATGAGTCCCGTCATAATCATTCGAGCGTAGGCCTCTCGCCCCTCTTCCGTCAGATGCTGGCCATCGTCGTAAAAGTACTCATCGTGGCCTTCACTGGCTTTATACCAATCGAGAATACCGACTTGCGGATAACGCTGCGCAAGCTGGCGCATCAAGGAATTGTTCTCATCCTGGAAGGGATAAGGGGCGCGGATCGTCACGAAGAATACAGGTCTCTCCCCCGCTGCTTCAATCAAGGGTTGCGCTGAATCCATCGATGTAATCGGGCCGTTACCCCCCAAAGCAACAATCACGGGAGAGCCGTCATGTCCTTGGGCTAAATCTTCGCTGTATACCGCAACTCCCTTTTCAAAGGAACGACCAACTTCCGTATCCGTAAAAGACTGCGGGAAGAGGGTTGGGATCCAGTAGTAGCTTGCTCCTTCAGACACGGAATCACCAATCAAGACCAAGGGAACAGTGCATGTTCCATCCTCTGGAGAGCATGACCATTGAGAGGGGTCGTAGTTGTCAGGAATAATCGCAGCCTTCGGGTATACCGCCTTCCCGTTCGCATCGTGATAGCTGGGAGGCGCTGGGCTTGTCGTCGTCATTTCTTGCGAAGGCGAATCACTTGGAGAAGCAGCAGATGCGGAAGGACTAGAAACGGCCGAAGCAAAGATTTCATTGGCCTTCTTCGAAGCTGATTCAAGGAAGACTCCAGGAATGCTGGCGATCACAATGCTCACAATCAAAGCAAAGCTCAGCACCGATGTGCACAGCCGAACTTGGCGCGTATTCTGAGCGCCGCCGCGCAAAGCACGCCAAGTCTTCTGACGCGCAAAGGAAGGCGCATTCTCAACAAAACGATAGCTGGCCTCGGTAATCAGGAGGAAAACGCCAGCTTCCACCACCCAAGCCCACCACGGAAGCGCAGAAGTACGCCTGGCGGGGTTCATCAGTAGGATCAAGGGATAGTGCCACATGTAGGCACTCATGGATCGCGAGGCGACCACCTGAAGCGGACGCGTCGATAACACACGCGATATCGCGCCCGGGACTATCGCGCCGCTCACAACAATTGCACATACCAGTGCTGAGGCGAAGAAACCTCCTCGATAGAGCCAGGTCATGTATCCGCGCCCATAGATGCTCACAGCAACCAAGTAAGCAAGTCCACACCACGATGCACACTGAAGTAGCCGTGTTTGCAGAGCATTGAGGCGTTCAATGTAGCCCTCTGCATACGCGAGGGCAACACCAACAAGAATTTCTGCGAGCCGTGTGTCTAAGCCGTAGTACACCCTTGATGAGTCGGACCCGGGCTCGAATAATACAGCCATCTCGCAGGCAAAACAGCCAGCGAAGAACAAGACAACAAGAGCTGCTTTTCCACGAGATCGGAAAAACTCACGCAGTAAGAGAACGATAACCGGCGCCAGTACATAGAACTGCATAATGACGGCGACGAACCAGAAATGGGTCAGTGGCGAAGGGAGGCCAGCCTGTGCGAAATATGGAACATCGCGAAAGATGTAGAACCAGTTCGAAAAGAAAGCAAGAGCAGGAATCGCATCCTCATGCATTTTGAGCAGCAGCGGCGGCGCATAGAAGAAGGAAGCAATCGCTGAGAAAGCCGTGACAAGAAGCATCGTTGGCCACAAGCGAACAAAACGCCTGAGAATATACGCACCAACCGCAATATCCCGCTCCCCTTCAATCTCTCGAAGAAGTGAGCGCGAAACAAGGAAACCAGAAATCACGAAGAAGAGAGTGACGCCGATAAAACCACCTTGTGCAGGAGAACTCGGGCGCAGGTGGTACAAGACGATGGCGATAATTCCCAGTGCACGCAGGCCATTGACCCCGCTTAAGTACGTGGGCTTTGATCCCTGCGCACTTTGAGAATTCTCGCGTTCTATTTGTTTTGATGACCGTGGCAACGTCGTCAAGGAACGTCAAACTCCTCAAAATGTGAGGGGGTGGAAGACCACGCGGCCTGCCACCCCCGTCATTAAATCAAACTTAAGCATCTCCACGTGATCCGCCGATCACGTAGTCAACCTCGTCTCCTAGACGGTGGACGCGCAACAGGTTCGAGGACCCAGGGGTTCCCGGCGGCATACCTGCGACGATGACCATCTCATCACCGACTTCCGCGAGACGTGCGCTCTGCGCGACCTGATCAACCTGCCAGACCATATCGTCAGTGTGGGTGACCTCGGGAACCCGATAAGCCTGGATGCCCCATGACAGTGCGAGCTGGCGACGCGTCGATTCAAGCGGCGTGAATGCAAGCATCGGAATTGGAGTACGCAAGCGCGAGAGCATACGTGCCGATGTTCCCGACTGAGTGAAAGTTACCAAGAAGCGCGCATCAAGCTTTTCAGCAATAACTGCAGCCGCGCCGCAGATAGCGGAGGCTCGATCCAGCTCAATGGGTCCAAGCGCAGCAATACGTTCGCCACCATTTTCCTCAGTGCTCTCAACAATTCGAGCCATAGTACGAACTGCTTCAATCGGGAAAGCGCCAACAGAGGTTTCCCCCGAGAGCATAACTGCGTCTGCACCGTCGAGAATTGCGTTTGCACAGTCGGAAGCTTCTGCTCGGGTCGGGCGGGGATTCTTAATCATCGAATCCATGACCTGGGTGGCGACGATGACCGGCTTGGCAGCGCGACGAGCGAGTTCGATCGCGCGTTTCTGCACCAGAGGGACATCTTCAAGAGGCATTTCAACGCCCAAGTCGCCTCGAGCAACCATGATTCCATCGAATGCGTCAACAATTTCTGCAAGTGCTTCGACGGCCTGTGGCTTTTCAATCTTCGCGATCACCGGGAGACGTTTGCCGTACTCATCCATAATTGCGTGGACAGAGTCAATGTCAGCTGCGGAACGGACGAAGGACAGAGCAATGAAGTCTGCATCAACTTGAAGACCCCATCGCAGGTCTTCCTCGTCCTTTTCGCTCATTGCCGGAACAGAGACGGCAACACCGGGAAGGTTCAATCCCTTGTGGTCCGAAACATAGCCGGGAACTTCAACGCGGGTAACAACATCGGTTGCGCTTACCTCAACGACGCGCACCGCGACGTTGCCGTCATCAATGAGCAAACGATCACCGGGAGCACAGTCACCGGGAAGACCCTTGAACGTTGTTCCGACCAGCTCTTTAGTACCGGGAACGTCACGAGTCGTGATGGTGAAAGTATCACCGATTTCGAGGTATTGTGGGCCCTCTTCGAAAGTTTCGAGGCGAATTTTCGGACCTTGAAGGTCAACGAGAACAGCTACCCCACGGCCCGAATTTTGAGAGGCTCGGCGAACACGTTCGATAACTTCTTCATGTTCCTGAGCGGTGCCGTGAGAACGATTAATTCGGGCGACATCCATGCCGGCATCAACAAGAGCCTGGATCTGTTCAGCTGAGGCTGTCGCGGGTCCAATAGTGCATACAATCTTTGCTCGACGCATGTTTCTATCCTATCGTGCCTCGAGGTCTTCGACCGGACGACTTTCCGAGGGCTTGGGACTATCGACCCCATCCTCGTTGTCCTCGGATCCCTCCTCGACGGTGTTTTCGCTGGCCTCGGCAGTTTCCAGAGTTTGCGCGTCTTCCTCGTCGCCAAGGCCGCTCTCGCGCGTGATTTCAGCCTCAGTCAGAGTCGTCGAAGCTGCACGCTTTCCTGCATAGAGATAGCAGACGAGCCCCAGAATAAATACAAGGATTGAAGTCCAGACGTTGATACGAAGACCCAAGAAATGATGCGCATCATCAATACGGAGCATCTCGATCCAGACGCGTCCCAGGGTATAAACCATGATGTAGCAGGAGAAAAGCTGTCCGGACTTCATAGACCGACATTTATCAATGAGGAGCAAAACAGCGACGCCCGCAAGGTTCCACAGCGATTCATAGAGGAAAGTAGGATGGAACAAGGTTCCGCTGGCGTATCCGAGTGGCATGTGCGCACTGTCGATGCGCAGGCCCCACGGCAAGGTTGTAGGAGCCCCGAAAAGCTCTTGATTAAACCAATTTCCCCAGCGTCCAATTGCCTGAGCCGCAAGAAGCGGGACGGCAAGAGAATCTGCAACGGGGCCGAGCCGCTGCCCGCGATGGCGTACGACAAGCCAAGCTGCAAGTGCTCCCCCGGCAACCGCGCCCCAAATCCCTAAGCCGCCGTTCCAGATTGCGAGAGCCATAATCGGATTGCCGTTCTTACCGAAGTAAGCATCTGGCGACGTAATGACGTGGTAGACACGCGCCCCGATAATGCCACCTGGAACAGCCCAAAGTGCAATGTCATAGAAGAGTTCACGGTCGCCACCTCGAGTTTCGTAACGCCTAGCAGCCCAATAAACGGCAATCAGAATTGCACAAGCGATAATCAGACCATAGGCGCGAATCGGAATCGGTCCGAGGTACCAGACCCCTTGACTTGGTGACGGCAATGCTAAAAAGCGCATGAATAGTATTCCTTGCGGATAAAGATGGTTGCCGTACTACTCTAATCGATTATTCGCGACGAGTATCGTTCCAAGATCCATCTGCACGCTTATGTGCCGCGCGCACCCGCATCCGACGGTCAGCGAGCAAAGACGGATGGTGACCGGCACTGACCATTTCAGCGACTAACTCCTCGGGTTGATCACTGCGCATGAGAGCTTCCCCAACGAGCACAGCATCTGCGCCAGCACGTGCGTATTCAAATACGTCCCGCGGCCCCCGTACGCCGGACTCGGCGATAGCAAGAACATTCGTTGGAATAACATCAATGACCTCGTCAATAACGTGGCGGTCAACGACCCCCGTACTGAGGTCACGGGCGTTGACACCGATCATCACAGCGCCGGCTTCTAAAGCTCGAAGAGCATCGAGGCGCGAGTGGGTTTCGACGAGCACTGACATTCCCAGTGATTGAGCGCGCTCGAGCAGCCCTTCCAGAGCCGGCTGTGTGAGAAATTGCGCGATAAGCAGGACTGCATCTGCTCCGGCTCTGCGGGCCTCAAAGAGCTGATATGCGGAGAGAATGATGTCCTTACAAATAAGTGGAAGTTCCGTTGCAGCTCTTACCCGCGACAGGTCCTCGTAACTGCCGTTAAATAACGAACTCTCGGTCACGACCGAAAGCATCGCTGCTCCCCCGCGCTCAAAAGCCTGAGCAAGAGGGGTCGGGTCCTCGATATCTGAATAGACACCCCATGGGGAAGCACGTTTAATCTCGGCAATGACGGAGGTAGCACCATCCGAACGTAGGTACTCGTCTGGATGTCTTAGGGGGTCGGGAACACTTTCACACGCGCGTTTGAGTTCATCAAGACTCACGCGCTCTTCACGCAAAGCGCGCTTACGCTGCGTGTGGGCAATGATCGCGTCAAGTTCCGCCACCTTCACCTCCTCGTGAGAACCTATCTCAAATGCTAGTCTCCCACGGGCAAAAGGCGTTAATCAGACAGCTCGCAGGCTAAATCAGAGCACTGAAAAGATGCAGGGAGGTCGGAATAGCGACGCCCCACAGAAGATAAGTCAGCAAGGAGGAACCGATCATCCATGGGCCAAAAGCAATACGCGATCGTGTGCCAGCTTGGCCACTGACAACCATCCACAAAGCCGCAAGTGCCGCGGATACCAAAGCAATAACAAATCCAAACAATGCCGCATGCCAACCAAGAATGCCCAGCATCGCCCCAAGGATCGGCGCCAAACGAACATCACCGCGGCCAAAGCCTCGTCGCGGTAAAGACCCCAGCCACAGCGGTAGGGTCCAGATCAACGCGCCAACCCCGGCCTCGACAAGAACGCGAATCGAATGGGGATGGAAATAGACGCTCACCCCGGCCCCGCACAAGACACCGCACGCAAGCGCAATGACATAGGGAGTGGGCAGACGATGAGTCTTAGCGTCAACATACGCAAGAAGAGTTCCCATCATGGTCAGCGCGACGACCGCAGGTGCTGCAGGCCTTGTCTGAGAAGCAATAAGGCTGATCGCACCTACCAGTACAGCCGACCAGACGACGCCGTTTCGCTTAAGAGGGGTAAGCGAGGCTTCGATAAAGTAGCGTCGTTGAATCGCCCATCCCGATCGGGAAAGCCACAGCGCAAAAGCGAGCCAGACAACGACAGAGAGAATCAGATTCCACTCGCCCATTCCCAAGGCATAATCGTGGGCGAAGTAGTACCCACGAGCCGATATGGCGACGAGTTCCATCTTTTACTTCGCCTCCAACAGCTGAAACACCGAAGAAATCGCGTGACTATCAGCTTCAATTCCCGTCATTAACTTAAACTGGAGAACCGCCTGATAGACCAGCATTTCTACTCCGAAGGCGACGGGGATACCACGCTCGAGGCAACACGAAATTGCAGCCGTTTCACGCGGTGCATATGTCACATCAAGAAAGCTCGAGCGCAATGGCATTGTTGAGAGCTCACCAACGTAGGGGTCAAGTGCACCCGAAGGTAAAGTCGAGACGACAAGATCCGCTTGCTCGCAGCAACGAGATAAGGTACCAGCCGCCGTCAGGTCATGACCGCTGTAGGTCACTCCCAAATTCATCGCGCTGCGGTTGAAATCAGCAGGGAGCTTTCCTCCACTAAAAGCACGAGCAACAACGTCGACCTGACGAAATCCCAAGGAAACGACAGTGGCGAGGGCCGAGGCCGCAGTGGCGCCAGAACCGATAATGATGGCTCGCCCGCCCAGATCCATGCCCGCGTTGCGCCGACTCAGCTCGATCGCGCGACTCATTCCGAAGACATCAGTGTTGAAACCCGAAAGAACCCCACCCGATGGAATAAGGGTATTAACAGAATTCAGTGCAGCTGCCTGTGGTTCAACAACGTCAAGGAGCGGAATCACTGCCTTCTTACACGGCATGGTGATTGACACCCCGACGCATTCGCGGTCTATTGATGCGATCCACTGAGGTAGGCGTTGGGCGTCCACCTCACATTTTCGATACTCCCATCCGGCAATTCCAGCGCTACGCCAGAGTTCTTGATGGATGAGGGGTGAGAGGGAATGTTCAATCGGTGAGCCGATGACTGCTGCCCAGGGCATCAGCACTTTCCTTGATGCGTCGAACAGTATTCTTCCAAACGCTTAGTGTTTTGCGTTTGCTCGTCATGTGTAGCCGCGAATAGCGTCTCCCCGGTATCGAGATTCACCGTGACGAAGTACAACCAATTACCTTCCGCGGGATGCAAAGCAGCTTCAATTGCCTCGGTTGATGGCTGTGAAATTGGCGAAGGAGGAAGACCCGGATTGCGGTAGGTGTTGTAGGGGTTCTCAGCAGCAAGGTCATCTGCAGTCGGGATTCCGCCGGTCTTACCAACGCCGTACAAGACGGTTGAATCCATCTGAAGCAAACCGTGGGTTTCACCATTTGTATCTGCCAAACGGTTGTCGATTACGCGGGAAACCATCGGAAGATACTCCGTATTACGAACTTCTCGCTCGAGAATTGAGGCCTTGGTTAAGATCTTTTCGCGATCTGCGGCGGCAACGCCCAGCCCGTCAAGCCTCTGTGTCGTCCGAGTAATCATCTGAGAAATCAGTGAAGTCGCCGTCGCACCTTCTGCGAGTTCATAGGAACCCGGAGCAAGCCATCCCTCAACGTTTCCATTGGCTTCAGCCGGCAAGCCTAAAGCTGCCGTATCTGACATTGCGGACTTCACTTGGTCGAGAGGAATATCGGCAACCATCGAAATCTGCTCGGCGACTTGATCCTTAGTCTGTCCGGGAGTCACCGTCACCGTATTATCACTGCGGTTCGCATCATCCAAAAGTGCAGCGATTGCCCCTGAAGCACTCATTTCTTTCTTGAGTGTGTAACTTCCGGGCCGAATACTCACCGCTGCTTTATTCGCATCAAATGCGCGGATGAACGCAGTGAGTGATTTAACGACGCCCGCGTCTACTAGGCGCTGACCAATCTGTTGGCCGGACTCGCCGTCATACACCGTCACTACAACCTGTCCGCTACCTGGACCCGGGTAATCATCGGCGGTTGTTGAAGACGATGAGGAGCCACGCAATTGCGTGTATGCAAAGTACGCGCCACCCGCGATCAGCGTGAGTGTCAGCAACAGGACAAAAAAGGTCCGAATTGCCCTGCGGCGCTTGCGTTTACGCACCAAGCGCCGTTCTTGTTCGAGGCGACGAGAGCGCATTCCCGTCGTCTCAACTGCGGTGTCTTCTTGGGCTGCACGCCTTGAGCGACGCGTGGGTAGGTGCGCGGGAAGAGCCTGTGCTGCACGCGTAGTGGCTTCTGCTTCACGAGGCCGCGCGCCCGCAGGAGACGATTCGAGAGAATCCCCTGGGGTGCTTACCGACGAACGGACAACTGGTCGTCGTACCGGTGAGGATTCGGGGGTCTCCTCGGGAGTGTTTTCTTGGGAGCGGCGTTGGTGAATACTCGCGCGCTTCGGGAAAGGATATTCGGGAGTGCTCTCGCTCATCTCTGTCCTTCCTCGAGGACAATTTCCCTTCCGGGAGCTTGTCCGCTCATTCGTTCCATCTCCAGGGCTGTCTCCAGAATAATCGAGGCCGCCACTTGATCAATCATCTGTCGATGTTCGCGTCGTCCGACACCGGCTTGAAGCAAACGTTCGTGTCCTTCGTGTGAACTCAAGCGTTCATCGACCAAGCACACACGACACGCAGGTAAAGCCATTTTAATCTTCCGCGCGTACCTGCGTGCGCCTTTCGCTGAAATGCCTTCACCGCCTTGCATGTGGCGAGGAAGCCCGACGACGATTTCTATGGCATCCAGCTCACCGGCGATCCGCGCAATCTCGTCAAGTTCCGAAGCATCGTCTTGACGAGTCAGCGTTTGGAGCGGCAAGGCCAGGACTGCTCCCGCATCACTACGTGCGAGACCAACCCTGACCGTGCCAACGTCAACTGCCAGACGAACTCCTGGACGCATTACAGCTCTTGGATCTGCGAATTCACATCATTGAGAGCATCTTCAATGGCTTCCGGATTGGATCCGCCGCCCTGAGCGAGGTCGTCGCGGCCGCCACCGCCACCGCCGAGAATCTTTGCGGCGCGACGAACGAATTGTCCTGCACGTGCGCTGTGTTGGCGAGCAAGATCATTCGTTGCGACAGTGACCATAGGCTTACCGTTGATCACGCCGGCGAGTGCGACAAGCACGGGACCGTCATTACCCAGGCGCTCACGAATATCGGTCGCCATTGCGCGAAGATCATCAGCCGATCCCAAAGCACCCACGGGAGCCACGACGCTGGTGAATTTGCCAATCTTGCGAGCATTTTGAGCGAGCAGTGCTGCTTCTGCGAGCGCCTGCTGCTCACGGATCTTTTGAAGTTCCTTTTCTGCTTCACGCAGACGTCCCATCATGGATTCGACGCGTGAGGCCAGTTCGTCAGGACGCCCGCCAAGCATGGAGCTCAGCTGGGATACAAGCGCGTGTTCCTTCGCTTGGAAGGCGTAGGCCCCATCTCCGACAAGGGCGTCGATACGGCGTACACCTGAACCGATTGAACCTTCGCTCAACACAGTCACACGGCCCAAATGTCCGGTTGAAGGAACGTGGGTTCCACCGCATAGCTCGCGATCAAAGTTATCGCCGATGCTGACAACGCGGACTTCGGAGCCATACTTTTCGCCAAAGAGCGCGATCGCACCTGAGCGCTTGGCATCGTCGAGCGACATGATCTCGGTGGTCACAGCGAGATCCTGCGCGAGCTTCTCATTGACGAGGCTCTCGATCTCGTTGAGTTGTCCTTCACCCAGGGCTGTTGAGTTCGTGAAGTCGAAGCGCAGACGCGAGGGCGAATTTTCGCTACCTGCTTGCTCGGCATCCTTGTTCACAATGCGACGCAAGCCCGCGTAGACCATGTGGGTTGCCGTGTGTGCGCGCGCGATTGCAAGCCTGCGCTCGGTATCGATTTCCGCGTATGCCTTCTCCCCCAAGGTCGCTTTGCCTTCGGTGAGAGTCCCGCGGTGAACTGATAACCCGCGAATCGGCGCCTGCACGTCATGGACCTCAATCACACCGCCATCAGCGAGGCGAATGGTTCCGTGGTCAGCTAGCTGACCGCCCATTTCTGCATAGAAAGGCGTGCGGTCAAGGATGATCTCTACCTCTGCCGGAGCGCTCGCTGCAGGAGTGGGAACACCATCGACGAGCAGGCCGACGACCTGAGCGTCAATTGCGTTTTCCGTGTAACCAACGAAGGTCGAGCCGCCGCCGAGTTCCTTTTCGATGTCGTGGAAGATACGAACGTCGGTGTGGCCGGTCTTCTTTGCGCGAGCATCGGCACGAGCACGTTCCTTCTGTTCTTCCATCAGCGCACGGAAGGCCGCCTCGTCAACCTGGACTCCCTGCTCGGCTGCCATTTCGAGGGTCAGATCGATGGGGAAACCGTAGGTGTCGTGAAGTGAGAATGCGGACTCACCCGAGATCATCGGCGTACCAGGAGCGGACTTCGCTTCTTCAACAGCCACGTCCAAAATGGTCGTTCCAGCGCTCAGAGTGCGTCGGAACGCTTCTTCTTCGGCGTAGGCGACCTCGGAAATCGTGCTCCAGTTTGTTTCCAGTTCGGGGTACGAGGCCTTCATTGCATCCTTGGATGCTGTGAGCAAAATCGGCATAGTTGCCGTATCAACACCCAGCAGGCGCATGGAACGCACGGCACGACGGATCAGGCGACGCAGAACATATCCGCGACCATCATTACCGGGGCGCACGCCGTCGCCAATGAGCATGAGAGACGAGCGGACGTGGTCGGCGACCACGCGCAGGCGCACGTCATCGTCGTATGCTGCTCCTGCTTCGGGGCCAGCTGCACCGAGCCCATAGCGTTTACCGCTCATTTCTTCAGCGGCTGCAATTACAGGATAGACCTCGTCGATCTCGTACATATTCGGCTTGTCCTGCATGACAAATGCAAGACGTTCCAAACCTGCACCGGTATCGATAGCTTTCTGATCAAGTTCACCGAGCAGCGGGTAGTCCTTGCCAGCGCCTTCGCCGCGCATGTACTGGTCGAAGACCAAGTTCCACAACTCAAGATAGCGGTCTCCGCCGGGATCAACGTTGCCACCCACGGCCTCGGGGCCGTAGGAAGGACCACGATCGTAGTGCCATTCGCAGCAGGGGCCGGCGGGACCGGGCTGGCCGGTATCCCAGAAGTTCTCTTCGCGGGGAAGACGAACAATATGACGAGGATCCATGCCGATCTGTTTCGTCAGGACGTTGAATGCTTCTTCGTCCTTTTCCCAGATGGTCACCCACATGCGCTCACCGTCGAGGCCGTACTTGCCTTCAGACTGATCACCCGTGAGCAGATCCCATGCGAAGTTGATCGCGCCTTCCTTGAAGTAGTCGCCGAAGGAGAAGTTACCGTTCATCTGGAAGAAGGTACCGTGGCGAGTGGTTCGTCCAACGTTATCGATGTCATTGGTACGAATGCACTTTTGAACAGATGCTGCCCGGGGCCAGGGTGCAGGTTCAACCCCGATGATGTAGGGAATAAACGGAACCATTCCCGCGATGGTGAAGAGAATCGAGGGCTCAGGAGAAACAAGAGACACCGACGGGCGAATCTCATGGCCTTGGGATGCAAAGTAGTCAAGCCAACGTTGACGAATTTCAGAAGTGCGCATAGTACCCCATAGTAGTGGACAACAATCAGAATCGTGTATTGGTCATTCGCGCGTACTAAATAAAGTAAAGCCCCGAGGCGCTGCCTCGGGGCTTTACCTAAACGCAATCAGCGCGAGTAGTGTTCGACGACCATCTGCACGTCGCAGGTGACGGGAACCTCTGCACGCTTCGGGCGACGCACGAGCGTTGCCTTCAGGCGAGAGAGCTCAACGTCCAGGTAATCGGGGGTTGCAGGAAGTGCATCGCGGTGGACGCCCTCGGCTGCAATCTCGAAGGGGACGGTGGTCTGAGACTTGGGCTTGACCTGGATGGTCTGTCCGGGCTTCACGCGGAAGGACGGACGATCGACGATCTTGCCGTCAACCATGATGTGACGGTGAACGACGAACTGACGAGCCTGCTGGATGGTGCGAGCAAAGCCAGCGCGCAGAACCAGAGCATCAAGACGCATTTCCAGGAGCTCAACCAGGTTTTCACCGGTCAGACCTGCGCTGCGGCGTGCCTCTTCGAAGACGTGACGCATCTGCGCTTCGCGGATGCCGTACTGTGCACGAAGACGCTGTTTTTCCTTCAGACGAACCGCGTAGTCAGATTCTTGACGGCGACGGCTACGGCCGTGTTCACCGGGGCCGTAAGGACGCTTCTCGAAGTAGCGAACTGCCTTCGGGGTGAGTGCGAAGCCAAGGGCGCGGGATTCGCGCACCTGCTTGCGTGAACGATTGTGAGCCATTAAATGACCTTTCCTGTCTCTGATGTCGCACCCGCAATGCGGATGCGGGGTCAACTCCAGGCATGATGCCGTCGGCTAAGACCCCAGGTATCTGTCACCCATACGGGCAACCGGTTCAGTCTAGCGTACTTTTAATAGTTCACGAAGCACTGCAAGCCGTTTAGTGAGGATAGCCTCATTGCCATTCATCGTCGGCTCGTAGTACGAAGCACCAACAAGATCGTCGGGTAGGTACTGCTGCGCCGCAACATGGTGAGGGGCATCATGAGCGTAGACGTAGTCGACGCCATGTCCTAAACGTGAAGCTCCACTGTAGTGAGCATCGCGCAGGTGCGGAGGGACCGCTGATCCCTTACCCCGTCGAATATCGGCCAGCGCAGCATCAATCGCCAGATAAGCGCGATTTGATTTCGGCGCCACTGTGACGGCAATGACTGCTTCGCTCAGAATGATCCGCGCTTCAGGCATGCCGATCATTTGAACTGCTTGCGCCGCTGAAACGGCAGTTGTCAGCACCTCGGGAGCAGCCATGCCAACATCTTCAGCAGCGCAGATCATGACGCGCCTGGCAATGAAACGTGGGTCCTCCCCCGCTTCAAGCATCCGCGCGAGGTAGTGCAACGCTGCGTTAACATCTGAGCCGCGCATGGACTTAATAAAAGCGCTGGCGACATCGTAGTGCTGATCCTGATCCCAACGAACCAAAGCCTGATTTGCAGCATTTTCGACATCGTCGGTGTCGATCACCCAAGGCTCCTGCGCATTCTCCGCGACGGCTTCGCTTTTTTCCGCGCGCGAGGCCGCAGCCGCCTCGAGGAGGGTCAGTGCCTTGCGCGCATCCGCGCCAGCCAAGCGCAAAAGGCCAGCACGAGCGTCATCAGATAGGTCAAAAAGGGCTTTCAAGCCCGTATCACTGGTAAGAGCACGATCGAGCAAAAGAGAAAGATCTTCGCTGGTGAGCGCATGTAAAGTCAGTAAAAGCGAGCGCGAGAGCAGAGGTGAAATCACCGAGAAGGAAGGATTCTCAGTCGTCGCAGCAACCAAAGTAACCCAGCGATTTTCAACCGCCGGAAGAAGGGCATCTTGCTGCGATTTCGAAAAGCGATGGACTTCGTCGACAAAGAGGATGGTCTCTTCCCCTGTAGAAGTCAGTCCTCGGCGCGCTTGCGCAATCACGTCACGGAGGTCTTTCACTCCGGAGGTAACTGCGGAAACCTCGCAGAATCTACGCCCTGATGCACGTGCAATAAGGTAGGCAAGAGTCGTCTTCCCTGTCCCGGGAGGCCCCCAAAGAATTACAGAACTTAAACCCGCGGGCGAATCAGCACTTGGAGTCAGGAGTCTGCGCAGAGGCGAACCCGGTTTCAAAAGATGCTGCTGGCCAACGATTTCCTCGATGCTCTGAGGGCGCATCCGAACTGCCAGTGGAGCGTGCTCATCAACCACAGGAGTCCCGAATTCTTCGATTCCCTGTGAATCAAAGAGATCCATCTTCAATCCCCGTTTTAGTAGTGGCTGATCACAACGGTGCCGTTATCTGCCCATTCGTAAATCCAATGGGCACCGTCAACGGGCATGTTGACACAGCCGTGGGAGCCTCCGTAGCCCGACCAGCCGAAAGAGGAACGCCACGGAGCTCCGTGCATCGCATATCCTCCGTAGAAGTAAGTCACCCACGGAACGCCTTCGGTTTTGTAGGGAGTGCCGTCAGCGTTCTCTCCCTCCATCGTTTGAGATTGATACTGGAGATAAACGTGGAACTTGCCCGTAACGGTTGGCGTATTGGGAGCACCGGGAACCATCGGAGTTGGACCGTGAACGATGGTGCGACCTTCATAAGCGGAAACAGTGTTCTTTGACAGATCAATGTCGATCCACTTTTCACCAGCAGCAGCTTGGTACACATCGTCACCGTAGCCGTCAGGGATGTCTTGGCGATCATATTCGGGTTCGACCTTGTCGTAGTCAAAGTCGCCCGAGTAGGATTTTCCGTTCTTCAGCGCATCTTCGATTCCAGAAATCACTGATTCAGTGTTATTTGCTCGGTAACCGACGGTGCCCGCCTTGAGTACGCCCACGACGTCTCCACGGCTATTGACACCCTGGATTCCCTTTTCGGATTCAACGTTCGTCGACTTCGCAAGCTCATTCACCCAAGCTGAAAGAGCCTGGGAATCAAGCACTGCCGCTTTGTCTCCTTCGACACTGACCTTGACCCACTTCATCTTGTCTTGTTGCGAGGCAGTGAAGTCATCAATTCCATCGGTGATCGTCACGCTGGGAGCTATCAAAGCCATCGCCTGCGTCTTTGCTTCCTCAGCCCTTTCGGTCGTCACTTGAGGTTTACGAACCTCAACTGGAATCGAACGTCCTTGTGTCCCCAAATCCGTGGCAACTTCTTGCTGAACTTTCGCGAGTTCGGAGCTCTCGATAGTAATTCCCTCTTGTGCGGGAACGACTTCGAAGGTAGTACCGTCATCACTGACCTTGAGGTGAGCATCGCTCATCGGCGTTCCCACCTGTGAGGTCAAAGCAGTGCCGAAAGCGGCGAGCTTCGACTGGTCGAAGTTCACGACAGGTGAAATCGAACGCGAGCGGAAGAGCCCGCGAAAACGGGAAAATAGACTTCGATTCTCAGAAAAAGCCGCATCTACGGTTGCGGGAACATCAACCGAGATTCCCAGATCTGAAAGCGAAGCTTCACGCGTCTGCTCTGCAACAGTTAAGGTCACTTTTGCGGAATCAACCTTTTGACGGAGCTGATCTTCAACCTGCTGTTGAGACAAAGAAGAGATCGATTGCCCAGCTAAGGACGTGCGCGGAAGCGCATGCGCTGAGTAGAACCACCCAGACACACCAAGGGCGATGAGGGCAACAGCCGTGATTCCGAGGAGGACCGACAGTTTGAGGGATAGCTTTTTCATAACCCTCTCATGCTATCTGTTTTCACTGTCGATTCCGGCAATAATGCGCGTAGAAGAGATGTGCTGTTACTCCCACAAACTCAAGTCTCCAGCTCCACGCCGGGCGATACGCGCGCTGCCATCGGTGTAATCAATAACCGATGTTGCCTCGTCACCGCCGACCGGTGCAACAACGACTAGGTCAACTTGAGAGCCAATCTTGTCATCAACCTCAAAGCCATCACTCATAACGTCGCTCTGTCCCGGAAGAATGAGCGATGAAGCGACCAGAGGCTGGCCGAGGGCAGACAGGATTGATTGAACGACGCGGTGGTCTGGAATACGTACGCCAATAGTGTGCTTCTTCTTGTTAAGCGTCATTCGGGGAACTTCTTTAGTTCCGGGGAGAATGAAGGTATAAGGCCCCGGAGTCGAGGCTTTCATCGCACGAAACTGCGAGTTGTCCATAATGACCAAGTCACCAAGTCGCGCAAAAGTATCGCAAAGAAGTGAGTAGTTGTGTTTCTCGTCAAGGCGACGAATCACACGGATACGATCAATTCCAGATTTATTTCCCAGTACGCACGCGAGCGCGTAACCCGAATCTGTCGGTATAGCAACTAGCCCACCGGAGTTGAGTACATCGACGACGCGATCAACAAGGCGAGTCTGCGGATTCTCGGGATGAATTTCAACAAAAGACATGATGTTCCTTCATTCACTCGAGGTCTGAAGCAATGGCAATCTGAGTCAAAGCATCGCGCAGATCGTGCGGAATATCCTCATGATTAAGAGCTGCAAGGAAACTGCCAAGCCCTTGGTTCCAGCATGAGTCCAAGCGGGTCAAAAGTTCAACCTCACAGCGGGCGTGTGTCAAAATCCGATGAATTTCGCGCGTACGCTTGTCTTTTTCGCTCATAGCCTCACGGGTCACTACAAATTGAGCGCCCTGCGTCGGAAGGAAAGTCCCCAACTCTATGAGTTCGGCGGGGACGTTCGGGCCAAGAAGACGAAGCGACAGTTCTCGCTGCTGGGGAAGAGAACCCAAATCTCCAACAGCTGCCTCGACTCGCAAGATTCCCTCATCATCATTCCAGTGAATCTTTGTTCGAACGAGGCTCTCATCACTGTCACGGTCTTCGACCAATTCGTAATCGCCATCGGCACCTGTGACAACCAAGATCTCAAGAACATCAGGATTCTCTACCCCGACATATGATTGGCGTCCCAAGGCCCCAAGAACACCGTCCGATTCAGGCTTCGCCGCGCGCCCGCACAAGGGAATAACACTCCCCGCCCGAGCAAAAACCGGAGTTCGACCTAGATCGGACCAGCAAGCAATCTTTCGATCTCCCGCGTAGGCGAGATTCGCCATCAAATCAACCCAGGTCCCCTCTGGCAACCACACATTGCTCACGCTCTTACCAGTGGCCTCGTGAGATGGAGACGTCGCCGGGGCAACAATCATCTGGCTACCGAAACGGAAGCAATTGGGAACTTCCCAAGACTGCTCATGCCCGTCGTGTTCCCAATACATCGGGCGGATCAGAGGGAGCAGTTCTTCACGTCCGCGAAGCTGCTCGGAATGCAAGTACCCGACCAAACGGTGTCGCAGGCGCAGGTATTCCTCTTGGATATCACAGTGCGGCGCATCGAAGACCCAGGGTTCTTTGCGAGTAAAGGGATTATTCGAGGAGTGGAGCCTCATAATCGGGCTAAAGACGCCACTTTCTACCCAGCGCGTCTCCAATTCGGGATCACGACGCCCCAGCATGTGGCCGCCGATATCGTGGCTCCACCAGCCGTATCCGATATTCGAAGCGGTCGCAGTAAACTCCGGCTGGAAGTTCAAGGAGTCCCACGTAATGTAGGTATCGCCGGAGAACCCCAGCGGGTAGCGCTGAGAACCCGGACCGCAGTAGCGCGAAAGAGTGAGTCCTCGCCCATGGCGGTGCGCACTATCGAGATAGTGGTAGTGATTCAGTACCCACAAAGGATCAAGGCCACGTGTTGAAGTGTGTTCTCCCTGCTGCCAATCAACCCACCAAAAGTCGACTCCCTGATCCTCAAGAGGATGCAGGATCTCTTCAAAATAGGCGAGCATAAACTCCGGGTCCGCAGGATCAAAAAGCACCGTCTGACGAGACTCGGGGTCAATTCCCATGCGAGTCGCAAGGCGTTCGTATCCGTCTTCGAAATAGCGAATTCCATCCGCTGGATGCAGGTTGAGCGAAGTGTGAAGGCCACGCGAATGAAGCGAGGAGAGGAAACGCTCGGGATTCGGGAAGAGCTGCGGATCCCAGGTGTATCCAGTCCACCCAGAACCTGCTCCTTCCGGAGGCTCAGTGATATGCCAATCCATGTCGATCACTGCGACGGATACGGGGACTGCACGGGAAGCAAAATCATCCATAACCCGCAGATATTCTTCTTCACTGTATCGGTGATAGCGGCTCCACCAATTACCCAAGGCAAAGCGAGGAAGAATCGCTTGAGGCCCGCTCAGACGATAGAACGAACGAACGGCCTCGGGGAAATCTCCACCTGCTGCAAAGATATAAATATCTGTATGTTCGGGCCGCGAAGGCAAGAAGTTACCGTCTTCGCCTACCGGGCAGGTGTCATCCATAAGTGAGACTATTCCCCGGCCATCGACCACCCCGCGGTCGAGTTCACATCTGCCGTCAACCGTGTCAAGAGTGCGGCAAGTCCCTCGCAGGTTCCGGCCTTGAAGCCAGGGAAACTCCCGGTCTGTCCCCCATCGCCAGGTTCCCCCCCAGCTGTCTTCTTCACGTACCTGTGCCCAGAGTCCATTAGAACTGGGAGCTTCACCGTCGTAGTGAAAGTGCATATGTGCAGTTTCAATAGTGATCGAACCCGAGGGGTCACGGTCGATACGCAGTTCCTTCGGAGAAACGCACTCTCGCTGAGCCATCATCTGAGTTGGCCCATCAACAAAGTCTCCTCGTGGATCCCACTCAAGACGAATCACCGTGTCCGAGAGGACCTGAATTCTCCAGCATGTCCCGCTTACCACCTGCTGAGAAGGTGGTGAAACTACAGCGGACGGTAAAAGATGCGGGGGAAGAATAGCCATCTCGTTTCACTCCTGGGAATCGGTATCGAGTCCTGCTGAAGGACTAGCCTAATCCTTTGAGAGGTCTTGTGCCTATTCGCATTCATCTAAGTTTTGGGGTGGATGATGCGCATCATCCACCCCAAAATCACTTAGAGATCAATTCCTTAGGCGCCCTGCTTTTCGCTTGACGCTTGAGCATCTTCCTCGCCGCGTTTCTTCGGCTTCGCGTCAACGCCAGCTTCCTTGCGCTGTGCAGGAGTGATAGGCGCAGGAGCATCGGTCAGCGGATCGTAGCCGCCTCCCGACTTCGGGAAGGCAATCACGTCACGAATCGATTCGGATTTAGTCAGCAACGACACGATGCGGTCCCACCCAAAGGCAATACCGCCGTGCGGCGGAGCACCGAACTTGAAGGCATCGAGGAGGAATCCAAACTGTGTTTGTGCTTCTTCCTCTCCAATTCCCATGACCTTAAAGACACGGTTTTGGATATCACGACGGTGAATACGGATCGAGCCGCCACCAATCTCATTGCCGTTGCAGACAATGTCGTAGGCGTAAGCCAGTGCGTTTCCAGGATCCTGGTCAAAGGTGTCGAGCCATTCGGGCTTTGGTGAAGTGAAGGCGTGGTGGACTGCTGTCCACGCGCTGTGTCCAAGTGCTACATCGCCTTCGGCCTCGGCATCTCCGGTCGGCTTGAACAGAGGTGCGTCGACAACCCAGGTGAACGCCCAAGCATCGGGATCGATGAGGTTGCACCGCTTGCCGATCTCCAAGCGAGCGGCACCGAGCAGCTCGCGCGAGGCGGTGGGCTTGCCAGCAGCGAAGAAAATGCAGTCACCGGGCTTGGCGCCAGTGGCCTCGGCGAGGCCAGCGCGCTCAGCTTCGGTAATGTTCTTTGCAACCGGGCCACCCAGGTTTCCTTCGTCGTCGATCGTGACGTAAGCCAAGCCCTTGGCGCCGCGCGCCTTGGCCCATTCCTGCCACTTGTCGAAGGTACGGCGAGGCTGCGAGCCACCACCGGGCATAACCACCGCACCGACGTAGGGGGCCTGGAAAACACGGAAAGTCGTGTCTTTGAAGTACTCGGTCAGTTCGACCAGCTGCAGGCCGAAACGCAGGTCCGGCTTATCCGAACCATACTTCTCCATCGCGTCCTTGAAGGTCATGCGAGGAATCGGAGTCTGAAGGTCATAGCCGATCAGGGCCCAGACGTTCTTCATGATTTCTTCGGCAACTGCGATGACGTCGTCCTGGTCGACGAAGCTCATTTCGATGTCGAGCTGAGTGAACTCTGGCTGGCGATCAGCACGGAAGTCCTCATCGCGGTAGCAACGCGCGATCTGGAAGTAGCGCTCCATTCCAGCGACCATCAGCATTTGCTTGAAGAGCTGAGGAGACTGGGGAAGTGCGTACCACGAACCGGGCGCGAGACGTGCAGGAACAATGAAGTCACGTGCACCTTCAGGGGTGGAACGTGTCAACGTCGGCGTTTCGATTTCGACGAAATCGTGAGCGTAGAGAGTATCGCGGGCCGCACGTGAAACCTTCGAGCGCAAGCGCAGCGCGTATTGTTCCGGTTCGCGGCGGAGGTCAAGGTAGCGGTACTTCAGACGAGTTTCTTCACCAACGTTGCCTGAATCTTCAGCGTTGGAAGAAACCTGGAAAGGAAGAGGTGCCGAGGTATTGAGAATCTCAATATCGTCGCCCATGACTTCAATTGCACCCGTTGCTAGATTCGGGTTTTCATTGCCTTCGGGGCGAGCGCAGACCTCTCCGGTCACTTTCAAAACGAACTCGCTGCGCAATTCGTGGGCAACGCGTTCATCGCGAACGACCACCTGCGCAATTCCCGAAGCATCACGGAGATCGATGAATGCAACACCGCCGTGGTCACGACGTCGATCGACCCATCCGGTCAGGGTGACGGTTTGGCCGACAAGGTCAAGGCCAAGCGTTCCAATATTGTGAGTGCGAAGCACTGTTTTTCCTTTCGTTGGTACCATCCGCGAGACGAGCGGCGGCACGGACATCATACTCCTTTCACGCCGATGAGCCGGGAAAATACCTGCGTCCACACGTAGTTGATCAGGCAAGCATTGTAGAAGTGACCCTCGAAAGTGTGTAACGTGTGTTGCTATGGGTTCACGCTCCGATTCTCAGGCGTGGTCGAGTGCCGAAAAAGGGCTCATGCTCTCCGCAGTCATTTTGATTACGCTTTCCGCTTTTGAATCGCTTGCAACAACGACGATCATGCCGAACGTCGTTGCGTCTTTCCATGCAGACTCTTGGTTTTCAGTTGCTTCGGGAACCGCACTCATTACGAACCTCATTGCCAACGTTCTTGCCGGTGGACTCAGCGACGCGATCGGCGTCAAAAGAGTGTTTGCATGGGGACTCATACTTTTTTGCGTCGGATTACTGATCAGCGCCTTCGCGCCGCATATCGCGATCTTCGTTCTTGGCCGTCTCGTCCAAGGCCTTGGAGGCGGATTTATCATCGTCCCCCTCTACGTGCTTGTCGGGGCGATAGCCACTCCCCTGCACCGTCCGCGTTATTTTGCAGCATTCTCACTATCGTGGGTGTTCCCTGCCCTCGTCGGGCCCGCTCTTGCTGGATTCATCGCAACCTATTGGGGATGGCGAATTGTTTTCGGCGTCGCGCCCTTCCTCGCAATTTTTGGAGCTATCCCCTTGCACTCTGTTCTCAAGGGACTGGTCAGTACACCTCACGGGCGTCTGCCCTCTGCGCGTTTCCTTCGCTTGGCATTGGGTTCGGGTTTGGGTGTCTTCCTTTTGCAGATCTCGGGAACTTTTCATTCGGTCTGGGCGATGTCAGCGGTTGGAGCCCTCGGCTTCGTGCTCTCAATCTTTACCCTGCCTCGCTTGCTTCCAAAGGGAACCTTTAAACTCAAGCGCGGAATCCCCGCTCTTGTCATGACGCGTCTGCTCATGATGGGAGCAGTGACTGGTGCGGAAGTCGTCATGCCTCTTCTACTCCAGCGCATCCACGGCTGGAGCGCGAATACGGCTTCACTTGCCGTTACTATCGCGACGCTTTCGTGGGCGAGCGGTGCTTTCATTCAGTCGCAGTTCAAGAATCGACGCGTGCGCCTTCTACTTCCCAAAATTGGTTCCTGCATGATCGTGATCGGTCTTGCTCCCCTGTCGATGCTCCTCAACCCGTCCCTCCCGAAATGGCCTGTCTTCATTGCCTGGCTGTTGTCCGGTATCGGAGTTGGTTTCACGCACTCAACCATCTCTGACTTCACCTTGGGTTCAACCGATCCCTCAATGCATGGACGAGCATCCTCGTGGCTTCAGGTTGCCGATTCAGCTGGCGCAGCCGTCGAGCTTGCTTTCGTCTCTCTTGCGCTAGCTCTCTGGAACGCTATTGGCTTCACGGGTCCCATTGCTTATCTTCCCGCAACCTTCATCGCGCTTTCGATCGCTGTTGTGGGAGTCTTCGCAGCAATGCGGACGCGCGAGGAAGATCTCCTCCCCCGCGCGTCCGTGTAAGTTTCTCGTGCGACTCAGCGACCGAAGCGACGCTTAGCTACCTTCTTCGAGGCTGACTTGCGCTGCGGCTGCGCGAAGCGACCCCCGCGCGTCGAACGTTCGCGATCCCCAAAGCGACGCTCGCCTCGGCGATCATCAAAGCGACGCTCTTCGGAGTGAGGAAGATGACGCCCGCGTCCCCGGTCGAGGCGGTGGCCGCCCTCGCGGGATTCCTTACGCGCAATCGGGCTCTTCTTGGGTGCATGTGACTTGCCATCGGGGCCCTCATCGACACGGATTCGCAAGGCACGTCCAGAAACATGAGCCTTGGAAATACGCGTCATGGAATCTGCACTAAGATCCGTATGGATCTCGACCAAAGAGAAAGTCGGGTAGATATCGATATGGCCGATATCCGCACCTGAGATGCCGCCCTCACCGGTGATTGCACCGACGATGGCACCGGGCTTGACGCGGTCCTTCTTACCGACCTCAATGCGGTAGCGCGTGCCGGTTCCCACCGCGTGACGAGGCGTTGTCGAAGTCTTACGCCCCTTAAGCGGACGCTCACGATCACGGCCGCCTTCAAAGCTCGCCCTGGCAAATTCACCGGACTCATCGAGTTCTTCTTCGCGGCGAATTTTGCCATTTCCGCGTCGGTCGTCAGCAATTCGTGCGCTCGGGCCCTCATCACCAACGGCATTGGCTAAGAGTGCGGCGGCGATATCTTCAATCTCAAGCGAGGTCGTATCGTGAATTTCGTCGAGAAGCGTGCGGTAGAGATCCAGGCGGCCCTTTTCGATTCGCTCACCGATCGAATCGAGAATCCGGCTGGCTCGGAACTGGGAAACTGCAGCGGGAGAAGGAATCTCGACTTCTTCCATCTGAGTTCCAGTGAGTTTTTCAATCTTGCGAAGACGAGAGTGCTCGCGAGGTGTAAAGAAGGTGAGCGATCGCCCTTGACGACCTGCACGACCAGTTCGTCCAATTCGGTGAACGTAGGCCTCAGCTTCACGAGGCACATCGAAGTTCACGACTAAACCAATACGTTCGACATCGAGGCCACGGGCAGCAACGTCGGTCGCGACCAAAACGTCCAAAGACCCATTCTTCAGCCGCTCGACCATGCGCTCACGTTCGGTTTGCGCGACGTCACCAGAAATACCCGCCGCTTTAAATCCTCGAGAATTCAATTCGAGTGAAATCTCTTCGACATCAAGGCGCGTGCGGACAAAAACGATTGCTGCGTCGGATTCTTCGTTGCTCTGGTGCTGCGCTCGCGTCGCTAGTACCCGTGACAAAGCACCGATCTTGTGCTTGTAGGGAACCACCGCATAGGTCTGGTGAATAGTATCAACGGTCGATGATTCTTCAGATACAGCGATCTTGAGGGGATCCTTGAGATGCGTCTGTGCGATCTTTTCGATTGCGGCGGGCATAGTCGCGGAAAAAAGTGCAGTGAGGCGATCGGAAGGAACAGAAGACGTAATGGTTTCAACGTCTTCTGCGAATCCCATACGAAGCATCTCATCGGCTTCATCAAGGACAAGCATCGAGACATGGCTCAGATCCAAGGCGCCCTTTTCGATCAGATCAATGACGCGCCCCGGTGTGCCCACAACAACCTGGGCTCCACGCTTGAGCGCACCAATCTGCGGTCCATAGGCGGAACCGCCGTAGACCGGGACGACATCAATATCGCGGCTTCGAGAAGCAAAGTCCGAAATTGCCTGTGCGGATTGCATCGCCAGTTCACGCGTGGGAGCAAGAACGAGTGCCTGCACATGGCGTTCATCTGAATCGATCAGGGCAAGAAGAGGCAAGCCGAATGCGGCCGTCTTTCCGGTACCGGTTTGAGCGATTCCAACGACATCGTGCAGTTCGAGAAGTGCAGGAATTGCCTCAGCTTGGATCGGAGTGGGAACTTCATACCCCATCTGGGTAATGGCTGCGAGAAGATCATCGGGGAGGCCGAGATCAGCAAAGGTCGTTTCAGTGGCGTTTTCGGGCGCAGTGGACACAAGTTTCCTTACAATTAGCGTCGCTCTGGGTCGACTTCACGGATGACGCGCGACCCCACACCGTTTTCACCGCCGAGACGCACTCGACCACCATTGGGTTGCGCCTCGTTGCCTTGCAAGGCTATCAGTTACTTGGGCGTGAAGACAGCTGTGCCTCCGGTGAGATCGCACACCGAAGGCACCCGGAGCTTAGTCGTTCGAGTCTTGCGTAGGAACGACCGAGGGATGAAGGTCTTCTGCCGGAGGCTGCCAATTGTAGATATCGGCTTGAACCTGCTCGCCTGAACGGATGTCCTTGACGGTATCCGCTTCGCCTTCGCTTCCCGGGAACCATACGAAGGGAATCCCTCGCTTGTCAGCGAACTTAATCTGTTTGCCAAACTTCGCCGCACTGGGGGCAACATCGGTGGGAATCCCGCGCTTGCGCAAGATCGTCGCCAGAGCGTTGCAGTGTTGACGCTGTTCCTCGTCTGCAACTGCAATAACAACGCATGTAGGCACCTTACGAGAAGCTGTCACCATGTCCTGTGAAAGGATCCGTGACACCAAGCGAGACACGCCGATAGAGAGGCCGACACCGGGATAGCTTCGCTTTCCGTCCTTGGCAAGAGAATCGTAACGTCCGCCGGAACAGATCGATCCCAAGTCCTCGTGCCCAACGATTTCGCTTTCGTAAACGGAACCCGTGTAGTAATCCAATCCACGAGCAATCTTCAGATCCGCCAGAACAACACCGGGCATCGCAGCCCCGGCTTGCTCAACCAATGCGCACAGTTCATCCAAGCCCTGAGTGAGCGTTTCACTCGATACGCCAAGTGCGTTTACCTTCGAGCGAAGATGCTCTGAATCCTCGGTACGGATCTGCGCCATACGCAAGAGCACGTCGATTTGCGGCTGCTCAAGCCCGGCCTCGGCAAGCTCTTCAGCCACGCCTTCAGGCCCAATTTTGTCAAGCTTATCGAGGCCGCGAAGTGCGGACTCAACATCGTCGACACCGAGCCCCTCACAAATCCCCTGGACAACCTTGCGGTTATTAACCAAGACGTGAACGGGAGGGATCGGCAAAGACATCAATGCTTCTGCCATCACCAAGGGCAGATCCACTTCGTAGTGGAAGGGAAGCTCACCCAGACCAACAACATCAATATCTGCCTGAGTAAACTCGCGGAAACGACCGTCCTGTGGGCGTTCACCGCGCCAGACCTTTTGGATCTGATAACGCTTAAACGGAAAATCGAGCTCGTTGGCGTTCTCGATCACGTAACGTGCAAAAGGAACAGTCAAGTCAAAGTGAAGGCCCATTTGGCGTTCCTTTGAGGAACGTCCGCCCTCTTCTTTTAGCGCTTGAAGACGGTCCAGAACGTAGATTTCTTTCGAGGTTTCGCCCTTGGATTGAAGCTGCTCAAGAGTCTCGACGGCTCGAGTTTCGATTCCCGCAAATCCGTGAAGCTCGAAAACCGAACGAATGTGGTCCAAAATCGCCTGTTCAACGATCCGCCCCTGTGGGAGCCACTCTGGGAAACCTGAAAGTGAAGTACGTGCCATGAGTCCTATTCTTTCACGCGCCGGCTCACATGTCGGCGCAAGTAACTAACCGATGCTTCGAGCGCGCCTGAGGTAGGCGTTTGTCTCCAGCTCATCCCCCATGGTCGTTGCAACCGAGTGCCCCGGGAAGAGAATCGTCTGCGGGTCGATCACATTGGCGAGTGTACGCAAGGAATGACGCATTTGGGTCTCGTCACCACCGGGCATATCGGTTCTGCCAACAGAGCCCGCGAAAATAACGTCACCACTGAGCGCCCAAGGAACAACGACCTCGGTATCTAAAGCGCGAGTACCGTTCCAGAACACAGTGAGCTCCGATGCACCCAAAAAGAGCGCTGAACCTTCGGTGTGTCCGGGGGCGGGAACCATACGCAAGTAAACACCGCGAACGTACTCGAGAGTATCGACTGGGCATTCCTTAATGAGCGCAGGCTTCACCCACGGCACATTCACTTCCTCAGGAAGAGGAAGGCTCACGTACGAGGCCGGGTCATCCAAGCGGCACACGTCAGGACTCGGGATCCACACCGGAGCCGGACCATCTGGTGCCCACGAGGCGATCTCTGCACAATCCCAGACGTGGTCGGCATGGCCGTGTGTCGCCAGCACCGCACCCACGTAGGCGTTGTCTTCTTCCAGCGCTTCACGAATCTTGTCGCGAGCACCAAACGAAGGGTCGACAACAAGAGACTGAACCGGCGCACTTCCTTCACTTCTGGGCGAAATGACGTAGCAATTCGCACCATAGAAGGGTGTCGGGATCACATGGATCCGAATTCCCTGACTCACGAGAGCGTCGAAGAAATCTGATCGAACCATGCCTTCTTGGTTTCCAAGGCCTGCGTCAACTCACGAACGCGAGCATCGTCACCCTGTGCCTTAGCGGTCTCAAGGTCTTCACGCAACTGCTCAAGTTGTTCTTCAAGTTGTCCAAGCATTCCCGTTGCGCGCGCACGAGTTTCGGGATTCGTTCGACGCCACTCCGCCTCTTCCGCCTGACGCAAAGCATCTTCAACGGCGCGCAGTCGAGACTCGATCTTTCGGAAGTGCTCAGAAGGAACACGACCGATCTCTGCCCAACGATCCTGAATCGAACGAAGCGCAGACTTGGCTTCCTCATGGTTCGTGATGGGAAGCAGTGCTTCAGCTTCCTTGAGGAGCTCTTCCTTTGCACTCAAGTTCGCCTGGTACTCGGAATCAACTGCAAGATCATTACGGTGACGAGCGTCAAAGAAGGCCTGCTGAGCGGAACGGAATCGCGCCCACAGCGCATCGTCCTCACGGCGGGATGCTCGCGGAGCGCGCTTCCACTGTTCCATCAGATCACGGAAGGCAGCAGAAGTTTCACCCCAGTTGGTGGAATCCTTCAGTGCCTCGGCACGAGCAATAATCTCTTCCTTCACGCGCTTGGCTTGACCTTGTCGCTCATCAAGTTCAGAGAAGTACTGACGACGTCGGCGGTCGAACTGCGTACGGGTTGCCGAGAAACGCTTCCATAGTTCGTCCTCAGTGCTCTTATCGAGGCGCGGACCCCTACGCTGCATCTGCTTCCATTCTTCGAGGAGATCGCGAAGCAGCTGACCTGATTGTTTCCAGTGAATCTTCGAAGATTCCTTGGCCAAAATCGCTTCAGCGCGCTCGACCAGTGAGGTACGTTCGGCAAGTGCCTGTTCCTTTGCGAGGCGACGCTCTTCCTTCGCCTCTTCCTTACGCGCCTGAGCGCGTTCTTCAACAGCGTTTACGCGCGCACGTAATGCAGGCAAATCACCGATTGCGTTAGGGAGGGCAACAGCCTCCTTGAGGGTTGCCAAAGTCTGGTCGATTTCCTTGGGACCAAGTGAAGCCAGTCGATCTTCGAAAAGCTTGATCGTAGCTTCAAGATCCGCATAACGACGCGTGTACAGAGCAAAGGGATCTGAAGGCAGGCCTTCGGGGAAAGAGCCGATCATGCGCTCTTCTTCGCCGTCCTTAACCCACACATTTCCCTGCGAGTCGATCCGACCAAAATCGGTCGACATTTCCGGGGTTCCTGGTTGTTCGACAGTACGTTCAGCGGCAACTTCAGGCTCAACGGCCTGCGGTTCAGGCGAAGTGGTCACGATATTCCTTAGAGGTTGGGACAGTTTCCCATCCGACGCGGTGCGTGGGGGCTCCACACAGGCATACCTTCAACGGTACGCATACATCCTAAATGAAATAGCCGCCAAACTCATAAAAAAAGGTGTGACGTTTCACTAGGATTCCACAAAGCGATACGCGGTTACTGTGCCGCAGAGGTCGATACTCGCACCGCTTCGAAAACCCCGTCAACCCGACGCAAAGCAGATAGCACGGCATTGAGGTGACTGATCTCTGCCAATTCAAAGCTGAAACGCGCCGTCGCGACTTGATCTCGCGTCGACACCGTCGATGCCGAGAGAATGTTCACGCGATAATCGGTCATCACCTTCGTCATATCAGCCAAGAGTCCTGGCCTATCCAAGGCTTTCGTCTGAATCTGAACGAGATACTGGGCTTGTGAGTGTTCACCGCTCCATGACACTTCCACAAAGCGCTCCGGATGCAGCCCCTGGAGACGGATCGCATTGGGGCATGAACTCTGATGAACTGACACGCCCTGGCCGCGGGTGATGAAGCCGATAATCTCGTCGCCCGGTACGGGCGTGCAACACCTTGCAAGCTTGACCCAAACGTCATTGGCATTCATGCCCGCGACCGAGACGCCCTGTCCCTTCGCACTGTACTCACCAATTGTCGAACGATGGCTTCCGGGGGTGATTGCCTCGGAGAGAGTCTCCTCTGTTCCATCTCCCCCGCCGAGGTTTTCAACAAGCTTCGTGACGATGCTTTGTGCGGAAATATGACCGTCGCCAACCGCCGCATAGAGTCCAGAAATATCGGGATATCCCAAAGAAGTAGCAACAGAGAGCAATGAGTCATGACTCATCAAACGTTGCAGAGGCAAATTCTGCTTACGCATAGCACGCGCAATGTGTTCCTTGCCCGCCTCGACGGCCTCTTCCTTACGTTCGCGCGAGAACCAACCCTTGATCTTTGAGCGTGCTCGTGGCGATGCAACAAAGGCCAACCAGTCTCGCGACGGACCCGCTTTATCAGACTTCGAAGTGACAACTTCAACGGTCTGACCCGATTCAAGTCGCGTGTCAAGAGGAACGAGGCGCCCATTGACCTTCGCTCCGACCGTGTGGTGGCCGACTTCGGTATGCACCGTGTAGGCGAAATCAACCGGTGTTGCCCCTCGCGGAAGGACAACGACTTCACCTTTGGGTGTAAAGACATAAACTTCTTCACCGGAAATCTCGTAGCGAAGAGAATCTAAGAATTCTTCGGGATCGCCGGTTTCCCGTTCCATATCGACGAGTGCACGAAGCCAGTTCATCTGTTCGTCAGCACTCATTCGATCCGACTCAAGCGAATTCGCGTTCGGATTCTGCTTGTACTTCCAGTGTGCGGCGACGCCGTGCTCGGCGTGCTCGTGCATTTCGTAGGTGCGGATCTGAATCTCGACCGGACGCCCACCGGGACCAATCACCGTCGTATGCAACGACTGATAGAAGTTGAACTTCGGCATGGCGATATAGTCTTTGAAACGCCCCGGAATAGGGTTCCACCGGCCGTGGAGCGCTCCCAATACCGCATAGCAGTCGCGAACTGTCTCGACCAGTACGCGCACGGCGACAAGATCAAAGATCTCATCAAAGGCTTTATTACGGACGATCATCTTTTGATAGATCGAATAGTGGTTTTTGGGCCGCCCGCTCACGGTTCCTTGAGTCCCAGATCTGCGCAGATCCTCTTCAATCTGCGTGATCACTTCGCGGAGATAGACGTCTCGCTCAGGAGCACGTTCGGCAACGAGATGATCGATTTCCTCGTAGATTTCGGGGTAGAGGACTTTGAAGGAGCGCTCTTCAAGCTCCCACTTGATCATGTTCATTCCGAGGCGGTGCGCCAACGGAGCGTATATCTCTAGCGTCTCGCGCGCCTTCTTCTTCGCGGATTCGACGGGGACGAAACGCCACGTGCGGGCATTGTGGAGGCGATCAGCAAGTTTGATGAGCAAAACACGAATGTCACGACTCATCGCGATAATCATTTTGCGCAGCGTCTCCGACTGGGCGTTTGCTCCGTAACGGATTTTGTCGAGCTTCGTCACGCCATCGACAAGCTGTGCGATGGCGGGACCAAAATCTGCGGTGAGTTGTTCCAAGCTGTAGTCGGTGTCTTCAACGGTGTCGTGTAGAAGAGCAGCTGCAAGCGTTGGCGAGGTCATACCGACCTCAGCCAAAATGGTGGCGACGGCGACCGGGTGAGTAATGTAAGGTTCCCCGCTCTTACGCATTTGACCGCGATGGGCTTTTTCTGCCGTACGATATGCCCGCTCGATCAGTGAAATATCGGCTTTCGGGTGATTTGCACGTAAGGCACGAATCAGAGGTTCAATCTCGGGTGTCGTCGTCTTTGAACGAGCACCGAACCATACAAGTCCTGAACGCACACGTGACCCGGCCGCGGGCGGCCGGGTCACATCGTCTTTTTGCTCACTCATTCCTCAATGATACAAGTGATCTTCGGGAATGAAAGGCCCGAATTAGAAAACGACAGCAGTTTCAACCTTCACGTGAGGCTCCAGCTTTGTGCGTCCCTTCAAAGCCTCAAGCTCAAGCAAAATAGCAACGGCTTCAACCTTCGCACCACACTGCTCGATCAGTTTCACGGATGCCGCTGCAGTTCCGCCCGTCGCCAACACGTCGTCGACGACGAGAACGCGTGCACCTTCACGAACGAGGCCCGGATTGAGCTCCATTCGTGCGCTTCCATATTCAAGGTCGTAGTCAATACCGATCACTGGACCGGGAAGCTTTCCTCCCTTTCGGACGGTAATCATCCCTATTCCAAGGGCGGTTGCCAAGGGAGCAGCGAGGATGAAGCCTCGTGATTCCAAGCCTGCTACCGCATCAATGCGACCGCGGTAGTGGTCTGCAAGAAGCTCAATGAGCTTCGCAAAGGCTTCTCCGTCTGCAAGCAGCGGTGTGATGTCGCGGAACAGCACACCTTCCTCGGGGAAGTCTTGAACCTCTCGCAGGTGGCTCAAGACCAAATCACTGACAACTGTGCCGAGCTCAGCGCTCATCGGCGGGCCTTCTTCCTCTTGGGTTGGGCATCATTTGCGAGGCGTCGACCGGGCTGAACCGGCGCGACGCGGACATGGTCACTGCTGCCGCCGTCGCGTTCACGTCGACGGGCAACAATTTCATTGTGCTCTTTTGTTGAGGCACGGCGCTCTTCAAGCATGACTAGCAAAGGCGAAGCGATAAAGATTGACGAGTACGTGCCGACGATCATTCCGACGAAGAGAGCAAGTGAAATATCGGTCAACGTTCCCGCTCCCAAAAGCAAAGATCCAATAATCAAAATGGATCCCACCGGGAGCAAGGCAACGATGGAGGTGTTCAGCGAACGAACCATAGTCTGGTTCACAGCCAAGTTCACCATGTCGCCATAGGTGTAGCGGTTCTGATCGTTGATTCCCTTGGTGAGCTCACGGACCTTATCGAAAACCACGACGGTGTCGTAGAGGGAGTATCCCAAAATTGTCAGGAAGCCGATGACCGTTGCCGGCGAAACCTCGACGCGGGTAACCGCGAAGAAGCCAATAGTCATTGCAATATCGTGGAAAAGCGCAAAAATTGCGGCAACCGACATAGTCCATGACCGGAAGTAAACCGTCATCAAAACGGCAACAAGAGTCAAGAAGATAATCAGTGATTGAGCGGCCTTCGCAGTGACATCGCGTCCCCAAGAAGGCCCAATCGAGGCGGATTGCACATCACTGGCATTGACACTGTAGGCCTGAGCCAAAGCCTCGCGGACCGCAAGAGTCTTCTGAGAATCCAAGGATTCCGTCTGGACACGGATACCGTCGACGCCCACCGAGGAAACGCGAATCTCAGAGGCCAAGTTAGCCTTCTGGATCGCATCGTAAGCCGGCTGTTGTGAGGTATTGGTCAAGCCAGTCAGTGTAAATTGCGAGCCGCCGGTAAATTCGAATGAACGGTTGAGGCCAAGGATGGCAATCAACACGATGCACACAGCAATAACGGCATAAGCAGCTCGGACAAAGATACGACGCTTAGGAACGATCGCATAGGACTTCTCACCCGAGTACAGGGCATTGCCCCACTGCGCGTAACTCATCATTGGTCTTCTCCCTCCTGCTTGTCCGAAACATCAGGTGTGGCAGTCGCCTCCGCCTTTTCTTGCTCCGCCAAACGAGCAGCGCGTTTGCGCTCGGCAAGTGACATGACTTCACCGTCTGCGCCCAGCTGCTCAGACTCGGAACCCTGCGCGGAAACAACCACGCGGCCTCGGCCGGCATAAGTAATTGCCGAACGTGCACCCAAGTGCTCGGGGTCAAGACCTGAGAGCTTGTGTCCCCCACCGAAGAACTCGGTGCGAATGAGAAGCTCCATCATGGGGTGCGTGAAGAGGAAGATCACGACCAAGTCGACAACCGTCGTCACGCCCAAGGTGAAGGCAAAGCCTTGAACACCACCGACGGCGAGAACGTAGAGAACAACAGCGGCAACCAGGTTGACCGCGTCAGAGACCAAAATGGTTCGCTTTGCACGATCCCAGCCTTCATCAACGGCGGCGCTGAGCGGACGCCCGTCACGGACTTCATCTCGGATACGTTCGAAGTACACGATGAAGGAGTCGGCAGTAACACCAACAGAAACGATCAAACCTGCAATACCGGCAAGTGACAATCGATACCCAACTGCCCACGAAAGAACCGTGATAACCAGATAGGTCAAGCATCCTGCGACAAGAAGTGAACCGGCTGAAATAACCGCAAGGCCGCGGTATTGCCAAATCATGTAAAGGACGACGAGAAGCAAACCAATGACGCCGGCCCACAGGCCCTTCTCAAGGTGCTCAGAGCCGAGCGTTGCAGAAATCTGCTGTTCCGATTGAACTTCGAAGTTCAAAGGCAAAGAACCAAAGCGCAACTGGTTCGCCAAAGCTGAAGCGGTCTTCGCGGTAAAGTTACCCGAAATCTGGGCCTTTCCGTCTGTGATCACAGCGTTCATCGACGGAGCAGTAATCACCTGTCCATCCAGCACCACGGCAAAGTGGTTACGATCAGGCTTGCCGTAGCTCTTACCGCCCTCGGTATCTTGGCTGAAGTCGTACAGGCGCTTCGATGCCTCCGCAAATTGCTTCGCACCCTCGTCGTTGAACGTCAGATTGACGATCCATTCACCAGTCGTGTGCCCCTGTTGGTTCACTCCCATTCCGGCACTTGCATCAGCAAGATTGGCACCCGAAACGTCAACCGGGCCAAGAAGGTACTTAATGTTCCCATCCGCGTCGCAAGCGGCGTAGGGCTTATCTGCGGGGGCTTCGGTGCGTCCACCACGAGCAGTGGTGCAGTCCAAAGTGAAAAGGTCATAGCGAGCCTGCTCCGTGGCCCACTTCAGATCCGAGTTACTTTCAGGGTTCTCGCTGGGTGTATCAGAAAGAACGCCATCTTTATTGATATCAGCAAGCTCCTTAGCGCGCTCTTCGCTCAGTGCGGTAGTGACCAAGCTCGGGCTTGCAGACGCCGACGGCGATGCGCTCTCTGAAGGAGAAGCACTCTCAGGAGCCGATGCAGACTCCGAGGGGGAAGGAGACTCACTGTTCTGAGGATTCGTCACTTTCGCTTCTTGGCTCGCCGAAGGCGTAGGCGTCCCCTGCGACTGCGTCACTGCAGGAAGCATCGCCAGAACCGGACGGAAGTTCATCTGCGAAGACGAACGAATCAGGTCCAGGGTTTCCTGGGAAGGAGTACCAGGGATCGACACAGAAATATTGCTCGACCCCAGAGAAGAGATTTCAGACTCAGAGACACCGGATGCGTCAATACGCTGGCGAATAATGTTGATCGCTTCGGTGATATCGCTTTCAGTAACCTCTCGGTCGCCCTGTCCCGTCGAAACTGGGGTCAAAATAAGCTGCGTTCCACCTTGCAGATCCAGAGCCAAGGAAGGTGTGTAGGAAGCGCCCTTATTCGTCAGTTTTCCGACGACAAGCGAGGCTGTCCCGAGAACAAAAATAAAGATGAGAGTAAAGAGTGCGCGCCATGGATGACGCTTTTGAGTTTTCACGATGGGCTGCCTTTGGGTCCCTTAGGGGATTACTTCGTGTCGGTGGGGTTTTCCTGCGAATCCAAGCCGAGGATGGGTTCTTCTTCCGGCTCTTCTTGCGTATCATCCTGGTTGTCAGACTCGCTGCCTTGGAAGGGAAGTTCTTCAGCAACTTCGAGAACTGCGCGCTGATCCCAGTAGGTCTCTGAGCCGCCGGGAGTTTCAAGAATGACGATCTCGCCGTCTTTATCAACAAAGCGTCCCCAGAATCCGCAGCGCATGCGAACCCACGCGCCCGGAACCATCATTTCGTTGCGACGTCGTTCTGCTTCTTTTTCTTGCTCCATCATGCGCTTACGAGCACGAGCATTCATCACAACCATGGCAACGATTGCGATGGCGAGGAAGAGCAGGAATTTATAATCCACGGTGTGTCTTTCTTCTAGGGGCAGATACGCACGATAACTATCCGCATACAGTCTAATAGCTACGCATGGTTTTCGGTGACATACCGTCCGGGTTCACAAAAATCACTCAAAAAGCGTCGATTCAGGCGGCGGAGTAAGCCCTAAGTGCTTCCAAGCTTTCGCCGTCGCCATGCGCCCGCGTGTCGTCCGCAGAATGAAGCCTTCACGCACCAAATAGGGCTCTGCAACAGTCTCGACAGTTTCTGCTTCTTCTCCAACCGTGACAGCCAAAGTTGTCAGTCCCACCGGTCCCCCGGCAAAACGACGGCACATCGCATCCAAAACGGCGCGGTCAAGTCGGTCTAAACCAAAAGCGTCAACTTCAAAAAGCTCAAGAGCTCCCCGAGCGGCCTCAAGAGTGAGTTGCCCATTTCCACGTACCTGCGCAAAATCGACGACTCGCCGCAGCAGGCGGTTTGCGATACGAGGAGTCCCTCGAGAACGAGATGCAATTTCATGGGCAGCCTGTGCATCGATAGGCGTAGCGAGAAGATCAGCTGAACGCTTCACGACCATCTCGAGGTCTTCAGTTGAATAAAACTCCAGATGCGCCGTGAATCCGAAACGATCGCGAAGAGGAGCCGGTAAAAGCCCCGACCGCGTCGTCGCACCGACGACAGTGAAAGGAGGAAGAGTCAAAGGAATTGAGGTGGCCCCGGGGCCCTTTCCGACGACCACGTCAACGCGGAAGTCTTCCATCGCCAGGTAGAGCATTTCCTCAGCTGTGCGAGCGAGGCGATGGATCTCATCAATAAAGAGGACATCGCCTTCTTGAAGGCCTGACAAAATCGCAGCAAGATCACCGGCATGCTGGATAGCGGGACCAGAAGTTAGGCGCAGTGACGTTCCCATCTCTGCTGCAATAATCATCGCCAGGGTCGTCTTTCCTAGCCCGGGAGGACCAGCAAGAAGCACATGATCAGCGCTCGCGCCTCGTGCCCGAGCAGCATCCAGCACCAGCTGAAGCTGATTACGCACAACACTTTGACCCACAAACTCACTCAGACGCTTGGGACGAAGCGCAGCCTCGGCAGCCCTCTCAAGTTCCCCAGCATCTGGAGCAACAATGTTGATCGAAGGCTCAAATTCATCGGCCATTAGCGCCTCCCAGCTTCATAAGTGCAGCCCGCAAAAGATCGGAAGCGTTAAGCCCATTTCCACCCAGTTCAGACAGTACGCTCTCCGCCTTTGCTTCATTCCATCCAAGCCCAATGAGCGCGGCCTTCACTTCTGCTTCAACCACCCCGACTGAGGGGGCCGAGGCCTCGGGAAGCTGCGCGGGAAGACCAAGTTTGTCGCCCAACTCGACGAGCATTCGCGAGGCAACCTTCTTTCCCACTCCCGGAATGCGCGAAAGCGTTGCCGCATCCTGGTCAGCGACGGCTCGGCGCAGATCATTCGGGCTGAAGACCGACAGAGCGGCTAGTCCAATTCGAGGCCCAATCCCGGTCACAGACATAAGGATTTCAAAGACTTTTCGTTCTTCTTCGGTCTTAAAACCATAGAGAGTCAATGCGTCTTCACGAACAATTAAGTGAGTGTAGAGCTCAACCTCATCACCCTTGTGCAACTCACTTGCCAGGGGCGGAACAATGAAGACCTTAAAGCCAAGTCCCCCGTAGACCACGACAACATCGTCGACGCCAACTTGCGCCACTGTGCCGAGAACTCTGGAAATCATGACTTCACCTCAAATAGATGGGACCGAACATACGTACGATACCCTAGCTTCGCCGCCGCCTGGGATCGACCGCGCCGGTGCGGCGCTGAGCCGCTTGGGCTTGTGCCCACATTTCTTGTGCGGGAGTCAGCTGTCCGCGCGCAGAGAGCTTTCCTGACGAGGAGACTGCAACCGTCGAATCTGATCGAGCTCCAAGTAGCCCAGTCCCCCGCCACGCATGGCAGATTGCAATGGCAAGGGAGTCCGCGGCATCTGCAGGCTTGGGTGGCTTATCTAATCCGAGAATACGAGCAACCATATGCTGGACTTGCGCTTTGTCGGCATTACCGTTTCCAGTGACGGCACTTTTCACTTCGGACGGAGTATGGATCGCCATCGGCAGCCCCGCACGCCCGGCCGCAGCAAGAGCTACACCCATGACCTGCATTGTTGTCGAGACAGAACGCAGATTGTCTTGTGCAAAAACCTGCTCAATGGCAACGACTTCGGGATGGTACAGTCCGATCACGTGGTCGATCGCATCGGCAATCTTGGCCAGTCGAAAATGTTGAGCGAGTTCAGTTGATGAACGCGCGACACCGACGAAGACCATCGAGGCGCGGCGCGTGGGATCAACGTCAACAACACCAAGCCCACATCGCGTAATACCTGGGTCAATACCCAATACACGCATCTTCAGGCTTCCCCGCGGATCATCCGTACGAACAGGTCATGGAATCGCCAGTCTGAGCCAATCTCAGGATGGAAAGAGGTTGCCATGGTGTGGCCGCTGCGGACCGCAACGATGGGACCATCGGGCGAATTCCCCGCGCGGGCTAGGACCTGGACGTCCTGTCCAACCGATTCAACCCAGGGAGCACGGATGAAGACTGCGGGGAAAGGCGCCCCTTCGATACCCTCGATGACAAGATCTTCTTCGTAAGAATCAACCTGACGTCCAAAAGCGTTGCGGCGCACAACCATATCAATCGCAGCAAAGGAACGCTGGTCATCCCGTCCGTCAAGAATATGCGTCGCGAGCATAATCATTCCCGCACAGGTCCCGTAAACGGGCATCCCATCAGCGATTTTCATCGATAGTGGATCAAAGAGGCCGAAAGACAGAAGCAGATTCGACATAGTTGTCGATTCCCCGCCGGGAATAACAAGGCCGTCGACAGCGTCTAATTCACTTTGACGTCGCACAAGGACAGCGCGGGCGCCGGATTCTTCCAGCGCCCGCACATGTTCTGCGACATCGCCCTGAAGGGCAAGAATGCCGACCGTTACCATCCGCGTTCAGCCAATCGATGGTCGACGGGAAGATCGTCAACGTTGATGCCAACCATTGCTTCTCCGAGGCCTCGGGAAACCTCAGCGATCACGGCGGGATCATCGTAGAAGGTCGTTGCCTTGACGATTGCGGCTGCACGCTTCGCGGGATTACCGGACTTGAAGATTCCGGAGCCCACGAAAACGCCTTCTGCGCCGAGCTGCATCATCATTGCAGCATCCGCGGGAGTAGCAATACCACCAGCGGTGAAAAGAACCACGGGGAGGCGTCCTTCACGAGCGACCTCGGCGACCAGCTCGTAGGGAGCCTGCAGTTCCTTCGCGGCAACGTAGAGTTCGTCTTCAGGCAGAGAAGTCAGGTGGCGAATTTCGTCGCGGATCTTACGCATATGAGTAGTTGCGTTCGAAACATCGCCAGTGCCGGCCTCGCCCTTGGAGCGAATCATTGCGGCACCCTCGTTAATACGACGAAGAGCCTCGCCAAGATTTGTTGCACCGCAGACGAAGGGGACCGTGAAATTCCACTTGTCGATGTGGTGAGAGTAATCCGCGGGGGTCAAAACCTCTGACTCGTCGATGTAGTCGACGCCCAAAGACTGAAGAACCTGAGCTTCGACAAAGTGGCCAATGCGAGCCTTTGCCATGACCGGGATGGAAACGGCATTAATGATGCCGTCGATGAGATCTGGGTCAGACATGCGCGCGACACCGCCTTGAGCGCGGATATCAGCGGGGACGCGCTCAAGTGCCATAACGGCGACTGCGCCAGCGTCCTCGGCAATCTTTGCCTGCTCAGGGGTGACAACGTCCATGATGACGCCGCCCTTGAGCATCTGAGCCATGCCCCGCTTCACCTGCGGAGTTCCGACCTCGCGTGTGGTCGTCTGCTCAGTCATCCTTTACTCCTCTTCTTCCAGCTGGGCGCGCACCTCGTCGGAAAGAGACATATTCGTGTAGATGTTCTGCACGTCGTCTGAGTCTTCGAGTGCATCAATCAGCTTGTTGACTTTAAGAGCGCCTTCGAGGTCAAGTTCGACCTCAGTAGACGCGACGAATTGAGTTTCGGCCGAGTCGTAGTCGATGCCGGCCTCTTGCAGCGCACTGCGAACCGCGACGACATCGCTGGGATCGCATTCGATGACGAAACCCTCACCGAGGTCTTCAACTTCCTCTGCTCCAGCGTCAAGAACAACTTCCATCAGTCGATCTTCATCAACGCCCTCAGCCGCAGGAACCTCGATGACGCCGCGCCTTGAGAAGAGATAGGAAACGGATCCGGGATCAGCAAGAGAACCACCCTGACGGGTGAAGCCGAGGCGAACATCGGATGCTGCACGGTTGCGGTTATCGGTCAAGCACTCTACGAGGAAAGCAACACCATTGGGGCCGTAGCCTTCATACATGATGGTCTCGTAGTTTGCGCCGCCTGCTTCTGCACCCGAGCCGCGCTTGATGGCGCGCTCAATGTTGTCTGCGGGAACAGAGTTCTTCTTCGCCTTTTGAATAGCGTCAAAAAGGGTGGGGTTACCGGCAGGATCGCCACCACCTGTACGAGCAGCAACTTCAATGTTCTTAATGAGTCGTGCGAAGAGCTTACCGCGCTTGGCGTCAATCGCCGCCTTCTTGTGCTTGGTAGTCGCCCACTTAGAGTGTCCCGACATTACTTCTCCCTTTTGGGCTGGATTAATACTGTGTCAGTCTACAGCGCATCCACAAACTTCCCCACCGGGCACGCGTTTTATGGGACAATGCCACAGATCTGTCAGTGAGCTTGCACTGCACAACAGACGCATCATCGTGGGAGGATTCACCATGGCTTTGGGACACGGTATTGAGCACGCGGTATGCTCAACGCGAGAGTGTGAGAATCCCGCGGAATTTCTCATTGAGTGGTCGAATCCCAAAATTCACACCGGCCGCACGAAAAAATGGCTCGCGTGCCCAGATCACAGGCAGTTTCTCATCGACTATCTCAGATACAGAAATTTCCCTTACGAGGTCAGCGATTTCCCTGTCTCCCCCACGCCTTCAGATTCCCCCGCCCGCGAACAATAATTGCCGAGGCCGCGGCGGGGCTGCGCGCTTTAGCCCAGTTGATGCCCGTCCCAGCTCAGCGCCTTCAGATTGGCAACTTCGCCAATTCTCAGCTGACGAAACTCGTCAATATTGGCCTCAAAAACCGCCATTCCCGTATTTGACATGAACTGGGTGGGGCTCACACCCAGGCGAATATCTTTGCTCAGCACTGCGGAAAGAACTCGGATTAACCCGCCGTGCGCAACGATGCCGCCTACTCCCTCGTCTCCCCCCGAGCGGTAAGCACGCTCCATGACATCACGAATAATCGGCACGACGCGACCAAGAAACTCGTATCCATCTTCTGCCCCGGGCATGCGATGAGCGAAGTTGGCGTTCATCCATGCATAGCAAGCTTCGACATAGACACGGATGGCGACTGGGGAAGAGGACATTTCATAATCCCCTGCTGAGACCTCCCGGATCTGCGCGCTCACCTGGGGTTTCACACCATAGTGCGCACACAGAGGAGCTGCGGTCTGCCGCGTCCTCGTCATTGCTGAGACTGTGAGGGCATCGAGGCGGTCACCGACTTCCTTGGAGAAACGTTCGCTCAGCGATTGGGCTTGTGATTGTCCGAGGTTTGTCAGGGGAAGTCCTGGAAGCCGCGTATCCAATGCCGCCGAGAGATTGGCTGCTGTTTGCCCGTGTCGAATAAGTACTAGCTTCACGCGTTTTCTCTTCTCCTAGGTAATATCCCAGAACAGTTTCTCAAAAAGTGTGCGGACTTTGCGCGAGGCGGACAGCCACTGATCAATCATCTGAGAGCGACTCTCACGCGAATACCCCATCAGCATTGCCAAAGCGACGAGTTGATCAACGTTCGATGGCAGAACATCATTCTTAGACGCCGATGGGCCTGTTGCGATTACTTTCAAGCGTCGAAGACGCTGTGCCATCGTCCATGTTGATTCGATGAGATTGTAGGACTGAGAGGATAGATGTCCGTCTTTACACAACGCATCAAGGGCACGTTTGGTTGAGGCAACTCGGAGAGACGGATCGTCATATCCCCATTGCAGTTGGAAGAGCTCCACGAGCCATTGAATATCCGATAGCGCACCTGGACCGAGCTTCACGTGCATTCGCGGATCGATACCACCGGGAATTCGTTCGCGTTCAACACGCACCTTCATGAGCTGAATCTCTTGCTTCTCGGTGGGACTCAGAGCGTTCGAATAGCAAAATTCTTGGACGAATTCCCATAAACGATGTGCATTCGGACCACCTGCAAGGGGACGAAGGCGCACGAGCATTTGTTTTTCCCAGCTTTGCGCCCATTTCTGGTAATAATCAATGTAGGATTCGCAGCTGCGAACTAAGGCACCGCTTTTCCCCTCCGGGCGCAAGTTGAAATCAAGAGCCACAGCAAGTGCCCTGCTGGGGCGCGCAAGTAGCTGCTTCAGTCGGGTCAAAAGAGTGTGGGCCACGCTAGCTTCTTCACTACCGGCCTCGTCATTCATGATTGCGATGACATCAAGGTCAGAGGTGTACGTCAGTTCTTGCGCACCGTAGCTTCCCAGAGCGCACAGCTCGAGGCCGAGAAGCTCACATTCGCCTGCTTCACGTTCGATCAGGGTTTCAAGAGACGATTGAAGGCACACATCAGCAACGTCAGATAGTGCTTGACCGATCCCCGATCTGTTCCCCGTAACTTCCCGCAAGGCAATTCGAAGTACTTCTCGAGTCCGAATTAAACGGATTTTTTCGACAGCATCCTCGGCGCTGACCGCGCGCCTTGCGGTTGCAAGCATCTGTCCGCGAAGGGTTTCTTGAGATGGCGTCTCCAGTAACTCTGGCGAATCCAGCCAGGACACCGCCTCGGGAAAGAGACGAAGAAGTGCCCCGAGCCACTCGGAGGCAGAAAGAACTCGACATAGCTGCGACGCAGCGTAATCACTGTCGCGCAAAAGCGCCAAATACCAGTGCGAGTCGCCGATTTCTTCGGAAAGCACACGAAAGTTCAGCAAACCCATGTCGGGGTTTGCTCCGTCGGCAATCCACGATAAGAGCACTGGAAGCAAGTGACGTTGAATCATCGCACGTCTACTGGTTCCCGCGCTCAAAGATTGAATATGCCCCATTGCGCTACGCGGGTCCAAATAGCCGAGTGCCCGCAAACGTTCCATCGCCTGTTGCGGATCCAAACGGATCAGGTCGTCATCGGCCTGCGCACTAGCTGCAATGATCGGCCGGAAGAATACAGAATGATGAAGAGCGCGTACCTGCCGACGAAGCGAACGCAAATGCTCGTGAAGATCATGCGTGCTGGTATCCGTGCCAAATAAAGATCGTACGAGGCGCTCAAGTTGAGATTGAGAGTGCGGAAGATTGTGTGTGCGATGCATACGCAAAAGTTGCGAGCGATGTTCCAGAGTACGCAAATAGGCGTAGCTCTCACGCAAGCTTGCCGCGTCACTACGGGCAATGTATCCCTCGGCGCTCAGTGCGTCGAGTGCATCTAGGGTTGATCTTTGGCGAATGCGATCATCGTTTCTGCCGTGGACCAGTTGTAAGAATTGAATAGAGAATTCGATATCGCGCAGTCCGCCAACGCCAAGTTTGAGTTCTTGATCCCGGTTCTTTTCTGGAACGGAACGCTCCACCTGCACGCGCATACTGCGAACATCATCGACAAATCCGTCACGCGCAGAGGCCTCCCAAATGAAGGGAGAGGCAAGCCGTAAAAACTCCTCACCTGTGCGCTGATCCCCCGCGCAGGGACGTGCTTTGAGAAGAGCCTGGAACTCCCAGTTCTGAGCCCACCGTTTCCAATAGCTATGGAAAGAGTCGAGGGTACGCACGAGCGCACCGTCACGCCCTTCTGGGCGAAGATTTGCATCCACACTCCACAGGGGTGCTTCACTGGCCGGACTTGAACACACTGCGTTGATGATATTGGCCATTTTTGTCGCACGTTCAAGCATTTCAGCGGTCTGTAATTCGCCCCCGTTGTGGTCATCGGGAGACTCGCCAAGAACATACATGACGTCAACGTCGGAGATATAGTTGAGTTCCTCTCCCCCAGTTTTTCCCATCGCAATGACACACAGAGGGATCTGCTTTAACCTGTCTTCAAGGCATTGAGCGATATAGAGCGCGCCTGCAAGGGCTGCATCGGCGAGATCTGAAATCCGACGAGCAACTGATTGGAAATGTTCTGGAGCACACGGATCTGGGGACAAGAGGTCGTCGGCAACGATCTCAAAAAGCGCACGCCGATAAGCACTGCGCATGGCACACGCCGCAAAGCTCCACGCGTTTGAGTCTTCGTCTGCGTATTCCTCCCAACCTTGCGGCAGTGCTTGGCGCAGATAATCAACCATCCCGAGGCCACGAGGCGGTGGCGACATCGTCAAAAAATCGGGATGCTGCAGAAGGTAGTCACCCCACCACGAAGAAAAGCCCACAACCGCGGCAAAGCGGCACGCGGCCTCGGCGTCAGAATTCAAGTCCTGGATGAGTTGCGGGCACTGAGAAGCAGCACGCGCACACACGAGGGCGAACTGCTCGATATCCGCACACTTGTCAAGAACATGGTCAAGATCTTCAATAGCCAGACCACTCTCGTCGAGAAGCGAACGGACGCGCTCGGGTTGATGTACGCCCCAGCGGCGAAGATCCTGGTCAGAGATCATCCATTGACCTTAAGGAACTGGCGCAATTCCCCAGGAGTGATCTGACGACGATATTCGCGCCATTCACTCTCTTTTTCACGCAAAACGTGCTCAAATACTTGCTCACCTAAAGCTTCAGCAACAAGTTCTGATTCACGCATCGCACGCAAGGCATCAGAAAGAGAAGAAGGCAACGGGTGAATTCCCAAAATCTGTCGCTCGGTATCACTGAGCTGCCAGACATTATCTTCGGCCTCGTCGGCAAGCGACATTTTCTTCTCGATGCCATCGAGTCCGGCCCTAATAAGCACTGCGAAGGCAAGATAGGGGTTCGCAGCCGGGTCGAGGCCTCGGAATTCAATGCGCGCACTGGTGGTCTTCGAGGGCTTATATGCCGGAACGCGTACCAGCGCAGAACGATTATTGTGTCCCCAGCAGATGAAGGAAGGCGCTTCTCCCCCGCCCCACAATCGCTTATAGGAATTCACGTGTTGGTTGGTGATCGCTGCAATCTCACGCGCGTGGTGAAGTAATCCGGCAATGAAATAGCGTCCAATTTCGGAAAGCTGGTAGCGACCCGAAGGATCATAGAAGGCGTTCTCATCGCCTTCGAAAAGCGAGAGGTGCGTGTGCATTCCCGAGCCCTGCTGATCGGCAAAAGGCTTGGGCATAAAGGTTGCGAGCATTCCCTCCGAGAGCGCGACCTCTTCAATGAGGGTCTTCGCCGTCATAATGTTGTCAGCAGCGCGCAGCGCGTCAACTGCACGCAGATCCACTTCATTTTGTCCAGGACCCGCCTCATGATGCGAGAATTCGACTTGAATTCCCGTATCTTCAAGTGCATGAACAATCTTGCGGCGAAAATCGTTGGAAAGCCCACGCGTAACATGGTCGAAATAGCCAGCCTGGTCAACGGGTTCGAGGTGGTTGATATCCACGGGCTGGCGTAGAAGATAGAACTCGATCTCAGGATGAGCGAAAACAGAAAATCCCATCTCCGAGGCGCGCTGAACCGCGCGTTCGAGCGCGCCTCGGGGATCGGCAGGAGAGGGCAAGCCATCGGGAGTCAGAACATCGCAGAACATTCTTCCGTGGACGTCGCCATCGCCTTTGTTATGTAACCGTTGGAAGGTTGCAGCATCAGGACGTAAAAGCATGTCGGATTCGTAGACACGAGTCAGCCCTTCGATTGAAGAACCATCGAATCCGATCCCTTCCGCAAATGCCTCTTCGAGTTCTCCCGGGTCGATGGCGACCGATTTGAGAACTCCCGCGACATCCGTGAACCATAAACGAATCAGACGGATATCTTCTTGAGCAACGCTACGAAGGACTTGTTCCTGATGCTGTTTCATCTGTCTTCCTTAGGAACGACCGAAGCCCTTTGAGATCGCATCAAGGGCACCGGTGAGATCTGAGGGCAGCACCCACAGTTTCGAGGCTTGGCCATTTGCAATTCGGGGCAGCATCTCCAAGTACTTGTAGGAGAGCAGTTCCGGCGTGGCATGTCCCTGGTTAATAGCCGTGAACACGACAGAGATAGCTTCCGCTTCACCCTGCGCGCGCAGGATCTGTGCCTGGCGAGCACCTTCAGCCTGGAGGATGAGAGCTTCCTTCTCACCTCGCGCCTGCAGCACTTGCGCTTCCTGCTGTGCCGAGGCCGCGAGGACGGCAGCTTGCTTCGCACCTTCAGCCTTCTTGATTTGCGCTTCACGCTCTGCTTCAGCAGTCAAGATCGTTGCGCGCTTCGTGCGCTCAGCAGTAATCTGCTGCACCATCGCAGACAAAACGTTCGGCGGCGGTTCAATTGACTTGAGTTCAACGCGTGTCACGCGAATGCCCCAGGGGCCGGTTGCCTCGTCAAGAACGCCACGGAGTTGCTTGTTGATCGATTCGCGGCTGGTCTGGGTTTCTTCCAAATCCAAGGAACCGATGAGATTACGCAAGGTCGTCGCAGTGAGCTGTTCGATCGCTTGCAGGAAGTTAGCAACCTCGTAGGTCGCGCTTCGAGGATCAGTGATCTGGAAGTAGATCACAGAGTCGATCTCGACCATAGCCTGGTCTGCAGTAATGACCGACTGCGAGGGGAAGTTCACCACCTGTTCACGCAGGTCGATTCGTGCCGCAACACGATCAACAAAAGGCACCAGAATGTGAAAACCGCCGTGCAGAACTGAACGGAAACGACCGAGGCGTTCAACAACGAAAGCCTCAGACTGGGGAACAATTCGGACGGCTCTGAGTAGTGAGATTGCGACGAAGAGGATGAAGACTACTGCGACGATCGCAACAACGGATCCGAGAAGATCATCTGTCATAATCCGCACTCCTTTCTTGGAAATATTTTGATTAATTCAATGGCTGACTTGTCAGAGGGCGAACGACTGCCGTTGCGCCTTCAATAGCAACAACCTCAATTTGAGTGCCTACAGGGATGAGTTCACCCGTGCTTCGTGCACTCCATTCACCTCCGGAAAACTGAATACGACCATCGCGCTCCCCCACGAGTTGTGTCACGTAGCCGCTCTTTCCGATCAGTGCATCCGCATTCGTGCGCACATCATCACCGGATCGCTGGATTCGTCCTTTCATAAGCGGGCGCATAACGACAAGCAAGAGGAGCGAAACGACAACAAAAACTGCGACTTGTGCAATAAGGCCACCGCCGAAAAATGCGGTAATCGCTGCAGCAACAGCTCCAATGGCAAACATCAGGAACACGAAAGTGATACTGAGAACTTCAATGATTCCAAGAACTAGGGCTGTCAGCAGCCACATCCACCACGTCATTTTGTTTCCCCTTTCAGTCGGCTAATACTCAACGAGGCAGGCCGCGTGCCAGCCAGCGACCGTGGTCATTTTCTACGCTCAGTGCCAATTCAAAAGCTTCAGAAAGAACCCGTCCGGTTAGGACTTCCTCAACAGGGCCAGAGGCAAAGACTTCCCCGGCTTTCATGACCAGAGCGTGCGTAATCCCCTGAGGAATCTCTTCGAGGTGATGCGTCACCAAGACCAGCTGAGGTGCAGCACGACCAGAGATAATCTCGGCCATTGCAGCTACGAGCAATTCGCGTGCACCCAGATCAAGTCCCGCCGCAGGCTCGTCGAGAATCAAGGCTTCAGGATCCGACATCAGCCCGCGGGCAAGGACAATTCTTTGTCTTTCCCCCTCAGAGAGCGTATGGAATGGGCGCTCTTCAAGATGCGCGACGCTAAAGAGAGTAAGCAAGTCACGTGCACGCGCAGTGTCGATGTCTTCGTATTCCTCACCAAAAGGCGAAGAAACTCCCCATGCGGCAGATCGGACGACATCAATCACTCGTGTACTTGGACGCAGCCGTTGTGTAGTCGAAAGAGACACCAAGGAGCAACGAGCCGCCAGCTCCTGAGGTTGGCATGATTCGAGCGGTACGCCATCGAAACATGCTTGCCCAGAAGAGGGCGCAACTTTCCCGCTAGCAACGCGAACAAGGGATGTTTTCCCCGCCCCGTTTGCTCCTAGAACTACCCACTGTTCTTGGCGCGAAGTATGCCAAGAAACCTCACGAAGAATTTCGGTCTCGCCACGGGTCAAGCTGACATCATTGAGCTCAATCACGGTATCCATTGTTTCAGTATCTCGCAGGATATACAGTGTGTCTTTTCCAAAACAATCAGATTCATCAAACGAGTTGTTTATAGAGTTCCACCGTCTTTTCACCAATTGCATCCCACGAGAAATGTTCCCGCGCACGCACAAACCCAGCATGTCCCATTTCTCGAGCTCTTTCGGGCGAAGCCAAGACTTGAATCAAACGCTCAGCCATATCATGCTCAAAAGCATCCGGATCAAGAGGAGTGCCTGTCCCATCGTGTAGCTGCTCGATCGGAACAAGGTATCCAGTTTCTCCATCGACGATAACATCGGGGATACCTCCAGTTGCGGTTCCCACGACTGGCAAGCCAACTGCCATAGCTTCAAGGTTAACGATTCCCAGCGGTTCATAGACCGAGGGGGTCACAAAAACAGTCGCGCAGTCCAAGAGTGCGATGAGGTCGGCTCGTGGAAGCATTTCTGAAATCAAAATGACACCATTACGGGTAGCTTGCAGCTGTGCAACTAGTCCTTCGACTTCGGCTGCGATCTGCGGAGTATCGGGCGCTCCAGCACACAAAATGACCTGAACGTCATCCGGAAGTAAACGCGCAGCGCGCAAGAAGTACGGGAGGCCCTTTTGGCGAGTAACACGACCGACAAAGATCACCGACGGCCGGCTGGGATCCACTCCCCACTGGGCCAAGACCTTCGCCTGATGGTCCTTTTCTTCCGGCGTCGTAGGTACATGCCACTGCGACAGATCAATTCCATTGTGGATCACGTGCACGCGATCGGGATCAACCGCGGGATACGCGCGCAAAATGTCCTCACGCATCCCGTGCGATACCGCAACCACCCCAGCTGCGGCCTCGTAAGCGGAACGCTCGATGAAAGAAGATACGCGGTAGCCACCACCGAGCTGCTCAGCCTTCCACGGACGCAAAGGCTCAAGGGAGTGTGCGGTAATCACATGCGGAATATCGTTCATTAATGCCGAAATATGTCCGGCAAAATTTGCATACCACGTATGCGAATGAACAAGATCCGCGCCAACCGTCTGGGCTGCGATCTCAAGATCAACTCCGAGAGTGCGAAGCGCGGCATTTGCTTGCGCAAGTTGAGGCAGATCCTCGTAGCCGAAAACGCCTTGTTCTCCTTCGCGAGGACCATCAAAAGCCTGAACCCGCAGGTCATGAACCCGAGGCCGAAGAACTTTGGCCAATTCAGTAACGTGAACTCCAGCTCCCCCATAGACATGAGGCGGGTATTCTCGGGTCAGCAAATCAACGCGCATGTGAGCTCCTTTGACGCACGGATACCTCTAGCTTAGCGGAAATGTTGCGTGAACTATGTTCTTCGCCACGTTTTAGAATCGGCCACCAAAAGTGTGCATTTGCGCATACTCTTGTGTCATGGCTAAAAATCATGTTCTTGCGATCGTTCTAGCCGGAGGCGAGGGTAAACGGCTCATGCCCTTGACCATGGATCGGGCAAAGCCGGCCGTTCCCTTCGGTGGCCACTTCCGTCTCATCGATTTTTCTCTCTCGAATATGGTCAATTCGGGATACATGAAAATCGTCGTCCTGACTCAATACAAGTCACACTCGCTTGACCGTCACGTCACGCGAACTTGGTATACCTCTCCTCTGCTCGGCAACTTTATTGCACCTGTGCCCGCTCAGCAGCGTCGCGGCCCGCACTGGTACTTGGGAAGCGCCGATGCAATCTATCAGTCACTCAACATCGTCGACGATGAAAACCCTGATTACATTGTTATTACAGGTGCCGACAACATCTACCGTATGGATTTCTCGCAGATGGTTGAGCACCACATTGAGTCGGGACTTCCGGCAACCGTGGCCGGTATCCGTCAGCCCATCGAACTGGCCCCTTCTCTAGGTGTCATCGAAGGCAAGGATGGGCACGTCGATAAGTTCGTTGAAAAACCGCAGAACCCGCAAGGTCTTCCCGATAACCCCAATCAGGTCCTTGCCTCTATGGGTAACTACGTCTTCACGACGGCAGAACTTATTGCCGCGCTTCGCGAAGACGCAGAAGATCCTCTTTCCAAGCACGACATGGGTGGCAATATCATCCCGTGGTTCGTCGAGCGCGGCATGTGCGGCTACTACGATTTCAAGGATAATGACGTCCCCGGATCTACCGATCGTGACCGCGACTACTGGCGCGATGTTGGTACCTTGGATGCCTACTACGAGGCCAATATGGACCTCATTAGCGTTCACCCGGTCTTCAACCTGTACAACAGGGATTGGCCGACAATGACGCTCTTGGATGGCTCGCTACCTCCGGCAAAGTTCGTTTATGGCGACGAGCACTCCCGCATGGGACATGCCGTTGATTCCTTCGTCTCCCCCGGTGTGATTATCTCCGGTGGCGAGGTCTACCACTCGATCATTTCTCCCAACACCTACGTCCACTCGTGGGCACAGGTGACGGATTCGGTCATCATGAATGGCACCCGAGTCGGCCGTCATGCGATCGTTTCGAAGACCATCCTCGATAAGGGAGTGATTGTCGAAGAGGGTGCGGTTGTCGGCGTCGACCTCGAGCACGACCTCGAGCGTGGCTTCACTGTCACCGAATCGGGAATTACCGTCGTCCCCAAGGGAGTCGTCGTTACTCGCTAAGAGCCACGCATAGAGACGTTACTGGCCTCCGAACGTTATGTTCGGAGGCCAGCGCGTTATTCAATGACGAGCGTTGTCCCATCCCAACCAGCAAGGCAGATGCGAAGCAGTTCGACGAGCCGAGTTGGGTAGAATTCACAGTCACGTGACTGGGCCTCAAAATCATCGATATCCCACCAGCGGTATTCGTCAATGACGCGTTGTTCCTCTTCGGTCCAGCGGGTATCACTCAGTTCCTTGCAGTGCGTACGCGCATAAAAAATCTCTTCGTCTTGGCGCGCAAGGACTGTTTCGAAATCGAACACTGCACGGCGATATGCAATAGGACCGATCAGTAGTTCCGGTTCCAGACGGATTCCAGTTTCTTCAAACAGCTCACGCGAAGCACATTGGCGAGCGCTTTCGCCATCTTCGATTCCACCGCCGACGGTAAACCACCACGAGCGCTCGGGATTGTCCGCGTCGTGGCCTCGGACCAGAAGCACACGGTCTTCTTCATCAAAAAGAATGATCCGCGCCGCACGTCTATGCGGAAATCCGTCCTCATCACGAGGCCAATTGTGCGCGCTCACGCCCCCACCTGGGCCGCCGTTTGGGACAGTTGCGTCAATGAGAGGAATTGGCTCCGCGCCTGGATTGCTTTGTCAAGGAGCGCGCGGTCGTAAACATCACGCCCGGGGTCCGGCCGGCGACGTTTTTCGCGATTCGCTTCATCAAGGCCAACAGCAGCAAGCGCGTTCAAGAACAGATCCATGGCTTTGCGAGCTTCCGATCCGGATTTCGCGGCCCACTGAACCGCGTTCCGTCGTTGAGCGCGATCGCTCACCATACCCACTTCAACGGGCAGGACCCAGCCGCCGACGACATAGGGAATAAGGCCTCGCTGAATACTCGAAGCCTCTCGAGAGGATTGGATAATGAGGAATACAAACCAACCGACGAAAAGGGGCACTTCAAAGAACAGATACGCAACGTACCAGCTCCCTTGATCGTTCACGCTTGCAAGGAAATTCCAGAAGGCATGGAAGAAGACTGCGGTGAGGTATCCGAGAAACACACGGATTGTGCTCCACAGTGGACCGTAGCAGCGGATAATCACTAAGGCGATAGCCATTCCCGTGAAAGAGGTTGCCATCGGGTGAACGAAAGGTGAAAGGATTCCACGGTTAAATACCGTCGAAGTCAACATCGAGCTGCCTGATGAACTGGACTTCAGGAAATACTGAATATTTTCAATAAACGCAAATCCGGCGCCAACGATACCTCCGCTGATCAATCCATCGAGCCGGGAATTAATTGAGTTTCTTCGGGCAAGAATAAAGATGATGACGCCGAGGCCCTTGAAGAGTTCTTCAGCAAAAGGGGCGACGATCACGGCGACCAGCACCGTCGCTATATTCGCGTCGCCCAAAGTGCGTGCAAGATCAAGATTCAGAGTGCTATTGACGACAAGAGATGACGCCGTAGCAACACCTGCCCCCCAGATGAAGCACAAGAATTTTGCCTTCCAGCCCTCTCGTTCCCAACGGTCTAGGTAATTCAAAACACCCAGAACAATTCCAAGCGGGATTAGGGCGAGAAGAGTCATCGTTGCAGCGGATACAACGCCTCCGGTGCCGACATATGTCGCCATGAGCACGATGACACCGAGGGTTCCCAGCAGCGTAAAGATAATTTCTAGATAGGGCAGGGTCTTCACTCGCTGCGGGATATGCCAACTCGGGGCAAGTTCAGGAGCAGGGTCTTCAGGCCGAATGAGTTCAGATTCCGTGGTTTTAATCTTCTTCAGACGGTAGTCCTCCCCCGGACCACCCCATCGCACCGTAGTATCACTCATTTAATAGCCAAGTCCATCTTCAAGGGTGTCATCATCAAAGTCGACGCTCACAGCATAGGGGGCACGCCCCGCCAAATGTGCCAGCCTGACCCAGGTACGCTCCCGAATTTTGCGTGTCTGGCTGACGTAGAGGTTATGCATTGAACGCGCTAATTGCACTTTGTACGATACCTGATCGAGCTGGTGAAGTTCGCGAGACCAGTACGGGTCGTTTTCCATTCTGCCGCGTACCTCAGTATTGATCGCACTACGGAGCACACGTGAAAGCGCCGACTGTGCCTCAAGGTAAGCCAAAGACTGAGTTCGCGTTTCTTCATCCGATGCTGCTGCTTCAGCACTTCTCCTATCGAGACCATCGGCAACGAGTGGAAGATCCTCACGTCGTACACATGCGCAAGCAGCCGAAGAAACCTCGGTCGATACCGCTGAAGGCAAGTCGGGATACTCGGCAATCCTTTGCCCGTATCGAGCTCGTTCATCGAGAAGAAGAGCAAGGGAATCCCGCGTCGTCAAAATACGCCAATGTAGGCGATCCAGACGAGTCGCAAGAATCGCAGACTGACGAATGACGAGAGCAACGCAGCCGACAGTAAGGATCGCAATAAAGAGCATGAGCGGATTATTCATTGTCATCTCCCCCATTTCGGCCTCGCAGCAAATCCAACGCCGTCGGATCAGCAGGCTGCCCCTGAGCTGATGCCAAAACAGTCTGGTAGAGCGCGAGAACCTGATCTGTCACGGTATCCCAGCCATAGCGACGGCTCGCATTCAGGCCGCGTTGGGCAAGTGCGCTACAGCGCTCAGAGTCCTTGAGCAATGCAACGAGCTGGCGAGCAAGATCAGCGCTATCACCCGTTGCAAATAAAGCTCCTGATTCACCTTGGTCAAGCACAGCGCGGAATGCCTCAAGATCAGAGGCAAGAACTGCACATTCAGCGGCCATCGCCTCGACCAAAACGATCCCGAAAGACTCACCACCAGTCTGCGGTGCTACATAGACAGTCGCGCCTTTAAGTAGTGAGGCTTTATCTTCATCGCTCACTCCCCCAAGGAACTCGACTAAATCACCGAAGACCTCAAGTTGCTTTTGGAATTCGTGTGCATCACCTCGCCCAGCAATCAAGAAGCGAGCCCCGGGGACCTCCTGAAGAACCCTGCCAATCGCATCGGCGAAAACAGGAAGTCCCTTACGCGGTTCATCCAAGCGTCCCAGGAAGACAACAACCGGACGATCGTCCGTAGCAGCCCACTCTTCTTTGGGCTCGGCCTGGGCAAAAAAGTGTGTGTCCACACCGTTGGGAATAATCACGGCGTCGCCACCGTGATGTTCCACAAGGGTGCGACGTGCCTCGGCGGAGACAGCAATGCGCGCGGCAAGCTTCTCGAGAAGCGGATCAAGAGCAGGAGAAGAAACTGAGCGCGAGAAAGAATAGTCCAGCGCCGCGTGGAAAGTCCCGATGACAGGAACGGTTGCGGCTCGAAGAGCAAGCATCGAAATCGAGGGAACCTCGGGCTCGTGAACGTGCAGCACGTCGAAATCGCCTTCTTCGAGCCATTTCTTTGTTCGAGAATTCGCAATGGGGCTAAAGGAAAGGCGTGCAACGGAACCGTTGAAAGGAATAGCGACGGATGACCCGACCGCGGTGATCCACTCGGGTAAATCCGTTGTATCTTTTGCCGGGGTAAGAACCTTGACGTCATGGCCGCGTTCAAGCAGTTCAAGGGCGAAATCGCGAATGTGGAATTGGACGCCGCCGGGGACATCCCAGGAGTAGGGATTGACTATTCCGATCTTCACCTAGTGCCCCTTCTGCGCTGCGCGCTGACGCGCTCTCTCCAACCGCTCCGGATCTAAATCCTCAACAAAGACTGCTTGCATCATATGCCACTCGCGAACCCTGCGTTGAAGAATCGGTGTTAACGCATTCACCCATCGCTGGGTCAGTTCGGGAACGTCAAGATCTTCGGTATCTGGATCGTAGAGATTTTCGGTAATCTCCAAACGAACGAATTCCGGACGGCCAGAATCATCAATATCGGAGACAACTCCAGCAACCAAGGGTGCTCGTAGCGCGCGGGCAAGCGCCGCCGGACCGGCAGCGACGAGCGCTTTGCGGAAACCAAAGTCCACTTCGATCCCTGATCCGGAAATATCGCGATCCGCAAGAAGCGGGATAACGAGGCCTGCGCGCCCTTCAGCCCGATCGCGGAGGGTGTGGAAGACGCTGTCCCCCGGTGAGACACCGATAATTTCCATACCAACATTGCTCCGCAAATTGACGAAAGCATTGAAGAGCTCTGGTGGATTCAGTTTCTCTGCAACGGTGAGAATCCCCAGTCCCTGAGCGCAAACCGCCGCGCCAACGCGATCGAATGTGCCCGAATGCGCAAGAGCAAGCACGACCGGACCGGAGGAACTCAGTTCGATCAACCCTTGGGCCTGACTTAAATCGACGCGGCTTCGCAGCGCTTCACCGATTCGTCCGCCGAAACTGAGTTGTTCAACGTAGGCATTGACGTGTGAGCGCACTGCTTCGCGCAACTGGACACGCGAAATTGGGTGTCCTAATAAACGCTCATGGTTTGCGCGCATTCTTCGAACACTCGGGCCATTGAGAAGACACATCAGGTCCGCGCCGCGACGACCTAGCCATCGGACACATCCAAAGGGGAGATGCGGAACGATTTTAAACGCCCACACAAGGCCGCGACCTGACATCATGACTCCGTGGGTTGTTCAATGTGGCGAGCGGTAAAGTGCACGCGTTGAATAACGGTTACCAGAGACGCGAAAGCAACCCAACATAGGCCTGCGGCAAAGAAGAAGGCTGGAGCACCCCAACCGTAAAGAGCGGCTCCCAATAGAGCAACAATCAATCGATCAGTACGCTCGGCAATCCCCACTTTGGCAATAACACCGACAGACTCTGCGCGCGCCCGGGCATAGGGAACAGTCGCCGCACCAACAATCGCAATCAGGCCCGCGATAATCGCTACTGTTCGCGTTGTCGAAGGTTCCATGGTGAAGACGGCGAAAGCGACAAGAGACGCAAAAACAGCGCCATCGCCCAGACGATCCATTGTCGAGTCGAGGAAAGCACCAAAAGTCGAGGAGGTCCCACTCATTCGCGCAAGCACTCCGTCAATGGAATCGCAAAATAGAACGACTCCTAACGCGAGCGCTCCCTGCCAGAGATATCCCCTCGGCAAAGTGGAAACTGCAACTGCGATCGTGACAAGGGTCCCCGTAACGGTCACCATATTTGGTGTCACATGTGCCGCCAGCAGCAGTTTGGCAAGCGGAGTGAAGATCGTTTTGGTTATTGAACGTCCGTGGTTTCCGAGCACTAGTTCTCCTGTGACGTTGGCCAAGCCGCTGCTAGACGCGCACGCGCGTCTTCAAGTAGTTCAGGCACAGCTTTCGTGCGCGCAATGATAGGGAAGAAGTTCGCGTCTCCTGCCCACCTGGGAACGACGTGTTGATGGAGATGGGCAGCAATCCCCGCCCCCGCTACCTCACCTTGGTTCATCCCCAAATTAAATCCAGCGGGGTTGGCGGTTTCGCGTTCCACTCGCATTGCTGTTGCGGTCAGGCGCCCCAATTCAATCCGTTCTTCGTCGCTCAGCTGCGTGTAGTCAGAGACATGGCGATAGGGACAGACCAAGAGGTGCCCGGAGTTGTACGGGAAGAGATTCATCAACACGAAGCACGTGTCCCCGCGGTGAACGATGAGTCCTTCCTGGTCAGTGCGCGATGGTGCAGCACAAAAAGGACACTCTTCCGACGAGGAATCGGCGGGTTTGTGATCACCGTGTATGTAGGCCATCCGATACGGTGTCCACAAACGATCAAAACCGTCAGGAACACCAGCCAGCGCCCGTGAATCCTCGGTCGGAAGAGTGTCACTCATTGCGATCAGTCCTCAGCGCTAGGATCAGCGTTATTGCGAGTGGTGATGTGGTGCACGATACGCTCAACAGCCTCGTCAACGGGAACACCGTTGAGCTGGGAGCCATCGCGGAAACGGAAGGACACTGCCTGAGCTTCTTGGTCTTCCCCGCCCGCAATCAAAGTGAAAGGAACCTTCTGCTTGGCGGCGTTACGGATCTTCTTGCCAAAGCGATCATCAGAATGATCAACTTCGACGCGAACACCACGCTCGCGTAAACGCTGAGCAACCGTATCCACGTACTCATCAAAGGCCTCGGCAACGGGAACAACGCGCACCTGCACGGGCGAAAGCCACGCGGGGAATGCTCCTGCATAGTGCTCGGTCAAAACGCCAATGAAGCGCTCGATCGAGCCAAACTTCGCCGAGTGGATCATGACGGGCTCGCGGTGACTTCCGTCGGGAGCGGTGTACTCCAGCCCAAAACGGTGCGGCTGGTTGAAGTCGTACTGAATGGTCGACATCTGCCAGGTACGCCCAATTGCGTCCTTCGCCTGAATCGAAATCTTCGGGCCGTAGAATGCAGCACCGCCCGGATCGGGAACGGTATCCAAACCGGTTTCTTCTGCGCAGCGACGCAAGATCTCGGTGGCTTCCTCCCACTGTTCATCGGTTCCGATGAACTTGTCCTTCTTCTTTCCATCGGTGTCGCGGGTAGACAGCTCGAGGTAGAAGTCGTTCAAACCGAAATCGCGAAGAAGCGTCAAGATGAAGTTCAACAGGTGCTTAATTTCATCACCGGCCTGCTCGGGCATCACATAGGAGTGCGAATCATCCTGAGTGATAGAGCGAACGCGAGTGAGTCCTTGAAGAACACCGGACTTCTCATTGCGGTAGACGGTACCGAACTCGAAGAGGCGCAGCGGAAGTTCACGGTAAGAACGGCCTCGGCTCCTGAAGATCAGGTTATGCATCGGGCAGTTCATGGCCTTGAGGTAGTAGAGCTGACCGTCATCATCCATGGGCGGGAACATCCCGTCCGCATAGTAGGGAAGGTGACCCGAGGTATGGAAGAGATCTTCCTTTGAGATGTGGGGAGTACCCACGTAGAGGAATCCGTTCTCAATGTGGGCTTCGCGCACGTAATCTTCCATGACACGCTTGAGGACGCCGCCCTTGGGGTGGAAAACAGGCAGACCAGCGCCGAGTTCCTCTGGGAAGGAGAAAAGATCAAGCTCAGCACCGAGGCGACGGTGATCACGTCGCTCAGCTTCCTTGAGTCGTTCTTGATAGGCGACAAGATCTTCCTTCGAGGCCCACGCAGTTCCGTAAATTCGCTGCAGTTGGTCGTTGGCTTGGTCGCCGCGCCAGTATGCGGAAGAGGACTTGGTGAGCGCGAAACCGTTGCCGATCAACCTGGTTGAAGGCAGGTGGGGGCCGCGGCACAGGTCCTTCCAAGCGGTTGTGCCGTCACGGCGCACGTTGTCGTAGATTGTCAGTTCAGAGCCGCCAACCTCGACAGAAGCATCCTCTGCTCCCCCACCCTTAGTGGTGATGAGCTCAAGCTTGTAGGGCTGATCGGCAAGTTCTTCGCGGGCTTCGTCTTCACTGACCACGCGGCGGCGGAAGGTCTGGCCTTCTTTGACAATGCGCTTCATGCGCTTTTCGAGGTCACGCATGAGTTCAGGAGTGACCGAATCGATATTCCCGAAGTCATAGTAGAAACCATCGGTGATGAAGGGGCCGATTCCAAGATTGACGTCCGGGAACACTTCCTGAACCGCCTGAGCCATGACGTGTGTGCAGGAGTGACGCAGGATTTCCAGGCCGGCTGGAGAGTTCAGGGTAATTGCTTCCACCGTTGCGCCGGATGGGATTTCACGGGAGAGATCCCATGCTTTTCCATCAACTGTCATAGCGACGACGTCGCTACGCGAGGCATAATGCTGCAAACCGGTGCAGCCTTCTTCAATTTCTACAGCAACGCCATCAATAGTTGCGTTGATAACAGGCACGAGTTGTGCTCCTTCGGGTTTCTGGCGACAAGCGCCATCTCTACCTGTCAACTGCACGCATACGAAGGCGCGTCAAACGCTCTTATCGAGAATCGACAGGCTTGGACCCTTCTATCGTAGCCGCCGAGGCGGCAATGTCACGAACGCAGTGCGCGCTTGAGTGAAAGCAAGTTACGCAGCCCCGCGTAGAGTCGCGGGCGCAAAGGAAGATCCCACGCTCCGGGGACATCCGTGTAGCCCTTGGCAAAGTTCAGCTTGTACTTGCCAACGGTAAAAAGCTCCGGCACGCGAGGCGAGTGCATGCCCATAAGATCGATACCACCCTGCGGATCAAGATCGGGGCCAAGAGTGAGTGCGCATTGAACATCCAGCTCTGGCATCGCGCCAAGTTTGCGCGCCAGCGCTGTCGTTGCACCGTAATAGCATTCGGCCTGACGATCGTTCACCAAAATGAGGTTCCACGCAGCAACCTTGCCATCGACGCGAAGGACATATAGGTGCGAATGTTGTTCGCCCAAAACCTTGAGCATCGTTGCATAGACCTCGGGGGGATGCGGGTGAAAACCGTCGCGCTGCGCGGTTTCCTTCAAAACTTCGTAGTATTCACTGAAGTCCTGTGCGGCGGCTTCGCGTTCGTCAGCAATGCTGGTTTCGACCTGCTCAAGGGCCTTTCGGGAACGTCGAAGCTGGCGACGACCTTCCTTCGTCATATCAGCAAGAATCTTTTCCTCATCACCACCGTGGGACCGAATGATGACCGTCCGATCGTAGGTAATGATTTGCATGACATCTCGAAGATCATCTGCGGAGAAAGTCGCATGCAAACGAATAAAGACAACCGAAGAGTCTTTTTCGCGAACATAGCGGGCCAAAGCATCGCGGAATGCGCGCTCACGTGCCGGGGTTGCTTCCTTCAGCCACACAGGGCCGTGTTTCGCCCACAGATAGCGCGCTCCTCGCATTGAGTACTCGTAGAGCGCAACCAGGGCGATTCGCTTTCCTTCCTCGCAATACTCGAGGCGACCCCAAAGTTTACGTCCTTCAACAGCTTCGTATTGCTCCCAAATTGCAGATTGTTCAACCGGAAGCGGGGTTACGCCGGCAGCGCCGATACGCATTTCTTCGGCTGTAATCGAGCGGAGCTGTACCTGTGACATGACAAAAATCCCCTTAGAATGAACGATCGTTCGCTTGAGGGTAATACCGATGGAACTTGCGATAGTGGTTGAGCTTTTGCAGATGCAAAGTGACCGATCGGCGAAGATCCCTATCACGCGAGTAGAACAGCGGGTCAAATCGCTTTCCACTACGAATCAAACCACGCACCCGTTTCGCGAGCTCGGGATCGCGTAGGTAGCGCATGAGCAGACGATCGGGAACCATCGAGTACAAGATCTCCTCGTGGACCTCATCGCGCTCCCGTGAAAGACCTTTAACTAAGTCGTCAACCATCGGAATCATTGGGTTGTGCCCAGCGGCGGTCATGTACCAGCTGTTACGACCAATTCGCGGATTGACTTCGAAGAAGAGCGCCCGTCCATCGCGTGGATCGATTTTCACGTCAAAATTCGCAAACCCACGGTAGTTGGCAGCTTCGAGAATACGCTGAGCATCCGCCCACAACTGTGGGAAAGATTCAGTAATCATGGCAACCGGATTACCGATCATGGTCGGAGCATGGTCTTCAAGAAGCACGCGCGCTGACCCGATCAGCGTCATGCGTCCCTTCGAGTCCACATACGCGGTCACCGAGCGCATCTGCGTGTTGTCACCAGGAATCAGCTCCTGAACAACGAAGTCTCCCTTAAAACCGACCTCTCCCAAACGTGCCCACAGTTCATCGAGTTCTTGGGCACTCTCGACAAACCAGATCTTGCGCTTTCCTTCGAATTCCAGCCCGTCGTAGTCATTACCTCGAGCAGCTTTAGCGACCACGGGAAAGGCAAAGGGAATCTTAGGCGCAACCCAGGCCTCGGCAGTGGAGAAATCACGGAAAGAAACAACGACGGTTGCCGGTGTAGGAACGCCCAAATCGTTGCATAAGCGAGCGAATGCCCCCTTGTCGGTCACATAGTCAATAACTTCCATGGAGGGGAAGGGCAATGCGTAATGAGCGCTGAGCGCATCCCAATTCCTCGCGACGAACTCGGAATGGAGGTCATGATTGGCGACCAGAACCAAGGCACGATCAGAATAGGTTGATGCAATGCGCATCAAAGTCTCAAGCAAAACCTCATCTGAAGCATGCGCAATGATCGGCTCGACATGGCAAAACGACGAGCGCGCGATTGAAACCGTCGGAGCATGGGAAAGGACGATCGAAGTAGCCCCGTAGGCCTCGTGGAAAGAACGCGCCAAAGCGTAGACTCCAAAATCTCCGCCCAAAAGAACAGGCTGCACAGGAGCGTCGGCCACAGTCATCGTTTCTCTTTCGCTCGATAGAGGTGAACCCCTCCAGCATAGCGGAAGGGGTTCACACACAGGGGACTACGCGCTCAGACGTTAAAGCCGATCGCGCGAAGCTGTTCGCGTCCGTCGCTGGTGATTCGGTCCGGCCCCCAGGCCGGCATCCACACCCAATTGATCAGAACATCGTTGGAAAGCGGAGCTAACACCATCTGAGCTTGACGTTCGATCACATCGGTCAAGGGGCAAGCAGCGGAGGTCAGCGTCATATCAATGACAACGGCATCATTGGACGAGATGTTGATCCCATAGACCAAGCCAAGGTCAACAATATTGATCCCAAGTTCGGGGTCAATGACATCCTTGAGCGCCTCTAGGACATCGACTCCAGCGACAGTCCCATCTTCTCTGATATCAGTGCCCTCAATATTGAAAATGTTCCCAGGAGCGGGCGCATCACTGTGAGAGGCAGCTGACTCTGGCAGAGCCGAGGCCGCAGGAGCAAAGCGTTGCTCAACGGCATCGTTTTGTGCCATCGGGTTGGAAGAAGTATCCATTACTCGTTTTCTCCTGCAATATCGGTTCCAAGCTGAGCGAGAGCATCGCGCAGCGCATACCAGCCAAGAAGCGCACACTTGACACGATTGGGGAACTGAGAAGTTCCCTCCAAGGCAGCGGCGTCTTCTAATAGGTCCAAAGTGTCTTCATCCACGCCTTGCCCTCGTGAATGCATCATTGTTTCCATCGCGGAATAGAGCTCACGTACTCGAGCAAGATCCGCACCTGCAACCATGTCAGAAAGCATCGAGAGGGATGCCTGAGAGATCGAACAGCCGTCCCCATCCCACGCTAAGGACTCGATGACACCGGAGTCACTCAGTGTCACGCCCAAGGTCGTTTCGTCTCCGCAGGTTGGATTGACCTGATGAGAAGAGGCGGATAACTCAGTGGGATTACCGCAGCCGTGACGCTCACGAGCATGATCGAGAATCACCTGCTGGTACATCTGTTCCAAGCTTGACATCAGCAACCTCCAAAATAGGAACGAACCTGGCCAAGTGCTTCAATAAAACGGTCGACCTCTTCACGTGTCGTAGTCGGCCCGATTGAGGCGCGCGACGAAGAACGAACACCAAAGAAGCTATGAAGCGGAATCGCGCAGTGATGGCCGACTCGCACCGCAACATCATGAGAATCAAGAACTTGACCCACATCATGAGGATGAACTCCATCAACGGCGAAAGCAACAACACCGATACGTTCAAATTCTGAGCCGGGCCCAAGAACACGTACTCCGTCGATTCCGCTAATTCCGTCAAGCATGTAGGCGGTTAAAACGCGCTCGTGTTCGGCAACGCGGTCCATGCCAATAGCGGATAGGTATCGCAGCGCCGCACTCCAGCCAACAATTTGAGCGATGGGCTGGCTACCAGCTTCAAATCGTTCAGGAGCCGGCATGAAACTCGAGCTCTCCATAGTGACGTTTTCGATCATTGAACCACCGGTGAGAACCGGAGGCATCGCGTCGAGGAGCTCTCTCTTGCCCCAAAGCGCGCCGACTCCCGTTGGGCCGAGCATCTTATGCGAAGAAAAGACGGCGAAATCGACGCCCAAGTCGCGAACGTTGATTGGCATGTGTGCACTGGACTGACAGGTATCCAAGAGAACCAAAGCACCGCACTCGCGTGCCCGAGAAACAATTTGGTTCACGGGCGAGACAGCACCGGTCACATTTGAGACATGGGTAAAGGCGACCAGTCGCGTACGCTCGTTGATGACATCGAGTGTATCGGTATCGATTCGTCCGTCCTCATGCAAATCAAGCCAGCGCAGTTCGGCACCGGTTGCCTGACACAACTGCTGCCAGGGAACAAGGTTCGCATGGTGTTCAGCCCTGGTTACGACAATGCGATCCCCCGGAGCGAGCGCAAGAGGGTTGCCTGCGCTCTCCGCCAGCCCAGTCGCATTGCGAATCGCCAAGGCCACAAGATTAATCGCCTCGGTTGCATTCTTCGTCCACACGATTTCGTCGGCTCTCGCACCGATAAAGCTGGCAAGGACCGAGCGACCTTCTTCAAAAGCGGCAGTTGATTCATCGCCAAGGAGGTGAGTCCCCCGATGCACTGCCCCATTAGTCGAGCGATAAAACTCAGTGATCGCTTCAATCACTGGTGTCGGCTTTTGTGAAGTCGCACTGAAATCGAGATAAGCGATCGCCTGGCCGCCGCGGCCGACACGTCCCAAGATGGGAAAGTCGGCACGCAGGCGGCTCAGCTCACGAAGCGAAAAATCTTCAGACACGGATCAGGGTCACTTCTCCAAGTAGGAATCGTAGCCGTTCTCTTCAAGCTCATCGGCCAGTTCAGGACCACCCTGCGCAGCAACCTGACCGTTCACGAAGACGTGAACATGGCTGGGCTTGATGTAGCGCAAAATGCGAGTGTAGTGGGTGATGAGCATGACGCCGCAACCGGTGTTTCCATGGACGCGGTTCACGCCTTCAGAGACGATACGCAAGGCATCAACGTCAAGACCGGAGTCAGTCTCATCCAAAATCGCGAAGGAAGGCTTGAGGAGCTCCATCTGCAGGATCTCGAGGCGCTTCTTTTCACCACCGGAGAAACCGACGTTGACATCACGTTCGGCGAAGCTGGGATCCATGCGCAGGTTTTCCATTGCCTGGTTGACGTCCTTGACCCAGTGACGCAGCTGAGGCGCTTGGCCGTCGATGGCGGTCTTGGCGGTACGCAGGAAGTTCGAGACGGAGACGCCCGCAACCTCGACCGGGTACTGCATTGCCAAGAAGAGGCCCGCCTTGGCGCGCTCATCGACGCTCATGTCAAGAATCGAGGCGTCATCGAGGTAGGCTTCACCGCTGGTGATCTCGTAGGCGGGGTGCCCCGCGAGAGCATAAGCCAAGGTGGACTTACCAGAGCCATTGGGGCCCATGATTGCGTGAATCTCACCGGAGTTAATGGTCAGATTAACGCCCTTCAAAATTTCCTTCGGGCCTTCAGCGGTCTCAACCGATGCGTGAAGGTCTTTAATCGTCAAAGTCGACATTGTTATTCTCCTCTTCGGCGCTAGACGCCGCACTGTAGTTCTCGTACTACTGTCGTGTAGCCTCAGGCGCCAAGAGCGGCGCGTTCCAGTTCCTTTTCGATGGCGTTCATCAGGTGTTCCTGCACCTGGGGCACGCCGATTTGCTCAATGAGTTCGGCAAAGAAGCCTCGCACGACCAGACGACGCGCATCGGCCTCGGCAATTCCGCGGCTCATGAGATAGAAGAGTTGTTCATCATCGAAGCGTCCCGTTGCCGAGGCGTGGCCTGCTCCGATGATTTCACCGTTCTCGATCTCCAGGTTCGGGACAGAGTCTGCCTTCGCACCTTCACTGAGCACAAGATTGCGGTTGAGCTCGTAGGTATCGGTTCCATCGGCAGCTTCACGAATGAGGCAGTCCCCGATCCACACCGAGTGAGCGTCTTTCCCTTGCAACGCACCCTTGTAGGTCACGCGAGAGTAGCAATTAGGCTGCGAATGATCAACGAATACTCGGTGTTCCAAGTGCTGACCCGAATCAACGAAGTACAGGCCGAGCATGGTGAGCTCGCCGCCGGGGCCTCGGTAATCGGTGTCGGAGCAGATACGCACTAAGTCGCCACCCAAGGTCACGATGATGTGACGGACCTTCGCGTCGCGTCCGATCGCAATACGGTGGTTGGAGGCGTGCAGGAATTCATCATCCCATTCTTGAATGGAAACGATCGTAAGGTCCGAGGCGTCACCTGCCTCGATCTCAACGGTCTGATTGAGCGCGCCATGCCCGCCGCCTCGATGATTCATGACAATGGTGGCGACCGATTGCGACTCGACGCGAAGGGCTAGATGCTGGACTCGAGTCGCCTCGTCTCCATCAATGTCAATCATGATCGGAGCCGATAGCTCGGTCTTCTTCGGAACCGTAACAATCTGTGCGCTTGTGAAGGCGTTCCATGCCACAACCGAAGTACGGTCTCCGGGCGCAAGCACGCTACCAAGACGTTGATCATCACGAGTAACTTCTTCAACAAGGACTTCTTCGGGAGCATCGATACGCACACCCAAAGATTCAGACTCAAAGTTCTGAGTTTCGAAGAGTTTCTCAATGCGACGCATTGGAGTAAAACGCCAGTCTTCTTCACGTCCGTGAGGGACGGCGATATCGCTCAGCGAAAACGAGGTCGGGCGATCTCCACGCGAGGAATGTGCCACCGGGGCTCCCGCTCCATGAGAATGCGGACGGGCCATGGTCTCTTGGGTCGTCATCAGCCAACAGATCCTTCCATCTGCAATTCAATAAGTCGGTTCAATTCGAGGGCGTATTCCATAGGAAGTTCCTTGGCAATCGGCTCAACAAAGCCGCGCACGATGGTCGCCATGGCCTCGTTCTCATCCAAGCCGCGGCTCATCAGATAGAAAAGCTGGTCCGCAGACACCTTAGAGACCGTTGCCTCATGTCCCATTTCAACGTCGTCCGTGCGCACGTCGACATAGGGGTAGGTATCGGTACGCGAAACCTTGTCGACCAAAAGCGCATCACACAGAACATTCGACTTGGAATGACGTGCTCGCGCATTGATTTGCACGAGGCCACGGTAGGAGGTACGCCCACCGCCGCGAGAGACCGACTTTGAGACGATCGAAGAAGACGTATGCGGCGCCATGTGCACCATCTTTGCGCCTGTATCTTGCTGCTGCCCGGGACCGGCGAAGCCGATCGACAGGGTCTCGCCGCGGGCATGTTCACCCATGAGGAAGCATGCCGGGTACTTCATAGTGATGGCGGCACCCATATTGCCGTCAACCCATTCCATGGTTCCGCCCTCTTCAACCATGGCACGCTGAGTCACCAAGTTAAGGACGTTAGTCGACCAGTTCTGAACCGTCGTGTAGCGAACGCGAGCGCCCCTCTTAACGAAAATCTCGATGACACCGGAGTGCAAGGAATTCTCGTCATAAATCGGAGCGGTACAACCCTCAACATAGTGGACGTAAGAACCCTCGTCCGCGATGATGAGCGTTCGTTCGAACTGTCCCATTGCCTGAGTGTTAATGCGGAAGTAGGCCTGCAGAGGAATGTTCACATGCACACCCGGCGGAACGTAGACGAAAGATCCACCCGACCACGCAGCTGTGTTGAGTGCAGAGAACTTGTTGTCACCGGAAGGAACACACTTACCGAAATATTCTTCGAAGATTTCGGGATGTTCACGCAGACCAGTGTCTGTGTCCGTGAAAATCACACCTTGACGTTCAAGATCTTCTTGAATCTGCTGGTAGACGACCTCGGACTCATACTGAGCCGCGACACCCGAAACAAGGCGGTTCTTTTCGGCTTCTGGAATGCCCAGACGATCGTAGGTATCGCGAATTTCTTCAGGAAGGTCTTCCCAGTCATTAACCTGACGATCAGTCGGACGCACGTAGTACTTGAATGCATCGAAATCAACGTGCGACAAATCCGGACCCCAGGTGGGCATCGGCTTGCGTTCGAAGAGTTCCAACGCCTTGAGGCGGCGTTCACGCATCCACTGAGGTTCATCCTTTACATCGGAGATGTAACGAACGACCGACTCGTTGATCCCAAGAGGGACGTCTTTCGAATAGTCATCGTTATCGTGCCACCCATACTCATAGGCGCCGATGGAACTGATGATCTCATCGTCACTCAGAGTAGTTGCGTCGGTGACCGGTGGTGACTGGGTCATATTTTTCCTCGTCAATTCGGTTATTTCTGGAGTGCGAGCTACTTGCGAAGAGCGGCTCGCGCTGCGGGTGAGATCACGGGCGTTGCCACAGGAATGTGGGTTGTACACACATGTTCTCCGCCTGCAAGGGTTGCAAGTCGTTGGACATGAACATTGAGTAGTCGCGAGAAAGCGGCAGTTTCAGCCTCACAGAGCTGCGGAAAGTCACCGGCAACTTGCCGGATCGGGCAGTGGCCTTGACACAGTTGCACAGCAAATCCGCCTCCGCCGATCTCTCGCACTGTTGCAGCGTAGCCATCAGCAGTCAGGGCGTCAGCAAGCGCTTGAGCGCGCAAGCGAGGGTCATGTCCAGCTTCGCGAACAGTCGAGGCGTAGCGCCTTTCAATTTCGCGCGAACGAGCAGCGGCAAAAGAGTCAATGGCTTCTCCCCCACCAACTTGCCCGAGATAACCCAATGCCTTGACGGCCAGGTCAGAGTAGCTATCGGAAAGCTTTTCGTGAGCACGCGCGGTTGCGACGTAATGACGGGCCGGACGTCCCCTGCCGCGGCGACCAACCTGAGCAAACTCATGCTCTGCAATTTCACTGTCGGAAAGCAGAATCGTCAGGTGCCTGCGCACCGCAGCGGTTGTCAACCCAAGGATCCGTGCAATCGTTGATGCTGTGACGGGCCCCTTTTCGACAACAAGATCACGCACCTGCTGCCGGGTGCGCGCATCACTGATTTCCACGCTGCCCTCCAAGCGAATCTACATTCACAACTCTTGAATCTCAGGAAAATCATACGCTCTTTAAGCAACATTTTCGTTGCGAAATACCCGGTAGAACAGGCGACTCATGTCACAGAATTTGGGCCGAAGGTCCTGAATCTATCGAAGCCAAGGGGATGATACCCCTCTGAGTTCCCATCCGCGCCTGCGTGCTGCTTCGGTTGCAAGAACAGCGCAGACCGTCGAGGCGTTGTGCAAACGCCCCTGCAATGCCGCAGTGACGGCATCATCGAGCTTGACCCACTGATATTCGAAATCAGCCTCTTCATCTTCTCGATCGAAGGGAGTCTGTGTCTGTGAGAGCTCGCGTGCGAGGAAAATACGGATCGATTCCGACGAGCAGCCCGGGGAATTAAAGATATCCAGGAGAACATCCCATTGCTCCGCAACAAGGTCTGCCTCTTCGGCGAGTTCTCGCTGAGCTCCAACCAGCGGGTCTTCTCCCGGAATGTCGAGGAGTCCAGCCGGTACTTCCCATAGCTTGGCGCCGACCGGGTGACGGTACTGACGTTCGAGGAGAATCTCTTCTTCTCCCCCGTCACCGCGAAGAGCGACGATAACGACCGCCCCCGGATGAGACATGTACTCGCGAAGGATCGGTTCCTGTGCTTCATTCAGGACTAATTCGTCGCGCTGAATACCGAAAACCTTTCCAGAAAAAACCTCGCGCGACGAAAGAGTCTGAACGGGAACGTGTTGGTCACGAATCTCAGTCATGGTCATTCCTCACTGGGCCGGAGGGAAAATTGCACTTGCGCCGCTACCGACACCGAAGGAACGTGCGCTTGAGTGGGCATCTTTCAGCGCCAAAACCGCCGAAATTGTTCCCTGCGTAGTTCCGACTTGATCAACGGTTGTTGCCGGAACATTCCCGCGACGCAGAGCTGTGAGAGTAGAACGATCAGTCGAAGCATCACCCAAGATGAGGCCACCGGCAGGCGCATTCCCAATAGTCTTTGCCAGGCCTTCCCATGATGCCTGTGATGCGAGCGAGGAAGGATCTGCCGTCTGCGTATTTGCACTAGTGTTGCCACGAGGTGCGACGACAACGATAGCCTGGGCACCGCCCTGCGGATCCTTGGTCATGCGCATAACGGGAGTATCTCCCCCGGTAAGAATCTGCTTGACAAGATCAGGTTCAGATCCGCTCTGAGTCAGAGAGGTGACGATCGCCTGTCCGATGACTGCCTCTGCACCGGCATCACCGGCAAGACCGGTCAGGTGCGAAGCCAAAGGAGTTGCAAGGGTGTTGCGGAAAGTTGCAGAGTCGGCGCTGAGCCACGTGTTGGTAAGCTCAACCTCACCAACGACCTGAGCGCCTGCAGTTCCAAGCGTATCTCGCATGGAAGCAACATCTGAGCTATCACTTCCAGGAACAGTCACGATCGCAACTGAAACGCCGTTGAGCGATCCTGCAAGGCGCCCCTGGGCGAGCTCTGCAACAGCGCGAGCTTCAATTTTGCTATTGTTCTGAGCCTGCGCCAGTGCCTCATTTGACGAGGCCGTCGAGGTAGTGGGCGTCAAACCGGAAGAAATACGCGATTGCAGCGGCCCTGCACCCAGGACAACCCCCAAGCACAGTGCAACAAAAACCGCGATCAAAGACACGATGTGATAGCGAAAGTTGACCATGTTTTCTTCCTTAGAACGTGACAGTTTCAGTCCAGTGGACTAGATCGGAACTAGCAGAATTTGACGGGGACCACAATTGCGAGATCCAATTCCAGACACTCATATAGAGGTCATGCCCCCACGGAGTAGCCCAAAGTGCCACTCCCATCGACGCGAAAAGCACGCATGCAAGGAGGAAGAGCCATCCGCCTCGAATACGACTCCGGTATGTTGCACTCACTGCATGGGCTGGAATCAACAAATCACCAGCTCGCAAGCGAATCAAAAAAGCGGGAGTAACGACGGAACGAGGCAGTTCAAGGTAGTCCTCGAGTTCGCGCGCATCGCCAGCGACGACAATCGCTGCGGGATCCATAAAGCTCAGAAGACTAATTGCGACATCTTGAGCCGAGGCACTGAGATCGATCTGATGGTAGTCGATCCCCATACGATTCAAACGGTCGCGCCCCTGATCTCCTTCATGTGCACGAGGAACGACAATCTCTGCACCTGAACGAATGATCTTGTCAGGCACCTCGGTCATGTCTCCAACGATAATGGCGGGTTTAAGATGCGCACGCTTTGCGCGCAATGCGCCGCCTTCAACTGCCACCACAAGCGGTTGCGTATCGCGAATCCACTGGCCAAGATCACGCAACTGCTGGCTCGCACGCGGGGAATCGCAGACGAGCAGGACCTGACGGCCACTAACCTGCGTCGCAAGCTCCGGGTAGCCCTCCCCTCGTAGGACGCCCGCACCTTCATATTCCAAGAATGTCGAGGTCGAGGCCTCGAAAGCTTGAAGTTGGTCGGAGAGAGCCTGATCCACATCAGGAATGTCTGAGGGAAGATCCTTCAGCGAGTCATAGCGGTGCCCCTGAGCGACTCGCTTGCCTTCTCGTAGGATGTCCGTTCCCTTGACTGTAATCGAATCACCATCTTTAAGCGCCCAGACATCAGATCCACAATCATCGAGGAGAACGATACCCGCATCGATCAGTGTCTGAGGGCCTCGGCTACGCACGCGTCCAGTGACCGATAGCGCCGCATTGATGACGAGCTGCACGCCACTTTCAATGAGGAGCTCGGCATCTGCCTGTGTAAGATCGTTATCCTCGATGAGCAGGAAATCGCCTTCATCAATTGTCGGAATCTTCTGATGGAGATCGCGCGCAATCCATACGCGGCCCTCAACCGAGGTACTCCTGCTACCTGAAAGTCCTGATTTTTCTTGGCTCACGCTTCCGATTGTGGCATGTCCAGCCCCAAGAGTTCATAAGCATGCCGGCGCGCCGCCTCAGAGTGCGCATCCCCACTCATCATCCGCGCAAGCTCCCCAGCTCGTTCTTCTCCTTCGAGCACGCGGATACTGGTACGTCCATCATTCTTCTCAATTAAAAGATGGTGATCCGCATAAGCAGCGACCTGCGCGAGGTGGGTGACGACAACGACTTGATGATGCTCAGCAAGACGCGCAAGACGGGCTCCCACTTCTACAGCGGTTTTCCCGCCGATTCCAGAATCGACCTCGTCAAAAATAAAGGTCACATCGGAGTCAGATTCACCCAAAAGCACTTCTAAAGCCAGCATGACTCGCGAGAGTTCACCGCCGGATGCCCCCACGCCAAGCGGGCGTGGCGGGGCTTGTGGGTGGGGTTGCAAAAGCATGACCGGATCTTCCAAACCGGTGGATGAGGGCGAATGCTCCTCCCATGACACAGTAAAATTCGCATCCGGCATCGAAAGTGCGTGAAGCTCACTCGTGACTTTTGCACTCAATTCCGTGCCAAGCTGTCGGCGTGACGCAGCGAGTCTGTTGCCGCATTCAAGAACAGCTGTTTGAGCCTGCGCTAAAGCCCGCTCAAGGGATTCGGGGTCATCATCTTCACCGGTTAGCGCCTGCAAGCGGGCACGAGCTTCCTTCTCCCATTCAAGAAGTCCGCTAATATCTGCTGCTCGCCCTTCCATCAACTGGCGCAAAGATGCACGACGGGCGTGTAGTGCCGCTAGCGTTTCAGGATCGGCCTCGACGGTAGAGAGATAGTGCGCTAGGTCGTCACGTACTGCCGATAATTCAAGGGCGGATTGCTTAAAGCGCTGGCCGATAGCGGTCAACGAATGATCGAAACGCGCCGCCGTACGTAGGCAATCCAGCGCCCGTCCAATGAGATCAATAACCCCATCCGTGTCCTCGTCTCCTTCTAAGAAGGCAAGCGAAGCTCCAACATGGCGACGCAGGTCCTCCGTATTCGTCAGGCGTTGGATCTGCGAAAGCATTTCTTCCTCTTCGCCTTCGTGTGGGCGGAGGGCATCGAAAAGTTCCAGAGCCTGGCTCAGGCGGGCAATCTCTTCTTCCCGCTCGCTACTAGAGCGGCGCACCTCACGAAGACGATTGGCTATCTCCACCGCTTTCTTCCACGCATGCCCGTAGGAGGCCAGCAATTCTTTATGCTGAGCATCTCCATAGGAGTCCAAAGCGTCTCGCTGAGCTGATTGCGAGCGCAGACGCAACTGATCAGATTGGCCGTGAATCGTCACCAAGGAGCCAACAATTCGTGACAGCGCTGAGGCCGGCATTGCGCGCCCGCCCAAGGCAGCCCGAGAACGCCCGTTCAATGGAACGGTACGAGAGACATACAAAAGACCGTCATCAACAGCCCCGCCCATCTCGTCAATTTCTTGAGCGATCGATGGAGGAACTGAAAAAACGCCATCGACGCTCGCCCGTGCAGCGCTCTCGTCCTCCCCTTCTCGGCGGACCATCTGCGGGTCGGCGCGCCCACCCAGCAAAAGATTGAGGGAGGTCAGCACCATCGTTTTACCAGCACCGGTTTCCCCAGTGAGCACCGTAAAGCGCGGGCCAAAGTCAACATGTGCGCTTTCAATGACGCCGAGGTTGTCGATGTCCAATGACTCGATCATGAAGCGTTCCCCTCCGGAGTTCTCCACCCCCGCACGGGTAGGTTAAACCTAGTCACGAGGCGCTCAGAAAAAGGAGTGTGTGACATCCGGACCAAGCGAACCGGGTTCGCCGAAACCTTGGCAATGACAGATGTTCCCGAAGGAGCCACGGTACGCCGGTGCCCATCACACCACACTTCCGGCGCGCTCCAATTCTCTTCATTGATGAATACTTCGATTGTTGAACTGGGCCCGACAACAAGAGGACGAGTAAAGAGACCGTGCGCTGCGATCGGAGAAATGACAACAGCCTCAGTATCTGGCCAGACAACCGGCCCGCCTGCAGAGAAGGAGTAGGCCGTTGACCCGGTCGGCGTTGACAAAATCATGCCGTCAGCACCGTAAGTAGAAACATCCTGTCCGTCGACAACGAGAATCAGATGAACCGGGTGCGCTGGATCGGTGTGCTTCACGACTGCGTCGTTGAGTGCCCAGTCTTCGATGGTGTTATCGCCGGGAAGCTTGATGGAGACATCAAGTGTTGAGCGCTTTTCAACGTCAAAATCACCCGTAGCAAGACGATGCATGAGCTTCGGTATCGACTCGGGAGAGGCCTCGGCAAGGAAGCCCATATGGCCGGCGTTAATTCCCAAAAGAGGAATGTCGTAGCGACGAGCACTTTCTGCCGCGGCAAGAATCGTTCCATCGCCGCCCATCGCCAAAACAAGTTCGGGAGAATCGCCGTCTGCTACTTCTGATTTGACCGGGTCTTCGCTCACAACTGCGATACCGAGCTGTTCCAACTCGCGCATTGCGACTTCAGTTGCTGCAATAGCAGCCGGGCGTTGAACGTGGCGAACTAAGAGAATTTTCTTCACGAGGCCGATCCCTCCTCCGTGTCGTGGGCAGAGTTCGCCGCGCGCGTGCGTCCAGCAGGCCCCTCGAGGACTGCTCTGTCGATAGCTCCTGGAATTTGGTCTTCTTCAAGAGCATTGGGATGGTCAGCGCGCATATAAACAAAATACTCGACGTTTCCAGAAGGTCCGGGAAGCGGCGAGGCCTCAACGGCGGCGATCCCAAGGCCCAGATTTCGCGCGCACTCGATTACTTTGGCAATGGTCTCTCGATGGTGATCGAGATTCCTCACCACTCCACCGCTTCCGAGACGGTCCTTACCAATTTCGAATTGCGGTTTAACCATGAGGAGGAAATCTGCTTGCGGATCCGCTACAGCAACCAGGGCAGGAAGCACGAGGGTCAAAGAAATAAATGAAAGATCCCCCACGACCAACTGCGGTGCCGGGTCGATATCTCCCGTTTTCATGAGCCGTACATTCGTTCGGTCCATGACTTCCACACGGGGATCGCTTTGAAGACGCCACGCTAATTGGCCGTATCCAACATCAACTGCAACGACACTCGCCGCACCTCGACGAAGCAGGACATCAGTAAAGCCCCCAGTCGAGGCCCCCGCGTCCATGCATCGCCGTCCTTCAACAGTAGGTGCACGATCTGCCAGGGCATCGAGGGCACCTGCAAGCTTAAAGGCGCCTCGAGAGACGTAGTCCGGATCATCTCCCTGAGTGATGACCAAAGCCTGCGCCGGATCCATTTGGCGTGCGGGTTTTTCAACAACCTGTCCGTCAAGAAGGACGCGTCGCTGCGCAATCAACTCTTGTGCGTGAGAACGCGAGCGCACCATGTTCCGCCGAACAAGTTCTGAATCGATACGACGCAATTTCATGGGGCAATGCGCTCCTCAAGCTTGCGCCGAAGGCGCAGATCGAGCTGTTCAAGCAGCTCGATCTGCTGCGCGACTGGGAGTTCATCGAAGTTATCGGGCAACGACGAGCTCCCCGTCTCGCTCACTTCAGACGGCATAATCAGTCGTCCTGCTCGTCAAGATCAGCGGTTTCTGCGAGAAGTTCTTGGAGGTCTTCTTCGCCGGGAAGAAACTCAAGTGCCTCTTCACCTTCCGCAGTCTGTTCAGCAATAGAAACAGGCGCCTCAACAGTTTCTTCTTCGAGCGCCTCGAAGACACCAGAGGGGTCATCGTTGGCAACGACCGTCACAGTCGGGCAAACCACGTCAAGATCGGAAGAAGAATCCCACGCTGCAGCGGCAAGCGCACGATAGGAATCGATCGTGATGACTGCGCCTTCACGCAATTCAACGTCATCCAGGGTCAGATGGCCGTCGCGTCGCAGGCGCGCGACCTGCGAGACGCCGCAGGTCCAGGTTCCATCCGCGTGGTGCTTCGGCGACGGGTGTTCTTCAAGCAATCCGCGCATATCCATTGCGAGATAACTGGGGCGCTGGCCCCTGGGCGCACAAATTACCGCGCGAGCGTCGTGGACACCGGTAAGAACATGCAGTGCCGGGATTCCGGCCGCAACAGCGCCGAGAATATCAGTTTCGAGGCGGTCTCCGACTGCAATTGGATTCTCACTATCAAGGAGCTCGGCAGCGCGCTGATAGATACCGGGTTCAGGCTTGCCTGCAGCAACCGGACGCTTCCGGGTCGCGTAGCTCACCGCACGCACAAGCGCGCCATTTCCAAGTGCGAATCCGCGTTCCTGCGGGAGTGTTGCATCGAGGTTCGTCGCAAAATACTGCGCGCCGCGCTGCAAGGCAAAGGCGGCCTCGGTAAGTTGAGCCCAGGTCACCGAGGCATCAAAGCCTTGGACAACCGCCGCGGGTTCCTCGTCAGCACTGTCAACGAGAACATAGCCGGCTTCGCGGAGTGCTTGACGCAAGCCTTCTCCGCCAACCACGTATACCGATGCTCCCTCGTCGAGGTGCTCGCTCATCACAGCAATAACGTCCATCGCCGAGGTCATGATGTCCTTCGGCTCGGCTTTGAAGCCCAGTTCCTTGAGCTGTTCGGCAACAGTGAGCGGAGTACGCGAAGCATTGTTCGTTACGAAACCGATCTTCAGGCCGGCTTCGCGCGCTTCTTCAGCGGCCGTAGCTGCGTGTTCGATAGGAAGCTTGCCAGAGTAGGCAGTACCGTCAAGATCCAGAAGAGCCGCGTCAAAGTTCGTGTAGAGCGCTCCCTTCGAGCCTTTCAGCGGTGAACGTCGATCATCGACATCCGCATCGGCAAAAAGACCAACGTCAACAATGTCGGGATCTTCTTCCTCTTCAGGAATGTTTGCCTCAACCTGATCAGCTTCCTCATCTCGGCCAAGTTCGCGCAAACGATCTGCCTGAACCGACATCAGGCGGCGAAGGAACTCAGGATCAGCATCCTCACCAAGAGCAGCGATCGCGTCATCGACAATAACGAGGCCGACTTCATTTTGCCCCAAATCTGCGCGCGCACCTGAGGAGACGAGAACCAACTCAACCTGCTCTGCAAGGTCGAGCTGAGAGGTATCCGTCTGGTCAATGATTTCAATCGCTCGCTCAGGACGCCCAAGTCCGCGTTCGCAGTCGGCTTCAATGGCGCGCAAAGAGAGGTCTCCGCGCAAGCGACGCATCGCACGCACCTCACGCAGTGCTTCTTCGTAGTGTCCTGCAGCGTAAGCCGTCAGCGCCGAGGCCTCACGGACAACGTCGACACGGCCTGCGCGAGAAGCTGCAGCTTTCGCGTGCTTGTATGCGAGCTCAGGATCGAGGTCGATCAACTGACCGGCCATAACAAGGTGTCGAGCGACAATGTCGCTGTTGATCCCCGAAAGCGTTGCCAGGGAACGCAACGCATCTTTATCGAGTTCTTCAGCTGATACGCCGGCGGGGATAGTTGGTTCATCTCCGTTGGGTGCGGTGTATTCGTCGCGCGAACGAGGTGCGCTGCTGCGCTTCGTATCTCGGAAATCGCGTCCTGTGCCTCGGCGGTCGTCGCGTCCTGAGAAGCGACGGTCGCGAGAATCCCTATCAAAACGCCCCGAACGCTCGCCGTCAAAGCGACGCTCACGAGAATCAGAAGAACGGAAATCACGCTCAGAACGGTCAAAACGGCGACCATCGCGCTGATCGCCACGATCAAAACGCGAACGATCGGAACGCTCACCCCCACGACGGTCATCGCGATCAAAACGACGGCTCCCTCGGCGGTCGTCGCGTCCTGAGAAGCGACGGTCGCGAGAATCCCTGTCAAAACGCCCCGAACGCTCGCCGTCAAAGCGACGCTCACGAGAATCAGAAGAACGGAAATCACGCTCAGAACGGTCAAAACGACGACCATCGCGCTGATCACCACGATCAAAACGCGAACGATCGGAACGCTCACCCCCACGACGATCATCACGATCAAAACGACGACCATCAAAATTGCCACGGTCGCGATCGGAAAAGCGTCCCTGACGGTCGAAACCTTGCCCACCATCACGCGAGGAACGTCGATCAGAAGAATTGAAACGGCGCGGTCCACGAGAAGAATCGCCGCGAGAGTATGAACCGCCGTCTCCCCTTGATCCACGTCCGCGACGCTGCGAGGAGTCAAACCTATCTGCCACAATTCCTACTTTCTTCGGGCCCTTCGACCGCACCTATCTTGAATTAAAACTATGAACGCATCCAGCATAATGGGCGAGTAGCAAACAAGCCAGCGCGCTTGACAACCTGTGGATTGCCAAAAACTGTGGGATTGGCCTCGTCGACCGCGTTGCGTAAATCGTATCTAAGTGTCGTATCACCCAACCTAGGCATCGTCGCGGTAGTCGGCCGCTCGCTCGCCTTGCGAGCATCAGTATATAAAGGTTTGGCCCCGGGACCGTGTGGGTTCCGGGGCCAAACCGTTGAGTGTGTTGTGGCGGTGTCCTACTCTCCCACACCCTCCCAGGTGCAGTACCATCG